>JBNMQW010000002.1:0-507871 GCA_050205485.1 Mycolicibacterium vaccae | reverse complement strand
GTGCCGGCTCGGCGGGGGCGGGGGGCTCGTCCGGTCCGGCCGCTTCGGCGGGCTCCGCGGGCGGCGCCGGCTTCGGCGAGGGCACCGCCTCGCGTGCGGGCCGCTCCACTGAGCGCGCCAGCTCGTGCCCGGAGTCGGAGGTGAAGGTCATGCCCAGGGCCACCGACAGCGACACCACGAAGGTCACCACCGCCGCGCCCAGTACACCGACGAGTGCCTTGGTCGGCGACAGCGTGCGCTTGGGCGCCGTGCCCGCATCGAGCAGCGAGACGGCCGACGCCGAGGCCAGGGCTGCGCCGCGGGCCAGCGCCAGGCCGGACTCGTCGGCCGAGATCACCGGCACGTCGAGACGGTCCTGCAGCGCCGCGACCACCGATGCCACGTCACCGGACCCGACCACGAACACGGCCTCCGGCGCGAGGCCGTCGACGTCGGTCAGTGCGGCCGGATCCACCCGGTCGGCCGTGATCCCGTCCGGCGTCACCGAGGCCACCACCGACGAGACGGGTTCGGCCACGCACACCACGACGCGGTCACAGCCGGCCAGCTCAGCGATCCCTCGAGCCAGGGCTTCGGCCGCTTCGACGTCGGACACCGCGATCACGTTCTCGACGCCGCGCTGGGTCAGCGCCTGCCACACCGCGCTGGTCACAGCTTCGGCATCGGGGGTCCAGGTCAGGCCGATGGCGTCGACGCCACGCGGCGCGGCCCGGTCGAAGAGGGTGTTCACGAGCGCGTCCGCGTCGAATCCCCGGCTGATGTCGGCGTCGGCCGAACCCCGGTCCAGCGGGGCGCCGTCGCCGTCGGAGCCGTCGACGAGCACCCAGCGCAACGATGACGCCGTCATCGACAAGCCGAGTACAAGGTCCATGAAGAAGCATCCGATCTGTTTGCGACTAACCGTCGACCCTACCGCGAGCCCTTCTGCGTGCCCAACCGCGCGACTACCATCCCTGCGGTGACGACCCGTTTCGAAGTCCAGCGCAATGACATCCGTCGAGGTCACTGGTCCACCGGGACGTCAGAGCCGGGCTCCGGGGGAGTGCGCGTCGGCATCGACCTGTTCGCCCTGACCGCCAACAACATCACCTACGCGGCGTTCGGAGACGCGCTGGGTTACTGGCAGCACTTCCCCACCGACGACCCGGCCACCGGGGCGGTCCCGGTGTGGGGTTTCGGGACGGTGAGGGAGTCGCGCTGCGACGGAGTACAGGTCGGGGAACGCTTGTACGGCTACTTCCCCATCGCCGACGACGTCGTCCTCTACCCCGAGGACATCTCCGAAGCGAGTTTCCGTGACGGCGCCGAGCACCGGCGCGACCTTCCGCCGATCTACGCCCAATACCAGCGCTGCGCCGCCGATACCGGCTCGCCGGAACGCGAGCCGCTTCAGGCGATCCTGCGCCCCCAGTTCAGCACGTCGTTCCTGCTCGACGACTTCCTCGCCGCCAACGAGTACTTCGGCGCCGACACCGTGCTGCTGTCCAGCGCGTCGAGCAAGACCGCCTACGGCACGGCGTTCTGCCTGGCGCAGCGCCGGGATGCGGCGCGGATCGTGGGACTGACGTCAGCCGCCAACGTCGCCTTCACCCGGTCACTGGGATGCTTCCACGACGTGCTGACCTACGAGCAGATCAGCCGGTCACTGACCGAAATCCCGTCTGTGTACGTCGATTTCAGCGGCGACATGGGTGTCCGTTCGGCGGTACACCGACGGCTGGGCGAGCGGCTGACCTACGACTGCTCGGTCGGGGCCACGCACTGGGACGCCGATCCCGGCGCCGCCGCGATTCCCGGCCCCGACCCGGTGCTGTTCTTCGCGCCCGCCCAGGCCGCCCAGCGGGCCGCGGAGTGGGGCGCAGCCGGTCTGCGGGACCGTCTGGACACCGCGTGGACGGCGTTCCTGGACCAGGTCACCCGACCCGGCGACCCGTGGCTGACGGTCGTGACCGGACGCGGACGAGACGCCGTGGAGGACTGCTACGCAAGGCTTTTTGGACGGCCGGGTACCTGCCCGGGAAGGTCACGTGCTGGCGGTGTGAGGTTCCCGCATCATCGGTTCACCGAACCTCGGTGAACTGCACAGTCCGGAAGCGCGCGGCGGCCTCGGCCCGGTTACTCACCCCGAGCTTGGTCAGAACACTGTGCACGTGGTTCTTGACGGTGTGGATGGCGATGCAGAGCCGGTCCGCGATCTGCCGGTTGGACAGTCCGAGTTCCAGCATCCGAAGAATCTGCACCTCCCTGGCGGTGAGGACCAGCTCTTTGCCGCTGGGCTCGCGTTGCGCGGCCAGCATGGACAGCCGCCTCAGCAGGATCGACGAAATCCGTGGCGAGCAGAGCGACTCGCCGGCCGCGACTCGGCCGATTAAAGTCAGTAGGTCGTCCAGGGACTCGCTGCGCAGGTGATAGCCGGCGACCCCGGCCTCGGCGCACGCCACGATCGCTTCGTCTTCGTCTTCGGCGATGCCCATCACGATGACGCGGTGGCGTGAGTTGATGTCGAACACCGCCTGCAACAACATGGCGCTCTCGCGGGTGTTGATGTTCAGCAGGACCAGCGCCTCGGGCGACTCCGCGAGCGCATTGCACAGCGTCGGAAGGTCCCATGCCGCAGCGGTCTTCACCGCCCCGTGGACGGAGAAAGCCTCGGCGAGATTGTCCCGGGTGAGCTTGCAGTCATCGACGATCACCACCTTCGTCTGCCCCAACACGTCCGCCCCGTCCAGACTCTCCTGGACACCGGGAAGATCTTTGGTGATCTCCTCGGTTCGGATGATTGTCACGGCCGCAACGTTTCTGCTGTCCAACTCCGGAGCGCGGAACGCGCTCGGCATCATCGGCCGACGGTAGACGCCGTCGACGAGTGCGCCTGTCCCAGCATGCTCGGCCGCTCGACGCACCCGGACCGGTGTCCACGCCGAGGCGTGACTCCCCTCCGAGGCCTTCCCTCGTACGTCTTGTCTGATCGGGCTCGGCGCCACAACCCCACCCCCGCGTAGGTCACGTTTGCTGCAACCAGTGCTCTGATTGCGTAACTAGTGTGAATCACCCTAGGCGGGTTGTCTGCCTTACAAACCCGTTGCCGCAGGGGAAAAATCCCGGTGATTGCCATCGACAGAAAGTTGCTAGTAGCGCGTATTAGCACGCAACTTCCCATCGAGCGATGGTTATAGCTACGAGACGGCCGCCCATTCAGAGAGTGGCATATGACCAAAAGTGTTGAGCTGTACCAAAAAAGATTCTGGCAGATTGTGTCGCTGCAAAGGTGGGTACGGCCGTGTGCGATTGCGCGGATATGGCACCTAACTTAGCCGAGTAAATACTTCGTCCGTCAAAATTGCAGGCGCGTAAGCGAATTGATCATGATGCACAGCAAAGTCAGGCCGCGTCACCGCGCTGGCGTCGCTGCTGGTCAGCGGCTTCCCGCCGCTGTGACCGGTCACGGTCGGCGGCACGACGCTCCGGCTCCGCCGCGCGTGACGCGTCTCGCCCGCCGGTCGGCCCGGTCGCGGACGGCACGTCGTCCGGCTCGTCGGTCGGCTCCACCTCCACCTCGGTCGCACCCGCTTCCGTGGGCTCCGCGGAGTCGTCATCGACCTCCCGCTCGGCTGCCTCGTCGGTGACCTCACCTTTGGGACCCGTCGAGCCGACGTCCGCGACGGAGAGCGACACCGTGGGCCCCGCGACCGTGGACTCCGCCACTCGAGGCCGCAGCGGCGGGAACAGCGACGCACGGGTGGGATCACTGTAATCGCTTCGGTCATAAGCTGTTTCGATGAAGGCGCGCAGTGGGGCATCGAGTGCGGCGATCCACGAAGCCGGCAACAACGGCTGCAGCGGCATCAGCAGGGGCACCGGATAGGTCCGGATCACGTAGTAAGCGGTATTGGAGTCCGCATCGAACTGGTAATGGTCGCTGCCCGCGCCACGAGCCGCCTCGAGATCTTCAGCGGTCAGTTCCCACTGCGTGTCGCCGTGGATCAGCGCGATACCCAACAATGCGTTGGCCACCGCCACCGGATTCCACAGGTAGGCCGGAAAGTCGGCCCAGCCGTCGTACTGGCGGGCGACGTCCACGGTGAAGTCCCCGTTGTTCGGTGTCGCGCCACCGAAAGTGACATCCACCAATGGCAGCTTCATGCCCTTGAACCGTTGCAGCACACCACCGTTGGCCCTGCTCGGGTTGGCCACCAGGACATACGTGTGGCCGGTGTGCCCGCCCTTGTAGGCCGACGCGGCCACCGCGCCCTGAGAGAAGCCGAAGATGATGTCACCCGGCGCCGGATTCTGTCCGTCCAGCAACTGCACGCCCTGCACGATCGACGCGTCATACGTCAGATCCTGGAATCCCCCACGGGAGAAGGGTCGGAAGCCGGCGTTGTAGGGCACTTTCTGATAGGGACCCTCGGGGCGGTCCACCCCGGCGCCCTCCAGAACCTCGTCGATGAAGTCGACGAACTCAGCGTTGGTGGGTACGGCGCCGATGTTGGTGCCGCGTAGGTAGTGCAACGAGGCCATCAGGTCCGGACTCACCGACAACGTCGGCGCCACCCCCAGTGCAGCCGCGCCGGCCACCGCAATCGCCGCTACGCCGAGGGCCGGGCGCGACGCCGTCCTGCGTGTGCTCCTCTTCGCACGATGCTTGCCCATTGTGAATTCCTCCCCTGGTCGGCCCGCCCTACGGGCCCTGGCGAGTATATGTGCGCAAGTTAGCTGCATCGACAGCAATTCACACAGTCGGTCATGAGCGGTCACCACCGATAGCTCCCTGACGAGCGGAGAAATGCTTCCTTTCGCAAGCGACTCCGAACGAGGGAGCGTCAGTCGTCAGGTCGCTGTCACGATCGGTAGCGAACCTCGGCGCCATGTCTGGCGGTCAGTGCCCGCTCACGCAGCGCGGGACCGACCCCGCCGGGAGGCGAACTCGACCGGAGCGAACACCGTGGTCAGAACGGCAAGCACCGCCGCCGGGGCCACCAGCCACAGCCAGCGCTGCGCCCACCACTGTGCGGTCGGTTCGGCCGGCAACGTCGCTCCCGCCCTCTCGTACAGCCACAGCACGACCAGATACGCGGTCATGTGCCAGACGAAGACGGTCATCGCGACCGCGTTGACCGCGACGACCGGCCGCCACCACCGCGGCCGGCGCAACACCCGCCGCGCCGTCGGCGTCAGCATGAGGACCAACCCCAATTGGAACACCGCCAGTGCCGCGATCGCGGCGGTGGTCGGGAACATGTTCGACTCCGATGTGCCGACGGTGGCCACCATCGATCGGGGAAGACCCGCCCCGAAGCTCAGTGCCGTCACCGCAGCGAGACCGGCCCCGGCGACCGCCGCCCGGACCGGCCACGAACGCCCACCCAGGTTCCAGCCGCGCCACGCATAGCCCAGTTGATGGCAGAAGAGCCAGACCAGCGCTGCGGTCACCCAGGCAGCCGCGGCGACGTCGAAGGCGCGATCCGCGACGGTGCCGGCCACGATCAAGGTGGCCAGCGCAGCCAGCGTCACACCGCCCGCCCGCGCGTGCCAGGCGGCGGTGAGCGGCACCAGCGCGATCACCGCCCCGTAGACAACGAGGAACCACAGCGGCACGAGATACCCCGGGAACCACTGCCAGATCCAGCGGTGCTCACCGGGCAGCGCGGCCGCCACCCCTTCACCCGCGAGCCACACCGCGGCCCACGCGCCGGTCGGATACAGCAGGCGGCGTAACCGGTCGCCGACGAACCGGAGGGACGGTGTGCCCGTCGACCGCGCGCGCTCGAAGGCGGCCAGGTTGGCGTACCCGCCGATCACGAAGAACAACGGCATCACCTGGAGCACCCAGGTCGCCACCCACGCGCCCGGCACGGCGTGGATCGGATTGGCCATCACCAGGTTGCCGTCCGGCGTGCGGTAGGTGACCGACAGTGTCCAATGCCACAGGATCACCACCACGATGCACAGGGCGCGGGCGGCGTCGACGACGCGATCGCGGGAGTCCGGGGTCGCCGCAGCAAGTCGATCGATCCTGCGCAACGGCACCGCCGCGGCGCTCCGCCATCCCACCGGCGCCTCCCCGAATGCACTCAGGCCCGGCGAGAACCGGGCCTGATAGTGGTGGCAGGTGCAGGATTCGAACCTGCGTAGGCGTTAGCCGACGGATTTACAGTCCGCTCCTGCCGTAAAATCGACCTCGAACTTTTACTTAAAAGCGCAGTTCACAGACGGTATGACTACTCTCTGTGTGCACTAAGTATGCAACATGATGTTTGTACGGGTACATACGTTGGGGAGGGATCTGTGGCGACGCCGAGGAAGCAGCAGAAGCTCATCCGCGCCAAGGGTGAAGGCAGCATCAGCCAACGCAAGAGCGACGGGCTGTACTACGCCAGCATCGAAGCCCCACCCGACGAGAACGGGAAGCGCCGGCGCCGGTACGTCTACGCCAAGGACTACCGCACCGTGGTCGCCAAACTCGAGGAGCTGAAAGCCGAAGCCGCCGAGGGGCTGAAGCTCGACCGCTCCATCACCGTCGCGCAGTGGCTCGACTACTGGCTCCTGAACATCCACAAGGAGCGCGTCCGTCCGAGCACATACAAGGACTACGGCTACACCGTCACCAACATCGTGAAGGTGATCGGGCACAAGAGGCTCGCCGAGTTGACCGCCGCGGACGTGCGCCGGATGCACACCGTGATCGGTCGCGGTGAGCGACGCGCCCAGAAGGCACACATCGTTCTGAACCGGGCGCTGACAGACTCCGTCGCGGAAGGACTGATCCGCCGAAACCCCTGCGCCGCCGTCGACACCCCTGACGTGTTCGAGGGTGAACGAGATGCGCTGTCAATCGACCAGGTGCAGGCGATCCTCGGTTTCGCGATGAAGCGCTGCAACCAGATGGAAGCCACCCGGTGGCTGTTCGCGTTCCTCACGGGCACCCGCCAAGGTGAGACACTCGGCCTGACGTGGGACCGGGTCGATCTCGAGGCCGGCGCAGTCGACATCACCTGGCAGTTGCAGTACATCCGCCGCACGCATGGCTGCGGCGACAAGACCGAATCCGGCTGGCCGTGCGGCAAGAAGCACGGAGGACGCTGCACGACCCCGATCTGGGATGTGCCCGTGAAGTTCGAGTACGAGCCGCTGCATGCATCGCTGGCGTTCACGCGACCGAAGTCGGCAGCCGGGAAACGCTGGGTGCCGATCATCGAGCCGCTGCGACAGGCGCTGCTCGATCTGCGCGCCCTTGACGTCGGACCGAACCCGCACAACCTCGTGTTTCACCGCGCCGACGGCCGGCCCGTGGACCCGAAGGACGACTCAGAAGCTTGGCACGCGCTGCTACGCGGTGCAGGCGTCATCGGTCCGGACGAGACGCTGCCCCTGCACACCACCCGGCACACCACAGCCACCGTGCTGCGCGCGGCCGGCGCCGACGAACAGACGCGCATGGAAATACTCGGCCACGCATCGGCAGAGGTCACGCGGGTGTACGCGCACGCCGATCAGGCGAAGAACTCGACGATGATGGATGCCCTCGCGGTCCTAGTGCCGGGTGGAGCTGCCGGGAATTGAACCCGCGGAATTTGGCCTCTGACCTGCGGGTTTTCGCCAGTTCAGCATAGCTCACGATGGCTCGTGATCAGGCGTTATGCGTTCGTGTGTGGACCAGGTCCACACCGCCGTTAGGCTGCTCTGGTGGGGACTTCGGACAGGACCGCAGAGGTGATTGACCGCGAGATCGCGCTGCTGGTCGCGCTGCGCCGGCTCTACGGCGGCAGCATGACCCTGACCGATCAGCTGCTCGACGAACGTCTCGCGTGCCTCGCCACGTCACCCGAGTAGTCGTCACCCAGCTCGCCCTGGACGCCGATGAGCCTGAGCCGTGGGTGGTGGAGTGGACCGAGATGGTCAACGGCCGCGAGCAGACCGGGCGGCACCAGCATCCGTCGAAGAGTGCGGCGCAGCGGCACACGTCCGGCCTCCTTGCTGATCGGGCACCGGGCATGGCGAAGGAGGATGTGCTGACGGTGAGGCTGCTGGATTCAGGTCAGGGGTAGTGGCTCTACGGTTGCGCCGACCTCGGCGGCGTACAGTTCGGCGTCGGCGCGCTCCCTTTCGGTGAACGCCTGGATGTCGCCGGGGCGTCCTGGTGGACAGACGATCAGCGCCAGGTCGACCAACGGCGCGGATGGTCGGCCAGACTTCTGTCTGCTCGCGTGCTCGCTCACGGCGGGCAGCCTAGCCTTCGATTAAAAGGCGGATTCCGCCCCCAGCTCCCGGGGGGGATGGGGGGTGGGAGCTGGGAGCGGTAGCTAGCAACCTACCGGACGCACCGTCCGGGCCGGCGACAGCAGCCAATACGGATTCCAGCTATGCGCAGAACACAGAAGCCGCCCCCCGGCCGTAGCCGGGGGGCGATGGTTTAGTGGCGCGGGTTCGCGCGGAATCAGATGATCAGCGTGCCGATTTACACGCCGAGAAAGAAGATCGACAACCCGAGTCCGATCATGCCGAGGTAGTTGCGACAGGTCAGCTGAACCTCGGGCTCGTGGTCAGTCACAGCTCCTGCCACGTCTCGCGGATCTTGACCCTCGCCCGGTGCCGAACTGCCGGGTCAGGAAGCAGCGGAACGAGCTCGTCGTCGACGAAACCGATGAACCGCTTGAAGTCGGATTCCATCTTCTCGCGCGACACCTCGCACTTGCGGCACATGTCCTCGGCCCGCGTCGCCGCCGACTCGGCCGACTTCAGCGCGTTCTCTTGGGCTTTCACCTGCGCCTCGGTCAGGGACAGCTGGCCAGCCCCGGACGCCTGCTTCCCTTCGCCGCGCGTTTTCGGCCACGAGATGGCCAGGCTGATGAGCGCGGCCAGACCGCCGGTACCGACCCACTGCCATAGCGGATTCACCAGGTCTCCCGGTGCCGGATCATGCGCCACACCAGCCCGGCGCGGATGACGCATCCGACCGCGCCGCCGGCTAGAGCGAGGGCTGCGGTGGTGTTCCACGAGGCGACCGCAGCGGGCAAATTGATGCTGTAGAAGCCGAGGGCGACTGCGCAGCCGAACATGCCGGCCCGTTCGATGCGGGCGCCCCACGGTTCGTGACCGACGATCGCGGCGACCAGACAGGCGATCGACGACACCATCAGGATCGCCGAGAACGCGACCTGCGAACTGTGGGCCATGTCCCGCACCACGCTCGATGACACCGGCCCGAACCAAAGCTGTGATGCGGAGAAGACCGTCCATGAGCCGAGAGTGCAGACCACGACCGGGTGCCGCGCGTCGCGGCGCCGGTTACGCACGCTCGTCGTCGATCTGCTGGCGGAACATCGACGCGAACACGGTCCAGCAGATGACCGCCAGTGGGTTCACTGCCCGGATCTCGCCGCTGGTGAAGATGTCGGTGGCCAGCGCGAGGCCGGCGGAGAAGGCCAGCGCGCAGAACCACAGGAACGCGATCCAGTAGCCGACGCGCCGGATGCGCGCCCGGCGAACTCCTGCGAGGATCAGGATGCCGGCAACCAGGATGACCGCGCCCCAGGTGGCGGGACTGCCCGGCACTTCCAGCGCGAACGCCCACGCTGGCGCGGACCAGCGTTCGCGGCCAGATTCGATGTGGCTCCCGACGATGGCGATGCCGACCGCGAGCGCGATGATGCCCAGGCGTCGCGCGTTGCGCCGGACGATCTGGGCGCAAGTCACTGGGCTGGCTCGACGGCCTTGGTCAGCGACGCAGTGCCCCGGTTGGCGATGCCGGCCGACGCGATCGACGTGAGCACGGACAGCAGCGCACCGCCGCCGGCCGCGCCGCCGAACGTGGCCAGGTCGAGAGTCAGGACGTTGACCGCGCCGCCGCCGAGAGCCAGGATGCCCGCTTGCGCAGCAGATTTCGCCGCGCGCTCTCCGGCGTCCTTCCAGAATGCAGCGGAGTAGATCGTGTTCATGGTGCCTCCTATGCGGCGATGGTGTCGATAGCGACTTGAATGCCGGTGCGGCCACCGAACTCCGGGGCCGGCAGGTGATAGGACGTGTGAGCCTGTGTCGATGCGAAGTCGATGAGCTGGCCGGCGGTTTTGACCGCCTTCGGCAGATCGACCACCTTGATGACGCCAAACGGGTTTCCGGACAGGACCGCGCCGAGACCGCCTGCGATGTACGGCATTGCCCATTGCAGCGCCGCGGCGGCGAACGGGATGCTGACTTCGGCCTGGACGAACAGGGCGTAGAACTCGGGCAGGTAGGTGTCGTCGAGCGCGCAGCCGTACATCTCGCCCGTGTTGCGGACGATGTCGGTGATGGTGGGCAACAGGCACTTCGGCGGAAAGAGCCGAGCGATGCCTGACCCGGGTGGGTTGTTCCCGACGCGGGTCGGGCCGGGGACGCGGCAGGGTGACCCGAGGTTGACGATGCGGCGGAATCGCAACCCGTGTCGAGCGAGCTCGACGGCGATGCGGATGATGACTTCGGCGCCCTGGGAGTAGCCGACCCCGTCAGCGTCGAGCGCCTTCAGGTCGTCGAGGGTGAGGTCGTCGAGCTGGTCGACCGTGTAGCGGACATCCGGCAGCGGGCCGAACTCCTCGCCGAGGATCCGCAGTCCCTCCGCGACACCGGCGGCGACGGACTCGTCGTAGCTGGTGTTCGGGTCGGGGTTGAGGAATCCGACCGCGGGATAATCGATCGGTCGCCAGCGGAAGCGGGGTTCGTCGCCGAGCACCTCAGCGAGGACGGGTTCCCATTCCCCGCCGATCGCCCGTCCGATGTCGGCGGGATAGCCGACCATCCACGGCGCCCAGGTGCCGGCCGCTGTCAGCAGCCGGATGGTCATTCGACGTCCGACAGATCGATGTCCAGTGCTGCGGCGATCTTGTCGAGCTTGCGGTCGACGACGTCGCCGTAGGAGGCGGCGTCGCGGGCGTGCCCGAGCAACGTGTCCTTGTTCCCGCGCTTACCGCGAAGCCGGGCCAGCGGGAGGCGCGGCTGCCAGAACGTGGTCTCGAACAGCACGCGGTAGAGCGCGTTCCGCGGCCCCATCGGGCCGAGGCTCGCGCCGTCCGCGCGGCCGACGTCGTAGTTCTCCCCGGGGAGCGCGGCCGCTTCGGTCCATTCGCGCAGCAGCCGGGTCACCTTGTCCTGCAGGGATCGCACGTTCGACGAGCCGGCGGCCCAGTCTTTGACGTTGCGCCAGATCTTGACGACGTGGTGGTCGGCGTTGCCGACGAGCTCGGCGCCGACTTCCTGTGGTGAGGCCATCGCTGTTTGTCCCATCAGTTCGGTGTGAATGGTGTTCCAGTCGCCCGCCCCAGCAGTGAGGGCAAGGAGTTCACTGCCCATGGCGAGGGCGCGCTGGTATCGGGTGCGTCGGTCGCCGATGCCGTTGGCCTGGCGGGTGGTTCCGATCCAGGCGGGAGAGTTGATGGCCCTGGAGGCGTCGTCGACGTTGCGGGTGTCGGCGTAGGCGTTGAGCCGGGGTTGCGCTTCGGTCCAGTACCAGATAGCGCCGAGGAACGCGTACCGCTCGGCTTCGAGTTGTTCGGGCTGGTCGACGAAGAACGTCGGTGTGGGCGCGTACCCCTTGCTGTGCGCCCACTGCGACAGGGCTCGGTAGTTGTTCTTCCCGGTGATCTGGATGGGGCCGCGGCCGAGGTAGCGGCGCCCGTCGCCGGGCTGGTCGTTGCCCATGCGTCCCTGGTAGGTGAGCTGATCAGAGGTGGGCCCCCACAGCTCGCGCATGTACTTCAGCCCGACGGACTCGTGGCCGATCTGGGCGCACCACATCGCGATTCGGTCGCTGCTGGTGCAGCCGGAGCGGGCGAGTGCGTCGCCGACGGCGGGCAGCAGCTGCCGGTATCGGTCCAGCGACACCGAGGCGCCCATCACCGTCGACAGGATCGCGGCGGCGTCGGGTCTCGACGGGGGGGCGTCGGGAATCGACGCCAATGGTTCAGCGTCGGCGTAGGCGTAGCCCTTGGGGACGATCAGCGTGGCGAGTTGGTCGCCGGCGAGCCAGTATTCGCGCGGCTGAAATCCGGAGTCGACGACCCACACCGCGCGGGCGTCGCTGTCGTATCCCATGACGGCGAAGTAGTGCCAAGTGGTTCGGTTGGCCGGATAGGACGGTGAGGGTGACCCGAGCACGCCGCGCGGCCGGTTCGACGGTGGGGCGACGATGTTGACGCCGACGCCGTACCCCGCGTCGATCGACCGGCGGATGTGCGCGAATAGGCGGTCGACGCCAGCGGGGTCGAGGTAGCGCGGCACCTCCACCATCTGATAGTTCGATCCGGGCAGGCGGCGGTTCAGCACGGTGGCGACCTGGCGGATGTGGTCGGTGCCATCCTTGTCGTCCCAGCCGTGGTTGCCTTCCTCGGCTTCGGTTTCGCGGGCGATCTCTGCTTCGGTGAAGAACACGTCGCGACCGGACAGGATGGTCTGCACGGTGGCGGGTCCGCAGTACCAGCCGGTGTCTTGGCCGAGGCGAGTTTTGTCGTAGGGCAGGATGTTTCGCATCAGCGGCCTCCCTTGGGCGGGTTGTGGCTGACCCACCAGGGCCAGCGCACTTTCAGCAGCACCGGGAGAAGTGCTCGGCGGCGGTGCGGCCAGCATGGGTGGTCGATGACCGGGCGTTCACACAGCGGGCAGCGGTCCTCGGGGTGGCCTTCGCGGAAGTCCGGATCGTCGGTGGCGTAGGCGTCGAGCCGCGCGAGGAACCGTCTCATCGCAGACCGTGGTAGCTGCCGTCGGTGTCGTAGACGGGCTCGTCTGCGTGGTAGAGCGTTTCGGGCCCGAACATGGTCGTGACCCAGAACGCGGCGGTACCAAGGACCGCGCCGGCCGCGGCGCATGCCGCGAGGCGCACCGCGGCTCTCATGGCGCGACCAGCCAGGTGGTGCGGCCCTCGGTGGCTCGGACCCGGCAGTGCTCGGGACGTACGCGGGAGTAGTCGATGTGGTCGGCGCCCAGGCCGGTCAGCCGCGCCACCGTCAGCTCGGACCTCGACCGCTGCGGGATGCCCCAGCAGTCGCAGTTCGACCACGGGTCACGCTCGCGGGTGATGTCGAGGGTCTCGTACTGAGTGACCGGGGTGGGACGGCGGCGGCGGCCACCGATGCGCCTGCCCATGTACCCGCCGTGCTTGCGCTCGGGATTGCCCAGCAGAACGATGCGCTGCAGATGTTCAGGGGCCGGCGCGTCGGGATGGTCCGCGTACTTGTCCAGCCAGTCGCCGACGGCCTCGCATCCCGCGCTGTGGCAGCGTATCTCGAACGGTGTCGGCTCGCCGCTCTCGAGCACCGACCGGACCGCGGTCTGCACGTCTTCGGCGGTGCTGAACAAACCCTTGATCCGAACGCGCCGGCCCGGGACACCGCCTAGCGCCCGGCCGAGGACATCCCAAAGACCCAGGCTCGCTCCGTCGACCGTGATCACCGTGGTCATGGACACCTCCTTTAGTTATGCTCAGCACCCATGCGGGGGGAGTTTGCTGAGTGAACGCGCAAGTCCCCGACCGGTCCAGCCGCGTCGGCCGTTGCCACACGGCGTCCAACCGTCAGTTCTTGGACCACACAAGGGGGAAGCTCATGGGAATCAAGTTTGCTGTCAGCGGTGAAGCCCCGTGATCATGTCCGCCGCGGTCAAACACTCTGACCGGCAACGACGCAACCGGCGCCGGTCGAAGCGCACCAAAATGGCGTTCCGGCCCGACATCGAAGGCTTACGGGCAGTCGCCGTCCTCTTCGTGCTGATCTGGCACGCCGGAGTGCCCTGGCTGCCCGGCGGGTTCGTCGGTGTCGACGTCTTCTTCGTCATCTCAGGGTTCCTGATGACGTCGATCCTGCACCGCGAACAACTCGCTACTGGCCGCATCAAGGTCATGGAGTTCTACGCCCGACGCGCCCGCAGGCTCATCCCCGCCAGCCTGCTCACCCTCGCCGTAACCGGTCTCGCAACACTGCTCGTCCTCCCCGAGACCCGCTGGCGCGACATCGGCTTCGACATCGCCGCCGCTGGCGGTTATGTGGTCAACTGGCAGCTCGCCGACCGCGCCGTCGACTACCTCGCAAGAGACGCCGCCCCCAGCCCCGTTCAGCACTTCTGGAGTCTGTCAGTCGAGGAGCAGTTCTACATCGTGTGGCCACTGCTGCTCGTAGCCCTCGCCTGGGTCGTCCTGAAGACCCGCGGGTCCGCGAACAAGCTGACGTTCATCACGTTGGCGGTCATCGCCGCGGCCTCACTGGCATGGTCGATCTACCTCACCGACGCCGACCCCGGCCCCGCCTATTTCGTGACGACCACCCGACTATGGGAACTCGCGCTCGGCGGGCTCGTCGCCATCGCCATGCCGACGATGCTGAAGATGCCAAGAGCTTTGGCCGTGACGCTGGCATGGGCAGGGATCGCAGGGATCATCGCCACCGGACTGCTGCTCACCACTGACGTACCGTTCCCCGGATCGGTCGCCTTGATCCCCACGGTGTCGACCGCTCTCGTCATCGCCGCCGGCCCCGCCGCAGGCTCGGCCGGACCCGTCGTGCTGTTCGCCAATAAGCCGGTGCAGTGGATCGGCGGCTGCTCCTACTCGATGTACCTGTGGCACTGGCCGGTCCTGGTGATCGGCGGTTACTGGCTCACCCAGGGGCTGCGCGATATCACACTCACCGAGGGTGTCGTGTTGGTGGCGCTGTCGGTGCTTCCGGCGTGGCTGTCGCTGCGCTACGTCGAAGACCCGGTCCGAATGTCGCGGTCGCTCACAGAGTCGGTGAGGAACTCGGTGTCGCTGGCGGGGCTGGGCATCGGGGCGAGTATCGCTGTCGGTTTGATCGTTGCGGCCCTGATCCCCCCAGCGCCGAACTCTACCTACGAGTCGCGCTATGTCCCTCCGGCGGGCGTGGAAGCCGAACCCGTGGGCGCGCAGGTGCTGGGTGACGATCCTCGGAACAGCCCCGCCGGTGAAGCGGTCGATTCCGTGCCCGTCATGAACCCGTCCCCAGCGCAAGCTGTGGGCGACAACCCGTCCGTCTACGCGAACGGGTGCCACCTCAACTTCACCGAAGCGGTCCCCCATCTCTGCGAGTACGGAGTCCCCGACGCGACAACGAAGGTCGCGCTGATCGGCGATTCACACGCCGCCCAGTGGCTGCCCGCATTGCAGTCCATCGCGGCCGACCGCAAATGGAAGTTGATCGTCAGCACCAAAGCGGCGTGCCCATATCTCGACATCGAGCTGCGCCCGGTCGATCTGAACCGCCCCTACGACGAATGCGTCGAATGGAACAATCGGATCACCGAGTTCCTGACGGGCCCTGACAAGCCCGCTGCGGTGTTCCTGTCCTATGGGGAGAATGCCGCCCGGCAGTCGGACCTCGTCGCGGGGGCCAGGACGCGGTGGGCGCCCCTCGTCGCCCAGGGAACCAGGGTCGTCGTCATCCGGGACACCCCGAAGCCGAACACCAGCCAACCGGAATGCGTCGCCGGCCATCTCGATTCACTGACCGCGTGCGCCACACCCCGGGATAGGGCGTTGGATAACCGCGACCAGTCGCAGCCCGCTGCTGTGGCGGCAGTCCCCGGTGCGCAGCTTGTGGATCTCACCGATTGGGTGTGCCCGGGGACCACCTGCGCCCCGGTGATCGGCGGGGTCATCGTGTTCCGCGACGACTCCCACATGACCGCGACCTACGCGAAGAGCCTCGAAGATCAGCTCGACAAGCAGCTGGCCGGAATGCCCTGAGGCTAGAGCGTGCCCTTGCCGACGGTGATCCAGGCGGTTCCGGTCCACATCCGCCGCACCCACGTGCCAGGGGTGGTAAGCGCCTCACCCCCGGAGCCGATGTTCCAGGGGAACGCTCCCGTGGCCGCGGAGGTGCGGATATAGACGCGCTCATGCCCCAGGTGTAAGCCGTTGGCCTCAGTGATGGTGCGGGCGACGGTGATCGGGACATCGAGCACCTGCTGCCGTTTCGCCCAGCTCCCGGGTGCGCCGCCGGCCCCGGTCGGGCCGGTGCCGTTGTTCTTGAAGTCAGCCCCGGTGAGGATGGACTGCTGGTTGACGAGCACGTCGCCAATGGACAGCGATGCGGCCGCGCCGACACCGGTGGTGCCTGTTCCCGCTGGGGCGGTATCGGTTTCGATCCGGCCAACGGAGAGGGCGCCGTTCTGGCCGTTGAAGTCAACGATCCGCCAAGTAGCGCCGGAAGCGCGCACGATTAACCGCTCGATCCGTACCGTCGACGTGCTGTCGGTGGGGTAGAACACCCGCACCTCGCCCGTAGTGCCGCGAATGTCCAGTTCCAGGGTGTCGATGAGCAGTTCAGCGTCGTAGGTGGCGAAGACCCGTAGCGGAGACTGCGCCGAGTTCAGCACCATCCGGTGGTCGTTGAGGCGCACGCTGGCCTTGCGTGCGACAAACAGTGACTTCGTCACCGCGTCGGTGGAGACGTTTGGCAGGTAGTCCTGGCAGCGGGTGTACTCGGCTCGTCCCCGCGTCGAGCGGCTCGCGTACTGCACATGGTGGACGGGGTCGGCAAGGACCGCACCATCGGGCGCGGAGTGCACGTGCCCGATGATCCTGTGATCCCCGCCGCCGTCGAATGCCTCGACCTCGGTGGCCCGGATGGTGCTGCTACGCCCGTTGCGGGCCACGTTACGGAGCCCGCGCAGGTTGACGGCCTTGAACGACCCCTCCGGTTCCCGGTGGCCCCACCCGACCGTGAAGTTCTCGCAAACGCAGTCGATCGCCTCGGCGTGGGTGTCGATACCAGCCGAGCCAACTTCGCCGGCGTTGACGTTGATACGGTGGCCGCGGTTAGATCCGAACTGCGACAGGTCCGACGACCCTGCGGTGACGGATTGCTTCGCCCCGGTGGTGATGACGTGGCGCTGCGAATCGCCACGTAGATTGTCGACGTCGAAGTCGTTGCACGACATCAGAACAACGCCGTACCCGTAGGCCGAGTTCGCCGATGAGGTCCGCAGGTTCGAGAACTCCCCACCGGGGATCGACCCCTTCACACATCCGGTGAAGCGGTAACCCTCACCCATCAGGTTGCGGGCGCGGGCGTTGACCAGGCGCGGCCTGACCGCGTGCACGACATGAACAGCAGGGGCGTTGCGGGACGCCGGAGCACCAGGCTCGTCCTCGACCCAGAGATCCGACATCACACAGTCCCGCACCGTCATACGGGCGACACGGATGCCGGTGGTCAGCGTTACCCGCAGGGGTCGGTACAGATACAAGTAATTGCCTGAGACAGCGGCGATCTGGACGCGCTCACCCTCCCGCTGGCCCCAGGCGGGATCGGACCCCGGGATGGTGTCGTCACCCACGATAACCGCCCAGTCACCGGCCGCCCAACCGGCGGTGGACGACAGTTCGAGCCGGGTCGTCGGGGTCGCTGAGGCAGTCTGGCCGCCCCAGTCATACGTCGTCGTCGTCAGACCTACGACCGCCTGCGGGGCGCTGGTCGTGTAGCTCGCCGTGAGCACCGGAGTGTTGGCCATGCTGGCGGCCCGAACGATTCTCGCGCCGTTGTCCGCGATCCGCACGTCGAGGTCGATGAGCACTGCACCCGACGTGGCCAGATAGGTCTTACCGGCCCCCAGGTGGACAGTGCCGCCGGTGGCGTGAGCCTCGGTAGCCGCTGCCTCCATTGCGGCTTTCCAGCCAACCGAATCGGGATTGAACCGCTCTATCGGAACGATGCCGCCGGTCGCTCTCTTGACCCCCTCGTCCTTGCCCGCAACGCCCGCCCAGGTGGAGCTCGGGAGGAATTCGAGAGGGTTGCCGGTACGGGTTCCCCCTAGGGTGGGGTATCCCTCCTCGTCGAAGGTGAAATCAAGCCCGGCCACCCGATTGGAAACCACTTCGGGGGCCGCAGCCTCCGCGGCTGCCCGGACAATCTGCTCGGACACGACCTGCGACCACGGGACCGGATCGCCTACCGGGTCACCGTTTCCGTCGATCCATTGCGCTTTCCCAGCATCGGGACCTGAAGTGACGGGTATCGCCCGCGGAACGAAGGCAGCGAGATTCTCGTCAACGAATTGGGAGACAACCGTCGCCATCAGCTCTCGCAGGTTGCCGTTAACGGTCAGGCTGGCCATCAAAGCGTTGAACCGGTTGATCGACGCTGCAAGGGCATTCGCGGCTTCAGCGGTGTATTTTTCGCCCGGCCGCCAAGTCTGCTTCAGTGTCATCGTCAGCCTTCCATCACGGTTATCAGGGCGTCGACCAAACTGTCCGCAGCCACGGCGAGGTCACCGTTCCACTGCGCCACCCACGCAGGGGACGCGTCGAGCAGGTAGTACCAGCCGTCGCCACCGTTACGGGTGCTGGTCACCTGGAATGTGCTGTCGGAGGGACGGAACCACAGGTATTGACCCTGGGCGACGAGCTGGTCGAGTTGGTCGACGAGTTCGTCGAGATGTTCAGCGAGCAGCTCCAGAACTTCTCTATCCACCGCTCACCCTCTCGCCGCGACGCTGACCGATGCCCATGGGATGTATAGATTCGATCGGGTCAGCGATGACAGGGCGATGCTCGACGGGATGCCTTGGGAATGATTCGGCGCCCGGTAGCACCAGGCGTCCAGCAGCGGCACCGTGCGCCGCAAACCGGTCGCTGGCACCGCGGCGATCCGGCGCGCGGTCTGCAGCACGCCGGGGGCGGTCTGCTGGTGCGCGACGAACAGGATCTGGCCTGGCTTGCACTCCTGCTCCAACGGCAGCCCGTCGACCGTCATGGTGATCGCGACCTCGTCCGGCGGATCCGCCAGATCACCGACGTTGGCGTAGGTGTCCTTGATGTTCCCGGACCCCCACACCTTCACAATGTTCTGAGTGGCCGGGTCGTAGACGCACAACGCCATCTCGTAGTAGTCGATCGAGAAGATCGAGGTGTCCGATCCGACGATGAATCGGATCTTCTCCACGATGCCGACACGGTCGACCACGATCGGCGTGTAGTAGACGTCGCCGATCGTGGTGCCCTTCGGTGTGTTCGGTTTGATCGTCGGCACCACCCCGTGGTGCAGATAGCCGATGGTGCCGTCGTGCTCGAGGATGTCTTTGAACTTCGGCTTGCTGGTGCTGTTCACGATCGTCACGGTCGACACCATCGCCCGCGGCACCGTGGCCATGTCGTCAAGGTCGGATACCCACGCCTGCGTGGTGTTCGTCGCGGCTGCGATCTCTTCGAGGTTGGCGATCGCCTCGGTGTGTTCGGTGAGCACCTCGGTGATGTCGCTGCCCCAGGACCGCAGCTGGCCGAAGCTGTACCCGTTGGCCAGATTTCCTCGCAGGGCGAGGGTGACCTGCTGCAGGATCAGCTCGATGACGTTGGTGCGCTTGGACTTGACCTTCTCGGGTGTCCACTGCGTACCCGGTCTAGCGGCATAGCCGGAGTCCGGCCACGTCGACAGAGGGGTGTCGAATCCCTCGATCGGTTCGTGCTCCAACTAGATCGCCACCGCTGTCGCCGAGCACCTGGCCCCGAGCGGTGCGCCGGCGGTGGCCCAGCCGCTCGACGACGGCGCCATCTGCTCCGCCCGGAAGTACACCACCCCTGCTGTGTCGGCGGGAATCACCGCGTAGCCGGCGTCCGCGCCGGTGGAAGTGTTCGGCGGCCCGCCAGACAACACAACAGGAGGTGGGGCCGCGCCCGCCGCCCCGAAGCCGCGCCCGATCTCCACTCCCCCGGCGGTCGGGTCGCCCAGATAGGCGACCAGATCGACGCGGGTGTCCACCGATCCGGTCACTACCACCTGCGCTTCAGGAACGACCTTGCGGGGGAACGGCTTCGCTTCCAAAGTGACGGTGGTCAGCAGGCGTGGGTTCGTGGAGTTGAACGGGGTCGCTTCAATTCCCGTCGACGAGCGCAGATCCCCGACGCGTTGGGGAACGAACACAACCTTCGCTTCCCCGGGCTTCTTCGCCAGCACATAGCCGTCGGGGGCGGTACCTTCGAGGTCGTCGGCGTCGAAGAAGTTGAACGCCGGCGCGTCGCCCTTGTCGCCCTTGTAGGTGTAGATCGTGATGGTCTGCGTGAGCGGCTGCCCCGGACCACCGGAGTCGTGGGTGACAACTTGTGGGTTCGGTGACGGCTCCGGGTCACCGGGGTTGAGCAGCTGGACTTTCCAGGTGATCTTCGGCGGCAACCCGCCCTCGCCCTGGATGGCCAGCGGGAACGAGGCCACCCCGCCGGAGGGGGTAATGATGATCGTCCCGACACCGGTGGAGACGTTGAACCCGTACGGGAACGTTACCGTGCAGTCGGTGAAGCTGATTGTTCCCGCAGCTTCGTCAACGATGATCGCCATCGATTACCTCTCAGTTGTTCGCCAGGAGAGCGATGTTCACGCCGGCTTGGATGTCGCCGAGGCGGCGTTGAATTTTCGACGCGGGTGCTTCTTCGGCGCGGCCGTCGCCGATCTGGTAGGTGACCTTCGCGTACTTGTCACCGGAGTCTTCGAGCTCGGCGTTCTCGATGAAGTCCGACAGCACCCGACCGCGGCGGATCACCGTGGACATACCGCCTGGGAACACATCCCGGCCCAACTCATAGGGGAAGCAGTTGTCGACGACAATCTGCGCCGACGCGTAGGGCGCGGTGTCGAACTGCAGCGCCTTCTGCTGGAAGAACGCCTCCAGAGTGTACGAGCCGGAGCCGGTGGCCTTGAACACTTCAGGCCAGCCGAACGGTCCTTGTTTCACGCGGCGGTCGAAGTTGTCGGTGAGCTGATAGGCCATCCACAGATCGTTGAAAGCGCCCTCCAGCACGGAGGAGGGAATTCCGGTGATGCCGATGACGATCGAGATCATGTCGATCACGAAGGCGATCGAATTGTCGATCATTCGGTTGAACCAGGCGGGACTCTTCCCGCCTGTGATCGTGCGCCAAGCAACTGCGCCGTGGTGCGAGATCGTCCCGCGTACACCGGAATCCGGGTGATCGGCATTGAACACCGTCCACGGCTTCTTCCAGTGCACACCCAGTGCGGGGGCGATGTTCACACCGCGCGGTGCGTATTCGTTCTTCGGATTGAGGAACGGCTTGAGCACTTCGCCGAGCATCGAGTCGATTAGGTCGACGAATGTGCGCTGCAGACCGTCCCACCACGTGCCCGAGAACCCTGTGACACCTTGGCGGTCCTTCACATCCACACAGACGGTGGGCGCCTTGAGCAGGTTCGACCGTTTCGCGTATTCGTCGGGCTGCTCCATGCCCGGCTCCCACAGCCAAACCTCGATCGTCAAACCGCAGTCCCGGCAGGTCTGTTCGACCACCGACAGCAGGTCCTCCATCTTCCAGTTCAGGGAGATGAACGGGCTGGTGTCGCTCTCCCCCGGGTTGCGGCGGACGACGTAGACCGGCGTGACGGCCAACCGTTTTACGTCGCGCGGGTCGAGCTTGTTAGCGTCGTTGGCCAGCACGGTGCCGATCCACGCCCGCCAGTCCAGGTTGAGGCTGATCAGGTTGTTGATCGCCTCCCACAGACCGAGCTGCACGCGGAGAAACTGGGAGGCGAATAGGTACTTGATGACCTCGATGGCGTTGCCGAACGCCACACCCCGCGACGGCGGTCCTTGGATCTGCAGGGGCATGAACCACCACGGCCACGCACAAACCCGGGTCAGCCACGCTTTGTCGTGCAGCAGAGTGCATTCCACCGTGTCCGGTTTGTCAGGGTCGCCGAACTTGTCGTGGGCGATGTCCACCCGACCCGACCATCGCAGCGGGCCAATGTCGGCGACGAACGGCACCACCGTCTCCGAGCAACGCAACGCCACCTCGGCCATCGGGTCGGCGCCCTTCAGGATCAACGTGCCGGTCGGCACGCCGATACGAGGGAAACCGAGCTTCAGGTATTCGCGGTCGCCCACCTCGCCGGCCACCTTGCACGTGTTCGTGCGCAGCGTCGCGACGATGTCCTGCGGCGGGCGTTGTTCGATCTCGGCGACCTGGCGGGCCGCCCCCATCACCTCATAAGGGTTCTGCGACAGCAGACGCCTCTGAGTGTCGGCGAGATCAAGGTAGTCGCCGACGTCTTCGATGCGGGCCATCTACTCCGGCCACCTGCGCTGTGGTGTCACCGCGGCCAAGACCCGAGAGTCAGCGTTGCCGTTGACGATGGATACCTTGATCTTCGACGTCACCGCATCGGTGGGCTGATCCACACCCGGAATGGGGCGGGAGAACCGGCCGGTGAGCTTCTCGTACAGATTCCCCTGTGGGGGAAGCACACCGAAGATCGACTCGTACCACGACAGCAGCGGCGGCACCTGCCCCAACGCGACCAGTCTGGCCATGTCTTCGACCTCTTTGCGCTGCGCCTCTGTCAACGTGCCTTCGGTGGTGAGGTCGATGATGTTGCGGTAACGCGGGTGGGTGGAGATCAGCACCTGCTGTCCCTCGTTCAACGGGCCGAAGGTGATCATGCTGTCGCTGCCGGGCCCGTTCCCCACGCCGAGGAGGCCCGGGCCGCGGAACACGAGAGTGGGCCAGCCGTCCTCGGAGCCGATGTTGGTCAGAGTGAGGAACCCGGTCTGGGTGACGGTGGCGTTGTCTCCGCCGGAGATCTTTCGCAGGTTCGGCGGGGAGGCCTGCGTGATCGCCGCCGCCCCCGCATACAGTCCTCCGCCAATGCCGCGGTGGTCGGCGCCGACAACCGATCCGGTGCCGGTTTCGGTGCGCGTCAGGATCGGCGCGCCGCGCCGCAACACCTTGAAGTGGCGGGGCGCGCCTTCCTTCCCAACGATGAGGGTGTACTTCTCACCCCAGAACGGCGGCGGCCAGATCGACTCCCGCCAGAGGCGGGTGCGGACGAAATTGTTGTAGCGCACCAACTCCACCGCGTTGCGGCTGATCTCTGCGAACACACCATCGCCGGCCCAGTCCTCGTCCTCGTCGCGGTTCATGCGGGCGCCGAGATAGAACTTCCCCGACGCTGGCAGCGACCACTCCGGCACGTTGTCGATGACGATGTGCACGACCTGGTTGTCGGTGTCGGTGTGGAAGTCCCGCTTAGGCCCGATGATCACCTGCTGGGCGTCGGTGCCAGCGTTGTCGTTCCACGCCGCCGAGCCGCCCACCACGTAGATGTGGGCGTCGCCGTCACCGTCGTAGTAGTGCAGCGGCCACTTCGCCCCCAACCCTTCCTCGAAGGCGGTGGTGAAGCTGTCCAACAGCACGCCACCGGCGCGGATTTCCCGCACCCTGGCGGGGGTGGACTGGGTGTAGAGGGCGCCGCCGCCGCGCATGCCGAACCCTCGACCGCGGTGGTCCGGCCCGATCCGCGAGTTCGTGCCGACCTCGGGTTCGTCGAGCATGACGTGGTTGCCGCGCAACATCTGGAAGCGTCGCAGGTTCCCGCCCACACCGCCGCGCAGCGTGAACCGCTCCCCCGGCAGCGGCGCGAACAGCTCCACCTCGGTGTCTATTTCGTGTTCGACAAAGTCGACGAAGTAGGACAGCTTGATGACGTTGCCGAACGTCCACCGCGCCCGCACTCCGTCGCCAGCCCAATCACCATTCTCGTCGTGGTTCATGCGGATCCACAGATCGTTCGCGGCGCCGCCGATCTCGGGGAAGCTGCCGAACACCATCGACACTTCGTCGACGTCGCTGTCCGCGTCATCGTCGGCGAACGGGCCGCACACGACGGAGCGGCTGCTGGTGAAGAACACCGAGTCCGAGTCGTCACGCCACTTCAGCAGGCCGCCCTGAACGTAGACGTGCCCGTCACCGTTGCCGGTGTAGAGCAGCGGCCAGTCCGGGCCCGCCCCGTCGGCATAGTTCGTGGTGAAGGAGTCGGCGAAGTCCTCGTATTCGAACTCGAACGACGACATCGAATCCACGGACCGCCAAAACGCCTGCGCGTTCTCGATTTCGTGAGTGATGACCTGCTGCTTGTGCCGGCGCGGTGAGGACTGGATGCGGTCGTTCCACACCTTCGACAACCGGGTATCGCACCACCACAACCCTTTGTCGAACGTCAACCACTCGAAGCGCACCAGCTTGGTGGGATGCCACATCGCCACCCAGTCCGACACCACCTGCCCGAGCAGCTCCGGTGTGCGGGCGAACGCCTTCAGAACCAGGTTGATCTTCGTTTCGTCGAAGACGGTGGCGTTCCAGGTGGTGCCATGTTGCCGGGCGCCTTTGGCTTTCAGGTGCTTGAACCCAGGAGAGGGCGGGGTGATTTCGAGGAGCTGAATGCCGTCCTGGGCTCCTGGCCAGGGCGCCATCGGCCCGGAGAAGTGGAACGTGAACCGCCGGTCGAGGCTGGAGAACGACAGCATCGGGTCGATGTGCTCGAGGAGGAGCTGCTCGCCGAGGATGGTGACCTGCCCGGTCGGGTAGACCGTGGTGTCGGTGTGGATCTCACCGAGGTCGAACGGCAGCTCTACGGGCATGCTCATCGGCCGTTGAAACCCCCGCTGTACTCGTAGGAGCGGAACTGTGAAGCGACGCTGTTGGCGACCGCGTCGGGCGATTCGCCGGGCGCCTGGTGCACTTCCTTGATCTCAACCAGCGGCCCGTTGTTCGGTTGCGGCTGCTGCGGGTTCTGCTGCTTCTGGTCCTTCCCGGACTGCGGGCTCGCCGACCCGCCCGCGGTGTTCGGCAGAGAAGGCCGCGCACCGGCGATGCCGGCCAACAGCCGGCCGGGCAGCGTCTTCAACGGATCCGTCATCCCGCCCGACCCGGACAGGGTGAACGTCTCGAAGAACCCGGAGGCGAGGTTGCCGACCTGCTGGGCGCCGTACCCGATCGCCCGGTTCGCCAACTGGATACCGAGATTCGCCGCTGCACCGGCACCCGGGGCCAAGGCGTCGAGTCCGCCGGCCGCCGTCTGGATCGCCGCCAGCGGCAACCCGCTGATGCCCTGGTTCATGCCGGATCCCGCGCCCGGAACAGGCTGGGGCGATTGCCCGGTGATGACGGACTGCCCAATCGGATCAGCCGGAGGCGTCCCGAACGGCGCCGACTGCGGCATTCCAGTCCCGGGGAGCGTGCTGCCGCCGCCCGGGCCGGCCGACGGCAGTGGCCCCGGCACACCCGGGATGGGCGGGGTGAGCGCCGGGTTGGTGTTCTCGGGGCTGTACAGGCCCGGCAGCGTCGGGGAGCTCGGCGTCGTGGACGGGGCGGTCGGATTCCAGGTGGGTGATTCCGGTGTTGTCGGGACTGTGGGCAGCGGTCCGGCCGACGGGACAGCGCCGCCGACGATGGTCACGGGCAGTGGGATTGGCAGGCCGCTGAGGGGACTCGGCATTGGCCCTGCGGCCACCGGGGTCGCCGGACTGGTGACGGGCAGGGTGGGCAGCCCGGCGATCGGCAGGTGGTACTGCTTCTCGAACTGCGGGTCCAGGGCGCCGGCTGCGTTGCCGCCGTACTGGGCGCCGCCACCGGTGGCACCGCCGCCTTCGAAGTTGATGCCGTTCGGGAGGGTGGCGGCCATGTGGCCGCTCTGCCCCGGGTACGGGTTGACGCCGACGTTCAGCGCGCCGGGCATGAAACCCGGCCGGAACCCGAGCTTCGCGGCTTCTTCGTCTGAGGCGAAGTTTGTGGTTGTGAACATGCGCGCCGCTGTGGACTTTCCGGTGGTCAGCACCTCGTACAGGTCGGAGATCGACCCGGAGCAGTCCGCCAACCCGTTGATCAAGTCCGAGGCGGGCGCGTACTTGGTGCGGCCGGAGGCGGATTGGGCCAGCGCGAACATCGCGTTGACGTTCGAATTCCCGGATGCCGGCAGGCTGGCCGGCATCCCGGCCGGAACATCGGTGGGTGTCCCGGCGGGCGTGTTCTGGCGTTCGGGCATGAACCGCGGACCGAACATCCCCTGCGACGCCGCCATACCGAGGAGGCCGGAGCCTTCGTCGCCAGCGGCTTCCTTGATCGCCGCCAGCGGCCCGAGGAGGGGCGCGGCGGCGAGGTTGGCGATGAATTTCGTCAGGTTCTCCGCCAACCCGGGGAGGCCTTCGGAGAGACCGAAGTCGGCGTCGAGCGCCGCGCCGATGTCCTCCATGCCGCCGGTGAACTGCTTGGCGGTGTCCTCGAGCTTCTCCCAGGTTCCCTGCTGCGCCTCGGCCAGCTTCTGCTGCTGAGATACATAGCCGCGCTCAGCGAGAGTGATCGCGGTGCGGGCCGCGTTCAGTTCGGCCGCGGTGGCGTTGCCCTCGGCTTCCAACTCCAGCAGCCGCAGGCGGGCGTTCTCCACGGACTGGCGCTGCGAGATCAGCGACGTCTCGGCGTCGAACACCTTCTGCGGATCCACCACATGAGCGCCGTAGGCCTGCTCTTGCGGATCCCACGTCACCGGCCCCGACGGAGGTGCGGCCACCGGAGCAGCGCCGGGCAGCATGTCCGCCGGCGCGAAATTGCCGATCGGCACGGAATCCAGCGAGAACCGCGACGGGTCGATGACCGGCTTCTCGTCAGCCTTCTCGGCTTCCTTCGCCGCCTCAGCCTGCGAATCAGTGAGGATCGGAGTCCGCTCCCCCGGAACGGGCGGAGCCGGCGCGGGCCCAGAATCAGGGTCCATCGATTCCGGCGCCGGCGTTCCCGGGTTTGGGTTGAGCAAGTTGTCCAGCAGGTTCGTTCCCGGGCCGGCCGGGAGGAGACCGCCTGGGTTGTTGATCGCACCCGGATTGGCGGGGCTCAACTCCAGCGGTGTCGCAGGGACGGGCGGGTTCGGGTTGCTGTACCCCTCCGGAATCCCCGGAGGGGACGCCAGAGCGGTGATGATGCCGGGAAGCTCCCGAATCCACGGCAGGTCGGTGAACCAGTTCGCCAAATCGGTTTTCAGGTCAGCGAATCGCTGGCTCACCGTTCGGGTCGCGGTCTCCCACTCGGAGGCGAAGTTGCTGGCCGCCGTCTTCGTCGTCCGGTCCGATGTGCCCTTCAAGTCGTCGAACTCGGCGCCGACCTCGTCCAGATTGAACTGGTTGATGGCATCGCCCATGTCTTCGAACTGGGTGCCGAACAGACGCTGCCAGACCAGCGCCTGCTGCATCGGGTCGTCGATCCGCTGGATCGCATCGAACGTCGCGTCCAAGGCGACCTTGGCCGACTGGCCGCCCTCGGCGAAGCGACGGCCCATCTCGTCGGCATCGAAACCCAGCGCTGCGAAACCCTCCGCGGTGGTCTTCGAGCCGTCGACAGCACGGATCGCGAACTCCTTCAGTGAGTCCGCCACCTTGTCGGTGTCGCGGGCGCCGCCCTCGATGCCCTGGTTGAGCAGGGTGAGGACTTCGCTGGCGTCGAGCCCGAATTTGCGGAACTGCGTGGAGTATTCGTTGACGGTGTCGAGCCAGTCCCCAGACACATCGAGACCTGCCTGGAATCCGGCGGTGATGATGTCGGAGGCCTCTGACACGCTGCCGGCCAGGCCGGTGCGCATCAACGTAGTGATGGACCGCGCCAACTCCTGAGTGGTGGCATCAGTGACCGCCGAAACGCCCTCCAGCTGCTGGATGACACCCTGGACTTCAGAGTCGGTAGCTCCGGCGTCGATGATCCCCGCACGCAGCGCGGCCTGCGCGGTCCCGAGGTTGTCCTGCACAGACGCGCCGAAGTTGTTGGCGTACGCCTGCCCGGCGGCTTGGGCGTACTGAGCCATCGACGATTCGTCCAACCCCATGCGGGCCTGAAACTGGTCAGTGACGGCGATGTTGGTGATGCCGTCAGCGATCGCCGGCCCCAGGGAGGCGACTCCAGCGACCGCGGCGGTGACGAACCCGCCCGCCAACGCTGCCCCGCCGGTGACGCCAATGCCAGCCATCCGCGCGGCGCTAAGACCACCGATCAGGCCGCCGCCGAACCCGTCGGCGGCGCTCTGACCCAACCCTCCGAAGTTGCCGAGACCGGAACGGAATCCCGCCATGAACGAGGCGGAGGCGTCCTCGCCGGCGTCGCCGTACTCCTGGGCGGCGGCCGCGGCTTCCTTGTAGGCGCGCGCCTCATCACGTCGCGCCTTCGCGACCCGCTCGGACTGGGCGACCAGCTTCGCGCGGTCCGTATCCCCGGATGATGTGAGCCGGTCGAGCTTCTCCTGCTCCACGCGGAGCCGGCCTGTCGCATCCGCTGCGCGGTCGACTGCCTTCTGGACCTTCGGCGCGTTCGCCGCGGCGCTATCGGCGAACTGATCCATGAAGTCGGAGCCGAGGTTCTGGCCCATGCGGTCGAATCGGCGCTGAATGTCGTTGGTCACCTGACGGATCGAGTTGTCGTCGAGCTCAGTGCCGACAATCATCGAGACCACAACAACCCCCTCTCACAAAGTCAGTGTGTGCTTGTCAACCAGGTCGACCGACCGATCGAACGGATCGCGGTACTCACCGCGCAGCCGGGCCTCGAAATCCTCTGTCGAGGCGCGCAATTCGGCGCGACGTTGATCGGTCTTCACCCGCCGCAGGTCGGCGTTGAGGGCCTGCTTGAACCACGAGTCCGACGACAGCCCTTCGACGAGCTCGAGGAACTCCCGCGACGACATCTCGCCGCTGTGCCACTGCCGGATATGGGCGCCCGGGTATTCGCTACGCAGCCCGGTCGCTATCTGCTTCGGGTACCTCGCCCACACCTCCAGCGCCTCCGCCACTTTTGGGATCGGAGGCCTTCCTGTCGTTGAATTCCTGCTGCATCTTCTGCTGCAGCAGACTGATCAGCCGGGACTCGCCACCGTTCGCGCGGAACCGCTCGTATCGGTCCTCACCCCACAATGCGATCGCCAGGCGAGCGTTGTAGCCAGGCTTCAACAGCTCGACGGTGCCGTCTTCCTTGGTCTTCTGGTACGGCACGATGACCTGACCACGGACCGTGCGGCCGGGCACAAACTGCTCGGTCTCCTCGATGCGCTCGTTCTCGGTTCCCGCGTGCTCGGTGACCTTGTGTGTGAGCTTGTGGTCGGGGATCACGACGTCAGGGTGGCGGTCGCACTGGCTGATCTCGAATTGCAGCTCGTCCCAACGTTCCTGCTGATCGTCGTTGAGCAGCCCGGGGAACGGGACGTTGAACTTCTCCACCGTGCCGTCGGGCAAGGTGATCGGGATGTCTTCGCCGGCGGCGAACCCGAAAAACTCGGCGGCCTGCGCTTTCGCGTCGGCGACGCTGCTGTACTGGCTCATGGTGCGGTTGGTTCCCTTTCGAAGAGGCGGTGCGGAGGAAAGTTGAACCGCGCGGGGACGCCCGACCGCACCAGACGGACGCCCCCGCGGGGGGTCTATGCGAGCGCGGTGACGATGTTCGACTTCGGCGAGATCGACACCTTGTTCACCGCGTTGGTGGCGTGCACCGCGAAGGAGTACTCCTCGGTGGCGGCCAGGCCGGTGCCGTTGAGCGTGACCACACCGTTGGCCACCGCCGGGGCGCCCGACAATGTCAGGTCCGACACCACACCGGTGTCGATCAGGGTCTTCTTCACCGCGTAGGTGAACGGGGTGGCCGGCCCGACCGGGGCCGGGAAGGCCAGCGCCACCGCGCCGCCCGCGCCGGGCGTCGCGACCGGCGCGCCGGAGAACTTCGGCGGGCCCGGGTTACCGACCCAGCCCGGGCCGGAACGGAACCGGGCATGCGAATAGCCGGAGTGGGCGTCGATGCTGATGCCCCACCGGAAGATCGACGCGATCAGGTTCTCCGCCGACAGCTCCCGGTCCTCGATATTCTCGATCGACAGATTCGGGAAGACGTCGGCGGTGAAGTAGCCGCCCTTGTCCCGGGTGTACACGATGGCCTGGCGGACGCGGCCGTCGAAGTCGATGGGCCGCTTCCGCGCGTAGTCGACGGTGCCCTTCACCGGCGTCGAGTTCAGCGGCAGGTCCATCTCCAGGGTGTCCGACAGCGTCGAGTACTCCCCCATGCCGAACTCGACGGTGCCCTCTTCAGAGGTGATGTCGGTGCGGATCACCTGGCGGGTCTGCCAGAACCGCTCCTTCTTCACGTCGAAGGAGTTCGCGAACGTCGGGCCGGCGGACTCGCCGCCGCCCAGGTTGTACCAGGTGCCGCCCATCTCCACAGTGAGGTCGGTGCGGATCTGCCCGTCGAGAGCGAACGGATTGAACCCGGACACCCACTTGCCGCCCTCTTCGACGAACGCCAGCGACGTGTTCACGCCGTCCTGGTCGCGCAGCAGCATGTAGCCGTCGAGCGCCTTCCGCGCCGAGTCGCCGTCGAAGCCGTACGGGGTTGGCCGCAGCCCGCCGGTTGCAGGTCGTGTCATGACAATTCCTTTCCAGGATCAAGGGATTGGACCGCGACGCGATCCGGCGATGGGTGGTGCGGTTTCAACCCCAGCGGGGCGTTCAGGGGGCGGGGACCAGCCGCAGCGCGATGTAGAACCGCGACACCATGCGGGTCACCGCTGGATCCGGATAGGGCTCCTCGTGCGGGGATTCGATGCAGCGCACCCGGTCCGCGGTCGCCGGCCCCCACGCAGGTACATCGACTTCAGTCCACGAATGGTCGCGCAGATACAGCAGCCGTCGCTTGCAGTCGTTGGCGTAGTCCTCGCACGCGATGTACGACGTCTTGCCGTCCACCGCGGTGTGCAAGTGATCGAGCTGGTAGTAGCCGTGGTCGGTGTGTAGGTCCTCGTGGCCGTCGTAGCGCTGCAGCAGCGTGAACGGCAGCTGATCGACTTTCGGGTCACGCGACGCCCCAGCTCCTCCGAGCGGCAGCAGCCAGGCCCGCAGGAACCGAAGCCCGGGCGGCGGTGTGCGGTCCAGCATTTCGACCGTCACTTGATCTGATCTCCGAACCTGGCGCGGGCCTTGCCGAACGGCGCGACCGCCTGCGTCGGGGTGTTCTGGTCGAGAGTGACCCACGACCCGTCAGGCATCTGTACTCGCCGCGGCTCTTTCGTGTTGCCCGGGTCGGCCTTGGTGCCGTACTCGAGCATGTGGAACATAGGGTCATCGGAGAACACGCGACGCCCGGGCAGCGGATGCTCGCGGGTGTTCTTCAGTTTCTTCACCTGCACCGAGCCGACCGCCTCGCCGGTGTACACCGGGATCAGGGACTGGATGTACCGCTTGATCTTGTCGGCGAGCTCATCGTTGTCCTGGTCGAGGCTGGATTGCACAGCGATCTGCGCGCGCAGCTGCCGCTCGATGTCGCGCGTCGTCTCCCGCAGCCCGCGCCTCCGAGCCATCAGCTACTCGCCGGAATCCATGCCGCGGCGGGCCTTCTTATCCTGCTCGGCTCGCTGCCGGCCGGAGGCGTAGTCGGCGCTGTCCATGGATTGCTGCGCCACCCGCGTCTCGGCTTCCAGCCACAGGGAGACGTCCTCGAGGTACTGGTCCTCGGCGGCGAGCCACTCGGTCACAGCCGGATCGGGCACAGCCGGCTTGCCGACGGGCACAACCTTGCCGGCCTCCACGAGTTCGGCCGCCTCCTCGGCAGACAGCTCCACCATGGAGCCGGCCTCGGTGTGATGCACCGCTGTGCCGTCACGCGAGACGATGAACTCCTCAACCACTTTGTACGACATCAGGTTTCCTCTCATCCTCGCGTGTTGGTGGCGAACACCGTCACCTTGAACACGTCGTTGGAGAAGTCGTTGAACGGCAACGCGCCGCCCTCGATCTCCCACACGTTCGCGTCGTCTCCGCCTCGCTGCGGAGTGTCCGTGCCGTCGTAGACCAGCTCACCCACAGCGTCAGCGGCCAGGACCACCTCATCCGGCGGGGCGGTGCACTTCCACGCCTTGCTGGAAACCCCCGTCAATCCGGCCGCTTCATCGGCGCGCAGCGGCCGGAACCGGCACCCGGCAACGTTCACCTGGGTCCGGGCCTTCGGTCGCACCCCGTTGCCATCCGGCTCGCCGGAGACGACGACCACGAATCCGACTGTCTGCTCGCCGAACTCCATCAGGACGGCAAGTCGATTCTGATCGTCAGGCCGCGCTCATCGGGAGTCTGGACGACCGTCAGCCCGTTCGACGCGCCTGGGCCGCGCTGCGCCAACATGTCGATGATCTGCGCCAGCATCGCCAGCGACTCCTCTGGGCTGCGGGGCCGCGGGTTGGCCGGTAACATCGCGCGCAACTGCGGCGGTATATGGCTGACGAAGCCCGCTTCGGCGCGGCCGTCACCGATCGTCACAGCGCACCGTGCCTGGTCGAGCAGTCCGGATTAATCGCCCGCGGCGGCAGACTGATCTTCCCGTCCCGAGACATCGTCGACGTGAATAGGATCCCCGCACACGTCGCGCAGTGCAGCGTCACGATCGTGTGCTCCCCGAACTGCTGCGGCTGCGCCAACTGTCCATTCGACACGATGCTGTGCCCGTTGAGCTGCAGGTAGTTCAGGAACGCCTCGGCGATGATCTTGTTCATCGCCGCCTTCGCGGCCTGCTCCTCATCGGTGTCACCGGGGAACGTGTCCGCGTGCGCGGGAAAGACCAACGGTGTGCCGTCGGGGTGCGGCAGCGCCGGCAGCCCGCGCGCGACCAGGCTCACGAGTTGATCGTCGAAGTACTCACTGACTGGTGCGGTCATGTTGCGCTTTCAGGTTCAGACCGGGATGAGCCGGTATCGGTCGAGCGTGGCGGCAACACCGAACACTGCCCGGTCGGCGGACTGCCGCAGCGCCGACCAGTTCAGCTCGACGTCGTCGACCTTCTTGCCGGTGAGGTCCCGCGCCGATCGGCCGGTGGTCTTGTCAACCCTGGAGCGCAACGCCATCTCCTCCACCATCGAGCAGATCGCGTCCCTCCAGTCCGCGGCCTGGACCTCGGTGAATCCGTGCGTCAGCGTCACTTCGATGGCGCCGAACTCGTCGGACCACAAGCCGCGGCTGCGCTTTCGCGCGCAGCCCGGCTTCTCAGACGACCACCCGACATCGACGGGCCGGCCAACCTCGACGACCGTCGGTGCGCCGACGACCTTCAAGGTCGGCACGGACAACAGACGCCCGCCAGGGCCGTCCAATGTCAGGGTCTCGCTGCGCACCGGGCTCACGTGCCATCCGCAGTAGCCGCGCGCCGCCGCCAACGCGGCCTTCACCATGTTGGCGACCTTGCCGTTGGGCTCGTCGTTGGGTAGACGCCCATCGGTGTAGGTGTGGACGTCCGCGGCCGTCAGCTCCGGCATCAGCTACGGGCTGTCGTTCCCGGACTGCTGTGCGAGGTACTGCTTCTCGGCTTCAAGCCATGCCTCGATTCCGGGTTCCTCGCCGCGGCGGCTGCGGCCGCGGCGCATCGGGCGGGACCGTCCCGGCTCCGCAGAGGCGTCCTCGACGACGGTGGGCGGCTTCACCGCGACGGGCTCGAACAGGTGGTCGCGACCCTTCAGGGCGGGGTCGTCGCTGGAGAGCAGGTCGCCGGCGCGCACGATCTGCGGCAGCCCCTGGGGGTCGGTGTAGGCGAACGACTCTCGCGCCTTCAGGATGCTCATGCTTTCCTCTTTCAGGAGATGGGATGACAAACGGGTGGGGCGCGGTTCGGCGCCCCACCCGTCCGATCAGACCGTCGTTTCGATGTTGAGCATCCGGAACGCGTTCTCGTTGACCACGTCGGCGCCCATGCGGTAGTAGGCGAACCAGCCGCGGGATCCGTTGGGGCGACGGTTGGCGCCCAGGAGGTGTGGAATGAACTCGACGGTCATTCCGATGCGGTCCGCGATGACGTAGTTCTGGAAGTTGCCGTAGATGGCGACGTGGTTGTCGCCGGCCGCGGACGGGTTCCAGGTGGCGTCCATCGCCTCGGCCTCGCCGACCGGACGGCCGAGCAGTTCGGCCGGCTGGCCGTTGCCGACCGTGGTCCACAGACCGGCACCGCCCTGGGTGTCGAACTGGCGGATCCGGTTGTACATCAGGTTGTTCGCCAGCCACGCACCGCGTGCACGGTGCCGCGCCGGCAACCCGCCGTACAGGTTGTAGATGTCAGCGAGGCTGAACGTCTCCGCCGTCGCGGGGCTGACCTCGGCGGCCGTCCCGGCCAGGGCGGTGACGATACCGGTGGGCTGCTTGGCGCCACCGTCACCGGTGATCAGCGTGACAGCCTCGAGCTCGTCCTTGCCCTCAGCGAACAGCATCGCCACGGTGGCGGTGATGTTCGCTTCGTCGGCCATCGCCTCGATCGAGATCGGCACGAAGCCCTGTGCCTTCTTGATCGGGATCTCCGGCTGACCGAAGGTCGGCGCGTCGTCGGACACCTCTTCGAACTCGGCGTCCCACGACCACTGGACGGCCGCCGACGACACCCCGTGCCACACGTCGCCGGTGGCGACGACCTGGCGGGCGAACCGCCGGATGTCGTTCACCGACCCGTTACTGGTCAAGATGATGGTCGGATCGAGCTGGAACGGCACCAGGTAGCCGCCGTTCGCGTCGGTCAGACCCAGCGCCCGGACCTCGGAGATCGCGCGCTGTTCGTCCTCGGAGAGGATCGCACCCATCGGGTCGCGCGCCATCTTCGACCACGCCCGCATGTACGCGGGCGAGGAGGTGGCCAGGCACTGCTTGGCCAGAGACGAGTTCTTGTCGTCGAACCGCTCCAGCAGCTTCGTCGCGGCCTGCCGGACGTCGTCGCTGGCGCCCTGCATCTTCTCGATCGCCGACAGCGCACGCGCCCGCAGCTCGGTGTGCAACTCCTCCTGCGGACGGCCGAAGGTGCGCACCTCGGAGGTGTCCCACGGGTTGCGGAACCGGCAGTCCTCGATGCTGTCCGGCTCGAGGATCGCGTCGCGGTCGTAGTCGCTGCGCGAGCCCTGCGAGTTGGTGCTGCCGTTCTCGATGCGCAGCCGCTGCCGTGCCGGCTGGCCGATCTGTCCCTTGGCGGAACGGACGCGGGCGAGCTCGGCAGCGCGCTCGAGGCGCTTGCGGTGCTCGTCGACCTTGAAGAACTCGTCGCGCAGCTCCTCGAAGTACGCCTCGTCCTCCGGCGTCAGCGAGTTCAGCTCGGCGAGCCGCTCCAGCTCGGTGTCGATCTCCTCGAGCCGGTTGACCGACTGCGAGTGGGTCATGGTCAGGCCGGAGCCGCGCTCGTCGCGCGCCTCGTCCTCGCCTTCCTTGGGCGCACCGCCCATGACCGGCCAGATGGGGCCGCGCTTGCCGATGCCGATGGCTCGGAGCCCGGTCACGGGGTGGACCGGGAGATGTGAATCGCTCACAGGTTCTTCCCTTCTCGTTTGATGGTGAGCAGGTTGTCTCGGGACCGCCGCAGCATCACGTCGATGGGGCGTCGGCCTCGGGGCTGCGACGGGCGCTCACCTACAGACGATGTGGATCGCTGCGCGTCGTCTTCGTCAGGCGCATCGGGCGCCTTCTCGTCGGGCTGGCGCTCACCTACGACGGGCGTGGCTCGCTGCGAGTCCTGTTGCGAGGCTGCGTCCGCGATGAACACAGCCTCGGCGAGCAGCTTGCGCTGCTCGGGGTCATTGAGCCGCCCCAGGTCGATGACCTTGGCGGAGCGGACAGATACCGAGGTGTCGGTGTAGGCCGGCCACACGACCGGCCCGATCTCGGGCACCTTCAGCTCGGTGAGGGTGCGGGTCAGCAGTTCCTCGTCGGGCACATCCTCGTACCAGGTGCGGCGCAGCTCCTCCCGCAGCACCTGTTCGTCACGGATGACCTTGCCGTCGTAGGTCTCCCACTTCTCGCGGACCACCTGGAACCGGAACGACATACCGTCGATCGACTCGCCCTCGATGGCGTCCCGGACCGGCTGCATCAGCCAGTTGTCGTAGACCCGAGCAACGACGTGCGCGCCGCCCTCCGGAGCGAGTTCGGCGTCGACTTCCTCGGCGATGCGCTCGAGCTTCGCGATGGGAATCGATCCGATGAGCGGGTGGCGGCCGTGGTCGAACTGGATCTTCGGCGGCGTCTCCCGGAACGATCGTCTCATCGACCCGGGGGCGATCTTCTCCTTGAACTTGCCCTCCCACGAATCGATGATCGTGAGCCGGTTGAAGACCGCGCCGTAGCCGTCGAGGGTGAGACCGTCGCCGTCCTCGCGTTCCTCGTCGGCGCGCACCAGCGCGAACGGCGCTTCGCGCACAGACTCCAGGGGCGGCCGGTCGGCGCGCTTATCCGGTGCTGTCGTCATCTTCGGAACCTCCGGGGTTGTCGACCGGGTCTGACTTCTCGCCGGGCGCCGAGAGCTGCACGCTGGTCAGGCCGGTGTGTTTCAGCAGCCGCAGATCGCCGGACTCGACTGCCCGTACCACCGAATCCGGTTCGTAGCCCGCGGTGATCAGCGTGTTGATCGTTTCGGCGCGGGTGTTCTGGATGTCGGCTGCGTCCTTCTCGTCCTCACGCAGGAACGGCACATCGTCAGCGTCGTACCAGAGCCGAACGTCCGGGCCCAGCGACGGCAGGACCCGCTCCATCGACCCAGCCAGGTTCTGCCACAGCGGGTGCGCGGTGCCGTCGGCGAACCTGCGGCGAGCTTGCCCGTAGTTCGAATACGTCGCCGCCTGAAGGCCTTCAGACAATCCGACAATTACCGGGGGCACCCCGGCCGCGGCGGCGATTCGTGTTTCACCGTGCCCGCGAACGACTTTGAACTCGATCTCTTTCAAATTCGACCCGACGACGGTGGCATCCGCGCCGGGGTAGAGGTGCATCGTCTTGCCGGCCCGCTCGATACCGCTGGTCTTGTCGTCGAACTCTTCGACCCACTTCTTGACGCCTTCCTGGGTCGCGCCAGCGATGCCCGGCGCTCCCGGGAAGTGCTTCACGATCAAGTTCGGTGTGGCCCCGTTGTCTAGGAAGCGCTGCTGGAAGTGCGTCATGGCCTGGTCGGCCTGGATCTCCCGGATCACCGGTGTGAGCCAGGACATTCCGCGGTAGTTGGCCAGCGGGTCTGGAATCGGCGCGAAGTGCGCGACATCTTCGGGGAACAGCCACACCGGGTCGGTTTCGGCGGCCCGTCCGCCTTCCCAGTACAAGTAGCCTGCCTTGCGCCAACCGAGCTGGCCACCACCGAGTTCTCCACGGCCACCACGGATATCCCGAGGTTCGAGCGCGATGTCCACCCAGTCCGGGCGCAGCAGCACGAGCTCATCGCCCTGGCGACTGACATAGGCGTTGCCGGCGAGGTCCGCGCACTGGATCATCCGCACCAGCAGGTCCTGTGTGGTGCCGCCGATCCAGGGACGTTCGAGCAGCTGCAGGTCCGGGTTGCCGAACGTGTCCGACGGCTTCCCATCTCGCAAGCGCTGCCACCGAAACCGCACCGACGAGAACACCAGCATCCGCACGAGCATGCAGGCGAAGATGACGCCGTTGGCTTGGTAGGCGTGGGTGGCCAGCCCTGTGAAGTTGTTGGGCGCCTGCTCGGTGGTTCGGCCGGCCAGTGTCTGCTGAATACCGCTGTTGTTCAGCCCGTACGCATAGGCCTCGCCACCCGTGTAGAACGAATTGAGCGCGGCCGCGTAATCGTCGATCGTCGTGATGGCCCGCGACTCTCGCCCCAGGAGTCGCCCGAGCAGGTTCACCGCGGCTTACCGGCCGTCCGCTTGTCGGGGTCGTACAGCAGCGCCGCGGATCCTGCGATCAGGAACGACCCACCAGCGATGAGCGCCCACCACGGGCCGGCGAGTCCTGCGATGCCGGCGACGATGGCCGCTGCGCCGGCAACAGCGGCCAGCAGCACAATCTGCGTCGGTGTCACGTCAAGAACCCCCATACCTCGGTTTCTCGGGGCTGGCCGTGGACGATCAGCCCATGCAGGGCGAGGGTCACGGCAACCAGTTGAGTGATGTCGCTGTCCGGGTCCTTGCGGTCCCACGCCCACGCGTCGGCCAAGTCGCGACGCTTCCCGGCGATAACCGAGTCCTGCAGAGGGCGGGCGCCGCGGTGGCGCAGCTCCTGACCTTTGACCGCGGCCAGAGTCTTTCCGCAGGCCTGCGCCATCCCAGTCGCGTTGGTTTTCACGACGGTGACGCCGAGCTTCTCCAGGTCCGGGATCAGCGCACCGGCCTCGGACTTCTCGTCGACGACGACAGCGCACGGCCCCCAGTCGTCGACGAGCTGCTTGACGCGGTCCGGTATCCAGCCCAGGCCGGGAAGCGATGCGACACCAGGCTCGTCGCGGTCGGCGGGAACGATGCCGACGTGGTAGAGGCCGTCGGGCCGGTATCCGGCGACGCCGATTGCCGCCTGGGTCTGCGACTTGTTGACGTAGATCCCGAAGGACACCGGGTCGACGGGCGCCGAGTCTGGGTCGATGAGCTCGCGCCACATCGCCTTGCTGATGAGCGGCGCGTCGACGAGATCGGGTTCGTCCCACCAGCCGAGCCGCTCTCGCACGAACTCGGCCGGCGGCAGGGCTTCTCGCTCGTCTCGGATGTACTGAACGCTGATGCGCCGCCCGAGGGCGGTGTTGGCCATCTGCAGGTAGTCGAGGTTGTCGGCCGCGCACCCGGGTGTGCCGCGGTCGTGGGTGCACTTCTCGAGCTCGCAGACCCCTTCGGGGGCGCAGTACTCAACGAAGCCGAGCCGCGGGCTGGAGCCGTTCCGGCCGCGGTCCCGCACGCTGCGCAGGTAGTCCGAGTCGCTACGTCCCGCCGACGATCCGCCGACGATCTGGCCGGCCGGTTTCGTCGACAGGATCGGGACGATCGAGCCGACGTGCTCCGGTTTGACGGCGAACCCCTCGTCGAGGATCACCTTGCTGCCGGTCAGTCCTCGCGCGCCGCCCTTGGTGCGCGCTTTGAACTTCACCCGCTGGCCTTGTGGGCAGGCCTTCGACGGGGCGAGCTCGATGGCCTCCATGCCGCTGCCCCGGTAGATGCCGTTCGTCGGCCCCGGCAGCAACCGCTTGGCCAGCGACGGCCTGTTCTCGATCAGGAACGTCAGATCGCGGAACGCTTCACGGGTGGTGTCCAGCTCGTGCGCGGACCAGGAAATGAGGGATTCCTGCGTCACGAACAACCACCCGAGGCACGCCTGCTTCAGAAAGCCCGTCTTGAGGTTCTGCCGAGCGGCGATCATCCAGAACTCGAACGTCGTCGGCAATCCCTCGGACGTGTAGCCGAACAGCGCATCGAGCGCTAGCTTCTGCTCCTCGTCCGGCGGGAACCCGACGAAATCGTTGAGGTCAGCGACCTCATCGCCGAGTGTGTAGCTGTACTTCGGGAAGTGCTCGTAGGCAGCCTTAACGGGTTGCCTCGGCGGCTGCTGCACGCGCTGCTGCTTCTTTCTCGTCCCGCCGCTTCTGCAACTCGTCGATCTCGTCGTCTTCGACGTGGGCGCCGGCCACCGCCGCCGCCATCACGGCCCGCAGCTCCTTGGACAGCGCCATGAACGACGAGCCGGTGTCGAACGTGGAGGCCTCCAACCGGACGGCCAGCTTCAACGCCAGCTGACCAAGCACGGTCTCCAGCCGCTTCGCGTCGTTCAGCTCCTTGACCACCGACGCGACCAGACCGACCGGGGCGTACAGCGGATCCGAATCACCGCCGTCGGCGCCGGCCTGGTCCGACGACCCCATCAGCCCCGCAGCGAACGCCGCCGCAGCCGCCAGAGACTCCGCAGGCCGCGGCTTCTTCCGATCCCGCGACGTCGCCGTCCCGGCGCGCTGAGCACGCTTCTTGCACGTCTCGCCGCAGTACTTTGCCTGCGGCCTCTTCGCTTCGAAGGGCTTACCGCAGACAGCGCAGGGTTTCTGCACGCCAAGCCCCTTAGATGGATGTGTTAGCTGTAGAAGTTGCGCTGTTTGCTGGGACCGCCGGACGCCGCCGTCCCGGGACATCGAAACGTCCCTGTATGGATTTGACTGCAGCGGCGAGGGGTCAGGGACGCTGAGCCTGCCTCGCGGGACCCCCACCCCCCTGACCTGCGGTTATGTGGTCGGCGGGTCTGGACTGGGGTTCTCGATGGTCAGGTCGGGGTGTTTGCTGGGTGTCGCGGTTGTTTGCTGGGGTTCAGCCTCTCACCGTCTCGAACTCCCAACCGGCTAATCCAGTGTGCTCGTCGGATGCTGTGCCGCTGTTCGCAGTCGGCGGTCGTCGACGAATCGTGGTCGCAGTGGGTGTGGATGCAGGTCTGGCAGAGCAGTAGGTAGCCGTCCCACCGCATCGCTTCCGAGGGGTGGATGTCGTTGCAGCCGATGCACCAGCAGGGCTTCTGGGCGAGTTCGCGCTGCTGGGCTTCGGATGGTGATCAGGCCGGGGATGAACTGGCCTTGAAGGTAGTTGGCAGGCTTGCCCCGTTCGATGGCTTCGACCCGAGCCGGGTCAGGCCTTCGGCTCATCGGGTCGTCATGCGGGCGTACTCGAGTGGGTGGGCCTGGCGGAGGTGCGGGGTGAACTGTTCGACGAGGTCGGGGGTGAAGATCGGTTCGATGTTCATCACGGTGCCGCGGCTGCCGTCTGGTGCGGTGATGTCGAAGTGCACGGTGCATTCGATCTTCTCGTCGCAGAGCGGGCAGATGACGTCGGTCTTGGAGGGGCCGGTGATGGTGGTGATTACCGCCATCGTCAGGCCGCCGCTCGAACGGTGTTGCGCTTGAGCGTCTTCCGGAACGGCTCGAGCTGTTCGGTGTTGGGGACGGCGTGCTCGGGGATCCGGTATTCGCGTAGGCGGCCGTGTCCTGCGTGGCAGCCGGCGACGACGTGGTAGGAGCCGAGCACCGCGCGGTTGTGTTGGTGCTGCTTGCCGCAGTGCGGGCAGTCGACGGTGATGTGCTTGCCGTTGACGGTGGTGACTTCGGCCAGGCCGGTCTGCCAGCGGATCATCGCGCGGCCTTTCAGATGTCGTGCTTCACCACACGCGGGAGTTGTCGCACGGTGGTGCTGTCACGAGTTCGTCGTCGACGGTGTGGCGTTTCCGGGCGCCGGCCGCGCGGTTGCCGCCGGCGGCGCAGTCGTCCTTGAGGGCGTGTTCCGGGCCGCGGTAGATCGTGCGGTCATCGTCGTCGTGTCCGAGGTCGAAGGGCTGCTCTGGGCCGATCGGCTGCTCACAGCGCCAGCAGATGGCCTGGCCGGACTTGACGATCGGTTTCAGCTGCTCCCGGAGACGCTGATGACGGGTCCCGTATCCGCGCCTACTGGTTGACCCTTGGGCTGGCATCGTTGACCGCATCTTTCGACTGTGAAGAGGTCGGCTCCGCCATGCCCATCTCCATCAACCGTACGATGATCTGCGACTTGACTTTATCCCTCAACTGAGCGTCATCGATCGTTTCGACTAGCTCCCTAGACCCACTGAACCTGCGGTCCTCCTGGCTTTCCTCACGCAGTGCTGCGCCTTGCTGAGCCATGTCCTTTCGAGTCCTATTGGACTGGACGAAGAACAGCGATGACACCAGGTTGATCACCACGCCAGCGGTGATAGAGACGACGCTTGCGTACGCCTGGCCATTGTCTGGCGCGCGCCAGATCGCCAGCGCGACACCGGAGAACAGCAGTCCGGCACCGATCATGGCGAACGTGATGCTGACCCGAAAGCTGGCGCTAGCTTGGCTCAGACCTTCTGCGTAGATTCTGCGGAGAATCGCTTCCTGCTGATTGATCGCACTGGATTGAGCAGCCCCCTGAGCCTGGCTAAGCAAGTCGCTCAACCTAACCGAAGTGCCCTCTTCCGTGGTGATTTCGACAGTTGGCAGAGTTGTCTCTCGCTCGACCTGGTCTTCGAGGTCGTCCGCTCCGTCCTTGACAGCTTTTTCGGACCTGTCCCCAACGGCCACCGCGAACAAAACGAAAATGATGACTCCGCCGACGACTACCCAAGCCGGCTGTGAATTGTGAAGCCCAAGCAGAAGAGGAGCAACGAGAGCAACGACACCCACGGCGAGGCAGACCAGCAAGACGACCAGGAGCGAAAGTTTGCGATATTGATCGCCGAGGTTGCCTGCATGGGCCCGGAAGTTGTCACGCCGACGTTTGATGTTCGACTTCCAGCTAGCCCAAGTCTCTGATGCCGGCGTCCCCATTGGCCGGATGCTACAGCGCGTTCCCGGCCGTAAGCAGCAATTCAGAGGTTGTTACCGGGGTTCCTGAAACGGGTCTTGGGCATACGTCGTCAGCAGCACCGAACCGGGTTCAACTGTACACCAGTCCGCTGCACGGAAGCCCACTCGCGCTGAGCGTGTTTGATGGGCTGCATACGGTCCACAACGCTTAGTCGTCGCGGTACCACATATCACCTCGGTGGAGGAAGACGGTAGGTGAAGAATGCGTGCCTTTGATCCAGCCGGTGCCGTCTGCATCCTGGAAACTAACGAGAGCCTGCACGTGGTCGGGGTCCGGGCTGTCCTCGCCGTCCCATTCTGAATAGACGTCGTCCCATTGGCCTTGCAGGACTGAATGGCCTTCCTCATCAAGAAACGCGATCTCGAACGCGTATGGGCGCCGGTCCGTGTCCAACACGGGGCATCCGCGTCCCTTGTGAAGGACCAGCTCCGCCTTCACGCCTGGCGCCAACTTATAGCGGGCCGAAACGAATTGAACATTTAGTATCGGTCGGCTGCTGAAGTTACTTACCTCGACAGTGAAATTCGGTCTCGGGTTGTACCCGATACTGACTTGAACCAACTCTGCTTGTGCACGGCTTGCATTACGGCGTTCCTGCTCGCGCTCTTGGCGGTCGCGGGTGGCGATCCACAGGGCGGCCCCAGCGGCTACGGCCGCAAACACTGCGGAGAGCCACTCGCCAACGTTGCCGAGTTGCCATTGATGGACTCGCCCGAACACGACAACAGATGCCGTCGAGCCGACGACAACAACGGCGAGCAGGGTTCGTGCAGGCCAGGTCATAGTTCCCCCAAGTGCCAACGATTCCGGATCGTGCGCGGCCATCCGACGCGAGACTCCCCTAAGGGGTTCCCCGGCGCCCCATGATGATTGCACGGCAACTGACCCTTGAGCGCCCGAACTATTTGCGATAGGAACGATGCGCCCTCTTCTTGTCACCAACAGCGGTACGTTGCTCGTCGCTGGGTGCGACGATCAACAGTATGTCCAAACCGAACTCCCGCCACGTTGTCCCTAACGACGGTGGCGGATGGGATGTCCAGAAGCCTGGCGCCAGCCGAGCGAGTGCCCATTACGACACGCAAGCCGAGGCGATCGACCGAGCGCGCCAGATCCTGAACAACGACGGCGGCGGGGAGCTTCGCATTCACGGCCGTGACGGCAAGATCCGCGACTCCGACACGATCCCGCCCGGCAACGATCCGAACCCTCCGCGGGACAAAAAGTGAGCAGCGACTGGGAAGAGATCGACCTGGGCACGATGATCTGCGGCGGCTGCAAGGAGCCGACCGGCGCCTGGTTGAGTCGACGGAAGGATTCGACCGCAGAGACGGTTAGCATCGACTGCAAATGCGGGCACGTGAACGCATGGCAGGTGCCGCCGCGATAGGGGGTCGTCACTCGCGGGGCGGCCCACGTCGGCAAAGCTATTGCCGACGACCCATTTTAGGAACCTCTTCGATCCGCGTGCCGGGGTCTTCTTTGTCACGGAGACGACCGATTTCAACGAAATTGTCTGTTGACACGGCGACGATCACCACGGGTGTATTCGCGAAGTCAATTGAACCCTTCATCAGTCGATTCGTGACCTCATGCCGCGCTGCGTTGCTGTGTGATGCATTCTGCTTCTGCAGGGCGACCTCGAAACTGCTGCCTTCTGGCCCGATCAAGCGGTCTAGGCCAAGAGCGGCGCCGGGAATTGTGACCGCCACTCCCGCCTTAAGATCGTCGAACGCGCGCTGTGTACGGTTCAGCTGCTCCCGCTCGTGGAACGCCGACAACTTCTGAACCATCCATTGGTTCACCGAAACGCCTTGCTCTGCCGCTTCGATCGTGAGTCGACGGTGCTGATCCGGACTCGTCCGGAAGGAAATGTTGCCGCTGTAGCGCCGCTCGGTCAGAGGGGTCGGCGGGGTTTCGCCCGTTTCCTTCATGTCGATCAGGATGTCGTCGACAAGTTGCGCCACGCCGGCAACGGCCTCAGCTGGGGTAGCTGCGAGCCAGGACAAGCTTGGGAACTCGGCGACTAGACCGACGTATTCGTTGTCCTCCGGCGACCACTCAGCGCGATAGGTGTAGTGGTTCTCCATCAGTTGCCCTCCCTTCCTGTCTCGTTGAGTTTCGCGATGGCCTCGAGCACCTGTTTGACCTGGTAGCTCTTGGCTTTGCCATGGTCGTTCTGAATATTCACGCGCGGATTACCTTGCCATGGCGTGCGGTAGACCGCGTGGCTGCTGCGCTGCTGTCGGGCAGCGCCGAAGTAGTGGTCGCAGACCTTCTTCAGATCTGCGTAGGCCACGTTCGCGGGAGCTTCCCGCATCTTGGCCTCGATCTTCTCCACGCTCGCCACACAGTGATGATAGCACATATGCTATCACCTAGAACACGACGTGATCAGGGCGCCTGCTGCGGCCAAACGTCGTACAGCTCGCCGGTGCCCTCTTCTTCGGCGCGGTGTGAGCCGTCGTGGCCGGGTTCCTCCGTGCACACGAAACCATCCGGCGATTCGGCCAGACAGTGCGTTTCGGCGGCGATCCCAGCGAGAGTGGTGACCTCCGGTGGTGCGCTGGACGGGTCAGTGCAGGGCGGGTCGTGGGTTTCCATGTACTCGGCCCACGCTGCGAGACGCTCACGGCGGCGTAGATCGTCTTCGCAGAGGGCTTTCGCTGCCTCCACGGTGTCCGCGTGTGGCGTTGCGCGCTGGTGGCGCGTCCCTTCGATGTCGAATCCGCCGTTATTCGCGGGCGGGATGACATAGCCGTCGAGCAGGCCGTGGAAGCGTGTCTGCGCCCGGTGGCGGACGTAGCCCCACATGTCGTCGGTCTTCCAAACCAGCGTTTCGTGGTCGGTCATTGCTTCTCCGTCCTGATGAGCCCGTCGAAGCTCGTCGACGTCGGCGCCCAGTCACGGCAGCCGGGTATGGGGCAGTCGGTTTCGGTGTACGGCCATCGCGGCGTCGGCGGCGGGTCGTAATCGGTGGGCAGCACGGCGCAGATGACGCCCCGGAGGCGTCCGCAGCCGACGCAGTGCATTTCGGTGCCCATGACGACGTAGGAGTCGCGGTGGCGGGGCCAGCCGTTGAGCCAGGAGTCGTCAGCAGGTAGGAGTGCGTTGATGGCGGCGCGTTCAGCGTCGAGGCACTTCTGTTCACGCTCGCGGGCCCGGTCGGCCATGCGGTCTTCCCAAGTCATGCGGACGCCTTCGCTCCCTTGTCGGTCATGAATTTTCGGAGGTCGATGAGCCTGTAGACGGGTTTGTCGCCGGGGCTGTTGCGGAAGGCGTGCCACTCCCCTACTGCTTCGCCGGGGCGGCGGTAGCCGCGTGGGTGCAGCCGTTGGAGGACTGGTGGGTCGCCGATCTTTTTGCCGCGGTGGCACCACGTTTTGAAGGTGTCCACGGAGACTGTGTGTTCGAGGACTTCGGCGACCAACAGGATTTCGCGTCTGGTGAGGTGCCATTCGTCGACGTCGTCCCACAGGCGTTGGATGAGGTCGCCCACGCGGTAGGTCTCCTTGCAGGCGGGGCAGGTGACCTCCGTGGCGGCGCGTTCTGCGGTGAGTGGTGTGGCGCACAAGGTGCGGCCGTGGTCCTTCTCCACCGGGGTCGGACAAGGGCCGCAGGCGCGGTGCGGTTCGGGCGGGTTGATGATCTTCTCGGCCCGTCTCACGAATGCTCGGACGCGGTGGTGGAAGTGGCCGGCGTCCTCGTCCAGAGCGATTTTCGGGACGTTCTGGGAGAGGAAGTGCGCGAAGCCGGTTGTGGTTTTCCAGTCCAGGGTGATGCCGTGGGTTTTCGCGATGCCTTTGGCCCAGGTGCCGAGCGCGTAGTGCATTTCGGCGAGGAGCTGGGAGGCGGCGGTGTTCACCCCGCCGGCGGCCAACGCGCGGTTGAGGGCTTGGTGTTCGCGGCGGTCCCGCGATTTGTCGAGAGGGCAGGTGCATTCGCCTTCTGGGCAGTCGCAGCCGATGAGGGGGCTGATGTGGGAGGCCAGCGTGTCGTCGCCGTGCAGCGCGGTCGGGGTGTGGTGGGTGCGGCGTGCCTGTTCGCCGCGGCGGGCCTGACCGACCGCATACGAGCGGAGATGTTCAAGTAGGCCGGCGAGCTTTCTGGTGCGGTTCACCATGCGCAGCTCGGACAGGTCGTCGTCGACCTTGATGGTTTGGAGGATCTGGTCGGTGCGAGTACCGCACGACACCAGACTGGTGAGCAGTTCCCGCAGATCCGACACACACCGGCCGCACAGGTACAGGTCGGATGGTCCTTGGCAGGATTCGCACTTCTGGTTCGTCATCGGTTGTCTCCGCTCAGTGTCCACAGCACGGTCACGGGCAGGGAGAGCTTGTGCCAGGGGAAGGGCCGGTCATCGCCGAACACCACGCCGTTGCGGCCATCGAAGCGGCACGCGATCGTGCCGGCATCTGATCGCACTACCGAGCCGCGGGGCACCAGCTCCAATTCCGCGTCGGTTTCGACTCGCGGGTACACCGCGGACGCCACTTGCGCGGTGACGGTCGCTATCCAGTCGCCGAACCATTCCGGGAACGTCCCGCCCGCTGCTTTCCCGAACGGATGCACTGATTGCAGTGCCGTCTCGATGCGATCGTGCAGATCTTTCACAAGCAATCTCCTCGGTGGTAGGTGAAGCAGTCGCCACACAGCGGCAGGCCGTCGGTGGCCAGCGGGTCAGGTTCCGGTGTCGGGTCGGGGCAGTCGGCGTGTACATAGACGGCGAATGTGTCGGAGCCTGTGTCGATCTTGCGGATCCGGTCCCCCACCCGGATCTGCTCCGGACAGGTGCGGCAGTTCCCCTCGAAGCGTGCCGGGAAGGTCACTGCCATTGCGGCAACCTCCCCTGGATGGTGACGGTGTGGTCGGGATGTTCGGCGGTGTGGCGGGCCAGGAGGTCGTCGGCGCAGTGCTCGCACGTCTGATCCCAATGCTTCGGTCCGCCATCGTCGTCGCGGCACGTGTCGCAGATGATTCGCAACCGCACTGGCCGGGTCGGCTCTGGGCGTTTCGGGGTGAGGATGATCTCGTGGCCGACAGCCTCGGCGTAGCGTTGCAGCGTTTTGAGCGTGGGTGTGCGGTGTCGCGTCGCTTCGGATTCGAAGCGCCCAATCACGGTTCGGGACACACCCATGCGGTCAGCGATGGCTGCCTGGGTGAGCCCGGCGCGGTAGCGCAACGAGATGAGTTCGAGGACGATGTCGGCGCTCACTGGTAGCTCCAATCGGGATGCCACAGCAGACGCGCTGGGAGTTCAGGCACACCGAAGTCGCCTGCGGGAGGGCTCAGTGGCGCTGATATGCATAGCCAAGAGTCGTTGCGGCGCTCCCAGATCTGATCGTGTTTCCAGCCTGCGGGGGACTCGTACGCGTAGCGAATTCGCGCGAGGTGAGGCAGCGCGTCGAGTTGTTCGCCGGTGCGAATCGTGCACTTTTCACGCCACACCTGTTCGGCGTGCTCGGCGACCAGCTGGGTTGAGGTCTTCGCCGTGTTTCGGAGGTCGGCGGTCCATGAGCAGCTTGTGCAGCGCACAGCCCAGTGGACATCGGTGGTGCGGTACCAGCGGTGCTCGGCGAACACTGAGGCGAGTGTCGGGATAGTGGCGAGGTCAGACATGGAGCACTCCGTTGCGGTCGGTGGCGTATTCGGCACAGGGGCATGGGGTTACGATGCGGCCGGTGTGTTCGTAGTCGTCGCCGACCTTGCGGCCTTCTGTGCTCGGCGGTCCGGTCACCGACTTGGCGATGCACGGCCCCGTGCCATGCGTGTGACGCGGGTGTCCGCAGAAGGTGCACGGCTCCAACTTCGGGGCAGTCACAAGGCCTCCTGGTAGTAGTCGAGTTCGGTTGCGGCGCCGAACAGTGCGGCGACCGTGTTGGGGTGCGCGGCATGTCCCGCCGCGTGCGCCAGCTCCCACGCGTCGTCGACAGCGGTCGTGTCGGTGACCGGCCCGGCCCACAGGTACGACAGAGCGTCGACACATGCGTTGATGGCCGACGCGACCACGAAGTTGAACTGAGCGGCGCGCTTTTCCCGCTGCCGCCGCCACACCTCCAACTGCGGGATCGGCTGAACATCGCGCGGTCGAACCACAGTCCACGGGTTGCAGTCCAGGTCCCGGATCGTCTGAGCGAAGGCGGGGGTGAGCGGACAGTTCCAGCGGTGGTGCGGGGCCATCGGGCAATCGCAGGAGCGGACCTCTCGCAACGTCGCGGCGTATTCGGGGTCACCATGATCGGGGCAGAACGGATCGAACTGTCCCGGCTCCGGTATCCCGTTGTAGGTGTAGACAGCGCCGCACACGCAGTCGCCGCCGTAGCGCACATGGCCTTCAGGGTCGGGAACATTGCAATCGAGACTCATCGCCGACCCTCTGCCCTCGTCAGCCGCTCAACAGCGACCGCCAGGAGTGCCGCGAGGGTTTTCACGGTGCCGGCGCGGCAGTAGTGCCGGTAATGCCAGCCCCGCAGCCCCTTCACGCCGTCGTAGTCGCGGTATTCGGTGACCAGGGCGTCGAGGGTGGATTCGATGCGCGGCCACGACGCGTCCTCAACAGCCTGCGCGGTCTCCTGGTTCTGCCGCCGCGCGCGCATCACGCTCAACTCGTCCAGACCGTCGCTCACCGAGTACCGCCTCTCGTGAGATCGCGAAATCGGTGATCAGATGCGCTGCACGAACTGCGCCAGTAGACGCGCACCTGGCTGCGTTCGTCGGGGGATGCGGTGCCGACGTACACGAAGTCGACGACCGTGCCGGAGTTGGCGGATTCGGGGTCCGATGCCAGACCGACGGCGTCACCGATGCGAAGCCCTCTGCCAGATTCCGTTCGCCCGGACCCGCCTGCGCTGCACCACGGGCAGAGGTCCGCGTCCACCAGGCGGATGTGGGGAGCCATGCCGGGCTTCAGCGGCTGACCAGCCCACATCAGGGTGCATCGCCGGCATGCGAGTAGCTCGATACCCAGATGCTCAATACCCAGCCGCTGGCCGGTGACCGGAGCTGGGGCAGGAATCGCCGAGCCGCGGCCCGCGAGCGTCTCGGCGATCGCCACCAATGCGTGCGCGATAGCAGCCAGGTAGTCCGGGGCCGCCAGTTCTTCCCTAGCCCGGGACACACAGTGCCCGCCGCCGCCCTCTCGGGCCTCTCAGAGCCTCTCATCGGGTTTTCTCCATCTCGCGGGTGCGGGCCACGCACGGAATCGCGCGCGGAACCGGGTTCGGGTGGTAGCGGTCGGTGGGCTGAGTGCAGAACTCCCCCACCGCGGCGCCACACCCGTCCGGTGGCGGGCAAGGCCGCGCGAGGGCGTCCGTCTCCGCGTACGCATCTAGGACGGGGCCGCGGCGACGACGGCGGCCCGGGCCGGTCGGATACTCGGGCATCAGTCGAACCTCGATGCGTACCGGTCCGCCAGCGCAGTCTGCGACTCGTCGGTCCACGAGAACCCACCTTCGCGGTCAGGCCAGGACCGGTAGTGCTTGCCGTCGTGGCCGGGAGCGAGTTCGCAGCGGACACCGCCGAGCGCGGGGCGACCGCACTGGGTGTCGGGTTCAGGCATGTCGGACTCCGTTCTCGTTGGCGGCCAGATGCGGGCGGCAGGGATGCACGCCGCGCTCGTCGTCGTAGGTGTTTGTGCCGTGGCAGCGAGGACAGTTCTCGCGCAACTCACGGCGTCGCCGTGCTTCCTCGAGTTCACCGAGTTGCGCCGCCTGCGCGTGCTCTTCATCCCAGAGTCGGCGCCGCATGCAGGCGCGGCAGTCCTCATCGGAGTCGGTTTCGTGTTTGGGGCAGTTCGGGCGCGCGCGCCGCACACCAACAGAACCACCTACGGAAGGTGACACTAGAACTGGAACTAGTACTTGACTGTCCCCGTCCCGACGAGGTTCCGACGGGGTACCGGGTTCCGACGCGGTCTCGACGGGGTCCCCACCCGGTCCAGACGGGGTTGGGACGGGGTCTATTTCGTCGGCGAGATCCGCCGCGTCCTTCCGTTTCAACCGACGCAGCTCCATCGCCAACTCGTGGCGAATCTTCTCTGAAGCCACCATTCGAGCGTTCTTCGGCACCGACAGCCACGAGTTGCGGTTCTTGACGCTGACGAGCCGAACATAGGACCGGATGAACAACTCGTCGGTGTCGTAGTCGACGAACAGGAACCTGCCGTGCTCGAGGGCGGCGAAGTCCGCTTTGAGCTGTTCGACCGTGAGCTCGTCGCAGCCTTTCGCGAGCAGGTCCAGGTGGAAGGTCATGACACCGGCGGTGTCCAGGTCTTTGCTCGAAAGGACCTGGCAGAACGTGCATTGCGCGAGGCGCGGGACCTTCTGGAACTCCTTGTCCTTGCGCCATAAGCCCTCGTTGATGAGGGCACCTGCGTTGGCCACTACGCTGTGTCCTTTCTGGCCGCGGCTTTCGCCTTCAGCCGCTCGAACGTCTTGCTGTACTTGGCTCGATAGGCGGCATCAGCGGCGTCCCGGCACGCGATGCACGGAATCTCGCCGTCAGCAATGTGATCCCTGAAGCCTTGGGCGGTGCCGCAGCTGCGGTTGTTGCCCTGCTTCGGCGGCCGGCCCGGCGGGCGGGCCGCACGTCCGGTGTCGGTGCGGCCCAAGCCGGCCCAAACACCGTCGCGAGCCTTCATCGAGTCGGCCAGATCGGCGCATTCGGCGGTCACCGGGCACATCGCGCAGATGCGGGCAGCTTCACGCTGTCCCGGTTTGTCGGACGGGTCCGGAAAGAACAGGTCCGGGTGGGGGTGGTTTCGGCACGCCGCACGGCTCCGCCAGTCGTCACTCATCGGAAGCCTCCGGGCAGTCCGGGTGATGCGACTGAGTTGCCGGATGCCACCCACAGCTCGTGCACCGTCCGAGGGCGGCCAACTCCTTCTGGCTGAACAGCAGCCGGATACGCGGATCAGTCATCCCGAGGACCGTTCGCGAGGTCCAGGAGCACGTCGGCGTGGCAGGGGTCATCGAGCGGGCACCAGCAGGCGAGGTCGCGGCCCGCAAGTTCGTGCCTGATTTCGTCGGTCAGATCGGGGCGCTTCCAGTCGATCGGCCACCCACCGCCAGTCATACGCCGCGGCTGACTGCTTCAGGCCGGGGATGAGCCGTTTGAGTCGGATCATGATGTCCGGCTCGGCGAGGATCCGCCACGCCTTGCGGGTGCCGCTGACGGTGCCGTAGTCGATGGAGCCTGCTACCCGCTTCACAGAGCCACCGACCCAACGAACACCGAAGCAACAGGCTTGCCGTGAATCTCCGGCGGCATGGCCGGGACGAGCGCGCGGCGGCCCGACGCAAACACCAGAGCGTCCACGCTGTTGCGCTCCGCGTAGCGGCCGAGCTGGCGGATCACCGTGCTACGCGGGGCTTTCACCTTCACCTCAACCGCCACAGTGAACCACCCGACGGTGACGAGGAAGTCGGGCCGGTCACGCCGGGACAGCGCCTTCTCCCGCTCGGTGTGGAACCTCTCTGACAGCACCGTGTGCATCGCGGCCTGCAGGTCCGCCTCCGACAGCCAGCGGTAGGTGTGCGCGGCCAACCAGTCCACCAGGACCAGCGCGGCATCGGCCGGCGACGACGCCTCCCCATGGTGGGCAACAGGCAGAGACATCAGCGCACCGCTCCGGTGAGTCGGAGGGCGTCGAGCGCGGCATAGAGCATCGCCGGCCACGGTTCGCCGTAGGTGTGGTGGAACGAGACGTGGCGGCGCTGCTTGCGCCAGTCCCCCATCTCGACCCACTCGAACGTCGCCTCGTACACGTTGACGTCGGCCGGGTGGCTGCCGCCCTCCAGGCGGTGGATCTCGACCGACCCGATCTGGGTGTCGTTCAGCTGCACATGAATGTTGATCACCGTGTGGTCCTTTGTTTCTGGTAGGCGGCGCGGACTTGGGTGTCGCGGTCCTCGATCGCGGCCTGGGTGAGGAGTTCACCGTCGGGGTTGTGCCGCAGCAGCGGCCCGAATGCGTCTCGGCAGCCGCCGCACACGTCACCCCAGACGCCGACCGGGGTGCTGCAGCCGGGCAGAACACACGAGGGCAGAGCGAGTTGGCTCATGCCGGCCCCCGGCGTTCTGCGATCTTCCGTCTGGCCGCTTCAGTGGCCTGCTTCCGATACGGTGTCGAGCCATGACGCTGCTGGTGGCCGCTGAATCGGCTACGGGACTGACGACGGGTTTCTGGGGCGCGGTGGGGCTGGCCGCCGCTATTGCGACCGCACTGGCCACTGCCGCTTCCACTGCTGTCTCGATCTGGTGGAGATACCAGGACAGGACTGAGGCGGAATGGTCGGTACGTGTCGAGGATCGTGGCGGCCGGGACTCTGACGGACGCCGGGTAGGTGTACCCAAAGTTGGTGTGGTTCTGCAAAACATCGGAGATGGGGCGGCCCACCAAGTGAGGGTTGCGGGCACACACCTTGCTGGTGAGCCTTGGATGGCTGAAGGGCAGACAACGTTCAGTCACGACACTGGTCACTTTCGCCAGCCGGTACACCAACCCGTCCCTGTTCTGAGGACGGGTGATGCCATCTACGTGCGCGCAGAAGCCGAGAACTTTGATGTGTGGGATCAGGCCACGATCGAAATCACCTGGTGGCCTCCGCCAACCCGCAAGAAGAAGGACTGGTTCTTCGTGTCGCGCCAGCAGCGGCAGCAGTTCACCCTGGGGGATGTGACGCCCCCACCCAACGATCTCCCGCCTCCGAAAGAGGACGATACGCGCTACACCTAGCGAGTCCTTTCGTCGGCTCATGATGCGACGGCCTCGCTGTGGAGGACCGCGCGGAGCCGACCGCCGATCCACTCCCCAACCTGGGGCGAGACGGCGTTGCCGAACCCGTCGGTCTGGTTGCGGGCACTCCCCCACACGACGAACGTGCCTTCGTGGCCGGGGAAGTCGACATCGAATCCGCAGCCGCGCCCGATCTCGTGGGCGGCCATCATCCGGAAGTAGCAGTCCTCGAGCTTCAGGTCGGCGAGCATGGCGTGCCACTCGGCGGTGAGCAGTGCGGTGGTGTCGCGGGCCGTCAATGTTCCGAGCGGGTCGGTCACAGGGTGGGGCGCGGTGGCGTCGCTTTCGCTGCCGTTCTGCTTGTACCAACCCGAGAACAACAGGCCATGGCTCGCGCCGTCCGCGACGACCGTCTTCATCGGTCGGTCAACACCGGAGACGCGGCGGTCGTCACCTTGCCGGTACTGCACCAGACCGGCCGCCGTGAGCAGTCCTGGAATCTGGTCTGAGGTAACCGTCGGCATCGCCTCGCCGTGCCTAGTGGGCACGGTGTTGCGGCGGAATGGAACCACCCCCGTCGAGACCAGGCCCAACGTCTCAGACCCTCCCTGTGTTGGCAGCGGTTCGTCAGCTCCGCGCGGCGCACCCTGGAAGTTGTTGACCGCCAACAGAACCGCTTTCTCGCGCGTCGAGGTGACGGTGTCCATAGGTTGCGTGATGTGCTTGCCGTCACCGTTGTGGCGATGTGCGGCCACCACCTGGCCGCTGACCGCAACCGGTGGCGTTACCAGACCGACGGCGTTGGTCGCGGTCTGCGACCACAGCGGCTCACTGAGGTCACGGCTCCGGCAATCCGAACCGGGCCGCTCGTAGGTGTTTCCAGCGGCGACCATGATCGCGCCGGTCGACAGGATCGCGGTCTCCTGCTGGCTGGTCTGCGTGGCCATCGGCTGCCACGGATGCTTCTCCGTGCCGTGCGCGGCCTTGGCCGGCATCAGCACGGCGGGGAACTCGGCGAACCGCTGGCGGCAACGCTCCGCGCGCGCCATCGTCGCGGGGGCCAGCGGCTTCTTCCGGTCCCCGATCCTCGTCCCCAGATTCGACAGGTCGAGCGCGTACAGAGAGGGCGTCATCGGCGGCACCACCACACCCCGGCACGACGGGCATCGGTACTCGTACTGCTTGCCGTACCGCACCGACCCGGTCGCGGGGATGCCGGTGCGCCACGTCCACACCGCCTCCACCACCCGGTCGCAGTGGCCGCACCACGACGCTGGCCGGTGCTCCAGATTCGGTGTGGGCAAGCGGCGGTCCCAGAACGCGATGTACAGGCGGTCGCGCGACTGGGGCACCCCGAAGAACATCGAGTTCAGGTACAGGACGCGGTGTTTGTAGCCGAGGAGCTCGAACTGCTTGAGCCACCACCGGTACGTGGAACCGTCGCCGACCTTCGGCTTGCCCGGGATCGCCGGCCCCCACGACGCCAGCTCGGTGGTGCATTCGATCAGGATCAGGCGGGGCCGATGCTCGGCCGCATAGTGCAACACGCAGTTCGCGGTCGCGCGGTCCCGCTCCGAACGAGTGACACGTTCGTCGAACTCGGGGTCTTCGAGGTCGAACAGCGAGAGTCCCTGCTGGTAGGCCTTCTTCGTATTGGCTTGTGAGTGGTTGACGCATGACACCCCGGCGACGAGCAGGTCCCCTCGCGGCAAGTCCCGCGCGGAGTGGTAGTCCGCGGCGTCCGGGTCGACGAGGTCGGCGATCCAATGCTCGGCCGTGGGGTGGTTGGCTTCGTGGACCTCGACCTTGTAGCGGTTGTGGTTGGCCGCCATGATCGTTGTGAATCCGGCCCGTTCGATGCCCTGGGTGAGGCCCCCGAAGCCGGAGAACAAGTCGACAGCGACGAGGTCGTCGTGGGCGAACCGGCGCGGCCGGACCGCGGGGCGGTGCTCGGCAGTTGCACTGCGCGTCATGCCAGCTTCCCCGCTGCCCGCAACACACCAGCAGCTGCTTCGACGAGGTTCCACCGGGACCGGTCACCGTTGTTGCGGTCCGGGTGGGTGACACGGGCGGCGCGCCGGTACGCCTGCTGCAGCGTCCCGATGTCCAGGCCGTCACCTTCTTCGCCCGCCATGGACCGCAGGAACTGTTCGGCGTCGTCGACGGTGAACGCCCGCACCGAGGCCTTCTCCGGGAGCGCCTGCCAGCCGCGGTACTGCTGCCCGGTCTGGGTGACGCCGTAGCGGTCGATCTTCCGCAGCGCCTCGAGAGTGAGGGCGACGGCTCGTAGGTTCGCGTGCCAGTGCGTGAACGTGTCGCACGGGAACGACAGCGGAGGCCGGCCCTTCGGCTCGACGTTCAGGATGATGCCGGGATGCTCCGGTGTGGCGTTCGCGCGTGGCATCCCATCGATACGGAAGTCACGATCCCGGACCGCAATCTGGAGAACAGATTTCGGATACCAGTAGGTCGAGTCGACCGACCGCAAGCCGTACGGGCCCAGCGCGCGCAACTCCCGGTTGAGCAGCTCGATCGTTGAACTGAACTTCGCCTCGAACGGGGCGGGCTTGCGCTCATGATCCGGGGTGCGCCGGCCGGGCCAGCCGTCGAGGGGGCGCAGCGTCATCCCGGGTGGATAGGTGCTCATCGATTCGACCCCTGCCCGCACGCGCACCCGAGTCGGCAGTTGCCGGCCTGGCTGTGGTGCTTCCAGCCGTGCGGGCATTCGACGCACCGGCCGCGGGGCCGTGACCGGGGCATGACCGGCGTCCGTACACCCCTGGCCTTGCGGGGGTCGCGGTAGAAGCTGCCAGTCCGGGGCGTGTCGGCGGCCAGTCCAACCAGCGCATTGGGCAACATCGGCCGGCGGCGTTGCTCGCGCTGGGTGGCCTTGGCTTCGTCCCAGGATCTCTGCTTGGCGGTGAGTGTCATTTACAGCCCGTGCTTTCTGAGGATGTGGAGGACCGCGTCGACGGATACGAGCGGCGGGAGGATCTGCTTGGTGCCGTTGAACGCTTGGTAGGCGGCGGTGCGTGTTTCACACAGTGCGCGCAGTTCCGCTGCGGCGGCGGTCATGTCGGGTTGGGTCATGACGCCACATCCCCGGTCGGGGTGGGGATCCGGTACGTGTCTCCGAGGTCGTCGAGCAGCACCCAACGACCTCGATACAGCACGGGTGTGGCCATCGGCGACTGGGATTGGCGGACCAGCCAGCCCTCGTCGTAGGCCTTCGCCCGGTACGACTCCACGGTGCGGTGACACAGCCCGCAGAGTCGCCCCGCGTTCGATGCGACGTTCGTGTCCGGGCGGCGGCTGCCACCGCTGCCGCGGGGCCGCCGGTGATGGTTCTGCAGATCCGACGCGATCTCACCGCATCGTTCGCAGCGGCCGCCGGCGCGCTCGTCGACGATCTCGACCACCGGCGGCGGGAAGTCCGTACGGCGGCTCATGACGCCTCCGGCATGGTGAGCCGCTCACTCTTCGGAGGAATCGCGGCGATCAGCCGCTGCATATCGCCATGCGCCAGTTCCAGGTCAGCCGCGGCTTCGGACGCTCGGTCCCCGATGTGTTGCAGCGCTGCGACCGCTTCGTCGCTGACGCCCAACGCGTTCTCCCGCACCCACTCGACGGCGTCACCGACAGCGCATTCCTCCGCAGCGCCGATGGCACTAGAGAGATCTCGACTCCACCTCTGAAGCGCATCGGAGAGCGCATCGCGGTCCTTGTCCGCGCAATCCGGACAGCGGTCCGGCGTGGGCTCGAGCGAGTAGACGACCATCCAGTGCCCGCAGTCCGCTTTCCAGCGCATCAGGGAGCCTTGGCGTTCCGTCATGACGCCGCCTTCGCCGCGTCGATGTCGCGCGCCTCCGCCTGGGCGGCCTCATCGTGGAGCCGGTCGCAGAATTGCTGCACCACCTCCGGGGCGGCCTGGCGCGGCGGCACCTTGTGCTGGGCGATGAACCGTCCCTTCACCGCGTTCACGTCGAGTCCGAGCACGAAGCAGGCGTCGTCGACGAGCCGCTCACCCTCGGGGTTCTCGGGGTTCTCGGCCTTCAACGCGGCCAGCAGCTTGCGGATCGCCTCCGGGTCCGTGGTGTCCTCGAGCTTCTCCTCACGCTCGATGTAGAACCGCTCCGCGATCGGCGTGTACTTCAGCTTCCGCGCCCGGATGAACTCGGCCAGCTCCCTTCGGGCCGCGTTGGCCAGCTCAGCCTCATCCGACACCAGCGCCGTCAGCTGCCTGCGGTCCGTGCGCAACGGATCGAGACCGAGAACATCGAGGATCACCCACTCCAACGTCAGATCCGGCCGCTTCAACGGGCGGTCCACACCCGGCCGGACACCGGCCTTCACCGAGCGGCAGCCGATGACCTGCGGATGCTCGTCGCGGGACAGACGAACCCAGATCGACGCGTCGAACGGCAGATTCTTGTGCCCCTCCACCCGGTAGTCCCGGGCCCGCTCGATCGGCTTCCCGTCAGCGTCCAACGCGGCGGTCTCCTTGCCGCGGGCCGTCATGATCGCGATGCCGGGGAACGTCATCAGCAGCCGCATCAGCCGTTGATGCCGGTCGGCGGCGTCGTTCCACAGATTCATCGACGGCTTCACCTCAGCGTTGGGGTCCTCCCGCAGCTTCTGCTTCGCGTAGCGGGACTCCCTGGCACGCTTGGATGTCCAGTCCTTGAGCTGCTCCCACTCGGTGGTCATCGAGTCGATGATCAGAACGACGGGCGGTTCGCCGGCCTGCTGCGCCTCAGCGGCCACGGCGTGGATCTGCTCGACCTGGGCGATGATGTCGTGCCACGTGCCGTCGTGATCGACGATCAGATACTTGGCGCCGGGGATGGCCGCGTACTCGTCGGCCGCGCCCTCCCCTAAGTCCAGCCAGTACGCTTGCCCGATCTTGTCTGAGGCGGTGAACTCCGCTGCAGCCCAACTCTTCCCAGACTTCTCGGGGCCTTCGATGAGCACCAGGGGCCACGGCGGCACGCCGGTGGGTTTGCGGGTCCGGATCGTCATCAGTCGCCCACCTCGCCGTCGACGACCTCGGCGGCTTCGATCGCCGCGGTGTTGATCCCCTCGAGCGACACTCGGCCGGCACTGAAGAGTTCGCCGATGATGTCGTCGGTGTTCTTCTCCCGCCGCACCGATACTGTCGGCGCTCCGGACAGGATTTCGACGCCCGGGATGACCTCGCCCTGGGAGTCGATGACCGCGCCGATGCCGAGTTCCTTCGCTTTCGCTTCAACGGTTTTCAGCCATGCCGAGTTGACGGTCTCGACCACTTCGGTCGGGTGGTTCGCCTTAACCCAGGCCAGGAGCTTCTGCAGGTCGGTGACCACCAGCTTCGACCGGCCGGCGCTCATTCCCGCCTTGGCGAGGATCCGGTCACCCCACCGCGCGGCGATCGTCTCCCCTACCGGGATCGAACTCAGTTCCGCGCGGGCGGCGTCCTTCTGTTCCTTCGCCTTGGCCTCGATGGTGGACCAGACGGCCGCGCGGAACGCGGCGTCGCGGAGTTGGTCGGTGCTCACAGTGCGCCTCCTGGCGGTTCACTCGGAATGGGTCGGTGGATGTCTTCGCGGAACGCGGGGCAACCGCAGTGGGAGCACCTGCCGCCGGGGCGACCGGCGTGCCCCTCACCTCCGGGCACACCCAGAAAGTGCCGGCAGGTGCAGATCACGTCGTGCGGGAGAGTCACGCAGCCGGGCCGTTCTTGTCTCGCCAGTGGTCGAGGCGGATGGGCGGCTCGGGCAGGCCGAACACCGTGGTGTCGTAGCCGAGGTTTGGGTCACCGACAGGCCAGCCACCCGCGATGACCAGCAGGGCGCCGAGGACCGCCAATACCCAGAACCACGGCGTGACGAACGCGAGTGTCAACGCCCAAATCCCACAACCGAGACCGGACACGATCGGCGCGGTGCGGATCACGTTCATGACGCCAACCTCCCCACCGCTGCTGCTGGCTCGATCGGTGCGGGATGGCCGGTCATCGGGCATGGCCAGCGGGCGTTGTCGTTATGCGCAACCACGGTCCGGTTCGGGCCGATCGCGGACACTTCCCGCCAGCACACTGGGCAGCAGATGCGGGGTACGGCGCCGCCGCCCTGCAGCAGCCACTCGACGTCGCAGCCGGTTTCGCGAGCGATCTTCGACAGCTCGTAGAGGCCGGGCAGGTGCTTGCCGCTCTCCCAGTCCCTGACCGTCGACATGGCCACACCGACCTTCCGGCCGAGCTGCGCCTGGGTGAGCCGGGATGTGGTGCGAGCGATGCGGATTCGGTGCCGGGTGAGCACCATCGGCCCGATCAACAGATCACCGCCCACGCTGCGGCCATCAGCCACCCCATCGCGGTGAGGATCAGCCCGCGGTCGATAGCGCGCTTCCTGCTGGGGCGGATCACAACGGCACCTCGATGCCCTCGCAGGCCAGGTAGTCGGCGAGTACCGGCGAGGTGGCGATGACCGGTGATGCCGCCATGCCGTCGGCGAGAGCTTCACCGACGCGGGCTTTCGTGTCGGCGCGGATCGCGGCCTCCACCGCCGTGTTCAGCTTCCGCCAGTCGCCGGGGCTGATGAACAGGCACGAGGAGGAGCCGCCGTGCGGGTAGATCTGCAGCCGCCGCCCACCGTCCAGGACGAGGATGTACGGCTCCCCCGCTTCGGATGCGGACACCATGAAGGTGCATTGGATATGCTCCTGCTGAGACATCGGTCTTCTCCTTCGGTTGTCGATGTCGTTGGCGGGCCAGTCGTTCGCGCGGCTGGCCGCCGTCGTTTCTCCCCGCGGGAAGTTGGTCCCCGGCCGGGGGAACAAGGGTTGGGGGTGCTCACCCCGGCCGGGTAGTCGCCGCGCCCACCGTTGGGTCGCCAGGCGACACGCTCAAAAGTTCTGCGGCTCACCCGTTTCGGGAGCCGTTGATTTCAGCGGTTCTGCTTCTCGGTCGCGGTCAGCCGCGGCCTGCGGGGCGGCATCCGGCGGTCCCGATGACGCGCCGGCTGGTAGGTGTCCGGGGACATCAGCTCCCGCAGGTCGCGCTCGCTCAGCTTTTCGCCACGGGCCACTAGAAACCGCGCTCCCTCAACACCCTGTTCACCGCAGTCTCCCCCGTCCTGTCGATGTAGGCGATAACACGCAGCAGGTCGGGGTCACCCAGCGCGGCGCGCTGCCGCTGCGGGGTTAGCGCCACGAACTCGTCGAAGGTCAGGTCAGCGCGACGCAGGCGATGCCCGAACTTGCGGACCAGCCGAGCCGTTTTCGCCGGGGTCGCAACACCGTCATCAGCGAGTGCTTGATGGGCAGCAGCCAGCATCATCTGCATCTGGCTTCCGGTGAGCGCGTTACCGCGTGTTGTGGTTCCACCGGGGTTTGCGGTAGGCATCACTGCCGTCGGCGGACTCACACCGATGCCTTCAGCGAGTTCGCGTACCGCTCCAGCTCGTCGTGCGGGTACTTCCACTCGCGGCCATCCTGGACCGCGATGAGCTTCCTCGCGCGCCGCAGCTCGTCGATACGACGCTCGCTCGTCGACAGCTGCTCAGCGGCGGCGGTCTTGTCGTACAGAACTCGCCTCACGCGGCATCCTCCACAGCTTCCGGTTCCGGCCAGGTGATCCGGCTCGACCGCTCGACAACAGCTGTCGCGCCGAAAGATTCGATCAGGTCAGCACGTTTCTTCGCGGTCTTGTAGCTGCCCCACACATGGGTTGTTGTGGGCCACACGAACTCATCGGTGCCGTGCAGACGGACGTATTCGCCCCGCGGCCTCCAGCCGGGCGGACGCCACCCAGGAGTGGGCATCCACATATCAGCCTCAGGTGCGCCGATCTGCTGCCAGGACCCCTCCGGGTAGGAGACCACTCGTACCCGGTAGAGGTACTCGCCGGAGAACTTCACGCCGGCTCCCCTCCCCGCAGTTCCCGCGGCAGCTGCAGCGAGCCGTGCTCAGCGATGTACTTGGTGATGCGCTTCCAGGCGTAGTCCTGGCCGGCCGGGGTGAGTTTCCCGACGGCGTAGGCGTAGCCGTTGCGGGCGGTGTCCTTGTGGGTGAACGCCAGCCCGCGGCGCTGTGCATCGGCGGTGGCGTGCCCCGTGTCCGAACGCTCACCGCGGATGAACAGACCGATGTGGCCGAGGAACCTCATGACGTCGGCCTGCCGGATCTCGACGTTCTGCTTCGCGCCCCATGCCTGGACCTCGCGGGCGAACTCCTGGCGGTGCACATCCGAATCGGATCCGGTGTGAGCTTCGGCCTTGGCGACCAGCGAAGCTGACCGCTCGATCGCCGCGGTGAGCGCCTTCGCCTCCGACTCGGCGGCTAGGCGCGCCGCGCGCTCCTGCTTCGCCAGCGACGCCAACTCGATGATCTTGTCGAGCGCCACATCCGGGTCGGTGAGGTCAAGGGCGGGTTGCGCCACCTCGGCCTCGCGGGTCTTGACCGCGAAGTAAGTCTGCGCGGCGGCGACCTCTGGCTTCCCAGGATGACCGTTCATAGCGATGAGGTACGCCGCGAACCGAGTGACGTGGTAATCGAGCGCTGGCCGTCCTCCTGACTTTTCAACCGTTTGGGTGAAAAGGGTTCGGACGTTGAAGCCCTCGTTGTGGGCGGCGGTCTTGGCGCGTTCGATGATCGGCTCGAACTTCTGCCAGGCCGCATATCCCATCTGCTCCATCAGCCAGCGTGCAGACCAACGGTCCTCGCCGCCCTGCGGGCAAGGGATTCGGCCAGCATCTAACGGTGATGCGTCGGCGACCACGGTGCTGATCGCAACGGATGCGCGTCCGGGATCGGGGATCATAGGTCACCTCTGCAGGTCTCGTGGTCTTCCAACCAGGCGCGGAAGGCCTCGTGGTCATCCCTGTCGCGGGCTGCCTCGATCGCGTTGACTACAGCCGTGACGATCTCCAGGTCGACGTCGAGCAGGGATCGTCCGAGCAGATCGGCAACAGCCTCCGCGGAGGCCAGGCGCTCCTCGTCGGTCGGCGCGATCCGGTCCCGACGGACTTCGAAACTCGAACCGCATGAGCAGCCGCCACCCATCAGCGGCGGCGGCGCGAACATCGACAGCCACTCGATGCGCTCGAACGTCGCGACGTGCCGTTCGGCGGCAGCCAGGGCATCGAAGAGCACCGTTGCCGGCCGCGCGGTCAGGGCAGTGCCGATACGGTCCAGCGCGGCGGTCACAGCCGCACCGCCAGTTCTTCACCGTCGGCAGCCATGTCCGCGGCGTCGTCAATCAGCGCTGCGCGCGTATCGTCGACGATCGCTTCGTTGACGGACTGATCGGCGCGGGCAGTACGCCAGCCGATGAGAATTCCGGCTACGAGCATCACTCCGCCGACGAGTGCGGCGCTCATGCCGGCACCTGCTCTTCAGTAGCGCGCCTACCGCGCGGTGCGCGCGGCACGTAGTCCGTCGAGATCGCCCCGAGCGGCAGTTCGTACGCCTCTTCGAGGGCTTCGAGAACCTCCGATGACGCGCCACGATGGCCGTTCTCAATCGCGCTGATTGCACCTCGCGTATAGCGCCGGCCAGTCCTGTCTTCGATGCGGGCGATGACTTCGTCGATGGAGAGCTTCGCCGCCAGGCGGACGTACTTTATGGGCACGTGCGGGGAGGTCTTGGGTTTGCGCTGGGTTTGATATCGGCAGCGACCTCGTTGCGCTTGGGTCATACTTCGAACTTAGGGCAAACCGAAGCATTACTCAAGCATTTCACTTGGAAAACTTCGGTACGCTGCGAAATGACAACAGTGTCATTCCAATACCAGGTCAAGTAACAAAACTGTTGTTTGCCTAGCGATGCTTGGGTTTGCCAAAGAATCTTGAGACGCTGTAGTCATGGCGAACTGGTCCCGCGAAGCCGTCGAAGCGCTTGCGGCTGCGATCACTGCGAGGCGGATGTACCTGGGCAGATCGCAGATCGACGTCTGGAGAAACGGCGGACCGGCGAACAGCACCATGACGAGCCTCGAGGGCGCCGAGTCAACAACGATCAACAATGTCACGCTCAAGAAGCTCGACACCGGACTCCAGTGGAAACCAGGCACTGCCATCCGGGTGCTTCGAGAAGAGATAAGACCCGCGGGCGCAGCTGCAGACCCCCAGTTTGACGATCGCAAGATCTCCGACATTGATGCCACGTCGGAGGAGAACCAGTCCCGCCGGCGCGCCGACGTCGAGGCACAAAGACGGGCTGGCGCGGAGGCCGCGCTCAGAGACTTCCGTGCGCTGATCGCCGCCTTGTCAGTCGACGCCGACGAAATTCAAGCTACGGCGCGATCGATCGACACAGCAATCGACGCGAACGATCCCGACGATGTTGAATCGCTGATCTCGGAAGTCGACTGGCTAGTTGGCGACATCGATGAATTCGCGAAAGCGGTCGACGACATCGCACGCAAGGTGTTCGGCGGTGACACAGAGAGCTTGCGGAAGCTGAAGCGCGAAACCAAGAGGCTCCGCAGGCTGCAATCACGCGAACGGCTCGAAGCGATACCAGGTCTTGAGCCTGAAAGCCGTAGTTCCTACGCACTAGCTGGCGGCGGCGAACGCGCACCCGGCACGCCTTCACTCGGCCGCGAGGGGCTCGAAGAACAGATCCGGACCGCCGAAGCGCCCGATCCGCCATCCCCCGACGACGACAACCAGGACATCGGCGGCGGACACTGAAACACGCTCTTACGCCAGAATCACAACGCTGTATTTCCTGGTCAGGCCATCTTCTGTCGGACCCCTCCCCTAACTTCCCTTTGCATGGGGAAATATGACCCGTGGGGGGATCTCAGTCAACGCACCTACTTGACGGTGGAGTTCGTCGACCTGCCGAACCACCGCCGAGGCGTGATCTGCGGCGACGTCATCATGATCGATCGGCACCAGTTGCAGGTGGAACGGCGGTGCACGCTGGCGCACGAACTCGTCCACGATGAGCGCCGCGTCTACCCCGCAGTGCCGGCGCTGCGCGCCCGTGAGGAAACGCTCGTCGAGCGCACTGCGGCGCGCCGGCTCATCGAGTTGCCTGATCTGCTCGACGCACTGCGCGCCTGCTCGTCACGGCACGCACACGACCTGGCCGACGAACTGTGGGTCGACCCGCCGATGCTGGCCGCTCGCATGCAGTCGCTGGACCCGATCGAGGTAGCCGAGCTCGAGCACCGCCTGGAGGACCAGTGGCTGTGGATTCCTTGACCGAGCAGGAGCGGGCGATGCTCGACCTCGAGGATCGCTGGTTCACGACGGCCGGCGCGAAGGAAGACGCCATCCGGGCGATTGGGCTGTCCCCTACCCGCTACTACCAACTGCTCTCGCGCGCGCTCGGCACCGAACGAGCGCTGAGGTACGCGCCGGTCACTGTCAAGCGGTTGCGCCGAATTGCGGCAGCAAACGTCGCGCGTCGGGACGCGTCTCGTTCTACTCTCAGTCGCTGAGGGGGGACGCTCGTGGAAGTGATAGGAATTCTGATCTTCTGGGCGCTGATGGGTGGCGTCGGGATGGCGATCGCCAGCGCAAAGAATCGCAGCCTGATCGAAGGGTTTGTGCTCGGCGGGTTGTGCGGTTGCTTCGGCGTGCTCATCGAGGCGTGTCTACCGAAGCAGATGCCCGCGGCCCCACGAGGCATGAGAGCGGTGTCGTGTCCCCGCTGCAACGCGGTGCAGAACATCGTCGTCGGCGCGCCGTCATACGAGTGCTGGCAGTGCCACATCACGGTGTCCACCGGTGTCGCGCCCGCTCCGATGCCGACGATGGCCCACCCGAAGGATCCACGGAAGACGCTTCGAATCGTCTGCCCGTGCTGCGCGGCAGCGCTGATGGTCGCTCCGACCGCGAAGAAGTTCAGGTGTGTCAAATGCCACACGGTCAGCGACGCGCCAGCAGCTAACGAACTGGGTCCTAATTCCTAGTCCGGCTAGCGTCTCTGTACTTGCACACGGTCTGCATACATTCGACGTATGGTGCGCGCCGAGTTTTCGATGGTGTGTAGCGACGTATGCAAGAAAAAAGGTCAGCCCACCTAAATAGGTGGGCTGACCTGGTGTGGCAGGTGCAGGATTCGAACCTGCGTAGGCGTTAGCCGACGGATTTACAGTCCGCTCCCATTGGCCGCTCGGGCAACCTGCCTGGGTACTGCGTGCGCTGACAGCGCGCACAGCAGAATACAACGAGGACCTGCCCCCGACACAAACCGGCGGGTAGGGGGCGGTGTTGGCGGGTGCCGGCGCGACGGCCAAGATGGAGTCCAGTCCGGACACCACCCGAGGAGGGAACGATTCCAATGGCGGATTCATCGTTCGACATCGTCAGCAAGGTCGACCGCCAAGAAGTCGACAACGCTCTCAATCAGGCCGCCAAAGAGTTGGCCACCCGCTTCGACTTCCGCGGCACCGACACCACCATCGCCTGGAAGGGCGAGGAGGCCATCGAGATCGTCTCCACCACCGAAGAGCGGGTGAAGGCCGCCGTCGACGTCTTCAAGGAGAAGCTGGTCCGCCGCGACATCTCGATGAAGGCGTTCGACGCCGGCGACCCGCAGCCCTCCGGCAAGACCTACAAGGTCAGCGGCACCCTCAAGCAGGGCATCGACAGCGAGAACGCCAAGAAGATCACCAAGCTGATCCGCGACGAGGGACCCAAGGGCGTCAAGGCGCAGATCCAAGGCGACGAGATCCGCGTCAGCTCCAAGAAGCGCGACGACCTGCAGGCCGTGCAGGCCCTGCTGCGCGGCGCCGACCTCGAGGTCGCGCTGCAGTTCGTCAACTACCGGTAGGACGCCGAGCGTGGGGGCTGGGTACGGAAGACCCCCGAACGGCGTGCGCTGGGCCCACGGTCGACGGCCGGGTGGCCTCAGCGCAGCTCCGAGGTGATGTCGACCAACCGCGGCCCGCTGTCGCTGTCGGACACCGCATTCCACCAGCTGTCGGTCGCTCCGATCGCGGCACGCACTGCGGCGGCGGTCTTGGCGTCGATCTCGGCGAACAACCCCAACAACCGTTGGATGATCGCGGTGAAACCGGGCGCGAAGTGCGCGAGCAGCGACGGGAACGCCGGCGCCACCGCGGTTCCGTCCTCGCCGACCGTCCAGCCTTGGGCCCGCAGCGTCGTCACCAGCCCGAGCAGACCGTCCCGGGCCACGGCGAGTTGCATGCCGCCGGCGGACAGCGCCGCCTGCACCGCACCGACGCGGGCCCGCAGCTCGGTCCGGACCGCGAGCTCCAGTTCGGCTCGCAGCTGAGTCACCGCCGCACGCTCGTCGAGTTCGCGGAGAACCCCGCCGAGCCGATCGGCGGCCGTCGTCAACTTTTGCGGGTCGGCGGCACACACCGCCGAAAGCATGACCGACACCGGCGCCCCCTCAGCAAAGCCGACTCCCATTATGCGCAGGTACCTGCGGCTCCGGGTGGACGAATCCGACGACGCCGTCAAATGTCCCCTGATCGCGCCGTTGCCGCCCTAATGTGATGCCCATGGCACCAGCGCAACGCGAACCCAAGGTCGTGGTCCTCGGAGGCGGTTCATGGGGCACCACGGTCGCCTCGATCTGTGCGCGCCGCGGCCCGACGCTGCAGTGGGTGCGTTCGGAGGACACCGCGCGCGACATCAACGAGAACCACCGGAACTCGAAATACCTTGGCGACGAGGTGGAGTTGGCGCACACGCTGCGGGCCACCACGGACTTCACCGAAGCCGCCGAGTGCGCCGACGTCATCGTGATGGGCGTGCCGTCGCACGGATTCCGCGGGGTCCTCACCGAGCTCGCGACCCACCTGCGGCCGTGGGTGCCCGTGGTGTCGCTGGTCAAGGGACTCGAGCAGGGCACCAACTACCGCATGTGCGAGATCGTCGACGAGATCCTGCCGGGCCATCCCGCCGGAATCCTGGCCGGCCCCAACATCGCCCGCGAGGTCGCCGAGGGTTACGCCGCCGCCGCGGTCCTGGCCATGCCCGACCAGCACCTGGCCGCGAACCTGGCACAGTTGTTCCGCACCAAGCGGTTCCGCACCTACACCACCGACGACGTCGTCGGCGTGGAGATGGCCGGCGCCCTGAAAAACGTGTATGCCATCGCCGTCGGCATGGGCTACTCGCTGGGCATCGGCGAGAACACCCGCGCGATGGTGATGGCGCGGGCGGTGGCCGAGATGTCCAAGCTCGGCGTCGCGATGGGCGGCAACCGCGACACCTTCGCCGGACTGGCCGGGATGGGCGACCTCATCGTCACCTGCACCTCACAGCGCAGCCGCAACCGCCACGTCGGCGAACAACTCGGTCAGGGCAAGACGATCCCCGAGATCGTCTCCGCGATGAACCAGGTCGCCGAAGGCGTGAAAGCGGCCAGCGTGATCATGGAGTTCGCCGAGAAGTTCGGGATCTCGATGCCGATCGCCCGCGAGGTCGACGGCGTGGTCAACCACGGCTCCACCGTCGAGCAGGCCTACCGCGGCCTGGTCACCGAAAAGCCCGGGCACGAGGTGCACGGGTCGGGCTTCTGAGCAGCCCTAGTTGAAGAACGGGTTGGTGCCCTCGGGGCGCGCCAGCAGCGGGTTGGACGCGTTGACCACCCAGGTGGCGGCCGGGGTGACGACGAAGCCGGCCTGGTTGCGGCTGTCCACGCAGGACGTGGTGGTGCCGTCGCTGCCGCAGCTGACCGTGCCGAAGCTCAGGCGCGTGTTGGGCGGCAGCGGGTTGACCGGGCCGTCGTACATGCGCGCCGGGGCCGCCGCGAAGCCGGGAACCCCGCCGGTGGTGCCGCTGACCAGGTTTGCGCCGTGGGGTGCGCCGGGCAGCGGGCCGTTGCAGCCGTAGCTGCCGGAGCGCTGCAGCATGCACACCAGGTCACCGACGCCGAACGCGTAGGCGGTGCCCTCGTAGATCGCGTAGTCCTTGGGGCTGACCGGCGGATACGCGTTGACGTTCGGGGCCGGCGGCGGCGGGGGCGGGGGCTCCGGTTGTGCGGCGGCGGTGGGGATACACACCGCACCGGCCGCCGCGACGCACGCAGCGCTGGTCAGGAGTCGGCTCAGCACGCTCACAGCCTATGTGTCGTCGGCGTGGTCGGCAGTGTTTCATTTCCGGGCGGACGCCCGCCGGGGTTTCATTTCCGGGCGGACGCCCGCCGGGGTTTCATTTCCGGGCGGACGCCCGCCGCGGTTTCAGCGGTAGGGGCCGGCCATCGCTTCCAGCCGGGCGATGCGGTCGGCGATCGGCGGGTGCGTCGCGAACAGCTGCCCGATCTTCTCCCCCGAGCGGAACGGGTTGGCGATCATCAGGTGCGCCTGGTCGGCAAGCTGCGGCTCGGGCGGTAGCGGGGCCCGCTCGACGCCGGCGCTGATCTTGCGCAGCGCGCTGGCCAGCGCCAGCGGGTCGCCGGTCAGCTCCGCGCCGGACTGGTCGGCCTGGTACTCCCGCGACCGCGACACGGCCAGCCGGATCACCGTCGCCGCGATCGGGCCGAGCAGCGAAACCAGAAGAATCGCAAAAGGATTGGTGCCGCCCTCACGGTTACCACCGAACATGCTGGCGAAGAACGCGAGGTTGGCCAGTGCGGTGATCACCGACGCCATCGCGCCCGCCACACACGAGATCAGGATGTCGCGGTTGTAGACGTGGGACAGTTCGTGGCCCAGCACCGCGCGCAGCTCCCGCTCGTTGAGGATCTGCAGGATCCCCGTGGTGCAGCACACCGCGGCGTTGCGCGGGTTACGGCCGGTGGCGAACGCGTTCGGCGCGGCGGTGTCGCTGATGTAGAGCCGCGGCATCGGCTGGCGGGCCGTGGTGGCCAGCTCGCGCACGATGCGGTACATCACCGGGGCCTGCATCTCGTTGACCGGCTGCGCATGCATGGCCCGCAGCGCCAGCTTGTCGCTGTTGAAGTACACGTAGGCGTTCATGCCGATGGCGAACAGCACCGCCAGGAACATGATGTTGCGGCCGAACAGCGCGCCCACCCCGACGATCAGACCTGAGAACAGCGCCAGCAACAGGAACGTCTTGAACCGGTTGGCCTGCGGATGCCACGTCATCGCGGCTCGCCTCCTTCGAAAACGTCACGACTCACCGCATCCGCGGGAGTCTCGCTGATCTAACGATCGTGCCCGCCCCGCAGGTTCCGCGCGTGTCAGCCGTCCCGGCTGACGGTGTAGTTGACGAGCGTGGCCAGCGCGTCCCGGCCCGGGCCCGCCGGCAGGTGCGCCAGCTCCTGCTCGGCCTGGCGGGCGTACTCGGCCACCGTCTCCTTGGCCTTGCGGATGCCGTCGGAGGCGCGCAGCAGGCGCAGCGCTTCGGCGACGTCGGCGTCGTTGTCGATCGGTTTGGACAGCAGCTCGCGCAGCCGGTCGGTGTCGGGTCCCGAGTCGCGCAGCGCGTAGAGCACCGGCAGCGTGTGCACGCCTTCGCGCAGGTCGGTGCCGGGCACCTTGCCCGACTCGTCGGGGTCGCTGTCGATGTCGATGATGTCGTCGGCGATCTGGAAGGCCGTGCCGACGATCGCGCCGACGCGGCTGAGCCGTTCGATCTGCTCCTCGTCGGCGCCGGAGAACGTCGCCCCGAACCGGCCGGACGCGGCGATCAGGCACGCCGTCTTCTCGTAGACGACCTTCAGGTAGTGGTCGACCGAGTCCACGTTCTCCGCGGCGCCGCGCGTCTCGCGCATCTGCCCGGTCACCAGCAGCGCGAAGGTGTCGGCGATGATCCGCACCGCGTCCGGACCCAGCCGGCTGACCAGGCGCGACGCCGTCGCGAACAGGTAGTCGCCGGCCAGGATCGCGATGTTGTTGCCCCAGCGGGCGTTGGCGCTCGGGGCACCGCGGCGCACCTGGGCCTCGTCCATCACGTCGTCGTGGTACAGCGTGGCCAGGTGCACGAGCTCGATGACGGCACCGGCCACCGTGACCTGCCAGGCGTCCGGTTCCGGGCCCAGCTGCGCCGACAGCACGGTGAACAGCGGCCGGAACCGCTTGCCGCCGGCCTCGAAGAGATGCTGCACCGCCTCGGCCATCAGGACGTCGGCTTTGCCCAGTTCCTCCGACATCAGAGCCTCGATGCGGGCGACGCCGTCACGGACGTCTTGCGCGAACTTGGCGTCCCCGAAGTCCACACCTGCCACCACGTTCGCCGGCGTCCTCACACTGCCAACATACTGTGAGGCATGACAGCGAGCGCTGATGTGGTCGTCGTCGGGGCCGGACCGGCCGGTTCGGCGGCGGCGGCCTGGGCCGCCCGCGCCGGACACGACGTGCTGGTGATCGACTCCGCCGAATTCCCCCGGGACAAGGCCTGCGGTGACGGGCTGACCCCGCGCGCGGTGGCCGAGATGCGCAGGTTGGGGCTGGGATCGTGGCTGGACGGGCGCATCGCGCACCGGGGCCTGCGGATGTCGGGATTCGGGGCGGACGTCGAGGTGCCGTGGCCGGGCCGGTCGTTCCCGCCGTGCAGCAGCGCGGTGCCGCGCACCGAGCTCGACGACCGCATCCGGCTGGTGGCCGTCGACGACGGCGCCAAGATGAAGCTGGGCGTCAAGGCCGTCGACACCGAGCGCGATGCGGCGGGCCGGGTGACGGGGGTCGTGCTCGATTCCGGCGAGGTGGTGCGCTGCGCCCATCTGATCGTCGCCGACGGGGCGCGGTCCACGCTGGGCCGCGCGCTGGGCCGGCAGTGGCACAAGGAGACCGTCTACGGCGTCGCGATCCGCGGCTACATCGCCACGCCGCGCAGCGACGAACCCTGGATCACCTCGCACCTGGAGCTGCGCTCCCCCGCCGGTGAGGTGCTGCCGGGCTACGGCTGGATCTTCCCGCTCGGCAACGGGGAGGTGAACATCGGCGTCGGCGCGCTGGCCACGGTGAAGCGGCCCGCCGACGCGGGCCTGCGGCCGCTGTTGAACTACTACACCGGGCTGCGACGCGGCGAGTGGGGCTTCGAGGGCGACCCGCGCGCCGGGCTGTCGGCGCTGCTGCCTATGGGCGGTGCGGTGTCGGGCGTGGCCGGGCCGAACTGGATGCTGATCGGCGACGCCGCGGCGTGCGTGAACCCGCTCAACGGCGAGGGCATCGACTACGGGATGGAGACCGGGCGGCTGGCGGCCGAACTCCTGGGATCGGGGTCCTACGAGGCGGCCTGGCCGGCGGTGCTGCGCGAGCACTATGCGCGGGGCTTCTCGGTGGCCCGGCGGCTGGCGCTGCTGTTGACGTTCCCGCGGTTCCTGCCCGTGGCGGGTCCGGTGGCGATGCGGTCCTCGACGCTGATGACGATCGCGGTGCGGGTGATGGGCAACTTCGTCACCGAGCAGGACGAGGACATGGTCGCCCGGGTGTGGCGCGGCGCCGGCCGGCTCTCGCGCCGCATCGACGAGCGCCGCCCGTTCACGTGACGGCCGCAGCTCCCCTTGTGCCGCGAGCGTGCGTGTCTGTCCGCCGACACGCCGGGTTTCGCGGGCATTCTGCGCGCGCTCGCCGGGCCCGACCGTGACGCACGTGTACCGCGCGCCGCTGCGATCCCGCAGTGACGACATCGACCCGCAGCGGACGTTGGAGCGGGCGCTGAACAAGGGCCTGTGTGGGTTCGGCTGCTGCGGGCACGGGGCGGCGTTGGACCGGCGCGTGGAGCGGTTCGCCGCGGTGCCCGACGGCTCCCTGGTGTGGACCCGCGACGGCGACGGGTGGTACTGGATCGGCCGGATCACCGGGCCGTACTTCTACGACGCCGACGGTGCGGACGTCGACCTGGTGCACGTCCGGCCGTGCCGTTGGCTTTCCGGCCCGATCACCGAGTCACGTTGCCCCGCAGCGGTACTCGCAACCTTCGGGCGCGGCGGGCGCAACTTCCAGGAGATCCACGACCCACAGGTGGGCGCGCAGTCCGAGGATCTGTGGTCTCAGCGCAGCGAGTGAGCGAAACCGCTCAGATCGCGGATGCTCGCCGCGAACACGTCCGGCATCGCCGACCCGAGAAGCAGGTCGCCGCCGTGGCAGGTGCCCGCGACCACCCGGCCGACCGCCGGCACACCGGCACGCAGCAGACGGCGGTAGTACTGCAGCCCCTCATCACGCAGCGGGTCGAGCTCGTTCACCGAGATCACATGCGGGGGAAGGCCTTTGAGTTCCTCGTCGGTGGCCGCGGCTGCCCAGCAGGTCGCGTCGGCGGCGTGCTCACCGGCGGGGTCGTACAGCGAACCCATCAGTGCGAGTTGTTCGCAGCTGACGAAGTAGCCGTCGTTCTCCCTCAGTGAGGGCAGGTCGTCGCACGTGTCCTGCCAGCGGTTGGAGATGAACGGACATTGGGCGTAGACACCGGCGATGTCGTCGATCCAGCCTTCGCGCTTTGCCTTGTGCGCCAATGTCAGTGTGAGGTTGCCGCCGCCAGATTCCCCCGACACGACGATGTGGCTGACGCCCAGTTCGCCGCGGTTGGCGCTCACCCACCGCGTGGCCGCGGCGCAGTCGCCGAGGCCCGCCGGGAACGGGTGTGGCCCGAGCCGGCCGCCGGAGTTGCGGAACTCGACGCCGACGACGACGAGGCCGGTTGCGGCGAGGTGCTCACGCAGGCGCATGTAGGCCAGATCAGCCGCGCTGCCGATCGCCATTCCGCCGCCGTGCAGGTGCACGATGCCGGGCAGCGGCCCGGCGGCGTCGCTGGGACGGCTGACGAAGACGGTGATCGCGTTGCCGTCGGAACCGGTGACGGTGCCGGTGGTCGTGGTGACGCCCTCGGGCGGGGTTGCCTCCGCGGCGAGCCCGTCGAGGACGGCGACAACGGCCTGCTCACTCGCCGCGGCGAAGGCCAGACGCACCTCCAGCGGCGACGCCGCCGACAGACCGGTCAACGGCAGCGCAGCGTCGAGCCCGAAGCGGGCCAGCGCCGCCACCATCCGCGGGTCCGACCGCGGGTCGGTGCCGAGTGTGGAATTCGGATCTGCGAAGCGGCCCAGATGCATAGGGGTACGGTAGCCGCCCGCTTCGAGCGTTTGGGCGCGTTCGTGGGCCGCGAACGCGCGCGAAATGCCGGACTGACGCGGCGTGTCGGCGGACAGACCCGCGCGCTCGCGGAACGAGGTGAGTCAGGGCTTGGTGGCGGCGTGCAGCGCCACGATGCCGCCGGTCAGGTTGCGCCAGCGGACGTCGGTCCAGCCGGCCGCTTCGATGCGCCCGGCCAGCTGCCGCTGATCGGGCCACGCCCGGATCGACTCCGCCAGATACACGTACGCCTCGGGATTCGATGAGACCGCCTGCGCCATCCGCGGCAGCGCCTTCATCAGGTACTCCTTGTAGACCGTGGCGAACAGCCCGTTGGTCGGCGTGGAGAACTCACACACCACCAGCCGGCCACCCGGCCGCGTCACCCGCGCCATCTCCCGCAGACCTGCGGTGTGGTCGACCACGTTGCGCAGCCCGAAGCTGATCGTCACCGCGTCGAACACGCCGTCGGCGAACGGCAGCTTCGTCGCGTCACCCGCCACCTTCGGTACGTCCCGCGCGGCGCCGGCGCGCAGCATGCCGACCGAGAAGTCCGCAGCCACGCACGACGCCCCCGACGCGGCCAGTTCCACCGTCGACACCGCCGTACCGGCGGCGAGATCGAGCACCCGGTCCCCGGGACCGATCCGCAGCGCCTCCCTGGTCGCGCGGCGCCAGAACCGGTCCTGCCCGAGCGAGAGCACGGTGTTGGTCAGGTCGTAGCGCCGGGCCACCCCGTCGAACATCGACGCGACCTCATGAGGATCCTTCTCCAACGACGCCCGGTTCACGCTGCCGACGGTACCTGTGAAGGTCCTGGGATCAGCAACGGACCGGGAATGGCTGCCACCGCCGCTGCCTTGTGACGTGCATGAGCGAAAAAATCTGGTTCATCACAGGCACCTCCCGCGGCTTCGGCCGGGAATGGGCGATCTCCGCGCTCGAACGGGGCGACAAAGTCGCTGCCACCGCGCGCGACACCGCCACACTGGCCGATCTGACGGCCAAGTACGGCGACGCGCTGCTGCCGATCCAGCTCGACGTCACCGACCGTGCGGCCGACTTCGCCGCGGTCGCCCAGGCCCACGACCACTTCGGCCGGCTCGACATCGTGGTCAACAACGCCGGGTACGGCCAGTTCGGCTTCATCGAGGAGCTCTCCGAGCAGGAGGCGCGCGACCAACTCGAGACCAACCTGTTCGGGGCGCTGTGGATCACCCAGGCTGCGCTGCCCTACCTCCGTGAGCAGCGCAGCGGGCACATCCTCCAGGTGTCCTCCATCGGCGGGATCTCGGCGTTCCCCGACGTCGGCATCTACAACGCGTCGAAGTGGGCACTGGAGGGCTTCTCGCAGGCGCTGGCGCAGGAGGTCGCCCCGTTCGGCGTACACGTGACGCTGATCGAGCCCGGCGGCTTCGCCACCGACTGGGCCGGCCCGTCGGCCAAGCACGCCACCCGCCTGCCCGACTACGCCGAGATCCACGAGCAGGCGCAGCAGGCCCGCAGCCGGCGCTCGGCCCAGCCGGGCGACCCGCAGGCGTCGGCGCGCGCGATCCTCAAGGTCGTCGACGCCGAGCAGCCGCCGCTGCGCGTGTTCTTCGGCGAGGTGCCGTTGCAGCTCGCCCGAGCCGACTACGAGAACCGGCTGGCCACCTGGGAGCAGTGGCAGCCGGTCGCGGTCGAGGCGCAAGGCTAGGCCGCACGCAGCCGTCGGCACCCGATGACGTCCTCGTAGTGGCCGAGAAGTTCGTCACAGATCCGCGGCCACGTGCGGTCGAGGACACTGCGCCGGGCGGCCGGCGCGTACCGGGGCCGCTCGGCCAGCAGGTGTGCCACCGCGGCCGGTAGCCGGCGTTCGAAGGCGGCGACGGGCAACAACAACCCGGTGTGCATCGGCGCCACCAGATCTCGCGGTCCGCCGGCATCGGGCGCCACCACGGGCAGCCCGCACACCATCGCCTCCTGCACGGTCTGGCAGAACGTCTCGTGCTCGCCGGGATGGACGAAAACGTCCATGCTGGCGTAGGCGGCCGCCAACGGCGAACCGTACAGCGCGCCGGTGAACACCGCTGCGGGCAAGCGCTTTTCGAGCTTCGCCCGGCCGACACCGTCGCCGACGACGACCAGCTGTACGTCGTCGCCGAGGGCGGCCAGACGTTCGACGTGCTTCTCCGGCGCCAGCCGCCCGACGAACCCGACGATCGGTTTGCCGCTCGGCGACCAGAGCTGCCGCAGCCGCTCGTCACGCGCCGACGGGACGAAACCCGTCACATCCACGCCGCGGGCCCAGCGGTGCACCCGTGAAACACCGTGCGCAGCAAGGTCGCCCATGGCCGAGGTGGACGGCGCCAGGGTCCGGTCGGCGTGGTTGTGCAGTCGCCGTGTCCATGCCCAGGCCGCACGCGACAACGCCGGGACCCCGTAGCTCTGCGCGAAACCCGCCACGTCGGTCTGGAACACGGCCACCGTCGGAACCCCGAGGCGGCGCGCCGCGTGCACCCCGCCCCAGCCCAACAACGCCGGCGACGCCAGGTGCACGACATCGGGGTCGAAGCCGCGCAGCACGCCGACCATTCGCGGCCGCGGGATCCCCAACGGCAGCGAGGTGACCTTCGGGAACATCCGCGACGGGACCCGGTGGACGCGGATCCCGTCGTGCACCCGCTCAGCGGAGGGTTGTCCGGGCGGGGTGTCCGGGGCGATCACCATCACCTCCTGCCCGGTGCGGCGTAGGTGCTCGATGACCCGCAGCACCGAGTTGGTGACGCCGTTGACGTTGGGGAGGAAGGATTCTGCGACGATCGCGACGCGCACACCGCGACGGTGACAGCGCGATCTGTCGGGAAGGTTGCCGACAGGAATATGTCGCGAGAACTGTCCTGAGAAGATGAACGTATGCGTGGCTTCCGCTTGCTCGCCCTGGTCGCGGCGATCTGCCTGCTGACCGGGTCGGTCGGCTGCACCCGACAGGTCGTCGGCACCGCCATGCCCCCGGCGCTGGCCGCGCCGCTGACACTGTCCGACGACGGCTACGGGGTGGTCGCGGGCTTCGACACTGCCCCGGCCCACATCGAGATCTACACCGAGCCGCAGTGCCGGCCCTGCGCGGACCTACAGCGGGACTTCGGTGACGACCTCGCCCACCACATCGCGGTCGGCGCGCTCCAGGTCACCTACCGCCCGTTGACGTTCCTGGACGAGGAGTACGACGGCTACTCCGCCACGGTGGCCAACGCGCTGTTCGTCGCGGCCGAACCGGCCGGGCCCGTCACCACGACCGGCCCGCAGTTCCAGCGGTTCGTCGGGCAGCTGTGGGGCAACCAGGATTCCGGCGGTCAGCCGTTCAGCGGTGCCGAGCTGCGCGACATGGCACTCGGCGCTGGTCTGCCCGCGGCCGTCGCGGCGCACATCGCCGAGGGGCGCGTCGGCGTCGACGCCGTCGACATGGACGAGGCCAACTACACGTTCCTCTTCGAGGTCGACCCCGCCGAAGCGGGCACCCCGACGGTGTTCGACCTGCACGCCGGGGAGAAGCTCGACATCTACGACGCGAACTGGCTCGACGAGCTCGTCGCGTCCTGACCGCTGTCCTGACCACTGTCGAGGCGCCGCTGGATCATCGCGGTCCCCGCGAGGGCGGCACCGGCGATGATCCACCCGACCACCGCGATGGAGCCTGCCGGGATGATCGCCAGCGATGCGTCGCGGTCGCGCACCCGCACCAGATCCGGGTCGTTGACGTCGTACTCGACGTAGATGCGCATACCGTCTTCCAGTTCGGAGGGGTAAAGCACACCCAGCTCGGGCCGGTAGGTGACCCGGTCGGGGGTGACGAACTCGATGGTGGAACGGCGCGGGCCGGCGTCCAGCACGTTGGCTTCGGCCACGCCCATGTGGCGTTCGATCTGCTGGTCGTTGCGCCACGCGCCGAGCACCAGCAGCACCGATTGCAGCGTCACCAGGCACGCCGCCACGACGATGCCGATGCGCACCCGCCGCAGGATGCGCCCCCGGCGCGTCTCGCCCGGCTCCCCGTACAGATGCGGCATCACGACCTGCCACATCGCCTTCAGCCGCCGCACCAGCGCATGGACCCGGTCGGCTCCGCTCACAGGCGCCGAATCGTTCGCTCCGCTCACAGGGCAGCCCTGATGGACGCGTGCAACGCCCGCAACGACGAGCGATCAGCCTTGACCTCCAGCACGCGCATCCCGTCGTAGGGCTCGGCGAGCGCGTCGGCGAGCTGCGCGGCCTCGATCTGGCGGCTCTCCACGTGGTAGGCCCGGCACAGTGCGCCGACGTCGACGTCGTGCGGGGTGCCGAAGATACGCGTCGACACGTCGGAGAAGCGGGGATCCCCCTGCTCGAGCAGCTCGAAGATGCCACCGCCGTTGTCGTTGGACACCACGATCGTCAGCTGTCGCGGCGTCGGCTCGGTGGGCCCGATCAGCAGCCCTGAGCTGTCGTGGACGAACGTCAGGTCGCCGATCAGGGCCACGGTGCGGCCGCCGCCGCGCTCGTGCGCCAGCGCGGCGCCGATCGCCGTCGACACCGTGCCGTCGATGCCGGCGACGCCGCGGTTGGAGCGGACCTTGACCCCGTCGCCGTCGAAGCCGACGAGCGCGATGTCGCGAACCGGGTTCGACGCGCCCAGCACCAGCTGGTCACCGGGACGCAGCGCGTCGGCGACCGCGGCGGCCACGTGCAGCCCCGTCGTCAACGGGTGCGCGGCGAGCTGCCCGCGGACCGCGTCCACGGCGTGCCGGTGCGCCTCGGCGCACCGCCGCAGCCAGATGTCCGAGGGCGCACCCGAGGTCACCGCGCGGGTGCCGGTGGCCTGCGAGTTGCCCGAGACGTCGGGCCAGCGCGGCCCGGTGGTCAGCGCGAACACCGGCACCGAGGAATCGGCCAGCAGCGCAGAGACCGGCCGGTGCAGCGTCGGCCGGCCCAGCATGATGACCTGCGCCGGGCGGAGGAGCCGCAGCGCCAGCGGGTGCAGCGGATTGCGCGGTTGCGGCGCGGTCGGCTCGGCGACCGTCGGCAGGTGCGCGAGGTTGGGGTGCACACCGGCGCCGTGGCCGGCGATGACGACGGTGTCGGGGGTGACGTCGATGTCCAGTGGCTGATCGAAAGTCACCGGCGGGGTGAAGGTCCACGGCCGGCCGTCGGGGCGACCGTCGGGAGCGTACGGCAGCGCCGGCTCGTCGACGTCGGGCACCAACGGTTCCCGCAACGGGATGTCGAACTGCACCGGACCGGCGTTCGCGGAGCGAGATCCGGTGGCCGCCACCAGAACTCGACAGGTCGCCGAACGCCACTGGGCGTTGAGGGAGGCGAGGTCGGCCGCCGCCCCGGTCTTCTCGGGGGCCAGCCCCAGGCTGACGTTGGCGCGCACCTGCGTGCCGAAATAGCCGAGTTGCTCGAAGGTTTGGTTGGCGCCGGTACCGAGAAGCTCGTAGGGCCGGTTGGCGGACAACACGATCAACGGCACCCGCGCGTAGTTGGCCTCGACCACCGCCGGGCCCAGGTTGGCCACGGCGGTGCCGGAGGTCATCGCGACGCACACCGGTGCGCGTTCGGCCACCGCCAGCCCGATCGCCAGGAAGCCGGCGGTGCGTTCGTCGATGCGCACGTGCAGTCGCAGCCGGCCGGCCCGGTCCGCGTCGTGCAACGCGAACGCCAGCGGCGCGTTGCGCGACCCCGGGCACAGCACGACGTCGCGGACGCCGCCGCGGATCAGTTCGTCGACGACCACCCGGGCCTGCGCGGTCGAGGGGTTCACCACTACAGGGTATCGGCGAAGAAATTGAGGATCGCGGTGTTGACGGCCTCGGGCTTCTCGATGAAACCGAGATGGCCGGTGTCCGGGATCTCCAGAAAGCGGGCGCGCGGCATCGCGTTGGCGACCTCGCGGCCCAGATAGGACGGCAGCAGCACGTCGTCGGCGAAACCGATGACCAGCGTCGGGGTGGTGATGTTCTGGTAGGCCGGCAACCGGCTGCCCTCCGGGGCGATCGACAGTTGCGCGCGCAGCCCCGGGGTGTGCTTCTGCGGCCACATCGTGAACATGTCGATCCAGTCGCGCACCGCATTGTCGTCGTTCAGCGTCTTGGGCGAAAAGCTCTCCAGCAGGCGGATTTTCGCGTCGAACTCGGTCGGCAGCTGGACCCCGGACTCGGCCATGGCACGCTCGGCCTGGCCGAAGAAGGTGCGGGTGCGGTCGTGGCGGCCGCGGGTAGCCATCAGCACCGCCGAGCGCACCAGTTCGGGCCGTGCCACCATCAGCTCCTGGGTGATGAAGGACCCCATTGACACCCCGACGATGCGCACCGGCGCCAGGTCGAGCTTCTCGATGAGGTCGACGACATCTCCGACCATGGTCTCGGTGGTGAAGTCCGACGCGTTCTCGGTGGCGCCGATCCCGCGGTTGTCGAACGTCACACACCGGTAGCCGGCCCGGGTGAACACCGGCACCTGGTGCAGGTGCCAGGTCCGCCCGGCACCGCCGCGACCTGCGATGAACAGCACGGGCTCGCCGGAGCCGCGATCGTCGTAAGGCAAATTCACTCCGCCGACGGTACTGCAGCGCGTTTTGGCGTGCCTTCCGGCTCAGCGACGGTTGGGACGCCGGATCCGGCGGAGGGCGGCGTCCCAGAGCAGGCCGGTCGACGCCGCCAGGGCGGCGGGTTTGACCAGTTCACGGCCCATCATCGCGGTGGCCGCGGCCCGGGTGGCCACCGAGGCTTTGGACATGTGACCGCTGTCGAAGGGCGGCTGCGGGTCGTACTCCATCGACAGCTGGATGGCCCTGGCCCGGCTCTCGCCGCCGATCTGCGCGGCCAGCCACAGTCCCAGGTCGATGCCGGCGGACACTCCCGCGCAGGTGACGGTCCGCTCGTCGGCCCGCACGATGCGCTCGTCGTCGACCGGTGACGCCCCGAACGTGCGCAGCAACGGCAGCGCCGCCCAGTGCGAGGTGGCGCGCCTGCCGTCGAGCAGCCCGGCCGCCGCCAGGATCATCGACCCCGAGCACACCGACGCCGTCCACGTCGCCGAGGCGGCCGCCGAGCGCACCCAGTCGAGCACCTTCGTGTCGCGGGCGTGCTGCATCGTGGAGAACCCGCCAGGGATGAGGACGACGTCCGGGGCCGGGGTTTCGTCGAAGGAGTGGGTGGCGCCGACGAGCAGCACCGCCGAGTCGGCGGCGATCGGACCCGGCTCGTGCCAGACGAACCGGATCTCGGTGTCGGGCAGGAAGCGCAGCACTTCATAGGGTCCGATGAAGTCCAGCGCGGTGAACCCCGGGTAGAGCATGATGGCTATCTGCACGGTGCCTCCTCAGGCGAACGTCTTGCGGTACTGGTCAGGCGAGATGCCGAGTCGACGAATGAAGTTGCGGCGCAGCGTTTCTGCAGTGCCGAAGCCGCAGCGTTCGGCGATCACCGTCATGGTGTCGTCGGTCTCCTCGAGTTGGCGGCGGGCGGCTTCGGTGCGGATGCGTTCGACGTAGGCGCCGGGCGCCTCCCCGACCTCCTCGGTGAACAGCCGAGTGAAGTGCCGGGTGCTCATCGCCGCGCGCCGGGCGAGCTCGGGGACGCTGTGCGACCCGCCGGGGTCGGCTTCGACGGCTTCCTGCGCGTCGCGGATCGGGGTGCGACGGGCCCGCGGCGTCCAGACCGGCGCGGCGAACTGCGTCTGCCCGCCGGGACGGCGCAGGTACATCACCAGATAGCGGGCGACCGTCTGCGCGACGTCGGTCCCGTGGTCGTCCTCGACCAGCGACAGCGCCAGGTCCAGCCCAGCGGTGACGCCCGCGGCCGTCCACACTTTCGTCGAGCTGCGCACGAAGATCGGATCGGGGTCGACGGTCACGCTGGGGAACTCGGCGGCCATCTGCTTCGCGTACGCCCAGTGTGTGGTGGCCACGCAGCCGTCGAGCAGACCGGCCTCGGCGGCGAGCACCGCGCCGGTGCAGACGCTCACGACGCGCCGCGCCGTCCGGGACACCGCGGCGATCCACTCGATCAGCTCGGGGTCGCGGCGGGCGGCGGCAGTGCCGGCACCGCCAGGGATCACGACGGTGTCCACGGGTGCGGCCGGGTCGGGCAGCGGCTGCGCGACCAGGGTGAGCCCGGTGCCGGTCGCCACCGGCGCGCCGCCCGAGGAGACCAGCCGTACGTCGTAGCCCGCCCCACCGGACGCGGCCGCCAGCGCCGACGCGCCGGTGAACACCTCGAACGGCCCGACCATGTCGAGGGCCTGCACGCCGGGGAAGCCGGCGACCAGGACGGTGCGGGTCATGCACTCAGTGTCGAGCCCATCCCCCGATGGCGTCTAGGCCATGCATCCCACAGATCAGGACAAGAGCGGGAAGCAGGCCCGCACACGGTCCATCCACCACTGCCGGCGCTGCGGGGTGACGGCCAGCGCGTCCAGCCGAGCCGGATCGGGTGTCACGGTGGCGACCGGAAGACAGCCGTCGACCGCGGCCGGGGGTTCGGCGACGTCTTCGACGAACAAACTGCCGGTGCCGAGCCCGCACGCATGGGTGAGTTGCGGCAGCGCACCGGCGGCGACCAGCCCGGTGCCGATACCGACCGCGGAGTCCAGCGCGCTGGACACCACGATCGGGATGTCGATCTCCGCGGCGATGGCGAGCATCGCCGCCACCCCGCCCAGCGGCGCGACCTTGAGCACCGCGACGTCGGCTGCGCCGCTGCGCACCACGTGCAGCGGGTCGGAGGCCTTGCGGATGCTCTCGTCCGCGGCGATGGCGACGTCGACGCTGCGGCGCACCTCGGCCAGCTCGGCGACCGTGCGGCACGGCTGCTCGATGTACTCCAGCGGGCCGCCGGCGGTCAGCGCGTGCGCCGCGGTGATCGCCTCGGCCACCGACCAGCCGCCGTTGGCGTCGACGCGCACCGAAGGCACCAGGGCGCGCACCGCGTCGACGCGCGCCACGTCGTCGGCCAACGACTGGCCCGGCTCGGCGACCTTCACCTTGGCCGTGCGCGCCCCGGGAAACCGGGCGACGACGCCGGGTACCTCGGCCGCCGACACCGCGGGCACCGTCGCGTTGATCGGGATACGGTCGCGGCGCAACTCCGGGGCGGGCCGGTAGGCCGCGGCGATCCCGGAGGCCAGCCAGTGCGCCGCCTCGGGCGCCTCGTACTCGACGAACGGGGAGAACTCCCCCCAGCCGTGCGGTCCCTCGATCAGGGCCACCTCGCGAACGGTGATGCCGCGGAAGCGAACCCGCATCGGCAGCGCCACCACATGCAGACCGTCGAGAACATCGGACAACGACACCACGACATCATCGTGGCGCACCGGCCGCGAATTGGTGTCGTCCGGGTGCTCGTGGCGCACCGATACTGATGAGGTGAGTGTGACGGTGTCGCAGGTGGAGGCGTCGCGCCCCGCCGACATGGCTGCCGCGGCGGGGCGGCTGCGCAACAAGGTGAGCGACCTCGACAAGGTCATCGCCGAACAGCGTCGTCAACTCGAGGTCATGCGACAGCACTGGCAGGGCGCGGGGGCCGACGCCGCTATTGCCAAGGCAGAGCAGGAGCTGGCGCGACAGCAGTACCTACGTGCGCGTCTGCATCTCATGGCCGAGACTCTGCAGCGCGGCGGGACGCGACTCGGGCGCATCCGCAACGCACTGGTCGCGGTCATCGAGCCGCTGCGCCGCACGGGCTGGCGGATCTCCGACGACGGGGTGGCGACGCCACCGTGGTTCGCGCCGTTACCTGTGCGGGCGCTCGCGCCGGCCCATACGGCGCTGATCAAGAAGCTGCTGGAACTGTTCACGTCGGCCGACGAGGCGACGGCCGACGCGATGCGCGCGGCCTGGGGCTTGCCGGCTACGGCCGTCATTCCGGGCGCACCGGCGGATCCGCCCACCGACCCCGGGCACGGCGAACACGGTGCGGAATCCCCCGGGATCGGCGACCGGGTCACCGAACAAGCGATCGCCGCGGCTGCCGAAGCCGCCGACGCGGCTGGCTGGGATCACGCCGCCGAACATCTACGTCACTACCTCGACAACAGCGGCGAGGATCTCGAAATCGACGTCGACACGTTCCTCGACCAGCTCCCGGAAGCGCAGCAGCGCACCGACCAACTGGTCAACCAGGAGGTCGCCCGGATCGTCGACGAAGCTCAGCGCAGCGGAAACTACGGGCAACCGATTCCGTTCCAGACCGGTTGGCACGACGGCACGGTCGACAAAGATGCCAACGCGGACTGGTACTACGCGGTGGGTTCCTACGAGCAGTCCGCGTCGGGCGTCGTCGTGGTTCATCCGCCGAGCAGCCCGGGCGCCAAACCGCGGGTGTCGGCGGAGTACCAGACCCATGTCTTCGACCGGTACAACTGGGACGGCGGAAAAGCCGTGGAAATCCTGGGCCGGACGATCACCGACGACCAGTTGGGTCGGTTGCACACCGTCGGGCTCGCCCAGGAGTTCGACATCCGCGGCACGTCCCAGACGTACCGTTACGAAGGCGCCGCACCCGGGGCCGGCAGTCCCGTGCCGCTCCCGCCGGCACAACCGACACCGCGCGGTCTGCAGAGACCCGCCTGAGGAAGGAGTCCCCGTGCCGTCGTTGCGGGTGTGGCTGACCGTGGTTCCGGCCGCGGCGATGATGCTGTCGGGCTGCGCGTCCGGACAGCCGGACAGCGCCGAAATCGCCTCCACCGCAGAACAGTTCGGCAACATCCGACTACCTGCGGGCGCCGAGGTCATCGGCGCGCGCGCCGACACCGGCGGCCCGGACGACGCCTACCGCCTGGCGGTCAAGACGACCCCGGAGGGCGCCGACCAGCTGGTGGAAGAGTCCGGGCTGGCAGGCGGACGACCGTCGGCGCCGGGCTTCGTCATCTACACCCAGGGCACCGTGGCCGGACCCGAACTGGCCGCCGGCCCTGGTGTGCTGAGTTGGCAGGATCGCATCACCAACGCAGACGGCCGCTTGGTCAGCCGCAACATCACTGTCGACGAGCGCTCCTCACCGGAGGTGTACGTGCACCTGTTGGTGTTCGACGTGTCCTAGCCGCTACACCGTGGCGCGGTCGCGACCATCCCAATGCGGTTTGCGCAGTTCCTTTTTCAGGATCTTTCCGGTGGGGTTGCGCGGCAGTTCATCGACGATGTCGATGCTCTTCGGGCACTTGTAGCCGGCCAGCCGCTCGCGCGCGAAGGCGATGAGATCCTGCTCCGAGACGTCGGACGAGGTGACGACGACGGCCTTGACCGCCTCGCCCCACTTGTCGTCGGGCACACCGATCACCGCGACATCGACGACCGCGTCGTGTTCGGCGAGCACACGTTCCACCTCGATCGAGTAGATGTTCTCGCCTCCGGAGATGATCATGTCCTTCAGACGGTCCTCGACGAAGATGTAGCCGTCCTCGTCGACGTGACCGATGTCGCCGCTGCGGAACCAGCCGTCCTCGGTGATCGCCTCCCGGGTGGCGTCGGGCTTGTTGTGGTACCCCTTCATCAGTTGGTCGGTGCGGAACCACAATTCGCCCTGCTGACCGGTCGGCACTTCTTCGAGGGTCTCCGGGTCGACGACCCGCAGTTCCGCGTTGTTGGTCAGCCGTCCCGCACTCTGCAACCGCTCCGGACGGTCGGTGCTGCGATGGTCTTCCGGCAACAGTCGGCTGATCACCCCACACACCTCGGTCAGACCGTAGACCTGGATGAACTCGGTGTCGGGCCAGGCTTTCAGCGCCTGACGCAGCAGTGGCAACGGCATCGGGGCGGCACCGTAACCGAAGGTCTTCAGTGCGCCGAAGAGCTTGACGGCGTCCTCACCGGCCTCGAGGACGGTGGCCAGCACGGCGGGCACCAGGAAGGTGCGGTTGGCGCCCTTGAGGATGGCGTCCGCCAGGGTTGCGCCGTCGACGACCCGGGTCATCACGCTCGGGACGCCCGCGTAGATACCGAACTGAATCCACGACGAGCCTCCGACATGGAACAGCGGCATCGACACCATGCTCTTGTCGCCGTCGTCGAACTCGTAACCGTCCCGGTTGTTCACCGTGTGTGCGATCAGGTTCTGCTGGGCGATCTGCACGCCCTTGGGTCGGCCGGTGGTGCCCGACGAGTACATGATGATCGCCACGTCAGACGCGTCCACGTCGTCGCTGCGTTCCACGGGTTCGGCGGAAGCCAGCAGAGCCTCGTAGTCGTCGTCGCCCTCTGGTGTGACGGTGACGATGTGCTCGATGTTCGGCAGCTTGTCGGCGATCTTGTCGATCAGCGGCTTGAACTCCGCGCCGACGATCAGCAGCTTGGCCCCGGAATCATTGATGACGTAGTCGAGTTCGTCGGCCGCGAGCCGGAAGTTGAAGATCGCGGTGGCCGCGCCCAGCGACGCAGCCGCGAAAGTCAGCTCGACGCACGCCGGGTGGTTCATGTCGAGGAACGACACCACGTCACCCCGTTGGATCCCCCGCGACTCGAGTGCCCCGGCCAGCCGGCGGATGCGGTCGTTCCACTGCGCCCAGGTCCAACTGCGGTCGAGGTAGACCATCGCCTCGGCGTCGGGTGTGGTTCGCGCCCAATGGGACACGCGGTCGTCGAGGAAATGGGGTTCGGGCAACTCGGACATGGTCACAGGGTGCCATGCCCGGATACGGCGCCACACAGTTTCATACAAACCTTCCAGTGCTCAGTGGACCAGCGGGGCCAGATGAGCCCGCGCGTAACGGGTGACGGCGTCGTCGTCGGCGACGTCCAGTACGGGCGTGCTGACCTGGACCAGAGAGGCGGCCAGCCGGATGTGTATCTCGGCGACGGCGAGCAGATCGGCGTCGGGCATCGTCGCACCGGCGGCCCGCAGCGCCTTGGCCATCGCGGTGGCGGCGCTGACCAGGAACTGCCGCGCCTCGTCGAACATGCCTGCGGTGGCGGTGAAGTCGTCGTCGAGTTGCAGGAAGCGGCGCATCACCGGCTCGCCGGTGAGCAGCCGCACCCCCTCCCGGAACGCGGCCACCGCGGCCTCCTGCGGACCGTCATCGATCGCGACGGTCTGCAACCGCGCCATCGCGCACTCGAACGTCTGTCTGCCGAGTTCGGTGATCAGCGCGTCCCGGCTGGGAAACCGGCGGTACAGCGTGCTGCGGCTGACGCCGGCCTGGCGGGCGACGACGTCCATGCTGAGCCGGCCCACTCCCACCAGCGCGACCTCCTCGGCCGCGGCCTTGAGGATCGCCGTCTCCTGCTCGGAGCGGCTGTCGGTGTTACGGCGGCGCATCACGACCCGCCGACGGGGCACCGCCCGGCCGGCGGCGCGAACGAGTCCAGCGCCACCGAGCGGTGCATCCGCACCAGCTTTTCGTACTCGATCCGGTTGCGGGCCAATGGGATCAGCAGCAGGCGGTCGGGTAGGGTGCGCCACGCGAGTTGCAACAGGCTGGTGTAGAAGGCGAATTCGCGGTCGTGGCGCTCCTGCCACTTAAATCCGGTGAGGTCGCGGATGCCGGGGTGCAGGATGCCGAACGAACAGACCTTGACCACGCGTCCCGCCACCGGCCGCAACAGCATCCACGGCGGGGTCAGCGCCTTGCGCAGCACCGGCGGCAACACCAGGGTGGGCAGTGGCAACCGGGTCAGGTCCGCGGTGACGCTTCGCAGGAACGGGTTCGACGCGAGTTCCTCGCGCACCATCGTCTCGTAGTAGTCGACGGCCTCCTTGTGAGTGGCGGGCAGCTTGGCGCTCTTGCCAGGGAGCTCGAGTGAGCCGAACGCTTCGAGGAGCTGCTGGTAGGCGGCTTCCTGTTCGGCCTCGTTGAGGGTGTATCCGGTCGCCGGGGTGAACGAATGCAGGACCAGGAACAGGCCGCTGACGGCGATCCAGTTCCACAGTTTCGGGTCGAGCGCGCTGTAGCGCACGTCCGCGAACTCCCCGACCCCTTTCCCGCGGACCTCGCGGTGCATGGTCTTGAGGCGTTGACCTTCGAGCTCGCGGTCGCGGGCGTCGCCCCAGATCGCGAGGAACGCCGAGAAGCCGCTGCGTACACCGCGATCGGCGAAGTTGTCGGCGAAGCGGCCGGTCTTGTCCACCGCGGCGGCCACCGGCACCAGGGCCACCTCGTCGAAGGCCGCGGCGCCGAAGAATCCGCCGAAGACGCTGCCGGAGTGTTTACGGAACTCGCGCATCACGCGCGGGCGCACAGGCTGTGTGACGGGCCGAGGAGCTTCGGGAACGACGGCGACCATGAGGGCCTCCCAGATAGGTGTTGACACAAAGACTAGTTTTCTGTGTCAACATGTCAATGGTTTGTGCGGGGCGCGTGCATTCGGGGAGCCCGAGCGTGCGCAAAGTGACGGCTGACGGCGGCGTGTCGGGGTGCAGACACGCGCGCTCGCGGAGCAAGTGGGGTACGTCAGGCGCCGGCGCAGACGCCGGAGTCGTGGATCACCGAACCGTAGACGTTGGCGGTCGCGATGTTGGCGTTGATCACCCCGGCCGGCAGCCGCTGCTTGATCTTGTCGCTGATCTGGGTGAACTGGTACCAGAGCCGGTAGATCGAATCCCCGTGGAACAGCGGTGAATACTCGCTCTGGTCGGGATAGTTGACGATGTACAGCGTGTGGGCGCGCGGGTCCAGGAACGCCGCGGACTGATCCAGGTTGGCAGCCACCATGTCACCGGCCTCGGTGACTCCCGGCCGCGACCAGTCGTCGCCCTGGTCGGCGAGGAAGCGCTGGAAGCCGTACACCTGGCCTCGCAGTTGCTCGTACTGGGCGTTGAACCACTGGCAGGACTCGCGCTGCGCGGTGATCTGTTGCGGGGTGACGCGCGACTGCCACAGGTTGTACGGGAACGGCGTGTAGTCGGGCTGCCACGCCGACGGGTACGGAGTGAAGACCGGCAGCGTGGGCGCCGCCGGTTCGGCGTGGGCCGCGGGGGTCCCGCCGACCGCCGCGAGCAGCGCCACGCCCAGGATCGTCGTCACCCACCGGAACATCGCTAGGCCCCGCCGAATTCGGGCCGCAGGATCGGCGCCAGCGCCGCCAGTGGGATGTGCGCCTGCACGGTGCCGCCGTCCATCGACCACTGCATGAGTCCCGGGGTGAAGTTCGTCGGCCGGTCCCGCGCCACCGGGTAGTCCGGCATGTAGATGACCAGTTCGTCAGGGGTCAACGCCCACGCCTTGTACGCGCCGGAGTACACCTTGTCCGGGGTCCAGCGGTCCGGGGCGAACGGGTAGGTACCGGGCTGGTGCGGCGGCGGCGCGGCATCGAGGGCAGCGACGATGAACGGTGCACCCAGGCGCGGGATCTCGGCCAGGTGGTCGACGCCAGGTTTGAACAGATCGGCCAGTTGCAACTGCCGCCCGCCGGCGAAGGTGAAAGTACGGTAGGCGTCGCTGACGATGGGCGCGTTCGGATGCGCCAGGGCATCGGTACCGACCGTACCCGAGTACATTTCGTGGAATACGACCGTCATCGCCTCGCCACGCTGAAAGATCTGGAAGTGCTCCTCTCCGAAGCTGTTCTGGACCATCTTCTGCGCTGCGGTGCGCCAGTTGTTCATCAGGTTGGTGAGGTACTCCCGAATCACGTGGTTCTCCACGAGATCGCCGGGGAGCGCCATCTTGATGTTGCGGACCGCTTTGCGCTCCGACACCACCGATGTCGTACAGAATTGCCCATCCCACTGACCGCCCAGCTCATCACAGAACGAGGGTGCTGACCCCGACACGGGCGATGCGGTGGCCAACATGGCCGTCGCCGCCAACGCGACCGCACTACTGCGAATGAACCGGCGCATCATCACGGCAGCTCGACTTTGCTTGCCCGCCAACGGTCGTCGACGTGCTCCATCGTCATCTTGATGCGGCTGCGGTCGATGCGCGGATCGGGCACGTTGGTGTTGGACACGGACTGGTCGACGAACAGCAGGACGACGACCTTGTCCTTGGTGGCCGACTGGACGGCGGATTCGAGGACGACGCCGTGGGCCGCGGCCTTGTTGTCGATCAGCAACTGCCGCAGTTGCGCACTGGACTGCGAGTACATGTCCTTGAACTCGCCGGTGGCGCCGGCCAGAACGGCATCGAAGTTCTCGTCCACCTTGGCCGAATCGATGCTGGTCAGCACCTGTGCGTATTCGTTCGCGGCCTGTCGCGCCTGTTCAGCAGCCTGTTCGGTCTGCCGGGTCTGCCACAGCTGCCAGCCCAGCACCCCGACCGCGGCGAGCAGCGCCACCAGCACCGCGGCCAGCGCTCCCCACATCGCCGGACGGCGCCACTTGCGCGCGGTGGGCGAGGTTCCGCCGCCGTCGGAGCCGTCGTCGTCGGCCTGGGTGTCGACCACCTCGGCGTCCGTTTCGGTGGCGTCCTTTTCGGTGGCGTCCTTTTCGGTGGCCGCCGCCTCGGTGTCGTCAGGCTCGCGGCCGGTGTCCTTGTCATCGGTGGTCACGGACATCATCATCTCCTAGCGCACGTGCTCGGTTCAGCGGGGCGGCTCGATGGGCAGCGTCGGGCCGCCATACGGTGTGGGAATCGTGTACCGCCCCTTGGGAGTTGGATCGGTCTGCCGGCCGAGGTCGGCGCCGGCCGGCGGGCCGGCGGTATTCAGGTCGTCCGCGGGCCGCGGCGCGTTCTTGGCCCCGCGGACCAGCACTCCCGGATGCTCGTCGCGGCAGTAGGTGTACATGAAGGGCTCCGGGTAATCCGCGGACGAGGGCGGCAGTTTCGGGGTGCCGTAGTCGCACGTGTACCGCGGGTAGATCTCCGCGGTGCCCCACAGTCCGCCCGAGTGCATTGCCGAACCGAGTGCGTCGAGGACCGAACCGCGGTGCGTCGGGAACAGCGCGTTGAGTGCCGGCACCCGCAGGTACAGCAGTCGCGACGTGGTGGTGAGATTGCCCAGCAACTGCACCATGGTGTCGGAGTTGTCGGCGAACAGGTTGTCGACCTTGGCCAGGGTGTCCGGTGTCTGGTTGGTCAGGCGCCGGTACCCCTCACGCATCTTGTCGATGCCGGTGAAGGTCTGTGCGAGGTTGTCAGAGGCCACCTCGATGCCGGCGTTCTTGTCGGCGACGAGCGTGAACGCCACCCGGCTGGTCCGCAGCATCGAACTGGTTTCGGGCAGAACCGAATCCAGTGTGGACAGCAGGAAGGTGCCGCCGTCGACGATGTCGGCGAGCTTCTGCGGCCCGGAGTCGGTGAGGCTGAGCTCCCGCTTCACCATTTCCAGCTTGCCGACATCAGCCTGGGCCAGCGCACCGTCGGCGTTGGCCAGCAGTTCGGCCAGACTCACCGGGACGGTGGCCCGGCCGGGTTCGACCACGGCGCCGTCGGCCAGGAACGGTCCGGTCTCGTCCTCGGGGGCGAAGTCGATGTACTGCTCACCGGCGGCGGACAGCCCGGACACCCGCACCGCCGACGATTCCGGAATCCGCACGGCGGAGGTGACGTTCACGATCGCGTTGACCCCGCCGGGGGTGATGTCCAGTCGCTCCACCTGCCCGATGCGCACGCCCCGCATGGTCACGTCCTGGTTGGGCAGCAGACCCGCCGACTCCGGCAACGCCACGGTCAGCCGGTAGCTCGAGGAGAACGGATTGACCTGCAGCGCACCGAAAAGCAGGTACGCGGTGGCCACCACCAGCGTCGTGATCAGGCCGATGGCCGACAGCCACGCCCGGCGGCGGTAGCCGAATTTGACCAGGCCGACCACCCGGTCGGCGACGGCGCCGATCATCGGGGGGCCTCGGCCGGCAGCGGCGGAGCGTCGGCGGGCGGCACCGGTGGTGGCGGCGGCGGCGGCGCGGGAATGATCACGCCGGGCTCGGTCAGGCTCGGGATCACCGGCATCTGCGGCACCCCGGGGCCCTTTCCGACCACCCGCTCCTGCAACCGGAACAATGTGTACTTCAACGTGCCGACCAGCTGATGCCAGTCATGACGCTTGGGCCCGTGGAGCCCGATGTCGCCGTCGAACCCGATGTCGGGGATGGAACCGAGGATCAGCCGGTCGACGCTGGCGTCCAGCGCGATCGCGTTGCTGGTCGTGCCCTTGATGAACGGCGGCAGCAGCCGATTCAGCTTGTACAGCGTGGCATCGGGCGCCAGCGCGACATCGTTCCACGCCCGCGCGACGGTGTTCGCGTCGGCGATCACGCTGCGTCCGCTGGTGTCGGTGCCGGCGATCGAGGGGAACTTGCGCAGCTGGTTCGACACGTCACCCACCTGCGTGACCAGGTCGGCGATCTGGGTGGTGTGGCCGGCCAGCGTGTCGGTGGCCGGTCGCGCCTGCGCCATGACCTCCGCGATCTGCTGGTTCTTGGCCGCGATCTGGCTCGCCAGCCGCGACGTCTCGGTCATCGCCGTCGAGATCTCGTCCGACCGCGCATTCAGCTTGCCCAGCGTGGTGTTGGTCTTGCGGATCAGGTTGCCGAACGCCTGACCTTCCTCGCCGGTGGCCTTGCCGAGACCATTGATGATGTTGGTGAAGTTGCGCACCGCACCGCCGTTGACCAGGATCGCCGCCGACCCCAGCACTGATTCCACGGTCGCCGCCGCGGTCGTCGACTCCAGTTCGATGGTGTCGCCGTCTTTGAGCATGGGTGTCCCGGGCGCGACCTGAGTCGGGGGTTTGATCGCGACGAACACATCGCCGAGCGGGGTGGCGGACCGCAGTTCGGCGGTGCTGCCCACCGGTAGTTGCACCCCGTCCATGATCCGCAGCGTGGTCACCGCGGTGTAGTTGCGCGCCACCATGGATTCCATCTGACCGACATCGGCGCCGGCCAGCTTCACCTTTGCGTTGGCCGGCAGGTTCAGGGCGTTGGAGAACACGGCGTTGATCTCATACCCGCCCGACCCGACCGCCGGTGCCGGCAGCGGCAGACTGGACAAACCCTCGCTGGCGCAACCGGACACCGCGAGACAGACGGTCATCGCCGCGGCGCCCGCGAGTCGCCCGCGGATTCGCACCGTCCCCATCACTTCTGCCCCATCGCCGCGAGTCCTTCGAGCATGTAGCTCAACCCGAAATCGGGCCCGAAGTCCTGCATGGTCCCGGTGCTGCAACCCAGCTGCCGCAGGCCCATCATGTTGCAGACCTCCTTGATCAACTGGTTGTCGAACAGGACCTTGTCGGTGACCACCTTCACCCGCAGGGCGCCGTTCTTCTCGTCGGCGACGTTGTACAGGTTGTCCAGGGTCAGCGGCGCGACGTCGAGGAATTCGGCGAGGTCCCGCCTGTGGTCGACGGCGGTGTTCAGCACGATGTCGCCGTTGGCGACGAGTTCCTTGATCGTCTCCCGGTGAGTGTCGAGCACCTCGCCGGTCTGGGTCAGCACGTCGTTGATCTTCTTGCCGGTAGTCCCGCTGCCGAGGTCCTCGTCGGCGAGGATCTGACTCAAAGCCCGCACCGACGAACCGAACTCGCGCATCATGTCGTCGTTCCGGGCGGCCGCCTCCGACAGCGAGCTGACGTTGCGCACGATGGTGGTCAGCTGGTCTTTGGTCACGGTGCCGCGATCGGCGCTGAGCCGCAGGGCGTTCGACAGTTCGCCGAGGGCGTCCTTCATCTGCTGGCCGTTGCCGTCGGCCACAGCGGCGCCGGCGTCCACCACGTCGGCGATGGGACCGCCACCCTTCCCGTCACCGCGCAGCGACACCGCCAGCTTGTCGAGAACATCCAGCACCCGGGCGAACTCGACCGGCGTCCGGGTGCGGTTCAGCCCGATGGTGTCGTGGTTCTGCAGCGTCGGCCCGTCCCGGTAGGGCGGGGTCAACTCGATCTGGCGGTCGGTGAGGATCGAATTGGAGATGGTGGCGGCCTGGACGTCGGCGGGCACCTTGACGTCCTTGTCGAGGGTGAAGTCGACTTCGACGTAGCCTCCTTTCGGGGTGATCTTGGTGACCTTGCCGACCGGCATGCCGAGCACCGCGACCGTGTTGCCCTCGTAGAGGCCTGCGGCACTGTCGAACTGGGCGGTGACGGTTATCGTGTTGAGCCGGTCGGCCGCGAACTTGACCACCACCGCCGCGGCGACCACCGCGAGCACCACGCCGACGATGACGAAGGCGATGATCCGCGACCGGGCGCTCTTCAGTGGCGCGCTGCTCATTTGCAGTCCTGGTAGTACTCGAGCATGCCGAGCTGCTTGGCACGGCCGCTGATCGCGCACATCCACGAGTCGACCAGCAGACCGCTGGAGGCGTTGAAGTCGATGGCGTTGCCGGTGCCGGTGACGTTGGTCAGGTTACGCAGCGCGATCGGCCCGCTCTGCAGGATGCTGCGCACCATTCCGTCGTTCTTGCCGAGCAGGGTCGCCAGCTCGCGCAGGTTGGTCAGCAGCTCCTCGAGCTCGGGACGGTCGTCGATGACGATATTGCTCAGTGTCTGCACCAGATTGGTCAGCGAGTCCATCATGGCGTGGAACGTGGCCCGCCGGGCGACGAACTCGCCGAGCAGCGAATTGCCCTGATCCACCAGGCTGCCGATGGTCGACTGCTGACGGCGCAGGGTGGTGCTGACCATCTCGGTCGTCTTGAGCAGCTCGCCGAGCTGGCCGCGGCGTTGCGCGATGATGGTCGACAGCGTGTGGGTGTTCTCCAGCGCCTGGGGCACCACCGGCGGCAGCGTCTTGAGTTGGTTGCCGAGGATCGACAGCGTCTCGGCGAACTTGTCGGAGTCCACCTGCTCGTAGGTGGTCGTGACGTCGGCGAGCGCCTCCTGCAGGTCGTAGGGCACCTCGGTGTGCGTCAGCTCGAAGGTGTTGTCCGGCAACGATCCCGGGCCGTCCGGATAGAGCGCGAGATAGCGCGACCCGAGAATGGTGGTGACCTTGATCGACGCACGGGAGTCCTCGCCCAACACGATGTCGTCGCGCACCCGCAGACCGGCCTCGACGTGGTCACCGGCGAGCTTCATGCTCGTCACCTCGCCGACCGGGATACCGGCCACCGTGATCGGATGGCCGGGCTGCAGCGCCGCGGCCTGCAGGAATCGTGCCGTGTAGTGCCGGTAGCCGAAGTTGGCGACCCGGACCATCAGCAGTGCGCCGACGAGCACCACCACCACGACGACGGCGATGACTCCCAACCACGTCTTGCTGTACTCCTCCAGCGGGCGTCGCCGGATGCGTGTGCGCTCAGCCATTGGCCATGTTCCTGCACTTGGGGGTGTAGCGGGCCTTGTTGCCCGGGGTGGCCGCGGCCACGACGATGGGCGTCACGTCATTGAGTCCGGGGAAGAACGCGGTGCCGTCCAGGTTGCACGCATAGGCGTTGGCGTAGCTGCCCTCGCTGGTGATCCGCGCGAACCCCTTGAGCATCAACGGCAGGTTGGCGCCGATGAACGCCAGCTGCGGCTCGATGCCGACCATGTGCTTGGCGAAACCCGGTTGGCGCGTGACGAGTTCGTTCAGCGGCACGTACACCTCGTCGGTGATCGTCGACAGCTGGCGGACCACCTTCGCGATCGACCCCATCGAATCCACCAGTTCGGGCCGCCGGGCGTCGAATGTCGACACCACCGTCTGTGCCTCCCCGACGATGTGGTCGAGGTCGTCGTTATGCCGGGCCAGGTTGGCGACCACGAGGTTCAGGTCGGTGATCACCCCGCCGAGTTCCTCGTCCTGGCCGGCGAAGGCATCGGTCAGCTGCGCGGTCTGGTCGACCAGGGCCGTGATCGACCCCTCGTCACCCTGCAGCGACTGGATGACGCCCTTGGTGAGATTGTCGGCGTGCCGCGGGTCGAGCACGCTGAACAGCGGCTCGTACCCGTTGAGCAGCGTGCCGACGTCGAAGGACGGATCGGTCTGCTCGACCGGGATGACACTGCCCGGCGGCAGCGGGTCCGGCTCGCCCAGGTTGCCCAGGGACAGGCCGAGATACCGCTGCCCGACGATGTTCTGGTAGGTCACCGAGGCCACGGTGTTGCCGAGCACCTGCTGATCGTCCTGCACCACGAACGACACCTTGGCGTGCTTGCCGTCGAGCTCGATGCCTTCCACCCGGCCCACCCGCACGCCGGCCATCCGCACGTCGTCACCCTCACGCAACCCGAAGACGTCGGTGAACACCGCGGCGTACGGCACCGTCCGGCCGGCCACGTCCCGGCGCAGCGTGACGTAGACCAGCCAGGTCAGGACCAGCGCCACCACCATGAACAGGGACAGCCCGATCAGCGCTCCGCGAATCCTCATCGGGGCTCCCCTCCCGGGCCGGATTCCGCCGGTGCCACAGTGGTTCCGCGGGCGACCGGCCCGAGCAGCAGCTGCGTGGCGGTGCTGACCGGCCGACCGGTGATGACACTGAGCGCCGCACGTTCGGACGCGCTACCCACCGGGCCGACATTCCCGCCGAATGAAGCGGGCGCGGCTTCGGCGGCCAGTGGCGGTGCCGCGGCGGGCGGCGGTGCGCCCGGTGGGATGTTGCGCGGCCCGGCCGGGACCGGGCGGCCCTCCGGCTTCGGCGCGACCGGAGCCAGCGGGGACTGGTTCGCCGGCGGCGGCGGAATCGGGACCAGCGCATCATTGGCCGTGTCGGGCACCGGCGGTGCGGGCGTCATCCACGACGGCAGCGGCGGATTCGGGTCGGCCAGATTGGGACTCGGGTTGACCAACGGCGGGCCGACCGCGACCAGATTGCCGTTCTCGCCGACGATCGTGCCGGGCGGGGGCGCCAGATCCTTGGGCGGCTGGTAATTCTGCGGCAGCATCTGGTCGGGCAGCGCGGGCCGGGTCACCACGAGCGGGGCCGTGTAGCAGCTCGGGCCCTTCAGTTCGCCGTAGCGCGGGCAGTCCGCCCGGGTGTAGGTGTAGGTCGGCGTCAGCGACAGGTTCATGCGCATGTTGCCGACGTCGCGTTCCGGTCGCCACACCTCCTGGAAGAACCTGTCGGACAAGCCGTTCAGCTTCACGAACGCCGGCAGCCAATGCTGGGACGTGTCGGCCAGGTTGCCCATCACCGGCGTCAGCTCCGAGGTGATGGTGACCAGCCGGTCGGTGTGGTTGTTCAGCGCGGTGTGCGTGGTCCCCGTGGTGTGCAGCCCGCCGCTGACCAACGCGTCGAGCTGCGAGCGCTGCTCCACCAGGGTCTGCATCGGCCGGACCGCCATGTGCAGGGCGTCCACCAATTCCGGTGCGGTCGACTGCAGTCCGCGGGTGGCCTCGATGAGCGCCGAGACCGTGGTGGGCCCGGGATCGGTGGCCACGATGGCGTCGATCTCGTCGACCATCCGGTTCAGTTGCGCACCGCTGGCCAGCAACTCGGTGCGGCGGCCCTGGGTGGCGGCGTTCACCGCCGCCAGCAGGCCCACCGTCTTGTCCTCGCGGCCGCGCCCGGTGGCGGCCAGGATGTCACGCAGCTTGCTGATGGTGGTCTGGAACAGCACCGTCGGCAGCTCGGTGTCCTCGGGGATGTGCGCGCCCTCGCCGATCGTCGGCGGAGCCCCCGCACCACCGGCCGGCGGACGGTCGACCAGTTGCACCGAGGACACCGCGAACACGTTGCTGGGTACGACCCGAGCGGTGACCGTGGCCGGGATCGCGGCGGCGTAGGTCGGATTCAGGTTGATGTGGACGAAGTTCGGATTGCCGTTGGCGGCCGGGGTCACGCTGTCCACCGCCCCGACGAGCACGCCGTGGTACTTGACGTCGGACCGCTGCGGGAGGCCGTCGCCCACATTGACCAGGTTCGCCACAACACGGACGAACGGGTCGAGCCGCCCGGTGGACTTGACCAGCAGCGTGGACGTGATCAGCGCCAGCACGACGACGACCGCGATCCCCCCGCCGAGCAGTTGGCGGTCGGTGGGTCCGCGCCCGTCCAGGTCAAAGGAATTCGCCACCTACCCTCCGAACCTCGCCCCGGCATCGACGTTCCACAGCGCCATGGTGAGCAGCATGTTGACGATGATCACGACGGTGATGCTGGCCCGCATGGCATGTCCGGCAGCCACACCCACGCCCTCGGGGCCGCCGCTGGCGTAGAAGCCGTAGTAGCACTGGATCGTCGTCGCGATCCACACAAAGATGATCGCTTTGAGCAGCGAGTACAGAATGTCCTGACCTGACAGCATCAACGTGAAGTAGTGCAGATACGAGCCGTCCGAACCGCCGCTGATGATGCGCACGACGATCTGGGTGGTCAGGTAGCTCACCGCCAGGCAGACGACGTAGAGCGGGATGACCGCCACCACCGACGCCATCAGCCGGGTGGTCACCAGGTACGGAATGGGGCGGATTGCCAAGGACTCCAGCGCGTCCACCTCCTCCGCGATGCGCATCGACCCCAGCTGGGCGGTGAAACGGCAGCCGGCCTGTGTGGCGAACGCCAGGGACAGCGCGATCGGCGCCAGTTCGCGGGTGTTCACCAACGACGAGATGATTCCCGTCGCCGGGCCCAGGCCCAGCAGGTCCAGGAAGTTGTAGCCCTCGATGCCGACCAGCGCGCCGACGGTGACGCCGAGAACGATGGCCACGCCGGCGGTTCCGCCGCCGACCACGAGAGAGCCGTTGCCCCAGGAGATGTCGGACAGCAGCCGCACGAACTCGGCCCGGTAGTGCCGCAGCGCCAGCGGGATCGCCATCAGGGCGCGCGCGAAGAAGACCAGCATGTGGCCCAGGCGCGCGATCGGCGGCGTCGCCTTGCGGTAGACCCGGACGACGGGCGCCAGCAGCGGGGGAACGAACGTCGACGCCATGTCAGAGCCCGACCCGGGGGAACATCATGATGTAGAGCTGGCTGATCACGACGTTGACCACCATGAGGATCAGGATCGACTCGACCACCGCGGCATTCACCGAGTTCGCCACCCCGGTGGGACCACCCTTGGTGGACATGCCTTTCTGGCAGGACACCACAGCGACGATGGCCCCGAAGACCACCGCCTTGACCAGCGCCACGATCATGTCGCCGGTCGTGGTGAACGACGCGAAGGTCGCGACGAAGCTTCCGGGGGCGCCGTTCTGGAAATAGACGTTGAAGAGGTAACTGGCGAGGAAGCCCACGAAGCAGACCACGCCGGTCAGGGCGACGCCGATCATGATGGCTGCGGCGAAGCGCGGGACCACCAGGCGCCGGATCACCGAGACGCCCATGACCTCCATGGCGTCGGTCTCCTCACGCATCTTGCGTGACCCGAGGTCGGCGGTGATCGCCGAGCCCACCGCGGCGGCCATCAGGATCGCGGCGGTCAGCGACGCGGCCTGCCGGATGACCGCCAGACCGCTGGCCGCCCCGGCCAGCGACGTCGCGCCGACCTGCCCGGCAAGAAGGGCGAACTGGATCGACAGCGTGACCCCGATCGGCAGCGCCACCAAAACCGTTGGCAGCACCGCGGTGCCGGCCATGAACGCGCCCTGATGCACGAATTCCCGCCATTGGAACCGGCCGGTGAACAGGTCGGTGAAGAAGTACTGCAGCGTGCGGACCCCCAGCACGAACTGGTCGCCGACCGTGGCGAGCGATGCCAGGGGGTGGCGCCGCACGTAGCCGCCGGCCCAATCCTGCATCGCCTGGACGGACTCGTTCTGGCTGGCTCGCTGTTCGCCGATCGTCATGCCCGAGATCCGCCCTGCGATGCCCGGTTTCGCTCCCCGTCCGCGCGGACCGTCCGGTCTGGTCCGTCCGTCGAGTGGCATGACCGATTCATGGCACACGCCTCCCGATTTCGATACCCCGTCCGTGTGGAGCGACCTAGGTAACTAAGTCGTTGATGGACGTCACCGTATGGCTGGCGCGACGATTACGTCAAGGTTTCGGAAATCTTTCATTAACTTATTACTCAGGGGGATTCGCTTGGGGCAACGATTGACGTAGCTGTCGATTTCTCGGCCGGCTCCTCCAGGAGCAGCGCCCGCAGCAGGCGGCCGATCACGAGACGCGCCGAGGCGCGGTCCCGACGGGCCACCAACCGGCCGACGTCGACGACCAGACCGAGGGCCGCGTGCACAGCGAACCTGGCCTCGTCGACGGGCAATCCCGGCCGGGCGACAGCCACCTGACGCGCCCACGCCTCGACGGTGGCGCGCTGGATGTTCTGCAGCGCGGCCCGGTCCTCGGCCGGGACGTTGATTCGCTCGGCGAAGTACACGTAGGCCAGTTGCGGCTCGGCGAACGACCGCCACACATAGGCATCGATCAACTGCTCGACCGCGGTGCGCGCGTCGGGCGCCGCGGACAGGATGGCGGCGGCGTCGCCGGACACCCGGTCGGCGGCCCGGCGGTAGATCGCCGTCAGGATCGCGGCCTTGCCACTGAAGAACCGGTAGATGCTCGACGCGGGCAGGTCCACGGCGGCCGCGATGTCGTCCATTCCGGTCTCGCGATATCCGTGCTCGTTGAACAGCTGCAGCGACCTGGCAAGGATCAACTCGTACTCACCCGCGACGCCGCTGAGCGGGGGGCGCGCCTCGGCGCCCTCGTCGGCGTCGGCCATCGGCGGCAGGTCGACGTCGCGCAGCTGCCGGGCCAGCTCCGCCAGCAATCGACGCATTTCGTTGGCCGGAAGCTTGCCGCGGTGGTCGGTGATGCTCGCGATGGCGCTGAGCACCGACGCGGTCACCGTCCAGCGTCCCCGGCTGTCGAGGTCGGGCCGCAGCGCTGCCAGCGGCTGCTGCAGGCGGCGGTTGACCAACCGGATCTGCTCGTTGAGCACCGCCTGATCCGGCGCCTGCAGATACCGCGCCTCCCAGCGGTAGAGCCCCCCGCTGGAGCGGGTCTTGATGGTGGTGTCGATCAGCGCGGAGACGATTTGCTCCCACTGCTCCTCCGGGGCGAGTTCGGCCACCTCGTCGATGACAGCGGTGGCCCCCACCAACTGCTCGCTGAGGCCGAGCACGGCCGCGCGGAACAAGTCGTACTTGCCCGAGTAGTGCCGATACAGCGAGGCTGCGGTCACGCCCACGCGCGACGCGATGTCCTCCATGGAGACCGCGTGATAGCCGAGTTCGCTGAACGCTTCCGCGGACGCGCGGGCGATCTGCTGTTTACGATCTTTAGGACGCCTGCGATCGTCGCGGACGGCCGCAGCCGGTGCCATACGGCACACCTTAACGCCGCGGTGTCCGCGCGCGGAAAAGAACCCATATTTGGCGAACGATCATTAACATCCGGGGCGTTGCGCAACTCCCCCGGACGGCCGGTTCAGGCACTCGCCGCGCCGGCCATCCCGCCACAGGTGAAAGTCCGCGGCACCCAACCCAGTTCCCGCAACCATCCCTTGCGGGCCCCGGGATACCACTTCAGCGCCGAGGGCACCGCCGGCCAACCCGCCCGGATCGCCGTCCGGGTGGATTCAGTCACTCGTCGTAACCGCCGCGCCGGTTCGGCTCGGTGTGCCACCATCGCCTCATGGTCATCCGAGCTACCACTCGCATTCAATTCGCTTGTCCATGACCGAGGAACCGGTGTCGGTCGCCCGCCGGCGCGCTCCGCGCCCGCAGCGCTCGCGAGAGATGGCCGTCCACTTCTTCCGCGGCGGCACAGCCAGTCTGGTCGACCGCGCCCTGGTGCTCGCGCTGATCTACACCGTGATCGGCGCCGTCTACACCGGATTCAACGTGCCGGTGCTGGACCGTCTCGAGGCGTTGTTCAGCGCGCAGTTCACGGTGTTCGCCGACCTGATCGCGGTCGGCGCGGCCGTCGTCCTGTGGCCGGCTCTGCTGGTCAGCGGCTGGACCTGCGGCGACCCAGGTTGCAGCGTGCTCTGGACGTGAATCGATGACGAGCGACGATCGCCGGACAGCTCAGCACTTCCGGCGCACCAATTTCGCCCGGACCCTTCTGCTGGAATTGGAACACGTTCTAGTCTGTAGGTCATGAGTGACTCAGTGCTCCGTCATTTCCTGCACTCCGGACACCTGACCGTCGGCGCCTTGAAGCGGCACAAGGACAAGCCGGTGCTGTTCCTCGGTGACACCACGATGACCGGCGGCGAACTCGCCGACCGCATCAGCCAGTACATTCAGGCGTTCGAAGCGCTCGGAGCCGGCACCGGCGCCGCCATCGGCCTGTTGTCCCTGAACCGGCCCGAGGTGCTGATGATCATCGGCGCCGGCCAGACCCAGGGGTACCGTCGCACGGCACTACACCCTCTCGGCTCGCTGGACGACCACGCCTATGTGCTGTCCGACGCCGGGGTGACCTCGCTGATCATCGACCCGCAGCCGATGTTCGTGGAGCGCGCGCTGGGGCTGGTGCAGAAGGTGCCGTCGCTCGAGCAGGTGCTGACCATCGGCCCGGTTCCGGCGGAGCTGGCGGATAGCGGAATCAAGGCGGTGGACCTGACGGCCGAGGCCGCGAAGTACCCGGCCAAGCCGCTGGTCGCCGCCGACCTGCCGCCCGACCACATCGGCGGCCTGACCTATACCGGCGGCACCACCGGCAAGCCCAAGGGCGTCATCGGCACCACGCAGTCGATCACCACGATGACCACGGTGCAGCTCGCCGAGTGGGAGTGGCCGGAGAACCCGCGCTTTCTGATGTGCACGCCGCTGTCGCACGCCGGCGCGGCGTTCTTCACCCCGGTCATCGTCAAGGGCGGCGAGCTGATCGTGCTGACGAAGTTCGACCCGGCCGAGGTGCTGCGCGTCATCGAGGAACAGAAGATCACCGCCACGATGCTGGTGCCGTCGATGATCTACGCGCTGATGGACCACCCGGATTCGCACACCCGTGACCTGTCGTCGCTGGAGACCGTGTACTACGGCGCCTCGGCGATGAACCCCGTGCGCCTGGCGGAGGCGATCCGCCGGTTCGGCCCGATCTTCGCGCAGTACTACGGGCAGTCCGAGGCTCCGATGGTGATCACCTACCTGGCCAAGAAGGACCACGACGAGAAACGGCTGACGTCGTGCGGGCGCCCCACGCTGTTCGCGCGCGTCGCGCTGCTCGGCGAGGACGGCACGCCGGTCCCGCAGGGCGAGGTCGGCGAGATCTGCGTGTCCGGGCCGCTGCTGTCTGGTGGCTACTGGAACCTGCCGGAGGCGACAGCCGAGACTTTCCGGGACGGTTGGATGCACACCGGCGACCTGGCCCGAGAGGACGAGGACGGCTTCTACTACATCGTCGACCGCACCAAGGACATGATCGTGACCGGCGGGTTCAACGTCTTCCCTCGCGAGGTGGAAGACGTTGTGGCCGAGCATCCTTCGGTCGCACAGGTGTGTGTGATCGGTACGCCCGACGAGAAGTGGGGCGAGGCGGTGACCGCGGTGGTGGTGCTGCGTCCGGACGCCGATTCGGACGCCGCGGCCGTAGAGACCATGACCGTCGAGATCCAGACGGCGGTCAAGGAGCGCAAGGGTTCGGTGCACGCGCCCAAGCAGGTGATCGTGGTGGACTCGGTGCCGGTGACCGCGCTGGGCAAGCCGGACAAGAAGGCGGTGCGGGCGCAGTTCTGGGCCGGCGCGGAGCGTTCCATCGGCTGAGGCCGTTTCGGCGAGCGCGCGTGTCTGTGCGCAACACACCGGGGAAAGGTGGGCACTTTGCGCGCGCTCGCGGGCCACTGGTTCCTTGGTGATCACCTGGGACTGGATTTCCCCGGCGACGCAGACGCGCTGTCGGCGGGCGGACCGGCGTTCCTGACCACGGCGTTCCGGCGCGCCGGCACCCTGGCCGCCGGCAACGCCGTCGTCGCCGTCGAGGAGACGCGGGAGTTCCGCGGCGGCAGCACCGGCCGCAAAGCTCTGCTCACGGTGTCCTACCGGCAGCCGACCGACCTGCCGCGGGAGCTGTTCGTCAAGTTCTCCCGGGACTTCGACGACCCGGCACGCGACCTGGGCCGCACCCAGATGGCGCTCGAGGTGCGCTTCGCCCGACTGAGCCGTGAGGCGGCCTTCCCGATCGCCGTGCCGCGGTTCGCCTTCGCGGACTACCACAGCACCTCCGGGAGCGGGATTCTGATCACCGGCCGTATCCCGTTCGGCGTCAACGGGATCGAGCGCCAATACGACAAGTGCGCCGATCATGCTTTGCCCGAGCCACTCGCCCACTACCGCGCGGTGTTCACCGCGCTGGGCCGCCTCGCCGGGACGCACAAATCCGGAAAACTGGGCCAGGCCGACTTCGCCGTCGACATGCGGGGCCTGTCCGTCGGCGAGCGCGCCCCGCTGACCGACGAGCAACTACACCGCCGCATCGACCAACTCGGCGAGCTGGGCGCCCGACACCCCGCTGCCTTGCCGGCCAATCTGGTTGCACCGGAATTCCTCTCACGATTGCGCGGCGAGGCGCTCGCGGTGCGGGAACGGGTGGACGCGCTGTGGGGCGCACTCGCGGACCCCGACTACGTCGCGCTGTGCCACTGGAATGCCAACGTGGACAACGCCTGGTTCTGGCGTGACGGTGACGATCTGCGCTGCGGACTGCTCGACTGGGGCTGTGTAGGCGAGATGAACCTCGCGATGGCGATCTGGGGATCGCTGTGCAGTGCTGAAACCTCCATGTGGGACGGACATTTCGAAGAACTGCTCGAGCATCTGATCGCCGAGTACGCTGCGGCGGGCGGCCCGTCACTCGACGCCTCGCGGTTGCGCCGCCACGTCGTCGCGTACGCCGCGATCATGGGCACCGCGTGGCTGCTCGACGTCCCGGGGTTTCTGCTGAAGGTGCTGCCCGACGATGTGACCGGCCGGTTCGATCCGCGCATCGCCGACAGTGAGCAGATCCGTAGCCGGCTGCTGATGATGACCAACTTCCTCAACCTGTGGCGGACGCACGACGTCGCGGAGACGCTGGGCATTTAGGCGCCGCCTCGAGCCCGACGAGCGCGCGCGAAATGCCACCCGGACGCGGTGTGTTGCCGTGCAGACACGCGCGCTCGGCACAACGAGGGGTGCACCATGGAACGCATGGTGGAGGCAGTGATCGAGGCCGCGCTGTTCGACTTCTCCGGGACGCTGTTCCGGCTGGAGGAGGACGACAGCTGGTTCGCCGGGATGCAGTTGGACGACGCCGGCAACCGCGAGGTCGACGAACACGTGCAGGCCGAACTGATGCGCCGCCTGACCGCGCCGACCGGACGCTCGGTCGACATGCCACCCGACGCGCTGCACGCCTGGATGAACCGCGACCTGGCTCCGCATCTGCACCGAGAGGCGTACCTGCACGTGCTGCGCGAGTCCGGACTAGCCGATCACCACGCGGAGTCGCTGTACGGCCGGGTGATCGACCCGGCCTCGTGGACGGCCTATCCCGACACGGCCGCGGTGCTGCAGGGGCTGCACCGCCGCGGCATCAAGACCGCCGTGGTGTCCAACATCGCCTTCGACATCCGGCCGGCGTTCGACGCGCTCGGGGTCATCGACGCCGTCGACGAGTTCGTCCTGTCCTTCGAAGTGGGCGCCGTCAAACCAGATCCGGCGATCTTCCAGGTCGCACTGGACCGGCTGGGCGTGCCGGCGGCGCAGGCGCTCATGGTCGGTGACAGCGACGAGGCCGACGGCGGCGCCCGCGCGGTGGGCTGTCGGTTCGCGCTGGTCGACCCGCTACCCACAGCGCAACGACCCCGCGGCCTCCTCGCGGCCCTGTCGTCGCACGGCGTGGCGCTGTAACTTCGGGACCATGGCGAGCAGTGAACGGATCCGTCCGCCATGGTGGCTGAAACCCTTGAACAAGGCGCTGATGGCGGCCACGCGGATCGGGATCCTCAAAGACGGACCCGCCGTGCTCACCGTGACCGGACGCAAGTCCGGTCAGCCCCGCTCGACACCGATCACCCCGTTCGAGGTCGACGGGCACCGCTACGTCGTCGGCGGTTTCCCAGGCGCCGACTGGGTGCGCAACGCGCAGGCCAGCCCCGATGCGACGCTGCGTCTCGGCAAGGTGCGCGAACCCGTGCGGATGGTCGAGCTGTCCGCCGAGGAGGCGCGCCCGCTGCTGCGCCAGTTCCCGGTCCTGGTGCCGACCGGCATCGACTTCATGAAGAACGCCGGTCTGGTCACCGGACCCAACCCCGACGAGTTCGAAAAGCTGGCCGGACGCTGCTCGGTGTTCCGGTTCGATAGCGTCTACAGGCGTGGATAACCCGTTCGACCCGAACCTGTGGGAGCCGGTGGCCGGCTTCGACGACCTGACCGACATCACCTATCACCGCCATGTGGCCGACGGTGAACGCAAGCCGACGGTGCGTATCGCCTTCGACCGTCCCGAGGTGCGCAACGCGTTCCGCCCGCACACCGTCGACGAGCTCTACCGGGTGCTCGACCACGCCCGGATGTCCTCCGACGTCGGCGTCATCCTGCTGACCGGCAACGGCCCCTCGCCCAAGGACGGCGGATGGGCGTTCTGCTCGGGCGGGGACCAGCGCATCCGCGGCCGTAGCGGCTACCAGTACGCGTCCGGTGAGACGGCCGAGACCGTGGACCCGGCGCGCGCGGGACGGTTGCACATCCTCGAGGTGCAGCGACTGATCCGCTTCATGCCCAAGCCGGTGATCTGTCTGGTCAACGGGTGGGCCGCCGGCGGCGGGCACTCGCTGCACGTCACCTGCGACCTGACCCTGGCCAGTCGCGAGCACGCCCGCTTCAAGCAGACGGACGCCGACGTGGGCTCGTTCGACGGCGGCTACGGGAGCGCGTACCTGGCCCGCCAGACCGGCCAGAAATTCGCCCGCGAGATCTTCTTCCTGGGCCGCGCTTACACCGCCGAGCAGATGCACGCGATGGGCGCGGTCAACGAGGTCGTCGACCATGCAGATCTGGAAAATGTTGCGCTGCAGTGGGCTTCGGAGATCAACGGCAAGTCGCCGCAGGCCATCCGGATGCTCAAGTACGCGTTCAACCTGCTCGATGACGGCCTCGTGGGCCAGCAGTTGTTCGCCGGTGAGGCCACCCGGCTCGCGTACATGACCGACGAAGCCGTCGAGGGCCGTGACGCGTTCCTGGAGAAGCGCGACCCCGACTGGTCGCCGTTCCCCCGCTATTTCTAAGCGGATCCGGCGCGCTGTGCGTCACTGCGCGTCGCATTGCGCGCCGGATTCGCGAGGGAGGCGCGGTAGCGCAGCGGCGACAGCCCGACCTCCCGCTTGAACGCATTGCTGAACGCGCTCTCCGAGGTGTAACCCAGCTCGAACGCGAGCGGCCCGACCCGGACGTCGCTGTCGCTTAACGCATTCCGGGCCAGCTGCATGCGCCAGGTATTGAGGTAGGTCAGCGGCGGCATACCCGACACGGACCGGAAGTGTTCGGCGAACGAGGTGCGCGACATCGCCGCGACACGGGCGAGTTCCTCCAGACGCCAAGGCTTTCCGGGTTCGTCATGCATCGCGGCGACCGCGGGACGCAGGCGTTCGTCGGCCAGCAGCCGCAGCCAGCCCGAGGGCAGTTCGTCCGCCTGGGCGATGTAGGCACGCATCACCTCCAGGAGCAGGAGTTGGCCCTGCTGCTGAATGGCGAACGCCGAGCCGACGCGGTTGCCGGTCACTTCGTCGAGGACCCGGTTGAGGATCGCGTGCAGATGGGAGGCCTCGTCAGCCGACGCACGTACGTGGCTGACCGGCGGCAGCGCCTGCGAGAGCAGGGCCTCGCCGATCGGGTTGACGTCGATGTGCCCGCCGATGATCACGTCGGCATTGCCGCACTCCGGGTCGTCAACCCGGACGAACGCCTCTTCCGACGCGTCGACGTCGAGCTTGGTGGGCGGCGCGAGACCGGGCCCACCCACGACGTCCATCTGCCTGCGGTGGTTGAGGATCGCGACGTCGCCGGGCCCAAGGGTGATCGGGCCGTACCCGTCGGTGGTCAGCCGAAGCTGTCCGCACACCACCGCGATCATCTTCAGCGGATGCGTCAGCTCGAACGAGCAGAACCAGTCGCCGCGCACCGAGAGGCCGCCGGAGACGAGCCCGCGGACCTCGATGAGGTCGAAGACGTCAGACAGCTGATCGCGCATCATGTTCGTACTATCGCGCAGGTTATTCGGACTATCAACCATTCAACGTCCGCCTTTGCGGTTGCAGAGTGGCTTCATGACCAACAAACAACATCCCCTGGGCTCTGGCTTCACCGCCGCGTCCACCACCTACGACGTCCTCGCCGACATCGATCTGACGGGACGCAACGCCATCGTCACCGCCGGCCACGTCGGCCTGGGTCTGGAAACCACCCGTGCCCTTGCCCACGCAGGTGCCAACGTCGTGGTGGCCAGCCGTAATCCCGCCTCCGCCGCCACGGCACTGGCCGGTATCGACCGTGTCCGCGTCGAACAACTCGACCTGATGGACCCGGCGTCGATCGGCCGGTTCGTGGCCGGCCAGGAAGGGACGCCGCTGCACATCCTGATCAACAACGCCGGCATCATGGGCGGCGAACTGGTCCGGGACGCGCGCGGATACGAAGCGCAGTTCGCCACCAACCACCTCGGCCACTTCCAGCTGACCAACGGGCTGCTGCCCGCGCTGCGCGCCGCCGACGGCGCCCGCGTCGTCGAGGTGTCGTCCTGGGGTCACCATCTGTCCGACATCCGCTGGGACGATCCGCATTTCGAGACCGAGTACGAGGGCATGACCGCCTACGGCCAGTCCAAGACCGCCAACGTGCTGTTCTCCGTCGAGCTCGACCGCCGATTCAGCGGCGACGGGATCCGCGGCTACTCGCTGCACCCGGGCGGGATCGTCTCGACCAACCTCGGCCCGTCGTTCACCCTCGACCACTGGCGCGCCATGGGCCTCGTCGACGACAACGACCAGCCGATCATCGACCCGGACCGCGACATGAAGACCCCGCAGCAGGGCGCCGCCACCCAGGTGTTCGCCGCGACCAGCCCGCTGCTCGCCGACATCGGCGGCGTCTATCTGGTCAACAGCGACATCGCGCCGCTGGAGCCCGACGCCGGGCCCGTGACCGTCGACATCGGCTCCGGCCCGCTCGATCTCACGCCCGGCGTCACCGGCTACGCCGTCGATCCCGAGTCGGCCGAGCGGCTCTGGGAGCTCAGCGAGAAGCTGCTCGCCTGAGCGACGGAATCGCGTTCCGGCAGCGCACGTCCGTAAGGACCGCTGCCGGAACGCCATTCCGGCGGAATAAGGTGAGGGCGTGAGTAGCAGAAACCCGCTGCGGCGGTTGGCCGATCAGGTACTGCTGACCAGCATGCGTCCGCCGATCCTGCCGGCTCTGTTGGAGCGCACCTCCCGCGATGTCGTCGACCTCGCCGGCAAACGCATCCTCCTCACCGGCGCGTCCTCGGGCATCGGGGAGGCCGCGGCGGAGAAGCTGGCTCGCCGCGGCGCCACCGTCATCGCCGTGGCGCGGCGTCAGGAGCTGCTCGATGCGGTCGTCGAACGCATCACCACAGCCGGCGGCGCCGCCCGCGCGCACGCCTGCGACCTGTCCGACCTGGACGCGATCGACGCGCTCGTCGCCGCCGTCGACGAGGAGTTCGGCGGCGTCGACATCCTGATCAACAACGCCGGCCGCTCGATCCGCCGCCCCCTGGCCGATTCGCTGGAACGCTGGCACGACGTCGAGCGCACCATGACCCTGAACTACTACGGGCCGCTGCGGCTGATCCGCGGCTTCGCGCCCGGGATGCTCGAGCGCGGCGACGGCCACATCATCAACGTGTCGACCTGGGGCGTGAAGACCGAGTCGCCGCCGCTGTTCGGCGTGTACAACGCCTCCAAGGCGGCGCTGTCGTCGATCAGCCGGATCATCGAGACCGAATGGGCCGACCGCGGCGTGCATTCCACGACGCTGTACTACCCGCTGGTGAAGACACCGATGATCGCGCCGACCCGCGCCTACGACGGGCTGCCCGGACTGTCCGCCGACGAGGCCGCCGGCTGGATGGTCACCGCGGCGCGCCACCGCCCCGTGAGCATCGCGCCGCGCATCGCGGTCACCGCGCACGCGATCAACAGCATCGCCCCCGGTGCGGTCGACTCGATCATGAAGCGCCAACGGATGCAGCCGACCGATCGATGATCGCCACCGTCGCCGACATCGTCCGCGTCCACGCGCGTGTGCGCCCCGACGCGCCCGCACTCATCGTCGACGACCGGGTCATCACCTTCGGTGACCTCGACGCCCGCTCCAACCGGGCCGCGCAGGCCTTCGCCGCCGCCGGCGTCGGCCCCGGCGACCGGGTGGCGTTCATCGAGAAGAACAGCGCCGAGTTCTTCGACGTCGCATTCAGTCTCGCGAAGCTCGGCGCGGTCGGCGTGCCGGTGAACTGGCGGCTGGCCGCCCCGGAGATGCGCCACATCCTCGCCGACTGCGGCGCGAAGGTCGTCGTCGTCGGCGCCGAGTTCTTCGGCCACCTCGAAGAGATCGAGCACGAGCTCGACGCGACGGTCGTGGCCGTCGGAACCCACGAGCGCTGGCCCGATTTCACCGACTGGGTAGCCGCCCATCCCGCCGTCGACCCCGAGGTGCGCACCGCGGCCGATGACCTGGTGTTCCTGATGTACACCTCGGGCACCACCGGGCTGCCCAAAGGCGTGATGCTGAGCAACGCCAACTACGTGTGCAAGACCGGCGGTGTCGCCGCGGGGCCGTGGCAGCTGTCCCCCGACGCCGTCAGCCTCGGGGTGATGCCGCTGTTCCACATGGCCGGCTCGGGCTGGGTGTTCGCCGGGTTGTGGGAGGGCGCGGCGACGGTGCTGGTACGCGACGTCGTCCCGTCGGTGATCCTCGAGGCCATCACCGGACACCGAGTCACCAACATGCTGCTGGTGCCCGCGGTCATCGCGTCGCTGCTCGACACCCCAGGAGTCGAGAACGTCGACGTGTCCGCGCTGCGACTGATCGTCTACGGCGCCTCGCCGATCAGCGACGACGTGCTGCTGCGCGGCATCGACCGGTTCGGCGCGATCTTCGCGCAGGTGTACGGCATGACCGAGACCTCCGGGTCGATCACCCAGCTCGACGGCCCCGACCACACACCGCAACTGCTGCGGTCCTGCGGCCGACCGTATCCGTGGGTCGAGGTCCGCGTCGTCGGCGCGGACGGGACCGACGTGCCGGCCGGCGCCGTCGGTGAGGTGTGGACCCGGTCGGCGCAGAACATGCTGGGCTACTGGAACAACCCCGAAGCGACCGCGGCGACGCTGACCCCCGACGGCTGGCTGCGCACCGGAGACGCCGGCTACCTCGACGCCGACGGTTTTCTCTACCTTCACGACCGCGTGAAGGACATGATCGTCACCGGCGGCGAGAACGTGTATCCCGCCGAGGTGGAGAACGTGTTGATGGACCATCCCGGAGTCGCCGACGCCGCCGTCATCGGCGTCCCCGACCCGAAGTGGGGCGAGGCCGTCAAAGCCGTTGTCGTTCCGGCGGCCGGCGGATTCGACGAAGCCGACCTGCTCGCCTTCGCCCGGGCCCACCTCGGCGGCTTCAAGTTACCCAAGAGCGTCGACGTCGTCGACGCGCTGCCGCGGACACCGAGCGGCAAGATTCTCAAACGCGCTCTGCGCGAACCGTACTGGGCCGACGCGGATCGCCGGATCGGCTGACTCCTCGACGAAGGTGGTAGACACAGAAGGTGGTAGACAGGATGGCCATGGAGATCCTGGCCAGTCGGGTGCTGTTCCGCCCGAAGGACTATGAGCGTTCGGTGGGTTTCTACCGCGACGGCCTCGGACTCGCGATCGCCCGGGAGTACGCCGGCGGCACGGTGTTCTACGCCGGTCAGTCGCTGATCGAGATCGCCGGGCACGGTGGAGGCGACGCCGCGGCGCCGCCGTTTCCGGGCGCGTTATGGCTTCAGGTGCGCGACCTCGCCGCGACGCAGGACGAGTTGCGCTCGCGCGGCATCGCGGTGGCCCGCGAAGCGCGGCGTGAGCCCTGGGGGCTGCTCGAGATGCACGTCACCGACCCCGACGGCGTGGACCTGATCTTCGTGGAGGTTCCCGACGATCACCCGCTGCGGCGCGACACCCGGCGCTGAGTCACCCCGCCGGCAGTCAGCGTGCCGGCGCTGCCAGCGGCCAGCCCACCGACGCGAGCCGCGCCGCGACCTGGTGCACTTCCTCCGGGTTGGGCTCCTTGGCCGTCACGATGTGGATGGCCGCGCGGATCTCCTGCGGCGTGACACTGTCGGAGTCGTTGCCCTTCAGCACGGTCTGCGCGACCTTGACGACCTCTTCCTCGGTCAGCGTGCGGGACAGCAGCGCCAGCAGCGGGAAGTAGTCCTGCCGCGGCACACCGTGGGGGTAGCCCTCATGCAGCCACGTCAGCACGCTGTCGAAAACGCTCGAAGTCATTGCGCCTCACTCACTTGGCCGGGAGGAAGGGGAACAGGTCGATGCCGGTGTGGTGGATGATCGTCGCGCGGGTGATCCACAGGACCGCGGTGATGATGGCCCAGCCGACGAACACGAACAGTGCGATGCCGAGATACCGCATGCCGGGGCGACCGGCGACCACCGCCGAGCCGTCGGCGCCGTCGCTGCCCTGTCCGCGCGAATAGGCGACCAGACCGGCGGCGAACAGCGCCGGCAGACCCGCTCCCAGCACCAGCCCGACGGCCAGCACCTTCAGGATGCTCTCCAGGTAGGTCATCGATGTTCCTTCGGACTCGTCAGACGCCGACCGGGTCGACGGGCGTCTTCGGCATGTCGCGCAGGTCGGCCGGGATCACGGAGTTGGTCGCGCCGTCCCAGTCGTCGTTGACGTTGCGATGGTCGACCTTCTGCTGCTGGGCGCGCCACCACATCGCGAACGACGCGGCCACCAGCACCGCGAAGATCAGTCCGTCGCCGGCCAGCGCGGAGCCGGTCAATACCTCGACACCGTGGGAGAGCCAGAACGCCAGCGCACCCACCAGCGCCGCCGCCGGCAGCGTGACCAGCCACGCGACCGCCATCCGGCCCGCCACCGCCCAGCGCACCGCGGCGCCGGACTTTCCGACGCCGGAGCCGAGGATCGACCCGGTGGCCACATGGGTGGTCGACAGCGCCATACCCGCGGCGCTGGAGCTCAGGATGATCGCCGCCGAGGACGCCTCGGCGGCCAGACCCTGCGGCGACTCGATCTCGACCAGGCCCTTGCCCAGGGTGCGGATGACGCGCCAGCCGCCGAGGTAGGTGCCCAGACCGATGGCCACCGCACAGCTGAAGATCACCCAGAAGGGCAACCCGTTCTCCTTGACGTCGCCGCTGAGGTGGCCGGTGGTGATCAACGCGAGCGCGATGACGCCCATCGTCTTCTGCGCGTCGTTGGTGCCGTGCGCCAGCGCGACGAGCGACGCGGTCGCGATCTGTCCCCAGCGGAAACCCTGCTCGCGCTGCTTCTTGGCAACGTTGCGGGTGATCCGGTAGACCAGCCAGGTGCCGCAGGCCGCGACCAGGCAGGCGATGACCGGCGCGGCGATGGCGGGCAGCAGCACCTTGGCGGTCACGCCGGACCAGTTGACGCCGCCCAGGCCGATCGCGGCGATGCCGGCGCCGATCAAGCCGCCGAACAACGCGTGCGACGAACTCGACGGGATGCCGAACAGCCAGGTCAGCAGGTTCCAGAGGATGCCGCCGATCAGGCCGGCGAAGATGATGGTCAGCCCGGTGGACGTGTCGATGGTGGGCAGCAGGGCGCCGGTGGCGCCGTCCTGGATACGCAGCACCGAAGTGGTGACGGTGACGGCGACCTCGACCGAGAGGAACGCGCCGACGAGGTTGAGCACCCCAGCCAGCAACACCGCCGTCTTGGGCTTGAGAGCGCGGGTCGCGATCGACGTCGCCATCGCGTTCCCGGTGTCGTGGAACCCGTTGGTGAAGTCGAACGCCAGTGCCGTGATCACCAACAGCACCAGAATGATGAACTCCGCGCTCATGCCCTCATTCTGCTGCTCGCAGCGCCGATTTCACTAATCGACACCCGAACCATTCGGTGACCTGACGTGCCACTTTTCCCAGCCCGGGGACAGTGTTCACCTTTTGTTCATCTCGCATCCAGGAGTTATTGGCCGCCTTCTGTCTCCAAGCGCCGCATCGAGGCGCCCGCAGCTACCATCAGAGCGACACGGATGCCCCGATCGTCTTGTGGGAAGTGACAGTCGTGACCAACTTTCTCGCCCGCATCGTGGCGTGGATCGTCGCCGGATATCCCGAGGGCGTCCCCGGCCCCGACCGGGTGCCCTTGTTGGCGCTGCTGCGCCGCCGACTCACCGACGACGAGGTGCAGATCGTGGTCGCCGACCTGGCCCGGCGGGCGCCCAGCACCGGCATCGGCACCGCCGACATCGGCGCGGTGATCAGTACCATCACCGACGAGGAGCCGACCGCCGAGGAGATCCAGCGGGTGCGCGACCGCCTGGCCGCCCAGGGGTGGCCGCTCGACGACCCCCGCGATTCATAGGACACGCCATCGCCACCCTGCAGCCCGTCGAGATCGAAACCGGCCCGGCCGCGCTGTCCGCGCTGCCCGTCGTTGCCGACGTCCTGGCCGGACGCCTGTGCGCGCTGCCGGTGCCGGCCGGCGATGCCGCCCAGATCTCGCTGCTGACAACGACTTTGCGGGCCGGTGAGCCGATCGGCGACGACGTCGCGGTGGTGCTGTCGACCTCGGGGACGACGGGCCCGCCGAAAGGCGCGTTGTTGCCGGCATCGGCCCTGACCACCAGCGCCGAAGCGACCCAGGCGCGACTCGGCGGGCCGGGGCGCTGGCTGTTGGCGTTGCCAGCCTACCACGTCGCGGGCTTTCAGGTGCTGGTGCGCAGCGTGCTGGCCGGTACCGACCCGGTAGCTGTGGCTCCGGGGTTCGATCCTGCTGAGCTGCCGGCGGCGGTGGCCGCGATGGGCGGCGGACGGCGCTACGCGTCGCTGGTCGCCGCACAGCTGGACAAAGCACTGCGTGACGACGCTGCCGCAGAGGCCCTGGCCGCGCTGGATGCCGTGCTGATCGGTGGCGGTCCGATGCCGTCGGGGTTGGCCGAGAAAGCCGATGCCGCAGGTATTTCCGTGGTCCGCACGTACGGGATGAGCGAGACCGCGGGCGGCTGCGTGTACGACGGCGTCCCGCTGGCCGGGGTGGGCGTCAAAGTCGCGGAGAACGGTCTGGTTTCGCTCGGCGGTCCGACCATCGCGGCGGGCTACCGCAACCCGGTCACGCCCGACCCGTTTGGCGAACCCGGTTGGTTCCGCACCAACGACGTTGGAATCCTTGATGATTCACAGACGTTGCGGATCCTGGGGCGCGCCGATGACGGGATCAGCACCGGCGGGCTGACCGTGCTGCCCGACCTGGTGGAGGCCGCGGTGCAGACCCATCCGTGCGTCGCCGAGTGCGCGGTGTTCGGTGTCGCCGACGAGCGTCTGGGCCAGCGCGTCGTCGCCGCGGTTGTGCTACGGCCCGGGGCCGCGCTGACGCTCACCGACCTTCGCACCCATGTCATCGCCCACCTGGCCCCGACGGCGGCGCCGCGCGAACTGCACGTCGTCGACGAACTTCCGCGCCGCGGCATCGGCAAAGTGGACCGCAGGGCGCTCGCGGCGCGGTTCGGTGGGACCGCCGCTTCGGCATGAGTTCGGCATGATCTAGTCATGCGCCGCGAAGTGACCACCGCCGAGCAGCTGCGGGCCATCGTCGGCCACCCGTCGCAGCTCGTCGCCGACAAGGTCAGAGACCGCCTCGCCCCCGCCCATCGGCAGTGGTTGGCCCACAGCCCGCTGGGGTTCGTGGCCACCACCGACGCCGCCGGGCGCGTCGACGTGTCGCCGAAGGGAGACCCCGCCGGTTTCGTCCACGTCATCGACGACACCACGATCGCGATCCCCGAGCGGCCGGGTAACCGGCGCGTCGACGGCTACCTCAACGTGCTGCAACGGCCGCGTGTGGGCACCCTTTTCGTCATTCCCGGCCGCGGCGACACCCTGCGTATCAACGGCGCCGCCCGCGTCCTGGCCGACGCGGACTACTTCGACGCCCTGGCCGTCGCGGGCAAGCGTCCGATCCTGGCGCTGGAGATCGGGGTGGAAGAGGTGTTCTTCCACTGTTCCAAGGCGTTCCTGCGCTCGGACGCCTGGCAGCCGGAAAGTTGGGATCCGACAGCAGTGCCGACCGCTGCGCAGCTGGTCAAGGCGATAAACGACGGGGCCGATCTCGATCAGCTCACCGAATACCTCAGCGAGACCAACATGCGCTCCATGCTGTACTGAGCGCAACGCTGACGAGAAAATGACGTTCCTGCAAGTATGACGCGTATCGCGCTAGCCTCGGAATGGTGACCCGAGTGCTGATTGCGGACGATGACGACGTCGTCCGCAATGTCGTGCGCCGGTACCTGGAACGCGACGGTCTCGAGGTCTTGGCCGCCCACGACGGCGCCGAAGCGCTGCGGCTGCTGCGGTCCCAGCGCATCGACGTCGCTGTCCTCGACGTGATGATGCCCGGCCCCAGTGGTCTGTCGCTGTGCCGCGGCCTGCGCCGCAACGGTGACTTCTCGCTCCCGGTGATCCTGTTGACCGCGCTGGGCGAGGAAGACGACCGCATCGCCGGGCTCGAGGCCGGCGCCGACGACTACCTGACCAAACCGTTCAGCCCGCGGGAACTGGTACTTCGGGTCCGCTCGGTACTGCGCCGCGCGCCGGCGACCGCCGGAGCGCCACCCGGTGAGATCGAGACCGGCGAGCTGTCGGTGTCGACCCCGTCGCGCACCGTGACAGTGGCGGGCGTCCCGGTGAACCTGACCAACCGGGAGTTCGACCTCCTGGTGTTCTTCCTGACCCACAGCGACGTCGTGTTCACCCGCGAAGACCTGCTCAAGCAGGTGTGGCACTGGGATTTCGGAGATCTTTCGACTGTCACGGTGCACGTCAAGCGGCTGCGCTCCAAGCTCGGCGACCGGCACCGGGTCCAGACGGTGTGGGGCCGGGGCTACATGTGGGCTTCGAAGGAGCCCGCGCCCGTCTCCGGGCACACGGATGCCGCCAGCTGAGCTCGCTGAACTCGTCGGCTGGGCACTGGCGTGCTCTGTTCCGGTCGTTCTGGCCGGCGCGACCGTCATCCGGTTGTCCCGATCGTGGTCCCTGGCGGTCAGCATGGTCGCGCTGGTGCTCATCCCCGTGCTCGCCACGTTCACCGGCGTGCTGGGCGCCAGCGGATTCACCGTCACCGAAACCTTCGAACGCACCGCCGTCGTCCTGGTTGTCGTGTCGATCGTGACGATCCCGGCCGCGGTGATGCTGGGCCGCTACCAGGCCCGCCGCACGGTGTGGGAAGCCGAGATCCGGGACTCCGAACAGGCCGCCGAACAGTCCCGGCGCCAACTCGTCGCGTTCGTCAGCCACGACCTGCGCACGCCGCTGGCCGGGATCCGCGCGGTGGCCGAGGCGCTTGCCGACGGTGTGGTGCCGCCCGACGAGGTGCGCGCGCACGCCCAGCACATCGAGCACGAATCCGTGCGGCTCAGTGAGATGGTCGACGACCTGCTGGAGATGTCCAAGATCAACGCCGGCGCGTTCACGCCGGCCCTGGACAAAGTCGCGCTCGACGAGGTCGTCGACGACATGCTGGTGACCCACCGCATCACCGCCGAGCGGGCCGGCGTCCAGTTGCGCGTCGTCGTCGCCGAGCACCCGGTCTGCGTGCTCGGCAGCCACCGGGCGCTGGTACGCGTGCTGTCGAACCTGGTGGCCAACGCGATCGCCCACACCCCGCCGGGCGGCTGCGTCGAGCTCGCACTGGGCGCCGACGCGAACGGCGCGTGGGCCCGCGTCGACGACAACGGCGTCGGCATCAACGAGGCCGACCTGCCGCGAGTGTTCGACGTCGCCTATCGCGGATCGAACGGCCGTGTGCCGCGGTCGGATGCGTCGTTGCCGAGCGGCTCCGGGCTGGGTTTGGCGATCGCGGCCGGACTGGTGCAGGCGCAGCGCGGCACGCTGTCGGCGCGCAACCTGGACACCGGGGCGCGCTTCGAGGTGCGGTTGCCGCTGGCGGACTAGGCCGGCGAGCCGCGGAATAGCACTCCCGGTCGCTGTCGCGGCGAAATCGCAGCCGGGAATGCTATTCCGGCGGAAGCTCAGCCGGGAAGGGAGTTGCTCAACCGCTCGGCTGCGGCCACGTAATCCTCGATGAACTCGCGCACCACCTCGCGGGCCGGCTTGACCTTGTTCATCAGGCCGACGCCCTGCCCGACGAAGTAGGTCGCCAGCGCCTGCGCGCCCTCGTGGCCCTGCGAGGCCAGCACATCGATCCGGCGGATCACCGGCTCGCACAGCATCGACTGCAACGGCAACGGCAGCGGCTGCTGGCCGTCCTTGGCGGGCAGCCAGGCGTCGGTCCACTCCGAGCGCAGCTGACGCGATGGCTTGCCGGTGCGGCCCGCCGAACGCACGGTGTCCCGCGACGACGCGGCCAGCATCTTGGCCACGGTGTGCGGTGCGGTCTCGGCTTCCTCGGTGGTCAGCCACACCGAGCCGGTCCACGCACCGGCTGCGCCGATGGCGACCATGCCGGCCATCTGCCGGCCGGTGACGATGCCGCCCGCGGCGAGCACGGGAGTCTTCGCGCCGGTCTCCTCGATGGCCTCGATGACCTCGGGAACCACCACCAGCGTGCTGACCTCACCGCAGTGACCGCCGGCCTCGGTGCCCTGGGCCACGATCAGGTCCACGCCCGCGGCAACCTGCTTGACCGCGTGCTCCTTGGCGCCGACGAGCGCCGCGACCGGGATGCCGCGCTCCTTGCCGGCCTCGATCATGTAGTCCGGGGGCACGCCGAGCGCGTTGGCGATCAGGCTGATCGGGTGCGACAGCGCCACGTCGAGCAGCTCCTGGCCGGTGTTGCCCGACAGCATCGGCTTGCCCAGCCGGCGCTGCGGCTCGGGCTCGATGTCGTGGGCGCGCAGCAGTTCGTCGACCATGTCCTTGTAGGTCTGCGGGATCCGGTCGGCGAGATCGGTGCTGGACAGCTTCTCGCCCTTGCCCTCGAACTTGGCCGGGACGATGAGGTCCACGCCGTAGGGCTTGCCGCCCACCGCGTCGTCGATCCACGCCAGTTCCTGGTCGAGCTGCTCGGGGCTGTAGGCGGTCGCGCCGAGCACGCCGAAGCCGCCCGCGTTGGTGACTGCGGCCACCACGTCGCGACAATGGCTGAACGCGAAGAGCGGGAAATCGATACCGTACTGCTCACACAGTGCTCTACTCATGGCGCCAGTATTGCTTGACGGGTGTCAACGCTTGTCGGTGACCCCCGCCACTCGGCTACGGCAGGTCGAACGGCAACTGCACACCCTCGTGCGGCAGACAATGCGTACAGGTGCGTTCCTCGTCGACCGCGTCGATGGCCTCGTGCACCAGCTTCTTGAACGGCACCAGGTTGCGCTGGAACTCGGCGAAGACATCGACAGCGCGCACCCCCTGCCCCGACTCGATCCCGGCATCCAGATCCGTCACCAAGGCTATTGCGGCGTAACACATTTCGAGTTCCCGGGCGAGCACCGCCTCGGGGTAGCCGGTCATGTTGATCAACCGGAAGCCCTGGGCGGCGAACCACTGGCTCTCGGCGCGCGTGGAGAACCTCGGCCCCTGGATCACCACCATCGCCCCGCCGTCGACGACATCGGGCAGAGCGGTGACCGCGGCGCGCAACGCCGGACAGTACGGATCGGCGAAGTCGACGTGGATGCCGCCGGAGTCGAAGTAGGTGTCGGCGCGACTGCGGGTGCGGTCGACGAGCTGATCGGGCACCACGATCGCCCCGGGACCCAACTCGGGGTCGAGACTGCCGACCGCGCACGGGCCGAACACCCGCCGCACCCCCAACGAACGCAGCGCCCACATGTTCGCGCGGTAGGGCACGGTGTGCGGTGAGAACTCGTGGTTGACGCCGTGGCGCGGCAGGAACGCGACCTCGTGCGGGCCGACGCGCCCGACGGTCACGGGCGCGCTCGCCGGACCGTACGGCGTGTCCACGCTCACCGCGCGGGCATCGGACCCGAAGAAGGAGTAGAAGCCGCTGCCGCCGATGACTCCCAGCACCGGTTACTCGTCGGACTGCTGGGCTGCCGCGCGCCGCGCAGTGTCGCGAATCTCGAAGACGTCGGTGGCGAACCCGCCGACGGCGTTCGCGACGTCCTTGACCGCCGTGGTGATGATGGTGGCCAACTCCTCGATGACCGAGGCCCCGGACGCGACGATCTCCTGAAGCGCGTCCTTGCCGATCTCGGCCTTGCTCAGTCGCTCGTCCATGCGCTCAGTCTGCCACGGTCGCGACCTGCAAGACTGACCGTCGTGGCCAGTTTCGCGCAGTGGGTCGAAGGGGCCCGTCCCCGCACCCTGCCCAACGCAGTCGCCCCCGTCATCGCAGGCACCGGCGCAGCCGCGTGGCTGGACGGTGCGTCGTGGTGGCGCGCGCTGCTCGCGCTGCTCGTCGCGCTCGGCATGGTGGTCGGGGTCAACTACGCCAACGACTACTCCGACGGCATCCGCGGCACCGACGATGTCCGCTCGGGCCCGCTGCGGCTGGTCGGCTCGAAGCTGGCCTCGCCGCGCGCGGTCCTGACCGCGGCCGTGGTGAGCCTGGTGATCGGCGCGGTGGCCGGGCTGGCGCTGGCTTGGGTGGCGGCGCCGTGGCTGATCGCCGTCGGCGCGGTGTGCATCGCCGGGGCCTGGCTCTACACCGGCGGCTCAAAGCCCTACGGGTACCGCGGTTTCGGTGAGATCGCGGTGTTCGTGTTCTTCGGGCTGGTCGCGGTGCTGGGCACGCAGTACACCCAGGCGCTGCGGGTGGACTGGGTGGGCGTGACGCTTGCGGTCGCGACGGGCTGCCTGTCCTCGGCCGTGCTGGTGGCCAACAACCTGCGTGACATTCCCACCGACGCGCAGAGCGGCAAGATCACGCTGGCCGTGCGACTCGGGGACAAGAAGACCCGGGTGCTGTTCCAGGCGCTGCTGCTGGTCGCATTCGCGCTGACCCTGGTGCTGATCACGGCGACGCCGTGGTGCGCCGTCGGGCTGATCGCGCTGCCGCTGGCCGTGCGGGCCGCCGCCCCGGTGCGCAGCGGCGCCGGTGGGAAAGACCTGATTCCGGTGCTGCGCGACACCGGGCTGACGATGCTGGTGTGGGCGGTTGCGGTGGCCTTGGCGTTGACGCTGGGCTGAGGTGCCGCTCAGGCGGCGGCGTCGAAGAGGGTGTCGACCCGGCGCCGCAACTCGGCGGTGTCCACGCGGGCGGTGAGCAGACCGAGCGCGGCGTCGTCGCCGCCGCGCAACAGGCCCAACACCATGTGTTCGCAGCCGATCCAGTTGTGCTTGTGCGCCAACGCTTCCCGCAGGGCGAGCTCCATCACCTTCTTCGATGCCTTCGAGAAGCCGACGCACCCGCGCCCTCTCGACGGCGGCAACGCGTGGTCGAACGTGTCGGGTCCGAACGTCTGATCCACCTTCTCCCGCACCGCCTCGACATCGATACCGATCGATCGCAGCGCGTCGGCGTCCTCGTCGTCGAACCCGGCGCCCGGCAGCTGCCGGCGCACCGCCTCGGCGGTGACCCCGCAGTTCGACAGCACCGCCGTCAGATCAGCCCCCGCCGTCTGGAGGACCCCCAGCAGCAGGTGCTCGGGACGTATCCGGGCGGCGTCCAGTTCGTGGGCGGACTGCTCCGCGGCCACCACCGCCGCGCGGGCGTGGCGGCTGAACCGTTCGAACATCGTCAACTCCTCCGGTTGTACTTCTTGTGCACGGCCTGCCGGCTGACCCCGAGCGCGTCGGCGATCGCCTGCCACGTCCAACCCTGCGCGCGGGCGTTGGTGACATGGATCGACTCCATCCGCTCCTGGAGGCGCTGCAGCGCGCGCACCGCCCGGAGTCCCACGTCGGGATCGCTGCTGTTCAACGCCTCGAGCGACTCCAGTTCGGCCATGCCGTCACGCTATGCCCACCCAGGCCTGCCGTCAACCAAGGTTGACAGCTGTGGGTTTCGCCTCGTTTGCGGGCCAGGGTCGCGTGGTACCTAGCGCGGGATGAACGCTGCGCCGATGCCCCGCGAGCCCGGTGACGACGTCCGCGAGGCCCAACGTGTGGTCGCGGCGCTGTCCGAGGCTTTCTCGACCAAGATCGTGGGCCAGGAACACCTCCGCGAATCCCTGCTGATCGGATTGCTGAGCGGCGGCCACGTACTGCTCGAAAGCGTGCCCGGCCTGGCCAAGACCACCGCGGCGCGGGTGATCGCGGAGTCGATCGACGGGCAGTTCCGCCGCATCCAGTGCACCCCGGATCTGCTGCCCAGCGACATCGTCGGCACCCAGATCTACGACGCGGGCACCGGGTCGTTCGTCACGCAGCTCGGCCCGGTGCACGCCAACGTCGTGCTGCTCGACGAGATCAACCGCTCCAGCGCCAAGACCCAGAGCGCGATGCTCGAGGCGATGGAGGAACGCCAGACCACCATCGCCGGCACCGTGTATCCGATCCCCGACCCGTTCCTGGTGATCGCCACCCAGAACCCGGTCGACCAGGAGGGCACCTACGCACTGTCGGAAGCCCAGACCGACCGCTTCCTGATCAAGGAGATCGTCCGCTACCCCTCGCCGGAGCAGGAGGTCGAGGTGATGCTCCGCCGCGACGCGGGCATCTACGACAAAGACCACCGCACTCGCCCGGTGGCCACCCTCGAGCAGATCCGCCGAGCCCAGCGGGTGGCCCGCGCGGTGTACATGAGCCCGGAACTGATGCTCTACGCCGGCCGTCTGGTCGGCGTCACCCGCGAGCCCGCCAAGTACCTGCCCGCACCGGTGGCCCGGCTGGTCGACTACGGCGCCAGCCCGCGCGCGACCATCGCGCTGTGCACCGCGGCCCGCGCGCTGGCTGTGCTCGCCGGGCGAAACCATGTGCTGCCCAGCGACGTCGCCGACGTGGCTCACCGGGTGCTGCAGCACCGGCTCATCCTCGGCTTCGAGGCGGCCGCCGCAGGCGTCACCGCCGATGCGATCATCGACGCGGCGCTGCGGGCAGTACGGGTGCCCTGAGGGGGCGGCGGTGGGCAAGCACCTCGACCGGGCCCGGTCGCTCTTCGGATCCGACACCCGCGGCATGCTCGACGGCGGCCGGCACTCCCTGCTGCACACCCGCAGCCTGGAATTCGACGAACTGCGTCCCTACGTCCCCGGCGACGACGTGCGCGACATCGACTGGAAGGCCACGGCACGTTCCGGCGCCGTGCTGATCAAGCGGTTCGTCTCCGAGAAACACCACAAGGTGCTGCTGGTCGCCGACGCGGGCACCAACATGACCGCTCTGGCGCCCAGCGGAGAACGCAAGTGCGACATCGCCTCCCATGTCCTCGGCGCGATCGGACTGATCACGCTGGGACGCTCCGACGAGATCGGCATGGTCTACGGCGACGTCCGCGGCAGCGTCAATGTCCGGCTGCGCCGCGGCGAGAACCACGTCGAGAACCTGCTGCAGCGCTATCACGCCCACCTCGCCGGGCAGTCCGGACCCAGCGACATCGTCTGCCAATTGACCTATGTGGCAGAGCATTACCGGCACACCATGATGATCGTCGTGGTGTCCGACGAGCCGGACCCGGACCCGCGCCTCGACGAGGTGCTGACGCGACTGTCCGCCCGCCACGACATGATGTGGGCGATGGTGGCCGACCTGCCCGCCGTCGACATCGGCGCCGACGACGGCTTCGACGTCGCCACCGGACGCCCCGTCCTGAGCTCGGCCGCGACCGACCCGCGCGTCGTCGCCGCCTACCGGCGCGCCGAGCAGCACCGCGCGGCCCGGATCGCCGAACTGATGACGCGGCGGGCGATCCCGCACACGACGATCACCTCGAGCCGCGACATCCGGTCGCGCATCTCCAGTCTGACCAGGGTGGGTTCCCGTGCCGGATGACCTGCTGCGCTTCGTCAGCGGACCACCCGGATATTCGGCGTGGTGGCTGACTCTGGGGGTGGCGCTCCTTGTGCTCGTGATCGCCTGGTACACCATTGTTTTCGTCGCCACCCTGCCTGCGGAGCGGCTGCGCCGGATGCCAGGTATCGGCGATCTGCACGCCCGGGTACTGCGGCACCGGTACGCGCGGACCGCCGCCGTCGTCGGGCGCCGCCACGACGCCGGGGAGTTGACCGACCAGCAGGCCGGCGCCGAACTGAGCCGGACCCTACGCAGCTTCCTGCACCAGGCCACCGGCCGGCCCGCGCAGTACATGCACGTCCAGGCCATCGCGGACACCGAATTGCGGCCGGCCGCACCGCTACTCGACGCTCTCGGCACCGCACGGTTCGACCGGTCGTCGACCCCGGACCTGACCCGACTGAGCCGCGAGACCGAGGAGATGATCCGCTCGTGGCGCTGACCTGGTGGCCGGTGGCGGTCGCGGGTGCCGCGCTGCTGATCGCGGCGATCATCCTCGGCTACCTGTGGCCGACCGAACGTGTTGCCCGGCAACGGTATCCGCTGGCGCACACGATCCGGCTGACGCGGCTCCCCGAGTACCGCGCCGTGGTGCGTCGACAGCTCCAGGCCACGGTGATGGTGCTGACCCTGGCGATCCCGCTGTTCGGTGCCGCGGTGTGGGCCGGTGCGCGCCCCACCGAGCCGGTCGCCGACCAGACCGGCGAGCAGCGACGCGCGGACCTCATGCTGTGCGTCGGCCAACCCGTCACTGACCCGTCGACCGGCGAGTTCCTCGGGTTCTTCGCCCGTCAGGTCAGCGCCTACGGCGCCGAACGGATCGGCCTGACGTCGGTGAACCGGCGGGTCATCCCGATGACGCGCGACTACCAGCTCGCCGCCGGGCGCCTCGGCGAGTACGCACAGCTGTCCCGGCTGCAGGCCGACGCGGACGCGGGTGCCCTGACGCCACCGGGCGCGCTCGCGCTACGAGCCCGGACCGCGTCCTTCGCACCGGCGGTGGAGTACGACGACTACGCGCCCACCGTCGCCGACGTCCTGGCGTTGTGCCTCACCGGCTTCCCGGATTTCCAGAGGCCCGGTGACGTCGCACGCTCGGTGATCTACCTCGGTCCCGGCGAGCTGCGCGCGCCCGGTGACGATCGGCCCTCGCTGTACAGCGACGAGCAGGTGATCGACCTGGCCCGCCGCGCCGGGGCCCGCGTCGACGCGGTGGCCACGCCGGGCCGTCCCACCGAGGCGTTGAGTTCAGTGGCCGCGGCCACCGGCGGGGAGTTCATGCGACTCGAACCCGAGCAGCTGACCGGCCAGCTGGAGGCCGTCCTGACCGACCTGCGCGAGTCCGGCGACACCACCGAGCGCCGCGACGCTCCCGTCCCGGCACTGCTAATAGCCGTGGCGTTGGCGGCGCTGCTCGGTGTGGCATTGCTGGCGGCCCGCCGATGACCTTCGATCCCGTCGCCCCCGCCCCGGCCCTCGCAGTCCTGGCCGCCGTGCTCGTCCTGCTGCGCCTGGTGTCGCTGCGACCGGCGATCAGCGCGGGCCGGGAGTCCCTGGCGCGGTGGGCGGCCATGACCGTGGCACTGACCCTGGTCGTGCTGGCCGCATTCCGTCCCGGGGTCGGCGAGGTCGAGGACACCGCGACGAGCAGCGGGGCCAACGGCGGCACGAACATCTTCTTCGTCGTGGATCGTTCCGCTGATTCGGCGATCGACGACTTCGGCGGGCAGGCGCGGATGGCGGGTATGCGTGCCGACATGGCAGAGCTGATGGACCTGCACCCCGACGCCCGCTTCGCAGTGATCTCGTTCGCGTCGCGGCCCGCCGTGGAGTGGCCGCTGTCGGCCGACAACTGGAGCCTGACGCCCGTGCTCTCGGCGCTGCTCCCCTACCCCGGCGACCAGGCCGAAGCACCCAACGCCGGCGCCGCGGCCAACACGCTGCGCTACCAGCTGATCGCTGCCGCGCAGCAGTACCCGGGCGCCGAGAACCTCGTCTACTACTTCGGCTCGGGCGCAGAGCAGTCCGACGCGCCGCAGGGCACGTTCGAGTCCGACGGCGTCGACGGGGGTGCGGTGTTCGGATACGGGTCGGCAGCGGGCCGCCCGCAGCTGGCCGCCATCGCCGACCAACTCGGGCTGCCGTACTTCTCTCGCTCGCCCGGCACCGAGTTACCGCAAGCCCAGGACCGCCCGGCCTCGTCCGCAGCCCGGGCCGACGACGCAGCGGGCGGACCGCGCACGGAGTTCTACTGGCTGCTGAGCATCGTGGCTGCGGTGTTGCTGCTCGGCGAGATATCGCTGTCGGTCCGGGATCTTCGCCGGGCGCGCGCGACCCAGCGGCAGGTGCGGTCATGAGCCCGGCCAGGCTGCGACTGCGGCGCCGGCTGCTGATCTGGTCGGCGTTGCCGGTGCTCATCGCGGTCATCGTGGCGCTGAAGTCGATCTCGGTGGTGGTGGCCGGATCCTCGGCGCAGCGCGATTTCGCCGCAGGCCGGGCCGGCGCGATGGCGACCGATGTGGCGATCCTGCAGACCCTCGACGTGATCGAGCCGGCCACCACTGCTTTCGCCGCGGGCAGTCACGCCGTCCTGGAGGGGCGCCTCGACGTCGCGGACCGGCGGTTCGCCGACTCGCTGGCGCGCACACCCGCGGGCGAATCGTGTCCAGTGCGGGTCAACCTTGCGCTGGTCCGGGAACGGCAGGGAGACATCGACGCGTGGGAGGCGCGCCTCGACGCGGCCCGCGACCGCTACGAGAGCGCGCTCGCGGTGATCGGGGAGGCCCCGGCGGCCTGCTTCGCCGGCAACGACGACCCCGACGCGGAGCGGCGGGCGGTCCGCGCCGATGCGGCAGCGCGGATCGCCGCGAAGATCCGGGCGCTCGGTACGGTGGCACCCCTCACGCCACCGGTGCCGGCACCCCCGCCCGCCGCCGCCGCGACTCCCCCGGCCGCGTCCCCCGATGCCACCGAACCGCCTCGGCAACTCCGGTTGGAGCCGGAACCCGACGATCCGCTCGACGGGCTGCGGCGACTGCTGCGCGACGCCGCGGCCGGTTAGCCGCGCGCCGTGCCGTTCCAGTACTCGACGATCCTTCCGCCGGAGATCCGCATCACGTCGTTGCCGGTGAAACGCCTGGGTCCGCCCGCCCCGGACCCGGTGCCGATCCAGCGCGCAGCGATCAGATCCCCCTCCTCGAACGGTCCGACGTCGAGAAGGAACTGCAACTCCTTGAAGGTGCCTCGGGTCCGGTCCACCATCGCCTGCAGTTCCGCCGGCCCGTGGACGTCGCGGTTGGGCCAGTGCCCGACGAAGTCCTCGGAGACCAGATCCGTGGCCTGACACCGTCCGGCCCAGAGGTCGTGCAGCCAGCGCCGGTAGATCAGCTTGTGCGGCGTGTTCCGGCGGCTGCTGACGTTTCGATGACCGCCGATGGTCCGCGGCCGATTCATCACCTGCCAGTCACTCATGTGGCGCGGATTACCCACTCCGCGCGGCGTTATGCAAAAAATATTTGCCGAGCAAACCCCACGCAGTGACAACTTGGGGCAAGAGCACCCGAAAATATGGGCTTGAACAGGTAAAACGAGGCTCAGGAAGTCGGCTTGGACTTACCCGTGGAGTCACCTGATGAGGATTGCGGCGCGCCGTTGCCGCGGAGCCGGGCACGGAGCTGCTCCCGGTCTGCGCGGCGACGCTCCTCCCAGACGGCGATGCTGGCCGTGGCGCGGCGACGCAGCGGCGTGAACAGCCAGATGCCCAGCGGCAGCGCGATGATGATGGCGAACAACAGGGCAACGACCACCGGGAACTCCCGCACCCCCAGCAAATTGCCGGCTCCCACGATCACCGCGGTCAACGCCACCACGAGGGCGAGGCGCGCTGCGGTGTAGGCCAGCACATCGAGCAGCAGTCGGGACGTCTTGGGGCGTGGGTCGTCGGACACAGTCTGAGCCTACCGACGGCGCGTATATTGACATCAAGGAGGTTTTTGGTGGCGTACTTGCTCCTGATGCTCGTCGTGGCCGCGGTCGTCTATATCGGCTGGCGGATGAGCCGGATGGCGGCGAACAGACCGCGGACCCGGGTGATCGGTCCGGACGACGATCCGGAATTCCTGCGACGAATCACACCGCGCGACGATCAGCCGCGGTCGTGAACCGGGGCCGCTGACGAGCCCTCCGCCTCGCGTGGGTCAGGGAACCCGGCGGCCACCACTGCCGCAAGCTCCAGCAGCGCCGAACGAGTGTCACGCCGCAACCTGTCCAGGCTGATCTCGGCGCCCTCCTCCAGATGCGGGTCGAAGGGCACCACGCACACCGCTCGGCACCGGCGGGAGAAGTGGTCCACCACCTTCTTGATGTCGACTTTTCCGCCGCCGCGGCCGCTGCGCGGCCGCACCCCGTTGATGACGGCGACCGCGTCGCGCACCATCGCCTCGTGGCCGTGCGCGTCCAGCCAGTCCAGCGTCGCCGACGCGCTGCGCGCCCCGTCCACCGAGCTCGAACTGATCACCACCAGCACGTCGGCTCGGTCCAGCACGCCGGACATCACCGAATGCACCATGCCGGTGCCGCAGTCCGTCAGCACGACGCTGTAGTACCGCTCCAACAGCTCGACGGCGCGGCTGTAGTCCTCCGCGCTGAACGCCTCCGACACCGACGGATCGCTCTCCGAGGCCAGTACCTCCAGCCGACTGTCGCCCTGCGAGGTGTACTGGCGGACGTCGCTGTAGGTGTTGATGCCCTCGGCGTCGCGTAGCAGGTGCCGGATCGTCGCGGGCGTCTCGACCGGAACCTTCTGACTCAGCGTTCCGCGGTCGGGGTTGGCGTCGACGGCGATGACCCGATCGCCCCGGATCGAGGCGAACGTCGCCCCGAGCGTCGCGGTGATCGTCGTCTTCCCCACCCCGCCCTTCTGCGACAGCATCGCGATGCGATAGCAGTCGCGCAGCGGTCGGGCGGCCTGGTGCATCAGGGCCTCGCGGCGCAGCACCTTGCGACTCTCTCCGAGGTCGACCAGGCCGCCGGTGCCCTTGAACAGCCACTTGCGCCAGCCCTGCGAAGGGCCGCGGCGCTCCTGCCCGAGCAGGGCGACGGGCGTGAGCTCCTGCGACGGGGACGGGAACGAAGCCTCGGCGACGGCCGGCGGAACCTCCACGAGAGCCGGCTGGGGCATGCCCTGCGGCGGTGTCGGGGGCAGGCCCTCCGGCGGGGTGGGCGCGGTCCACTCCGGGGGGACGGCGGCCATGGGGTCCCGGAACCGCTGCTGCGCGCGGAAGCTGGTCGGTACGTCACTCAACGGTCGATCCGCCACGTCACTCCCTCCCGTCTCGTCGGCTCAGCCGCCTGACGTCGGCTCAGCCGCCTGGCCTTGCTTGTCGGCTCAGCCGACGCCTGCATACGAGTGCAGGCCCACCGTCACCAAATTGATGAAGAACAGGTTGAACACCATCGCGATGAAGCCGGCGACGTTGATCCACGCGGCCTTGCGGTCCCGCCATCCCGCCGTCGACCGGGCGTGCAGATAGGCGGCGTAGAGCACCCACGCGATGAACGACACCGTCTCCTTGGGATCCCAGCCCCAGTAGCGGCCCCACGCCTCCTCGGCCCAGATCGCGCCGAAGATCACGCCGAAGCCGAACACCGGGAAGGCGAAGATCGTCGTGCGGTAGGCGATCCGGTCGAGCACCTGCCCGTCGGGCAGTTTGGCCACCAACCGGCTCAGCGCATCGGTGCGGTCCGGCTGCCCGAACCGCGACATCTTCAGCAGGAACAGGATGCTGGCCACACCGGCGACCAGGAAGACACCCGAGCCGAGACTGACCACCGACACGTGGATGGGGAGCCAGTAGGACTGCAGCGCGGGCATCACCGGCGCTGCATGCGAATAGAGCCACTTGCCCGACACCGTCAGCAGGATCAGCACCGGCACCAGGACGAACACCCACAAGGACCGGTGCTCGCCCGCGTTTTCCCTCCGGCGGGGCCGCAGCACCACCGCAGCGGCCACCAGCCCGCACAAGCAGGTGAGGTTGATGAACTCGTACATGTTGCCCCACGGCACCCGCGAGGTGGACATGCCGCGCAGCACGATGCAGGCCAGCAGCAGCACGATCCCGACGTAGGTGAGGGCGACGCCGCTGGACCCGAGGCGCTCGTCGAGCGCTCGGCGCGGTGCGTCGACAACGACGCCGGGACGGGCGCTGTCGGGCGTCACGCCGGCGTTGACCAGCTCGCGGTTCTCCACTTTGCGGCTGCGCGTGTAGGCCAGCTCGGCCGCGAACAGCAGCAGTGCCACCAGCAGAACCACCACCGACGAGGCGAACGCCCAGTCGGAGTAGCGGGCCAGCCCGATGTCCACGGTGGTGCTCATGCGCGATCTGCCTTCTTCTCGTCTTGCTGGGAGGAGTCCCCTCGGGCGCTGACGTCGGCCAGCAGCCGCTCGGTCAACCGCTCGAACTCTTCACCCCAGCCGGAGTTGTCGGTGCGGGCGAGCCCGCCCAGCTCGACGTTCACGGTACCCGGCGCGGCGGGCGACAACCGAACCCAGACGCGTCGGCGCCGCACGATCAGCGACACCAGGAGCCCGCCCATCATCGTCATCGAGAACACCAGCACCCATATCTGCGCGGGGTCGTGCGAGACCTGCAGGTTGACGAACGGTTCGGCGCCGTCGAAGCGGACCACGGTGCCGTCGTCGAGGCGGGTCTGTTCGCCGGCCTTGAGGTTCACGCGTTCCATCTTGGTGAGGCGGTTCTGGCCGATCATCCGCTCGTCGAGGGTGAACAGAGACTGCGGACGACCGGTGTCCAGCCCGGTGTCGCCCTTGTAGATGTCGATGGCCACCGCGGGGTCCTGCAGCTCCGGGAAACGCGACGACAGCAGGGTGCCGTCGAGTTGCGCGGTGGGCGCGAACAGACCCTGGATGGCGATCTGGTTGCGGCGGCGTTCCCGGTCGTCGGCGTACGTGCCGCCGGGCGGGTCGAAGCGCATCGCCCCCGACGACAGGAACGTGATCTGGTCCTCGGGTCGCCACTGCAGCGTCTGGGTGCGGCTCTGCCCGTCGGGGAAGGTGACGGTGAAGGTCGGCGCGTAGCCGTGGCCCTGCAGGTACACGCGGTCACCGGCGACGCGCAGCGGCTCGTTGACCTTCAGCAGGTACGGCCGCCAGGTTCCGGTCTGCAGGTCGTCGCCGGCTTGGTACTCGACGTTGGCCTGGAAGCCGACCGCCTGCCCGTTCTCCAGGTAGGTGGCTTGGAAGTCGTTCACCCGCACGCACATCGGGTACAGCGAGGTGCCGTCGACGATGTTGCCGGCGCGGAACGAGTCGAAGGCCGCGGGGGACGCCGTGCAGAAGCCGGGGCCGCCGTCGGCGACGACGATGACGTTGCCCTCGTAGCTGAACATCTTGCCCGCGGCGATCGCGACCAGCAGGCCGAGCAGCGAGAAGTGGAAGACGATGTTGCCGAACTCGCGCAGGTAGCCCTTCTCGGCCGAGATCTCGGTCGTGCCGTCCTGGGTGCGGGTGGTGCGGCGCCATCCGCGCAGCCGGGCGTCGACGGCCGCGGCGACGGTGGGGACGTCGGTGCCGGAGACCTGCGCCTCGTGGTGTTTGGGCAGGCGACCCAGGTTGCGCGGCGCGGGCACGGGCACGGCGCGCAGGCTGCGGACGTGTTCGACCAGACGGGGAGTCAGACAGCCCACCAGCGAGATGAACAGCAGCACGTAGATCGCGGTGAACCAGAAGCTGGAGAACACGTCGAAGGCCTGCACCCGGTCCAGCCACGGCCCCAGCGTGGGGTGCTCGATGAGGTACTCGTCGACGCGGGCCTCGTTGAGGCTGCGCTGCGGCAACAGCGCGCCCGGGATGGCCGCGAGCGCGAGCAGGAACAGCAGCACCAGCGCGGTGCCCATCGACGTCAGCGTCCGCCAGGTGTTGCGGATCAACGCGAGCAGACGCGAAGTCGCACGCTGTGGCTGAGTTGTGCGCGAGTTTGTGTCTTCTCGCGGAGAAGAGGTGACCATCAGATGGGGAGCCTCACATCGCTGACGAATGCATCCCGGATCCAGGACACGAAGTCGTTCCACAGTCCCGTCACCAGCGCGGTGCCCACCAGGATCAGCAGGATGCCGCCGAAGATCTGAATGGTGCGGGTGTGGCGCCGCAGCCAGTCCAGCCCGTGGACCGCGCGCGACGAGCCGAACGCCAACAGCACGAACGGAATCCCCAGTCCCAGGCAGTAGGCCAGCACGAGCACGATCCCGCGCGCGACGTTGCTGCCCTCGGTAGCCGAGGCCACCGCGATGACCCCGGTCAGCGTCGGACCCAGGCACGGCGTCCAGCCCAGGGCGAACACCGCGCCGAGCAGCGGCGCTCCGGCCAGCGTGGAGATCTGCCGCGGGGCGAACCGGGTGTCGCGCTGCAGCAGCGGCACCAGCCCGATGAACACCAGGCCCATGAAGATCGTGACGACACCGCCGATGCGTTGCAGCAGGAGCTGGTTGGTGATCAGCGTCGTCGTCATGCCCAGCACCGCGACGGTGCCCATCACGAACACCACGGTGAAGCCGGCGACGAACAGTGCGGCAGCACCCGCTACCCGCAACCGGGGCCCGCGCACCGCCACGGGGCCTGACTTGTCGGCTCCGCCGAGGGGGCGCTCCTGCACCCCGACGACCGCCGCCAGATAGGACAGATAGCCCGGCACCAGCGGCACCACGCACGGCGAGGCGAAGGACACCAGACCGGCCAGCACGCTGACCGCCATCGCCAGCAGCAGCGGGCCGGTGGCGGTCAGTTGGTCGAGCTGATCGAGATTCACTGCTCTGCGGCCAACCGTTCGACGACCGGTTGCAGATCCTCGGCAAGCAGCTCGCGCAGGAACACCGCCGCGACGCGGTGCGACCGGTCGAGCACCACGGTCGACGGGATGACGGTGGTCGGGTAGCGCCCACCGAAGGCGATCAGGGTGCGCATCGGCGGGTCGTAGATCGAGGGGAAGGTCACCTTGCGGTCGGTTATGAAGTCCCGGGGTGCGTCGATGTTGTTGTCGCGCACGTCGATACCGAGGAACGCGACCCCGCGGTCCCGGGTGGCCTCGTACACCTGCTGCAGTTCGGTGATCTCGGTCCGGCACGGCCCGCACCACTGTCCCCAGACGTTGATGACGACGACCTGGCCGGCGAAGTCCTCGAGCGAGATGGTCTGGTCGGTGTCCATCAGGTCGGGACCCGACAGCGCGCCGGGCTTGCCCCGATCCTGCGGCGGGTCGTAGAAGATGTCGGTCTTGCCGCCGGGGGCGACGAACTCGAACGTGCCGCCCTGGGCGACCGCGCCGCTGCCCGTCGAGCATCCGGCAAGCACGAGGGTGGCCGCGCACGCCGAGACCAGCGTGCGCCACAGGGCCACCGACGAACTCACTGCCCGGCCAACTCCGCGTATCCCCAGCCGACACATTCGTCGTGATCGAAGTAGAACGACGTCACCGAGGCCAGGTTGCACATCCGCCGCGTCGGGAAGTGGTGCAGCGGACGGCCGGTCATGGCGCGGCGCAACGTCTCCACCGGTAGCTGGTGGCTGACGCAGACGGCCTCGTGGCCGGCCGCGGCGGCGCGGGCCCGGTACAGCGCCCTCTTCATCCGCGCCGCGATGTCGACGTAGGGCTCGCCCCACGACGGGCTGCGCGGGTTGCGCAGGTGCCACCAGTTGCGGGGGTCGCGCAGGGCGCCGTCCCCCGGCGAAACCCGCTGTCCCTGGAATACATTCAGGGACTCGATGAGCTCGTCGTCGGTCGCGATCGGCACGCCGTGCCGTTCGGCGATCGGCGCGGCCGTCTCCTGGGCCCGCTCGAGCGGGGAGGCCACCACGTAGGTGATATCGCGGTCGGCCAGCCACTCGGCGACCCGTTTGGCCTGCGCCTGGCCGCGGTCGGACAAGTGGTAGTCGGGCAGGCGGCCGTAGAGGATCTGCTCGGGGTTGTGCACTTCGCCGTGGCGCATCACGTGGACGATGGTCCGGGTCAGGTCGGTCATGCCGGTTTCCGCACCTCCGCGGCGGCCCGCGCAGCGCCGGGCAGGGCGGCGGCGATGCGGTCGAAGGCAGCGTCGTCGAGCGCCGTCGAGACGAACCAGGCTTCGTAGGCGCTGGGCGGCGGGTAGACACCCGCGTCGAGCAGGGCGTGGAAGAACGCCGGGAAGCGCCACGTCTCGGTGGCGCGCGCGGACGCGAAGTCGGTGACCGGCTGGTCCCCGAAGAACACGCTGAACATGTTGCCCGCGCGGGGGATCTGATGTGCCACGCCCGCTTCGGTGAGCGCGTTGCCGATCAGTGCGACCAGCCGGTCGGCGTTGGCGTCGAGGGTGGCGTAGGCGGCGTCGTCGGCGGCGCGCAGCGTGGCCAGGCCGGCGGCCATCGCGACCGGGTTCCCCGACAGCGTCCCGGCCTGGTACACCGGCCCGAGCGGTGCGAGGCGGCCCATCACCTCGGCCGACCCGCCGAACGCGGCGGCGGGCAGGCCGCCGCTCATCACCTTGCCGAAGGTGAACAGGTCGGCGTCGACCGGATCGACGCCGTACCAGCCGGCGCGGCTGACCCGGAAACCGGTCATCACCTCGTCGACGATCAGCAGCGCGCCGTGCTCGGCGGTGAGACGGCGCAGGGCCGCGTTGAAGCCGGGCCGCGGCGGCACCACGCCCATGTTGCCGGGGCTGGCCTCGGTGATGACGCACGCGATGTCCGCGCCGACGCGGTCGAAAGCCTCGGTCACCGCGGCCTCGTCGTTGTAGGGCAGCACGATGGTGTCGGCTGCGGCGGCGCCGGTGACCCCGGGCGACGACGGCAGCCCCAGGGTGGCGACGCCCGAGCCGGCGTCGGCCAGCAGCGCGTCGCTGTGGCCGTGGTAGCAGCCGGAGAACTTCACGATCTTGGGCCGGCCGGTGTAGCCGCGGGCCAGCCGGATCGCGCTCATCGTGGCTTCGGTACCGCTGTTGACCAGGCGCAACCGTTCGACGGGGGCGACCCGGTCGATGATCTCGGCGGCCAGTTCGGACTCCGAGGGCGTCGGCGCCCCGAACGACAGACCGTGGGCGGCCACGCGCTGCACCGCCTCGACGACGGCGGGGTGCGCATGGCCCAGGATCATCGGGCCCCAGGAACACACCAGGTCGACGTAGCGGTTGCCGTCGGCGTCGGTGAGCTCGCAGCCCTTGGCCGACGTGATGAAACGCGGAGTACCGCCGACCGAGGAGAACGCGCGCACCGGGGAGTTGACTCCGCCCGGGATGAGGGCGGACGCGTCGGCGAAGAGTTTCGCGGACGCGTCGGTTCTGCTCATGTCGACCAGTGTCCCAGCCGGGACAAAAGCGTCAACTACAGGGTGTAGTGGCCCCGCTCACCCAGGGCGGAGATCAGCTCGCCCGGGCCTTCGTCATCGGCTGGTCGCAGCACATCTCGCGGTGCTCGGTCTCCGAGGAGCACGGGCACGGCTTCTCATAGACGAGTGTCGCGCCGCACTCCTGACACTCATACCGTTCTCCGGCACTTCGGGACATCGGCCACCTCCCCCTTCGATACGTGTGTCCAGTGTTACACCGCGCATCACGGCGGGAGAAGGCCCGACGACCAGCCGTCACCGATCCAACAGCGCCTCCCCCAGCACGTGTCCCGGCGCGGCCCCGGGCAGCACCGCGAACGTCGCGGAGCCGACGGTCGTGATCCACGGGTTGAGCCCGTCGGCGGCGGCGAGCCGCTGCTGCACCGGAACGAACTGGGTGGCCGGGTTCCTCTGGTAGGTCGCGAACAGCAACCCGCTGTCGCTCGTCTCCCCGGCCGGCGGCGGGTCGTCGTAGTTGTACGGCCGACGCAGGAACCGCTCGTCCTCGCTCAGGTGCCGTGCGAGGGCGATGTGCGAGTTGGGCGCGATGATCGGGATGCCGCCGACGTTCGCCTCGAAGTCCGGTTCGTCGGTCTCGGCGGACCCGGTCAACGGCGCCCCGTTGTCCAGACGGCGCCCGACGACGAGTTCCTTGGCGTCCCGGTCGAGCTCGTCCCAGGTGTCCAGGACCGCCCGGATCCGCCGCAGCACCAGCACCGTCCCACCGGCGAACCAGGGCTGATCGGCCCCGTCGTGCCAGACGTTGCGGTCGAACTCCTCCTCGGTGCGCAGGTTCACCGTGCCGTCGACCTGGCCCATCAGGTTGCGCATGCTGTCGCCTGGCGCGGCCGCACCGCGGGCGTTGCGGAACCCCGTCTGCCGCCAGCGTTGCCGAGTCATCGTCCGGACGTTCTTGAGCATCACGCGGGCGGCGTGGGCGATCGCGACGGGGTCGTCGCCGCACAGTTGCAGCAGCAGGTCGCCACCACACCACCGCGGATCCAGCGCGTCGGTCTCGAACGTCGGCATCTCGGCGACCGCGGATGGCCGTAGGTGTGCCGACCCGACGCGGTCGAACACCGCGGGCCCCAGGCCGACGGTGACGGTGAGCCGTGCCGGACGTTCGGCGAGTTCCGGTTCGGTATCGGCCAGCGCCGGTTGCCCCTGGGTCAGCCGCTGCGCGTCGGCGGTCCACAGCCGCAGGACCGCTTCGAGGGTCTGACGCTCGTCGCGCTTCTCGCTCGGGACCAGGTCCAGCGCGAGGAACAACGCATGGGCCTGCGGGACGGTGGCCACCCCGGCCTGGTGCGGCCCGTGGAAGGGTTCGACGGCGTCGCCGAACTCGCGCGGTCCGCCGCTGCTGCCCGCCGCTGCGTTCGTGCAGCCGACCAGGCCGGCGCCGGCCAGCGCGGCGGCGCCCCCGGCGACGAATCGCCGCCGGTTCACCGTGGAAAGGCGTCGCTCACCCATGATGGTGCGCACCGCCTTTCTCCTCGGTGTGCGGGCGGTATTCCTCACCGCCACCGGCGAAGTCGCGGACCTGCGCGGTGACCGGCAGCGTCGACCCGTCGTCGAATTCCAGTGTCACCGTGACGTCGGCACCGGGGAGCAGCGGCTGGGTCAGATCCATCAGCATCAGATGGTCCCCGCCGGGGAGCAGCTCCCGCGTCTCGCCTGCGGACACCACCAGTCCACCGTCCTTCTCCCGCATGGTTTTTCCGCCGAGCTCGTTGGTGACGACTTCGTGGATCTCGACGTGCCCGGCCTGCGGTGAGCTGCCGGCCACGATCCGCGCGTCGCTGCCGCCGGTGTTGGCGATACTGCCGAAGACGGCGGCCATACCCGTGTCGGCCGCGTTGGCCCACTGTTCTTGCACGGTGACGTGTTCGGCCGCGGGTCCCGCCGGGGGATCGTTGGACGCGCACGCCGACGCGGCGAGCACGCCCACAGATAGGACTGCGGCGATCGGGATGCGAATTACGTTGAACATCAATCTATTGCCTCTCTGAATCTGTGATAGTTGCTTCAGCAAATGCGCGGCGTCGGCGGCGGGCGATCACCGCTTCGGCCGCGAGCACGACCAGCAGTGAGACACCGAATACCGGGAAGATGACGCCCAGGGCGACCGCGGCGGCCGTCACCGCGATGGCGGCCCGGCGGGGTGTGTCGGCCCGGACGGCGGCGCTGGTCGGCGACGGCAGCCCGGTGCCACCGGCGGGACGCCGCTTCCACCACATCGCCATACCGGTGACCACGCTGACCAGCACCCCCAGGCACGCGATCGTGGAGAGGATGCGGGTGAGGACGCCGTACTGGTTGCCCATGTGCATCGCGATGCCGAAGCTCGTCAGCTTCGACAGCGCCCCGTTCTGCGCGGCCGTGGCATCGGCCAGCGTCGCGCCGCTGAACTGGTCGACGTGCAGGGTGCGCTGCTCGGAGAGCTTCTGCGGCCACGCGTTGACGACGGTGTAGCTGCCGTATACCGGGCCGGCTCCGTCGGTGGAATCCGACGGTCCGATGATCGCGTAGCCGGGCACCATGTACTCCCCCTTCGCGATCCGGTCGATGTCGGCGAACGACAACCGCTGCGGCACAGCACTGTTCGGGATGCTGGCGTACACCGGGTCCTCGGTGGCCGCCCACGCGATCCGCCGGCCCAGCCGGTCGTAGTCGCCGACCTGCGCCGGGGTCGACGGCGCATCGATGTGAGTGGACGGCGTGACGGCCTCCGAGAAGGCCCGCCAGTTCTCGCCCCAGTACCGCGACCAGGTCATACCGGACAGCACGTAGCCGATCAGGATCACCGCGACGACCACACCGGTCAGCGCGTGCAGATCGCGCCACCGGACCCGGCCGCCGCGCCGCCACCGCACGCGCAGCAGCGGTTTGGCCGCTTCGATCGCCCGAGGCCACCACAGGTAGATCCCGCTGGCCAGCAGCACCAGGATCCAGATCGCGGTCAGCTCCATCCAGAGATTGCCGATGCCCACCGGGATCGTCGCGTCGGGGTAGGCGGTCGGGTTGATCAGGTGGCCCAGGGACGGCAGCTGCAGTCGGGGTGCGTCGTTGCCGAACATGCGGTGGACCTGGTTGGCCCAGCCGACCAGTCCGGACTGGTCGCTGCGCTGCCCGAGGTACCGACCGGTGTACGGGTCGACGAAGACCTGCGTGAGGTTGCCTTCCGCGGCGGGACGGGCCGCCGCGTCCGGCGCCAGGAAGTCGACGCGCGTCGAGCGTCCCGGTCCGGCCGGAGGTGTCACCGCGTCGAGGGTGCGGTCGGCGCCCACCTGCTGCCGCGCGATGGCGATCTGGGCGTCGAGCGACACGGTGGCACTTGCGGGCTGCACGACGTGCAGGTCGCGGTGCAGCCAGTTCTCCAGCGGCTGGCTGTACAGGATGACCAGCCCCGAACAGGCGAGGACGAGCAGGGCTGGGGTGGCGAACAGCGCCACCCAGAAATGCATGCGCCAGATCCGGCGCAGGACTGCGGAATCGCCGCGGCGCGCCGCGGCTTTCGGGGTCGAGGGAGCGCTCACGGGCGTCTCCCGGATTGGACGGTCCGGGGCGCAGCAGCCCCGGAACTTGTGCAGGGCAGAGCAACGGTCACGGTGACGTGTTCTTTCGCCGAGAAATACAGGGCGCGTGCATGACCCGGCACGGGGGACGTCGTGGCGACGGCCGGGGTCAGCGCGAATGCACCGCGCAGGACGCGCGGTGTGACGAGGGCAGAGTGCGGCCGCTCAGGCGGCCGGGGCGGCGGCGCGCGGTGGCGCACGCATGCCCAGACCCGCGACGCACAGCGCCGACTGCACGAACGCCGGCCGCGGTTCCATCGGCCGCCGCTGAGCCGGCGGCTGCCGCCGGGCCGCGGCGAACAGCCGGAGCCAGCACAGCAGCGAGACGCACACCAGGTACAGGTATTCCACGGCGGTGATGGCCGCTCCGAGCAGCAGGGCCGCGACGAGGTGGGCCGCCGCCATCGTCCACGTCATCCCGAGACCGCTGTGGTGGTGGCTCGCTGCGACGACGAGCGTGAGGTGGCCGAGCAGCTGCGCGGCGACGAGTCCGCCGATGACGGCGGCCGGCCGCAGCCACCGGCCCTCCAGCGCGGCCCCGGCCAGTACCGAGCCCACGACCGCACACACCAGGCCCACCACGATCAGCGCCGGGCCGGACGGCAGGTGCCCGCCGCCGGCGGCATGGGCACCGGAGGTCGCCACCGCCGAGCACACACCGACCAGCGCGCCGCGCAGCCAGCGCGCACGGGATCTCGGTGTGCTCACGCCCTGAACTCTACCGCCGTACTACTACGCGGCCTAGTAGACCGATGCCGGCCGAGGCCGCAATCGCGCCCGGATCGGACCCTTGGCCACCGTGGTGAACGGGACCTCGCAGTCGAACACGTCCTCGAGCGACTCGATCTGCATGGCCCGCACGATCGTGGCCAGGGCCAGCGTCGTCTCCAGGCGCGCGAAATGCTCACCGATGCAGGGCCGGCCGCCGCCCAGGAACGGCAGGAACTGCCAGCGATCCCGGGCCTTGACGTTCTCGGGGCTGAACCGGTCCGGATCGAACTCCGTCGGGTTCGGCCACAGCTGCGGATCATGGTGCAGCGCATACAGCCCGATGGCGACGAGGCTGCCCGCCTCCACCCGGTAGCCGTCGACGGCGATGTCGCGGGTGGCCAGCCGCGCGACGCCCGCTGCCGGTGGGCACAGACGCAGCGCCTCATGCAGGACCTGCTGGGTGTAGCCGAGGCGCGGCACGTCGTTCGGGGTCAGTTCCCGCTCCCCGATCTCCGCCACTTCGGCGGCCACGCGCCGCTGCACGTCGGGATGGTGCCCGAGTACCCACAGCGAGTAGGTCAGCGCGGTCGCGGTGGTGTCATGGCCGGCCAGCATGAAGATCAGCAGGTCGTTGGAGATTTCGTCGTCCGACAGCGGTTGGCCGGTCTCCGGGTCGGCGGCCGCGATCAGCGCCTGCACCAGCGGGGCGTCCCGGTCCGGGTCCGCCCGGCAGGCGCGCACCATCTCGTCGGTGATCTCTTTCATCGCACGGACCGCGGCCCGGGTCCGGCGGCGCGCCGGGGTGGGCAACCAGCGCGGTGCCCGTGCCGGCCGCAGCGCACGGTCGGCGGTGTAGGACGACGCGACGTGCATGCACCGGGCGATGGTGTCGGCGCGTTCGTTGAGGTCGACGCCGAGCACCGACCGCCCGAGCGACTGCATCGCGACCCGGCGGCACTCCGCGTCCAGGTCCACCTCGCCGCCCTGAGGCCAGCGGTCGACGAAAGCCTGTGCGGCGCTGGACATGTGGCCGCCGAAGTTGCGGACGTTCTGCTTGGTGAACACCGGCTGCAACGCGCGTTTGCGCGGCCGCCATTGCTCGTTGGGCAGCACGAACAGGCTGTCACCGGCCGCGTGCTGCACCTCCTCGTGGATGATGCAGCGATCCGACGCGGCGTCGCTGCGGCCCAGGACGTCACGCATCCCCGCCGGGGACATCACCGCCACGATCGGGGGCACGACTTGTTTCGGCCCGAACTGGATCCGGGTGATCGGTCCGCCGGCGTCTCGGATGACCTCCTGGCCGGTGTCGAGTCGTCGCACCAGCGCGGCCAACTGCCACCACGGCAGGGGGTTGCGCGGGACGAGCGGCAGCGAGGCGACGTCGTCGCGTTCCTCGGTCGCGGTCATACGGCTCGCCAGGTCAGCGTCTCGCCCTGCCCCTGGGTCAGGACGGCGGCGGGCATCACCCGCAGCCGGTACGGCGTCAGCCGCAGCACCGCGAAGCCCTCGGATGTCGGCCCGTCGGCCCAGCCCGGGATGATGCGCGGGTCGTAGCCGACGGGTGCGGGCGCGGTGGCGAACTTGTCCCACACCGCGGCCCGGGTCTCGTCGTCGCGGTACCACTCGACGAGACACTCCGCGGAGCACGTGTCCTGGGTCGGCGACCAGTAGCTCACCGACACATGCGGGTTGGCGGACAGGTGCGCGCGCTTGACCGGGGACGGCACGGTGGCCACCCAGCCGAAGAGGTCGGTGCCGTCCCACTCCCAGAGCGGGTGCAGGATGCGCGTGCGGGGCTTGGCGTCGGCGTCGACGGTGGCCACCGAGGCCCACACGATCGAATGTGCCATGGCCACAAAGGCGGGAGCGATCTGAGCCAGCGGGGTCACGGGTTCCCAGCCTAGGCAAACCGCCGTCCGCCCGTCACTCGTCGAGCTTTTTGCGGAACTCCTCGGTGTTGCGGTATTCGACATTTCCCTCTTCGGCGCTGGTCTCGATCTTGCCCTTGTCCTCGTCGTCGACCCAGTCGGTCACCGACGTGCCCGAGACCGTGCCGGAGCTGCCCGGCAGCGTCGTGGTCTGGAGATCCTCGGCGTTCGCCTTCGCCATCTCCTTGGCCTTCTCCCGATGCTCGTCGGTAACTTCAGGCTTCTCGGTGAACCGCGACTCGTCGTCGGGGTCGGGCGTCTCGGTCACGTGGTCCAGCTGCACGTCGGGTTTCTCGTCGCTTTGCTGTCCCTGGGGTGTGTTGTCGTCCATGCGTTCCGGATGACCGGAACTGTGATCTACGAAACTTTCATACGGTCACTGTGCGCAGCGCCACCGGCAGGCTGGGCAGGAAGTGCCGCCGGGCGAACTCGCGGATGTCCTCGGCGGTCTCCAGCGGCTGCGTGCTGGGTAGCAGCAGCACCATCGCGGCGTACCGCAGGATGCAGTCGGCGAGCTCGTCGACTGCCGCGGGACCGATGCGGTCGGCGAACCCGGCGGGAAAGATCGTCCGCAGCGCCTCGGCCATCCGCTCGATCGCGACGAGGTGGTAACGGCCGGCCAGCTCGAGCACCAGCCCCGGCTCGTCGGTGAACATCTGGTTGAGCACCCGGTGCCGCCGGAACTTCAGGATCGACAACGTGAACGCCTCGACGTACACGTTGGACTGCGGTTCGGCCTTCTTGAGTTCGGCGGCGATGTCGGCGAACAGCCGGACGTTCTCGCGTTCGATCACCGCGCCGACGAGTTCGTCCTTGTTCGCGAAGCGGCGGTAGATCGTCGTGCGGCTGACGCCGGCGCGGCGGGCGACGTCCTCCAGGGCGACCCGGCGGAAGCCGTGCCGCTCGAACTCGACGACCGCGGCATCGAGAATCTCCGTCGCGGCGCGGTCAGCCCCGGCCATAGGCCCGGACGGCGTACCCGTTGTAGCGCACCGTCATCGGAAGACGGTCCCACAGCCAGTTCACCGCACGGGACCGCCAGAACGCGGCGAAACGTTGGTAGCGGCGCTCCTGCTTGTCGGTCCAGGGCAGCTGCAGCAGCGTGCGCGCCCGGGGCGGCAGACCGCCGGTGGTCAAGAACGCGGCCAGTGGATTGAACACCGGCGCGAGCAGCCGCCACACCAGCGGGTGCACCGCCTTGGGCTTCGGGAAGCCCTTGGTGACGTAGCCGACGCCGTACTTGGCGGTCGGGTGCGCGACGACGACCTCGTCCATCATGCGGTCCCAATACTTCTCGAAGTCGGCGTAGGTGGCCGGCATCGGGCGGTCGCTGACGCCGTAGCGGCGGTACCAGGTCTTCGACTCCTGCCAGATCTGCTCGCGCTCGGCGTCGGTGAGCCGCTTCACGAAGGTGTCGGCGAAGTAGTAGATCTGCTCGACGAAAGTGGCGTGCGCCCAGAAGTAGGTGTCGGGATCCAGCGCGTGGTAGCGACCGGCCGGCTTTCCGTCGGGGCCGGGCATATCGCCCTTGACCGTGACGTGGAAGTCGCGGACCTGGGTGCCGGCGTTGTGCTCCTCGGTGCCGTAGACGGTGTTGAAGATCGGCGGGATGGTCCGCTTGAGGCGCTCGGCGGTGTCGGCGAAGAACGTCGAGTGGTCGTACACACCCTGGCCGAGTTCGGCGAGCATGTTCTGCAGCACCGCGGGCCGCGGGCCGATCAGGTACATCCGGTTGTCGCCGAAATAGCGCCAGACCAGCGACTGCGGACCCAGTGGCAGGGCGTCCTCGAGATGTTCGGTGTTCTGCGCCAGCTCCGTCATGGACACAGTGTTACAAGATCTGCACTTTGTTCCAAAGTGTTTGTGGCGAGCGTTACATCCGCGGGTGCGGGCGCTGACTCAGACGTTCGGCGGGTCCGGCGCGGGGCGGCGGATCAGGTGGGTGACGCCGTAGACGGCCAGGACGCCGGCAACGGTCGCGAGCAGCAGGGACAGCGTCAGCATCGGCGCTGAGTACACCCGCGACACCGTGGTGGGCTCCCCCTCCACGAGCGGGGCGACCACGACCTGCGTCGACGCCGACATCCAGGCGAGGACGGCGCCCACTGCCACCAGTGCGGCGAAGAACAGTTCGGCGGCGGCGCGCCGCCTCACGACGAGGGCTCCGGCGGGATCCGCTCCTCGACCAGGTTGGTCAGCGCCGCGCGCAGCTGCGCGTGCTTGCGGGCCCACGCCTGGGCGGTCCGGTCGTTGGTCAGTCGCACGCCGATTCCGGTCCGGCCGCGCGGCACCCCGGTGAGCTCACCGAGCGCCCGCGCGTACTGCCACTTCGGCGTCTCCGCACCCTTGGCCTCCGGATAGACGCGCACGATCTCCTCTGTGCGGATCACCTCGGTGCCCTGTCGCAGCGTGTCGGCGGTCAACTCGACGGAGGTATGGATGCGGGCAGCCTTGACCTGGATGCTCAGGAACAGCGTCACCAGCACGAAGAACATCACCGGCACGATCCACTGGATGCCGTAGCCGGCCGACATCTGGATCAGCAGCATGGCCAGCCCGGCGGCCGGACCGGCCAACACCCACAGCCAGCTCGCGCCCTGCTCGTAGAACAGGACGTCGGCCTTGTCGGCGGTCTGGGTCATCGCTGCCTCTCGGGGTCGTACCAGGCGGCCGCCGCGGGCCGGGTGAACAGCGCCGCACCGGCGAGCAGGGGCAGCACCGCCAGCAGGATGACCGGGTGGGCCACCTTGAAGCCGAGCGCCATCAGCAGCATCACGACGGTGATCGCGGCCACCAGTCCCAGCAGAGCCAGGCGGAACCGGGCGTCGCCCCGGCGGGCGCGCCCGGCCAGGAACGCCACGAGGCCGCCGACGATCACCGCGCCGATTCCGGTGGACCGGTAGATCGTGAGGTAGTTGCGGACGGAGTCGTCGTCGATGGTGTCGGGCAGGGCCGCGCGCGCGGCGTCGAAGGTAGCCGACGACGCCATCAGGCCTCCCAGAATCAGCAGCACCGCCCCCGCGATGAAGCACCAGAACGACACGTCGACGAGGCGCGGGCGGCCGGCAGGTGTGGCAGGGGTCATGGTCGGGTCAGCGTATCCAATCACCGGGTGAAGAATTCGTGCGCTTCCTTGCGGTGCAGCAGATACGCGCCGCCGACGATCAGCACCGAGCCGACGATCACCGGGACGGCATAACCCAGGGCGACGACGGCCGAGTGCCGCTCGACACCGAACAGGTTCATCACCGAGTAGACGACCGCGGCCACCGCCCCGCCGGTCAGACCGGTCCGGGCCCATCGGTAGCCCTGCCGCAGCAGGTACAGGAACGTCGCGACGACGGCCGCGAGCGCGGCCGCGAAGACACAGTTGATCGCGAGGAACAGTCCGCCCTGACCACCACTGACGGTGAACAGGTCCACCAGGTAGCCGGCCACCATCAGGGGCAGCGACACCAGCCACAACCAGAACCCGGTGTCGACGTCGGCCGGGCGGACGGCCGGCGACTGCGGCGCGCCGGTCGGGCGCGCGGGATCGGTCACGACAGCCAGCGGGCCGCTTCGGCGGCCCAATAGGTCAGCACGATGTCGGCGCCGGCACGACGGATCGAGACCAGGGACTCGGTGACCACCGACTGCCGGTCGATCCACCCGCGCTCGGCCGCCGCGCTGATCATCGAGTACTCACCGGACACCTGGTAGGCGGCCACGGGCACCGATGAGATCTCGGCCGCCGCGCGCACCACGTCCAGGTAGGCCATGGCCGGCTTGACCATGACGATGTCGGCGCCCTCGGCGAGGTCCAGTTCGATCTCCCGGACGGCTTCGCGGATGTTGCCCGAATCCTGTTGGTAGGTGCGGCGATCGCCCTGCAGGCTCGACGCCACCGCCTCCCGGAACGGGCCGTAGAAACCCGACGCGAACTTCGCGGCGTAAGCCAGGATCGCGGTCTCGGTGTGCCCGGCGGCGTCCAGGCCGTCGCGAATCGCGGCGACCTGACCGTCCATCATCCCGCTCGGACTGACCACGTGAGCACCGGAATCCGCTTGCGCCACCGCCAATTCGACGTAGCGGCGGTTGGTCGCGTCATTGTCGACTCTGCCGACCCGGTCCAGCACCCCGCAGTGGCCGTGGTCGGTGAACTCGTCGAGGCAGGTGTCGGCCATCAGCACGGTGGCATCGCCGAGGTCGGCGGCGAGGTCGCGCAGGGCGACGTTGAGGATGCCGTCGGGTCGCACGCCGATGGATCCGTCGCCGTCCTTGTCGCTCTCCTGCGGCACCCCGAAGAGCATCAGCCCGCCCACGCCGAGGTCGACGGCCTCGGCGGCGGCACGGCGCAGCGAGTCGCGCGTGTGCTGCACCACCCCCGGCATGGAGGTGATGTCCCGGGGCTGATCCAGACCGTCGGCGACGAACATCGGCAGCACCAGATGCCTTGGCTCCAGGGTTGTTTCACCGACCAGACGGCGCATGGCCGCACTGGACCGCAGCCGCCTGGGGCGGTGGCTCGGGAAAGTCATCTGCGGCCCGCTAGCGGCGACGGCTCTTTTTCCGCGGCGGCGGCAGCGCGCCCTCGGCCCGCAACCGGGCGGCATGCTCGGCGAGGGCCTCCACCAGCGGACCGACCGCGGCAACCTCCGGCTGCACGTCCACGCGCAACCCGAATTCCGCTGCGGTCTCGGCGGTCTTGGGACCGATGCACGCAACGATGGTGCGCGCGTGCGGCTTTCCGGCGATACCGACGAGGTTGCGCACCGTCGAGCTCGAGGTGAAGCAGACCGCGTCGAAACCACCGGTCTTGATCATCTCGCGGGTGTGCGCCGGCGGCGGGGCCGCACGCACCGTCCGGTAGGCGGTGACGTCCTCGATCTCCCAGCCCCGTTCCCGCAGACCTTCGGCCAGCGTCTCGGTGGCGATGTCCGCGCGCGGCAACAGCACCCGGTTCACCGGGTCGAAAACGTCGTCGTAGGGCGGGAAGTCGTCCAGCAGACCCAGCGAGGACTGCTCACCGCTGGGAACCAGCTCGGGGTTGATACCGAACGCGCGCACCCGGTCGGCGGTGGCCTGACCGACGCAGGCGATCTTCACGCCGGAGAACGCGCGGGCATCCAGACCGAACTCGTTGAACTTCTCCCACACCGCACGCACCGCGTTGGTGGAGGTGAAGACCACCCACTGGAACCGGCCGTCCACCAAACCCTTGACGGCCCTTTCCATCTGGGCCGGGCTACGCGGCGGCTCGACGGCGATGGTCGGCACCTCGATGGGCAGCGCGCCGTGGGTGACCAGGCGGTCGCTCATCTCGCCGGCCTGGTCCTTGGTGCGCGGCACCAGCACGGTCCAGCCGTACAGGGCGCGGCTCTCCCACCAGTTGAGCTTCGCGCGGTGCGCGACCGTCCGCCCGATGGTGACCACCAGGGTTCCGGTCAGCGGTCCGGCGGGCTCGGCCAGCGCCGGCTTGTCCAGGACGGCCTTGTCGAGCAGGCCGGCCAGTGTGGTCTCCACCGAGCGCTGCTGGCAGGTGGTGCCGTTGCCGGTCACCACCGCGGGCGTCGACTCGGCCAGGCCGTACTCGATCAGCGTGCGCGCGGCGTCGGCCAGGTGCGACGCGGTCGCGTGCAGGATCAGCGGGCCGGGCGCGGCGGCCAGGGCTGCCCAGTCCACCTCGGGGTCCCGCACGTCGGCGACGGTGTGCGTCGACCCCAGCGGCAGACCGGCATAGGTGGGCACCGCGGTGGTGCCGGGCAGACCGGGCACGATCTCGAACGTCAGCTGCGTCCGGGCCAGCGCGTTGACCTCGGTGATCACCGAGTCGACCGACAACGGGTCACCGGCGACCAGGCGCACCACGTCGACCCCGGTACGGGCCTCGGTGGCCAGCGTCTTGGCGACCTCGGCGGGATCACCCAGCGCGGGGCGCACATCCGGCCCGCCGGGGATCACCGCCTCCGCCGCGTTGGCGGGCGCGTCGGCGCTCTTGCCGCTGTCGCCGTCCTTCTTGGCAGCCTCGGCAGCCGCTTCCGGCAGCGGCCCCGACGGCGGCGGCAGCTCGGTGCCGACCAGCGCCAGTACCGACGCGGGCACGTCGGGGTCGGTGAACACCAGCGCGGCGTTGGCCAGCACGGCGCGGGCGCGCGTGGTCAACAGACCCGGATCCCCGGGCCCGGAGCCGACGAACGTGATGCGGCCGGGCTTGCCCTTGCGTCCTCGCAAGCTCATGTGTCTCTCCCGCCTTCGTCCAACAGATCGCGTGCCCCCAGTTCGAACAACTCCTCGGCCACCGAGAGCCCCAGCTCCCGTGCCCGATCGGGTGTCCCGATACCGGACGCGCGGATCACGTCGGATCCGTCCAGCGTCGCCACGCAGCCGCGCAGCGACAGCTCTTCGAAGACGCGACCTTCCTCATCGATCGACTCGACCACCTCAGCGATCGCACCGACCGGTGCGGAACATCCCGCCTCCAGTTCGGCCAGCAGGGTTCGCTCGGCGATGACCGCGGCCCAGGTGTCGGCGTCGTTCAACTCCGCCAGCACCTTGACCAGGTCGGTGTCACCGGCACGGCACTCGATCGCCAATGCTCCCTGCGCCGGCGCCGGAAGCATCTGCACCGGCTCCAGCGACTCGGTGATCACCTCGAGGCGACCGATCCGGGACAGACCCGCTCGAGCCACCACGATTGCGTCGAGTTCGCCGCGGCTTACCCTGCTCAACCTGGTATCTAGGTTGCCTCGTAGGGGGCGGATTTCCAAACCGAGACCCAGTGCTCTAAGCTGCGCCACCCTTCGCGGGGATGACGTGCCGACCACGGAGCCGGTCGGCAGCTCACCCAGCACCATCCCGTCACGCGCGACCAGCGCGTCACGCGGATCCTCCCGCCGCGGCGTGGCGGCGATCGTGAAGCGGGGATCGTTCGCCGTCGGCAGATCCTTGTAGGAGTGCACGGCGGCGTCGACGGTGCCGTCGGCGATGGCTTCGCGCAGAGCAGCGGTGAACACCCCGACGCCGATGTCGGCGATCGGCTCGTCGGGGCGCTGGTCCCCCTCGGTGGAGACGATCACCAACTCGGCGGGGTGGCCGGCCGCGATCAATGCATCGCGCACCGTCCCGGCCTGTGTGGTGGCCAGCAGGCTACCGCGGGTGCCGAGACGAATCACGGGGCGGTCGGAACTGGGCGTAGAGTCACTCGGACGTGTCGAAATCGCTTGTCACCACCGATATTTCACTGCCACTGACGGCATTGATGTCCAGGCCGTCCAGCGGCAGCTCACCGGCGGCCACAGCATCGACCGCCTGCTGGTCGAGTTCGAACAGTTCCCGCAGCGCCTCGGCGTAGCTGTCGCCGCCCGGCGCGCTGGCGAGTTGTTTGACGCGCACGGTCGGCGCGTGCAGAAGCTTGTCGACGACCCGGCGGACGGTCTTGGCGACCTCGTCGCGGTGCGCCGCGTCCAGTTCGGGCAGCCGGTTGTCCAGCCGCAGCAGCTCGGCTTCGACGACGTCGGCGGCGCGCTGGCGCAGCGCCGTGACGGTCGGGGTCACCTCGGCCATCCGCTGCCCGGCCAGGTAGTGCGCCACCTCGGCGGCGACGATGGTGCGGGCCGCCTCGGCGTCGGAGGCCGCGGCGCGAGCGGTGGGCTCGCGCTGGATGCGCTCCATGTCGATGACGTACACGTCGGGCAGTCCGGCGACGGCGGGGTCGACGTCGCGGGGCATGCCGAGGTCGCAGATCACCAGCTGCTTACGGTCGGCGCTGTGGGCCAGTCCGCGGTGCACGTCGGCCAGCGACACGACGGGCCGCACGGCCCCGGTGCAGCTGACCACGACGTCGGCGTCGGTCAGCAAGGGCGGCAGGTGGTCGAACGGAAACGCCTCGGCGGCGGTGCCCTGTTCGTTGAGGTTCTCGGCGAGGCGCTTGGCGCGCGGCAGGGTGCGGTTGACCACGTGGATGCGTTCGACACCGGCGCGCACCAGCTGCTTGGCCGCGAGCGCACCCATCGACCCAGCGCCGACCACGACGGCGCGGCGGCCGGCCAGCGATCCCAGCTTCCGCACCGCGATGTCCAGGGAGACCGACACCACAGAGGCGCCGGCGGCGTCGATGCCGGTCTCGGTGTGCACCCGCTTGCCCACCGACAGCGCGCGCTGCGACAGCTCGTGCAGGGTGCGCCCCACGGTGCGGTTGGCCTCGGCGGTGGCATAGGCGCGGCGGACCTGCCCCAACACCTGCTGCTCGCCGATCACCGCGGAGTCCAGACCGCTCGCCACGGAGAACAGGTGCTCGACCGCGGCCTCGGCGTAGCGCACGTAGGCGTACTTGGTCAGGTCGTGCAGCGACATGCCGGAGTGCTCGGCCAGGACCTGCCCGATCACCGAAAGGCCGCCGTGGAAGGCTTCCACGACGGCGTAGACCTCGATGCGGTTGCAGGTGGACAGCACCATCGCCTCGGTGACCAGCGACGAGCGCAGCACCTCTTCGATGATCTTGGTCTGGTCGTCTTCGTCGGTGCTCAGTTGTTCCAGCACTGACACCGGCGCGCTGCGGTGGGACACCCCGAAAAGCAGTACGCTCATGGCTTCATCACCGCGCTGACCACGACTTCCAAGGTAGTCGCTGACCGGCGGGCCACCAAATTCGTTCAGCTAACAGCTTAGGTTCTGCGTTGCAGATCGGCCCGCAGTCGGGGCTCGTCGACCTCCCAGTAGCTGTGTTCGGCGCCGTCGAGCAGAACCACCGGCAGACGGTCGCCGAATTCGGCGCGCAGCGCCGGCTGCCCGGCCGCGGCCGCCTCGTCGACATCGGTCACCACCAGGTCGAATCCCAACTCGGCGGCCATCGCGGCGAGTTGGGAGGCCGCGGCGGCGCACATCGGACAACCCTGCCGGGTGAGTAACTGCACCTGCCGATCCACTCCGCCAGTATCCCGCCGGCGTGGCTTAGGGTTGTAGCCGTGTCCGACAGCGGGGAATTGGAGGGCGAGTTGGACAGTCTGGGATCGGACGGGTCCAGCCTGCGGGCGCAGGAACTCGCCGGTCAGGCCAGTGCCGAGGCTGCCTCCCTCGGTCTGAGCGAGCAACCCGACGAGGGCTCCGCACCACCGCCCCCGCCCCCCGATCTGACCGCCGCGGCGTTCTTCGACGTCGACAACACGCTGGTGCACGGTTCCTCGCTGGTGCACTTCGCGCGGGGGCTGGCGGCCCGGGAGTACTTCACCTACAAGGACCTCGCCCGGTTCGCGATGGCCCAGGCGAAGTTCCAGCTCACCGGGCGGGAGAACAGCGACGACGTTGCCGAGGGACGACGCAAGGCGCTGTCGTTCATCGAGGGCCGGTCCACCGCCGAACTGGTGGCGCTGGGCGAGGAGATCTACGACGAGATCATCGCCGACAAGATCTGGCCGGGCACGCGGGCGCTGGCGCAGATGCACCTCGACGCCGGGCAGCAGGTGTGGTTGGTCACGGCGACGCCCTACGAGCTGGCCGACACCATCGCGCGGCGGCTGGGGCTGACCGGCGCGCTGGGCACCGTCGCCGAGTCGGTCGACGGGATCTTCACCGGCCGTCTGGTCGGCGATCTGCTGCACGGCGTGGGCAAGGCGCACGCGGTGCGATCCCTGGCCATCCGGGAGGGCCTGAACCTGCGCCGCTGCACCGCGTACTCCGACAGCATCAACGACGTCCCGATGCTGTCGCTGGTGGGCACCGCGGTGGCGATCAACCCGGACGCCCACCTGCGCGACCTGGCCCGACAGCGAGGCTGGGAGATCCGGGACTTCCGCACCGCCCGCAAGGCCGCCCGGATCGGGGTGCCGTCGGCGCTGGCGCTCGGCGCGGCCGGCGGTGCGCTGGCCGCGGCGGTGTCCCGGCGCGACCGGCGATGACACGCCCGCGGTGTTCCCGCTGATAGGCTCGCCCCTCCACGCCCAGAAACGGAAAGAATTCGGCATGGCCATCGCAGAAGAGATCATCGGAACCCACTACCGGTACCCCGATTACTTCGAGGTCGGCCGCGAGAAGATCCGGGAGTTCGCGAGCGCGGTCAAAGACGAGCACCCGGCGCACTTCGACGAAGAGGCCGCCAAGGAGTGCGGCCACGACGGGCTGATCGCGTCGCTGACGTTCATGGCGGTCGCCGGCCGGCGCGTGCAGCAGGAGATCTTCAACCAGTTCGAGCTGCCCATCAACATGGAGCGGGTGCTGCACCGCGACCAGAAGCTGATCTTCCACCGGCCGATCGTCGCCGGGGACAAGCTGTGGTTCGACTCGTACCTCGACTCGGTCACCGAGTCGCACGGCGCGGTGCTGACCGAGATCCGCGGCGAGGTGACCGACGACGAGGGACAGCCCGTGGTCACCAGCATCGTCACCGTGATGGGTGAGGCCGCCCATGAGACCGAGGCCGACGAGCTGACCGCGCAGATCGCCGCGAAGCGTGACGCAGCCCTGTCGAAGTTCGTTGCTGGGCAAAACACCCAGTCGTAAGCGACCGGGTCAGCCGAAGAAGGTGTTGCGCCGGTTCGTCAGCAGTTGGTAGAGCGTCTGCTGGATGGTCTCGCGCACCTGGTCGGTCAGGTCGAAGGTGATCATCGGGTCGTCGGCGGCGGACTCGTCGTAGTCGGCCGTCGAGATCGGCTCACCGAACTCGATGTACCACTTGGACGGCAGCGGGACCACGCCGAGCGGGCCGGCGAGCGGGAACAGCGGCGTCACCGGGAAGTACGGCAGCCCGAGCAGCCGCGCCAGCAGCTTGACGTCGGCGACCATCGGATAGATCTCCTCGGACCCGACGATCGAGCACGGCACGATCGGGGTCTTGGTGCGCAACGCCGCCGACACGAACCCGCCGCGGCCGAAACGCTGCAGCTTGTAGCGGTCTTTGAAGCGCTTGCCGAGGCCCTTGTAGCCCTCCGGGAACACCGCGGTCAGCTCGCGTGCGGCGAGCAGGCGGTGCGCGTCGTCGGTGCAGGCCATGGTGTGGCCGGCCTTGCGGGCGGCTTGGCCCACCATCGGCATGTCGAACACCATGTCCGCGGCGAGCAGGCGCAGGTTGCGCTGCGCGGGGTGGTGGTCGTGCACGGCGACCGACGCCATCAGCCCGTCGAACGGCAGGACCCCGGCGTGGTTGGCCACCACGAGACCCGCGCCGGATTCCGGGAGGTTCTCGATCCCGCTGACCTCGACCCGGAACCAGTTCCGGAAGAACACCCGCAGCAAAGGAAGGATGATTGCTTCGTTCAAGTGCGGATCGAAGCCGAACTCGTCGACGGTGTAGTCGCCGGTCATCCTCTTGCGGACGAAATCGGCGACCGCGGAGATGTTTCTGGCCAGTTCGGTCGGTGCCGCCTCGGCGCTGTCGGCGCGGTGCTGGTCGATGTCGCGGATGACCGCGTCGAACTCCTCGGCCGTCACCCCGGCGTCCGGGTCGGCCAGGAAGGACGGATGCCGGCGGGAACTCTCCGCACGCTGCGCCGCGCTCCGACGCGCAGCGGTGCTGCGGCTCGAATTCGAGTGCAGCGGAATGACTTTCGCTTTAGGCTCGCCGGCCAAGGTGGTGTCCCTCTCCCCCAGCCTCCCCCGGGCTGAATATTCGAACCCTGAGTCTAGCGTCCCCAACGCTGCGCCGCAGTGACCGCGCGGCCCTCGATCGAGCGTACCCAGTCGGGGTCGACGATCGGTTTGAGCGCGCGCCCGCGGACGTAGTCGTCGAAGGCCTCCGCGGTGGTCCACTTCGGTGCGTAACCGAGCTCGGTGCGCATCCGGCTGGTGTCCATCACCCGCCCGTAGCTCAGGTAGTCCAGCTGCTCGCGGTCGAGCTCGGTGTTGCGCGTGGCCCGCCACAGCGAATCGACGACGACCAGCGCCGGCCGCGGCAGCGGCAGCGGGATCCGGCCCGCCCGGCGGATCGCCTGGCTCATCATGATGATCCCGGGCGCTCCGATGTTGAACGTGCCGGCCTTGCCGGCGGTCGTGGCGTGCTCCAGCGCGCCCAGCGCGTCCTGCTCGTGCAGCAGCTGCATGCGCGGGTCGTGGCCGATCACCGTCGGCACCACTGGCCCGGCCAGATAGCGCGACAGCGCGGTGTCCATCGCCGGACCGATCATGTTGGCCAGCCGCAGAATCGTCACCGCGATGTCGGGACGACGCCGCCCGAGGCCACGCGCGTAGCCCTCGATGTCGATGCTGTCGCGGGCGAAGCCCTCACCCGGCGGGCGGCGGCGGCTGCTGCTCTCGGTGAACAGCACCGGGTCGCGCGAACTGGAGCCGTACACCTCCGAGGTGGACTTCAGGATCACGCGCCGCACCGAGGGAGCCTTCTGGCAGGCCGCGAACAGCTGGATCGCGCCCATCACGTTGAGTTCCTTGAGCGTCGCCTTCCCCCCGGACCGGGGTGCGTAGGACGCCGCCGCGGCGTGCACGACGGTGTCGACGTCGCCGGTGCGGATGACCTTCGCGATGAACGGGTTCCGGATGTCGGCGCGCACGAACTCCGCGCGCCCCATCCGGCGCAGCAGGTCCTTGCTGGGCGCGACCGCGTCGACCGCGATCACATGGTCGATACGCGGGTTCTGCGCCAGACGCGCCACCAGGTACCCGCCCAAGAAACGACAGGCACCCGTGACGAGCACGACCTTTGGGTACTTGCGCTCGTCGCGGGTGCCGGATCGCCCGCCGCCGCCGTCGGACCTGGATTCAGCATCCATTCGGACAGCCTAGCGGCCGGGCTCTCGACCTACTTACCGAGTTTTCTGCGCTGAACCCGGGTACGACGCAGCAGCTTGCGGTGCTTCTTCTTCGACATGCGCTTGCGACGCTTCTTGATGACAGAACCCATGAACTCCGCTACCTAAAGTTGTTTGACATTTCGGGCACCGTCGATCAACGGTGCCAGTCCCGACCGGTCACTTTACCTGGGCGCCCGAGTCAAACGAAAAACGGCTCTGTCAGGCAACCGGCGCTCCGGTTACCCGGCGTCGAAGTAGGAACTCTCCAACATGTCGTGAACGGCCTTGGCGTGCACCCGAAACGAGCGGCCGACCCGGACTGCGGGCAGCTCGCCGTTGTGCACCAGGCGGTACACGGTCATCTTGCTGACCCGCATGAGGCTGGCCACCTCGGCGACGGTGAGAAACTGCGCCCGCGGCGCCTGGCCGTCGTTCTGGCCGGCATCTCGTGCCGCCTTCCCTCCGCTGGCCGAATCCCGCGCCGACGGCCCGTTCGTAGACGTCATCGCAACCCAATCCTTCAGGCACGGGCAGTTCCAGCGGCTTCCCCACCGCTGGCTCCGAACCCGTGCTTACCACTGGGAGAATAGCGTGGCGGGTGGGGTTACTGCGACGGGTGTGGGGTTTTCCGTCCGAAATTCATGAACTACTCGGATGTAATTCCTAGCTGCTCAGAGCGGGTTTTGGCGGCGGCGACAGCGTTGGCGACCGCGGCGCGCAACCCTCCGCGCTCGAGTTCCCGCAGACCAGCGGCGGTGGTGCCGCCCGGCGAGGTGACCGTGGCGCGCAGTTCGGCCGCCGAGGTGTCCATCGCCGCGGCCATCACCCCGGCCCCGCCCGCCGCCGCCCGGTCGAGCCGGTCCAGCAGCATCGCGGCCGAGCCGGCCATCGTCTGCACCGCGAGATCGGTGGCCACCGCGCGCGACAACCCGGCGTCCACCGCCGCGTCGACGAGCGCCTCGACCATCAGGAAGAAATACGCCGGACCCGACCCGGACACCGCGGTCACGGCGTCCATCTGGGACTCGGTCACGGTGAGCACCCCGCCCACGGCATCGAAGAGCGCCGAGACCTCCTGGAGGTGCTCAGCGGTGGCGAACCGGCCCGGGGCCACCGCGCTGACGCCGCCGCCGACGAGCATCGGGGCGTTGGGCATCACCCGCACCACCGGCGACCCGGCCGGCAGCTTGTTCTCGTAGTACTCGGTGCTCACACCGGCCGCGACGCTGACGAAAACCTGTTCGGCGGTGTCGCTCTCGGCGTTGGCCGCCGTCTCGGCGATGTCACCGATCACGTAGGTGACGTCGGACGGTTTCACCGCCACGATGACGTAGGTGGCGCTGTCGACGGCATCGGCCACCGTGGTGACCAGCACCGAGTACTTCTCGGCGAGGTAGGCGGCCCGATTCGGACTCTTCTCCGCCACCACCAGGTCCTTGACCTGCCTGCCCGCCCGCAGCAAACCTGCGAGCAGAGCCTCACCGATATTGCCGCCCCCGATGATCGCGATTCTGGCCATGCCGCACAGCATCCCACGCACGCCGGGCGCGGTGTGGCCCGCGTCAGTCCTCGCCCGCGGCGGCCGGCACCATCGCCAGCTGACGCGTCTGCACCACGATGTGCCCCCGCGAGTCCACCACGATGTGGTCCTCGTCGAACCAGTCCTGGCCGATCTGCGTCGTCGTGCACATCACCCGCAACCAGCCCGAAGCCGGCAACGCCCGTACATAGGCGGTCAGCTGCACCGTGGGCGCCCACCCGAACCGGTTGACCCCATAGGTCACCGGAGCCGACACATCGCCGCACAGCAGCGCGAACAGCAGGTCGGGCTCCACTCCCTTCGGGCGCACCCAGTACTCGATCATCGGCGGACCGCCGTCGGTGCGCGGCGAGAACGTCGTCAGCGACGGCCGGATGTCGCACCCGCGGCTCAGATGCACGATGTCGGCCATCGGATGCCCCGGACCGATCGGCTCGAGCGCGGCCGGCGGCTCGGGCGTCATCAGCGGCACCACGGGGTTCACCGACAACAGCGGCGCCACATCGTGTTCAGGGGCGCCCATGGTGATCGCGGCGCGCACCGCCACACGCTCACCCTGCCGCAATTCGACGTCGAGCAGGCTCACCCGGCGACCCCGCTTACGTACCGTCGTGACGACGTCCATGGCGCCGGGATCGGGGGCCCACAGGAAGTTCCCCGACACGGCTATCGGTTCCACCCCGGGCATCTCGCAGCGGGCCGCGTTGGCGCACAGCGCCAGCATCGCGCCGCCGTGCACCTTCGGCCCGATCGTCCAGTTCTCGTTGAGCACACCGCGATACACACCGTCGTCGACGGCGGTCAGGGCCATGGCGTCGGTGAACAGCGTCGAGCTCGTCATCGATGGGTTCCTCCGCAGTGCCAGATCAGCGCAGCAGATGCTCCCGGGCGAACTGCAGCGACTCGGTCAGAAGGGCCTCACGCTCAGCGGCCGTGCGCGCCCCCGAGGTGGTCACCTCGAGGATGACATGGCCGGCGAAGTCGCTCGCCGCCAGCATCTCGCAGATCTCCACCGTCGGCTGGGTCCCGCGGCCGGGCACCAGGTGCTCGTCGGTGGAGGCGCCGCTGCCGTCGCACAGATGCAGGTGCACCAGCCCGTCCCCCATCCGCTCGGCCATCTCGACGGCGTCGGTGCCCGCCGTCGCGGTGTGCGACAGGTCCAGGGTGTAATGCGCGTGCCCACCGTCGAGCGGGTCGTAGGACGGCGCGAACGCCGAGAGGCCCGGCCCGGGCCGGCCGCCGCGTTTGCGCATCCGCTCGATGGAGGACTGCCCGGCCCCGAAGAACCGGTCGGCGCGGAACGGGAACATGTTCTCCACCGCGACCATCACGTCGCTGCCCGACTCCAATTCGGCGACCTGATCGCTGAAACCGTCGGCGTAGCGGCGCTGCCAGCGGAACGGCGGATGCACGACCACGGTCTGCGCCCCGAGCTGTTCGGCGGCCCGCACGCTGCGCTCCAGTTTGGCGATCGGGTTGGCACCCCAGACCCGCTGCGAGATCAGCAGGCACGGCGCGTGCACGGACAGCACCGGCACGTCGTAACGCCGGGACAGCTCCTCGACGGCGTCGATGTCCTGGCTGACCGACTCGGCCCACACCATCAGCTCGATGCCGTCGTAGCCGAGTTTCGCCGCGTACTCGAAGGCGGCCTCGGTTCTCAGCGGATATACAGAGGCGGTCGACAGACCGACCTTGATGGCGGGACGCACGTTGTTCCGTCGCGTCCCGTCAGCCCGACTGCAGCAAGGCCAGCGGCCCCAGCGTCACCAGGGCGCCGACCGCCACCGCGATCAGCGTGCTGCCGATGTCCTCGGTCTTGCGCACCACTCGGACCGCGACCACCAAACCGAGGATGACCAGCACCGACAGCACCAGCGCGACGATGTTGTTCCACTTCCACAGCTGGTCGAACGCGACGAACAGGCCGGCGCCGAACACGACCGCGAAGATGCTCTGCCCGACGATCCAGAGCCCGTGCACCACCGACGACATGCGCCGGGGCTCGTCGTACTCCTCGTCGGCCTCCTCGTCGACGAGGTCATCATCGGCGTCGCCGCGCTCCCCGACCGACGCGATGTCGTCGGCCGCCTGCCCGCCGAACAGCGGTTCGGCGGAGGTGGAGCGCAGGTAGGACGGCAGTTCGTCCCGGTCGGTGGCGAGGGTGGCGGCGTCGTCGGTCTCATCGGCGGCCAGCGCGGCCTCGGCATCGAGGTCGTCGAGATCCGGGGTGTCGTCGGTCTCCTCCAGGACGACCGCCTCGAACACGTCGGCGGCGTCGTCCTCGTCGGTCTCGACCACCACGGGGTCCGGGCTCATGTGCTCGGCGTCGGGCGCCGGGGGCTCCGGGGTGCTCAGACGCTGCTCGATTTCCGCGGCGTACTCCGCGACCGAGTCGGTGTCGCCGTCGGCGTGGGCGACCTCAATCTCGGCGACCTCGACGTCGGCCTCGGCGGCCTCGACGTCGGCCTCGGCGGCGTCGGCCTCCAGCTCGTCGGCGTCGGCCTCCGCAGTGGCCTCGACCTCGTCGGTCTCGGTGGCCGGTGCGTCAGTGACTTCCGGGGCGGATTCCTCCGCGACTTCCGGGGCGGGTTCCGGGGCGGCGTCCGCGACCGGGGGCTCGGTGACCGGCGGGGTCGCCGGAGGCTTGGTGTCGGTGTCCCGGATCACCGGGATCTCGCCGGTCAGCTCGGCGACGGTCACCGCATCGGCGTTTCCGCGGCGCCGACGGCGTCGCCCACCGACGGGAGGCGAACCGATCGTGCCGTTTCTGGCCAGCAGCTCGGCGACCGAGATCGGTCGCGTGGTGCCGGAGTCATCAGGTCGGGTCATCGTCTGCTGCCTTTGCGCCTCGCCGCGTCATCGTCAAGCATCGCGCACCGTCGCCGACCTCGTGCCCAAACCGTCAGCACCACCGACTGGGCCCGGGACGACTGAGCCCGGAGCGTCGGCTCCGCCGACTGGACCCGGACTATCGGCTCCGCCGACGAGTGCGCTCCCGTCGGCCTCGCTGTCGAGTTTCCGCAGGATCAACCCCTCCCGCAACGCCCAGGGACAGATGTCCACCGTTTCGATACCGAGGGCCTTCATGCTTGCCTCTGCCACCAGCGCACCCGCAACGATCTGCGGCGCGCGATCGGCGCTCACCCCTTCCAGTTCCGCACGGTCAGACGCGGTCATCCTAGAGATGAAAGCTATGAGTTGACGAAGACCGGTCGCGGTCAACGTCCGCTTGACCCGCGGACCCGCCCCCGACGGCGCCGCCCCGGTCAGGCGGGCCAGGGACCGGAACGTCTTCGACGACGCCACCGCCAGGTCGGGGCTGCCCGCCGCCGCGATCTTCGCGGCCGGCTCCGCCAGCTCGGTGGACAGCCAGTCGCGCAGCATCGCCACGCGCCGGCGGCCCGGCGGATCGTCGGGCAGCCACTCCCGGGTCAGCCGGCCCGCACCGAACGGCAGGGACAGCGCGACGTCGGGATCCTCGTCGACGCCACTGGACAGCTCCAGCGAGCCGCCGCCGATGTCGATGTTGATGATGCGCCCGGCGCTCCAGCCGTACCACCGCCGCACCGCCAGGAAAGTCAGCCGGGACTCGTCGACGCCGGTGAGCACCCGCAGGTCCACCCCGGTCTCGGACCGGACCCGGCCGAGCACCTCTTCGGAGTTCGTCGCGTCGCGCACCGCGGAGGTGGCGAAGGCCATCAGCTCCGCGCAGCCCGAACTGGCGGCGATCTTGGCGAACTCGTCGATCGTGCCGATCAGTTTGTCGGCCCCGCGGCGGCTGATCTTGCCCGAGCTGTCGAGCGCTTCTGCCAGGCGCAGCGAAGCTTTCGTCGAGCTCATCGGCGTGGGGTGCCCGCCACGATGCGCGTCCACCACCAACAGATGAACGGTGTTGCTGCCCACGTCGAGCACGCCTAATCGCACTCCCTCAACCTAATGGGTCTACCGTGGGAAACCGTGAGCGGACCGCAGTATCCCGGTGAGGTCGAACTGGATTTCGCCCGTGAGTGGGTGGAGTTCTACGACCCCGACGACCCCACCCACCTGATCGCGGCGGACATGACTTGGCTGTTGTCCCGGTGGACGTGCGTGTTCGGCACTCCCGCGTGCAAGGGCACGGTCGAGAACCGGCCCGACGACGGATGTTGTTCGCACGGCGCGTTTCTCTCCGACGACGACGACCGCGCCAACCTCGACGATGCGGTCAAGTTGCTGACCGACGAGGACTGGCAGTTCCGCGACAAGGGCCTGGGCAAGAAGGGCTACCTGGAGTTGGACGAGTACGAGGACGAGCCCACCCTTCGGACCCGGAAGTACAAGGGCGCGTGCATCTTTCTCAATCGCCCGGGGTGGCCCGGCGGTATCGGGTGCGCGCTGCACACCAAGGCCCTCAAGATCGGCGTGGAGCCGCTCACCCTCAAACCCGAGGTGTGCTGGCAGTTGCCGATCCGCCGCACCCAGGAATGGGTGACCCGCCCGGACGGCTCGGAGATCCTGAAGTCCACCATCACCGAGTACGACCGCCGCGGTTGGGGTGAGGGCGGACTCGACCTCAAGTGGTACTGCACCGGCGACCCGAACGCCCACGTCGGCGAGCGGCCGGTCTGGGAGTCCTACGGCCCCGAGCTGACCCAGCTGCTCGGCGCCAAGGTCTATGCCGAACTGGCCGCAATCTGCAAGCGGCGCAGCGGTTTGGGCCTGGTCGCCGTACATCCGGCGACCAGGGCCGCGCAGTAGTCAGCCTTCGAGCTTGTAGCCCAGCCCGCGCACGGTGACCAGGTGCACCGGGTTGGCCGGGTCCGCCTCGATCTTGCTGCGCAACCGCTTGACGTGCACGTCGAGGGTCTTGGTGTCGCCGACGTAGTCCGCGCCCCACACCCGGTCGATGAGCTGGCCCCGCGTGAGCACCCGCCCGCTGTTGCGCATCAGGTACTCGAGAAGGTCGAACTCCTTGAGCGGCAACGTGATCGGGCTGCCGTTGACACTGACGACATGGCGTTCGACGTCCATGCGCACCGGCCCGGCCTCCAACACACCGTCACCGAGGCCCGCGTCGTCGCTCTCGGCTCCGCGGCGCAGCACGGCACGGATCCGCGCGATCAGTTCCCTCGCCGAGTAGGGCTTGGTGACATAGTCGTCGGCGCCGAGCTCCAGGCCGACCACCTTGTCGATCTCGCTGTCGCGGGCGGTCACCATGATCACCGGCACACTCGAACGCGACCGCAGCTGTCGGCACACGTCGGTGCCGCTCATCCCCGGCAGCATCAGGTCGAGCAGCACGATGTCGGCGCCGGAGCGCTCGAACTCGGCCAGCGCCGAGGGTCCGTCGTTCACCACGGTGGCTTCGAAGCCCTCTTTGCGGAGCAGGAACGCCAGGGGATCGGCCAAGGACTCCTCGTCCTCCACGATCAACACGCTGGTCATCGATGCACTAGTCCTCTCGTTCGTGATCTTGTCGGGAGTCATCGTCTGACTGATAGACCGGGATCGACAACGTGAACGTCGACCCGGTTCCCGGCCGGCTCCACAGCCGGATGGTCCCGTTGTGGTTGGCGGCGACGTGCTTGACGATCGCCAGCCCCAGACCGGTGCCGCCGGTCGCGCGCGACCGGGCCTTGTCGACCCGGAAGAACCGTTCGAACACCCGCTCCTGATCGGCGGGCGCGATGCCGATTCCCCGGTCGGTGACGGCGATCTCGATGAAATCGCCGCGCCGGCGGCGGCTGATGGACACCGACGAACCGTGCGGCGAGTATGCGATCGCGTTGGACACCAGGTTCGCCAGCGCGGTGACCAGCAGCGTCTGGTCGCCCAGCACCCGGAAACCGGTCGGGGCGTCGGTGGTGATCGCGATGTCGGCGTTGTCGGCGGCCACCTTGTGCCGCGACAGCGCCTCGGCGACCACGGTGTCGACGTCGACGGCTTCGAGGTCGGGCAGCGGTTCGGCGCCCTGCAGGCGGGACAGCTCGATGAGCTCACCCACCATGTCGGCCAGTCGGTTGGATTCGGCGACGATCTTCTCGGCGAAGTGACGCACGGTCTCGGGTTCGTCGGCCGAGGCCAGCACCGCTTCGGCCAGCACGCTCATCGCGCCGACCGGCGTCTTGAGCTCGTGGCTGACATTGGCGACGAAGTCCCGGCGGGTGGCCTCCATCCGTGCCTGCTCGGACTGGTCCTCGACGTAGATCACCGCGAACCGCTGGTCGGTCGAACTCAGCAGCCGCACATGACCGCGCACGGACTGACCCGAGCGCGCGGGACGGGCCGGATTCGACTCGGACAGGTCGATCTCGACTTCTTCACCGGTGGCCAGCGTGCGCTGCGCGGCCGCCCAGGCCCGGTCGTCGAGGAGACGGTCGCGCACCACGCCGAGCTCCTCGGCGCGGGCGTTGCAGTACACGACGTCCCGGAAGGAGTCGACCACGACGACACCGTTGGGCGAGTTCGCGGCGATGCGTTCATGCATCTGCGCGACGGTGAGTCCGGTGAGTTTCGGCGGCTGCCGGCGATCGCCGAGCCTCGGAGCCACCCGGGCTCCGACTGCCACACCCACCGGCAATGCCAGCAGTGCCACGATGACGGCGAGCAACAGCGCCGACACGACACTCACGCGACGATCGTACGTACCGGGTGAACGTCATCCCAGCAGCGTGCGGCGAAATCGGGACAACTCACACCGCCAAAGAGGAATGTTCGGCGGTGCGTCCCCATCTGTTCACCCGCCGTTCGCCGCAGCCGGTCCGGGGCGGGTGCGCGCCGCTACTTCGCGCCCTGGGCGGCCACCGCGGCCGCACCGGCCGCCGCGGCGTCGGGGTCGAGGTATTTGCCGCCGGGGACGAGAGGCTTGAGGTTCGCGTCGAGGTCGTAGCGCAGCGGGATCCCGGTGGGGATGTTGAGCCCGACGACGTCGTCGTCGGACATGCCGTCGAGGTACTTCACCAGGGCTCGCAGCGAGTTGCCGTGCGCTGCGATGAGCACCGTCTTGCCGGCCTCGAGGTCCGGGACGATGGTCTCGGTGAAGTACGGCACGAACCGCTCCACCACGTCCTTGAGGCATTCGGTCAGCGGCGGGCCGCCGGGGATGTCGGCGTAGCGCACGTCGCCGTCCTGGCTGTAGGTCGAGCCCGGCTCGATGGGCGGCGGCGGGGTGTCGTAGCTGCGGCGCCACGCCATGAACTGCTCGTCGCCGTACTTGGCCTTCGTCTCGGCCTTGTCCAGACCCTGCAGCGCGCCGTAGTGCCGTTCGTTGAGGCGCCAGTCGCGGTGCACCGGAATCCAGTGCCGGTCGGCCTTGTCGAGCGCGATGTTGGCGGTGGTGATGGCGCGACGCAGCAGCGAGGTGTACACGACGTCGGGCAGGCGGTCCTGCTGCTTGAGCAGTTCGCCCGCGCGGACGGCCTCGGCACGGCCCTTGTCGGTCAGGTCGACGTCGACCCACCCCGTGAACAGGTTCTTCGCGTTCCACTCACTTTCGCCGTGGCGGAGCAGGATCAGCGTCGCGGTATCTGCCATGTGGGGAATCCTCTCACGGGCCGGAATCAGTCGTCTTGACCGCCGATCAGGTGCTCGAAGGCCTCGAGGTTCTTCAGCGACTCCCCCCGCGAAACCCGCCACTCCCACTCCTTTTCGATCGAGGAGCGGAACCCGAGTTCCAGCAGGGTGTTGAAGTCCGAGTCGACGGCTTCGAGGACCTGGCCGAGCACACGGTCCACCTCGTCGAGGGTCACCGACGCCAACGCCATCCGCCCGACGAGGTAGATGTCGCCGACGTTGTCGAGGGTGTAGGCGACGCCGTAGAGCCTGCGGTTGCGTTTGAGCAGGAACCGGTAGACGCCTTCGTGGTTCTCGTCGGGCCGGCGGCACACGAACGCCTCCACGCGCACCGAGTGCTCGCCGACGGTGAGGATGGTGTTGGTCTTGAGGCGGCGCTCGCCGGGCAGTTCCACGACCACGCCGGGCAGGCCGCCGTGGGCGCCCTCGTGGTGGAAGTAGGTCAGTCCGGACTCGTCGAGGGCCTTCTCGATGATCGCGACGACGCTCGCCGGGGTGGCGGTGCTCATGCCGACACCCCGCGGTGCAGGGCCAGGCGCGGGCCCGGACGCATCGTGGCGAGCTGGCCGGAGCGGTGGTCGGCGATGGCGCGCCCGTAGCTGTCGAGCAGGGCGTCGACGGTGTGCGCCCAGGAGAACTGGGCGGCGTGCTCGCGGGCGGCCGGCGCCAGCGTGGCCGGGTTCTTGGCGAACACCTCGCCGAGCGCGGCGGCCCAGTCGTCGATGTCGTGACCGTCGACCAGCGCGCCGGTGACACCGTCGCGCACCGCCACCGGCAGTCCGCCCACGGCGGCGGCCACCACCGGGGTGCCGCACGCCTGGGCTTCGACGGCCACCAGGCCGAAGGACTCCGAGTAGCTCGGGACGGCGACGACGTCGGCGGCGCGGTAGACGCGCACCAGGTCGGCGCGGGATTGCGGGGGCAGGAATGTCACGCGCTCGCTGATACCCAGCTCGGCGGCCAGGTGAACCAGGCTGTCGGGGGTGGCCAGGCCGGACCCGGAGGGTCCGCCGGCGATCACCACCCGCACGCCCGGCAGGCGCGCGGCGGCGCGCAGCAGCACGTCGGGGGCCTTCAGCGGTTGGATGCGCCCGATGAACGCGACGATCGGTTCGCCCGGTGTCAGCCCCAGTGCGGCGCGGGCTGCGTCCTGATCGCCGGGGGCGAACGCGTCCAGGTCCACCCCGGGATGCACCACGTCGATGCGGGACGGGTCGGCGTGATGCACCGAGACCAGTTGGCGGGCTTCGTGATCGGTGTTCACGATCAGCCGGTCGGCTTCGTCGGCCACCTGCTGCTCACCGACGGAGCGCATCGGCGGTTCCGGGGTGTCCCCGGCGGCCAGCGACGCGTTCTTGACCGCCGCCAGGGTGTGGGCGGTGTGCACCAGAGGCACGGCCCAGCGGTCGGCGGCCAGCCAGCCGACCTGACCGGACAGCCAGTAATGGGAGTGCACGATGTCGTAGTAGCCGGGCTCGTGGGTGGCCTCGGCGCGCAGCACCCCGGCGGTGAAGGCGCACAGCTGGGTGGGCAGGTCGTTCTTGTCGAGTCCCTCGAACGGGCCGGCGACCACGTTGCGCACCAGCACGCCGGGCGCGACCTTCACCACGGGCGCATCCGACGAGGACGTCGCGCGGGTGAAGATCTCGACGTCGACGCCGCGGCGGGCCAGCTCCAGCGCGGTCTGCAGGACGTAGACGTTCATGCCGCCGGCATCGCCGGTGCCTGGTTGCGCCAGGGGCGAGGTGTGCACGGACAGCACCGCCACGCGGCGCGGCTCGGGCAGTCCGGACGGTCGGCCGGCCTGGTCGGTCGCTAGAGACACATCGTCATGTCTACACCGCCATCCCGGCGCGCCGGCTCACGCACTCACGTCCGGACGGCGGGACTGCACTCGGCGCATCGCGCCGAGCGGATCGGCGTACAGACCGCCGAGGGACACGACGCCGGCGCCGGCCTCCTGGACCCGGTTGCCGAACGCGGTGACGCGGATGTCGCGGTGCGGCAGCACCGAGCGCGCGGCGAACGCCTCCTGCACGACGGTCATGCCCTCGGGGTACTCGGTGAAGGCCTGACCGCCGACGACGAGGTCGTCGGGGTTGAGCATGTCGCGTAGCAGCGCCACCGCCTCGCCGAGCACACGGGCGCGTTCGGTGACCAGTGCGACGGCCGCGGCGTTGCCCTGCCGCGCTGCGCGCAGGACCGCGGTCACCGTGGAGTTGGGTCCGTCGGCGGGGACGATGCGCGCCTTCCGGGCGGCCACCAGCACCGCCTCGTCGCTGACGGTCGACTCGAGTTGCCCGGTGCCGCCGAGCAATTCGGACTGCACGGGCAACGCGGCGATGGTGCCGGGGCCGCTGGCCGGGGAGTGCACCCGGCCTCCGATGGACAGTGCGTAGCCGACGGTTTCGCGGGCGTAGACGTAGAGGCTGGTGGCCGTCGGCGTCGGTTGGCGGCGCACGCCGAGAAGCAGTTCGGCGCCGGCCATGGCGTCGACGTGGGACGCCACCGACACCGGCAGGCCGAGCGCTTCGGCGAGCACCGGGCCGACGGGGGCGTCCGACCAGCCCAGCCGGGGATGCTCGAGGTATCCGGTGGCGCTGTCGACGACGCCGCCGGCGGCCACCCCCACCCACAACGGGCGGCGGCGATGCCAGCGACTGAGGTAGCGCCGAGCGCTGGCGGCGATCGCGGACAGCGCCGCGGTCTGGGGTCCCCGCGGGGTCGGGGTCTCCACCACGTCGAGCGTGCGGCCCAGCAGATCAGTGGCCACGATGCTGGTGGTTCGGGCGCCGATGTGCACGCCCAACGTCAGAAAGGGTTCATGGTTGATCTCGACGGGCACGCGGGGGCGGCCGATGGCGCCCGACACCGCCAGATCGGGGCGTTCGCGCAGCATCCCGGCGTCCAGCAGCGCGGTGACCTGCCGGTTCACGGTGGCGATGCTCAGGCCGCTGACCTGGGCGATGACGTCACGCGCGATCGGGCCGCGCCGGCGGGCGGCGGCGAACACCGAGGCCGCGGCGGCGTCGGGGAGGCGCAGCGCGGGCGCCACGACATGGTGCAGCAACGCCTGGGGGTAGCGGCCCGGCGCCGCGACGGCCGCCGAGCTCGAGCGTCGGGCAGCGGCGCGGGTGCGGGGGGCGAGGGTGGCGGGAGCGCTCACGGAAGGGTCCTTTGCGAAGTCGGTTCAGGGGGCCGGGCCACACCTGGCGACTTGCGAGGACGGAAGAAGAAAGTCCGGGTTCAGTCAGGCGCGGCGAGATGCGTGACAACAACACGCACGCCGCGCGGCAGCGAGGACTGCCTGACTATTCCGGTACATGCGGTCAAGTTAACACGACGAACGCCGCCATGCGAAGCATCGCCTCGTCCGGCCTAGTGTTGGACCCATGACGACGCCTACAGATGACCGCCGCGTGGCCGTGGTCACCGGAGCGAGTGCCGGGATCGGCGAAGCGACCGCGAGAACCCTTGCCGCCCAAGGCTTTCACGTGGTCTGCGTGGCACGCCGGGAGGCCCCCATCCAGGCGCTGGCGGCCGAGCTCGACGGCACCGCGATTGTGGCCGATGTCACCGACCCGACGGCGGTGGCCGCGATGGCCGGGCGCCTCGACCGGGTCGACGTGCTGGTCAACAACGCCGGCGGGGCCCGCGGCCTGGAGTCGATCGCCGACGCCGATGTCGAGCACTGGCGCTGGATGTGGGAGGCCAACGTGCTCGGCACCCTGCACGTCACGCGCGCGCTGCTGCCCAAACTGATCGCCTCCGGCGACGGCCTGATCGTGACCGTGACGTCCATCGCCGCGGTCGAGATCTACGACAACGGCGGCGGTTACACGTCGGCCAAGCATGCGCAGGGAGTGCTGCACCGCACGCTGCGCAGCGAGCTGCTCGGCCAGCCGGTGCGCCTGACCGAGGTGGCGCCCGGCATGGTGCAGACCGACTTCTCGCTGAACCGCTTCGAAGGCGACCGGGAGCGCGCCGACGCCGTCTACCAGGGCGTCACTCCCCTGGTGGCCGAGGACATCGCCGAGGTGATCGGGTTCGTGGCCAGCCGGCCGTCCCACGTCGACCTGGACCTGATCGTGGTCCGGCCCCGCGACCAGGTCAGCGGCTCCGCCGGTTCGCGGTTCAACCGCCGGTAGCCCGGCAGCGGGGGCTATCCGCCCGGGCGGGCGCCGGCGGGCTGGGGCGCCTGCGACGGCGTCACCGGCACCGTGCTCGGCATACCGGCCGGGGAGTTCTGCTCCGAGAGCGCCGACATCGCGAGCCAGTCGTCCCACGACACCGCCCAGTCCCAGATGTCCCCGTCGGCGTAGGACAGCGGGATCCGGGTGCCGGTGACCTCGACCGGGTCGCCGTAGAGCGCGCTGTGGAAGTACTGCTCGGCGTCGGTCAGCGACAGGTTGATGCAGCCGTTGGTGACGTTGCTGTTGCCCTGGGCGCCGGAGCTGGCCGGGTTGGCGTGGATGAACTCGCCGTTGTTGGAGATCCGCACCGCGAACCGTTCGCGCACGTTGGCGTAGCCGGCTGCCGGGTTGGTCATGTAGAAGTCCTCGTACTTCTCGGTGACGACGTGGATGCCGCTGCGCGTGACGTTGCGGTCCTGGTCGCCCTCGCCGTAGCTGCACGGGAAGTCCATGACGACTGCGCCGCCAGCGTCGAGGACCTGGATGCGGTGGCTGCTGGCTTCGGCTTTGACCACCTGGCGGCGGCCGATGGCGAAGTCCAGCGTCGAGTCACCTGCGCCGTAGGCCCCGTCACCGAACGGCACGCCGTAGAACTTCGCGTCGACGTGCACGGTGGTGCCCTCGGGGAAGTATTCGCGGCTGCGCCAGTGCGCCCGCGAACCGGCGGCTTCGTCGGGCAGCCACGCCCAGCTGCCTTCCACCTCCGGGGTGGTGGTGACCGCGAGCGCCTTCTCCACCCCCGCCCGCGCCGACTCCGGGATCGCGGCGTTGAACTGCAGGATGATCGGCGCCGCGACACCCACGGTCTGCCCGTCGGAGAGCTGGAACTGCCCGTTGACCTGGGTGGCCGGCTCGACGGTGGTGAACTTACCTGCCACGGGGACGTCCGCGGCGCCGTCGGGTCCCACCGCGCTACCGGCCCAGGTGTAGGTCATGCCGTAGCCGAGCGGCTCGGTGACGGTGAACACGGTCCGCGCGGGATTGAGCGTGCCCGCCACCACCTTGCCGTTGGCGTTGGTCAGCCGCACCGAGGTGAACGTCCCGTCGGCGACGCGCACCGTGACCGGCGCCGTGGGATTGACCTCCCGGGCCGCGACGGCGGGGTCGTAGGTGATCGTGGGCTGCTCGGGCGCCTCGTCGTCGCCGGACAGCGGCCCGCCGTCGGATCCGCAGGCCGCCAGCACACCCGGCGCGATCGCGCCGACGGCCAGTGCGGCCAGCGCGCGCCGTCTGGTCAGCGCGGTGTCGGCAAAGCTCACGTTGACCGACAGTACCTAGAGCCGACACCCGATCAGCGTCGGCTCCGGTGTGAGTTCGATCCCGAACGCGGCGCGCACCCCGTCCCGCACCGTCCGGGCCAGGGCGAGGATGTCGGCGCTGGTGGCGTGGCCGCGGTTGGTCAGGGCCAGCGCATGCTTGGTGGACAGCCGCGCGGGCGCGTCCGGTCCCGGGTAGCCCTTGCCGAAGCCGGCGTGCTCGACGAGCCAGCCGGCGGCCAGCTTCACACCGTCAGGGGCCGGATAGTGCGGGACCGGGCGGTCCACCGCCGCGGCGACGCGCTCGTAGTCGGCGTGGGTGACCACCGGGTTGGTGAAGAACGATCCGACGCTCCAGGTGTCGTGGTCGGCGTCGTCGAGGACCATGCCCTTCCCGGCACGCAGGGCCAGCACTGTCGACCGCACGGCCGCCGGGTCGGCGCGCCGGCCGGGCTCGACGCCCAGCGCCGACGCCAGCTCCCCGTACCGCAGGGGCGCGCTGCGGCCCGCCGCATCCAGAGCGAACTCGACCTCCAACACCACCGCAATCGCGGAGTTCTTCAAAATGCTTGTGCGGTAACCGAATTGCAGATGTTCAGGCGACACCCAACGGTCCTCGCCGGTGCGGCGGTCCAGCAGCCGCACCCGGCTGAGGGTGTCGGCCACCTCGGCGCCGTAGGCGCCGACGTTCTGAACCGGGGTCGCGCCCGCCGAGCCGGGGATGCCGGACAGGCACTCCAGCCCGCCCAGCCCGTGCGCCAGGGACGCGACGACGACGTCGTCCCAGACGGCGCCGGCCTCGGCGCGCACGCGGTCGCCGTCGACGGAGATGGCGCGGTTGGCGAGGTGGATGACGGTCAGGTCGGCCAGGTCGTCGCTGAGGACGACGTTGGAGCCGCCGGCCAGCACGAGCGCGTCGGGCCCGGCGGCGCGGACCGCCTCGATCACCTGGTCGGTGGTGGCGCAGGTCGCGACGCGCGCGGCCACCGGTCCGACGCGCAGGGTCGTCAACGTCGCCAGGGGAACACCCTCGGCGACCGCCACGCCCCCGGACATCGGACCGACCACGGCCGCTAACGGTAGCGTGGCTTGCCATGCCGCGTTCATTCGACTTGGCCGCCGAGTACGGCGGCACCGTCGAACAGGTGCACCGCGCCTTCAGCGACGAGGAGTACTGGTTGGTGCGGCTCGAGGACTCCGGCGCCGACCACGTCCGCCTCGACGAGATGACCGTCGAACCGTCCGGCGCGATCCGGGTCAAGACCACCCAGATCCTGCGGTCCGACCGGCTGCCCGCGGTGGTGACCCAGTTCCACCGCGGCGACCTGAGTTTCATCCGCGAGGAGACCTGGACACCGGTGGTCGACGGGCAGGCCCAGGCCACGGTCCGCGGCATCATCCCGGGCGCCCCGGCCGGCCTCACCGGCGCCGCGACCCTGCTTCCGGCGAACGGCGGCGACCGCGCGCGCATGGATCTCAAGGCCACCGTCGAGGTCCGGGTGCCGTTGGTGGGCGGCAAGATCGAGAACTTCATCGGCAGCCAGCTGGTCGGGCTGCTGATCGCCGAGCAGCACTTCACCACGGAGTGGATCGCCGAGAACGGCTGACCGCCCGCCCTACTATCGGGGCATGCCACCTGCGCGCCCGCTCGGTGCGATCACGCGGGGCACCACCGGTCACAACCGGCTACGGCGGATCGACCGCTGGCTGGTCCATTCCGCGCAGGTCCGCCGTGCACTGCAGGATGCCGACGACCCGCTGGTCGTCGATCTGGGCTACGGCGCCAAGCCCGTCACCACGCTCGAACTCGCGGCCCGGCTGCGCGCGGTCCGCGCCGACGTGCGGGTGCTGGGGCTGGAGATCGACCCCGACCGCGTGCGGGTCGCGCAGGACGCCGCGGTTCCCGGTGTCGAGTTCGCGCTCGGCGGTTTCGAATTGGCCGGCCGGCACCCGGTGCTGGTGCGCGCACTCAACGTGCTGCGCCAGTACCCGGTCGAAGCGGTGCCGGAAGCGTGGGCGACGCTGCAGCGCGGCCTGGCCCCGGGCGGGCTGATCGTCGACGGCACCTGCGACGAGCTGGGCCGCCGGTGCGCCTGGGTGCTCCTCGACGCCACCTCCGCGCGCAGCCTCACGCTGGCGTGCGCTCCCTCGGCCATCGACCAGCCGTCCGACCTGGCCGAACGCCTGCCCAAGGTGCTGATCCACCACAACGTCGAGGGCCAGCCGATCCACACGCTGTTGCGCGCCGCGGACCGGGCCTGGGCCGCCGCGGCCGGCCACGGGGTGTTCGGTCCGCGGGCCCGCTGGCGCGCGATGACCGAAGCCCTTGCCGCGCAGGGTGTTCCGCTCACCACCCCGCGGCGCAGCATCCGCGACTGCGTGCTGACTGTGCCGTGGTCCTACGTCGCGCCGGTCGACTGACCCCGCCGCGGCGGGCCCGTCACTACCCTTGGGGGCATGCGTATCGCACTGGCCCAGATCCGCAGCGGCACCGACCCGACCGCGAACCTGGCACTCGTCGAGGACTACACCCGGCAGGCGGCCGACGCCGGCGCCTCGATGGTGCTGTTCCCCGAGGCGACGATGTGCCGCTTCGGGGTGCCGCTGGCCCCGATCGCCGAGCCCTTCGACGGCCCGTGGGCGTCCCGGGTGCGGGCGATCGCCGACCGCGCGGGCATCGTCGTGGTGGCCGGGATGTTCACCCCCGCCGACGACGGCACCCGGGTCACCAACACCCTGCTCGCCACCGGATCCGGGGTGGACGCACGCTACGACAAGATCCACCTCTACGACGCCTTCGGGTTCACCGAGTCCAAGACCGTCGCCCCCGGTACGGACCCGGTCGTGATCACCGTCGACGGCGTGACCGTCGGCCTGACCCTCTGCTACGACATCCGGTTCCCGGAGCTCTACGTCGAACTCGCCGAGCGCGGGGCCGAGGTGATCACCGCCCACGCGTCGTGGGGCACCGGTCCCGGCAAACTCGATCAGTGGACGCTGCTGGCCCGCGCCCGGGCGATCGACACCAGCAGCGTGGTCGCCGCGGTCGGTCAGGCCTACCCCGGCGACGAGATCGCGAAGCTGGGACCGACCGGTGTCGGCGGCAGCCTGGTGGCGTCGGCGCTGGGCGACGTGGTGGTCGCCGCGGGTCCCGACCCGCAGCTTCTGGTCACCGACATCGACCTCGAGGCGGCCCGCAAGGCCCGTGCCACGGTGGCCGTGATGCACAACCGCTCAGCTTTTGCTCATGCCGGTAAGGCAGAATCGCGGGCGTGACCGATCCCTGGGCCCGTCCGCCTCAGCAACCCGGCCCGTCGCAGGCACCGTTCCCCCAGCACGCGCCGCAGAACGCCGGACCAGGCGTGCCGCCGGGCCCAGGCGTCCCGCCCGGCCCGGGTGTGCCGCCCGGCCCGGGTGTGCCGCCCGGCCCGCCGACCGAACCGGACGAGCCCACCTCGCTTCCCGCGCGGCTGAAGAACGCGCTGTCCGACCCGCTGTCGATCGGGCTGGTCGCGGTGATCGTCCTGGCGCTGGTGTTCGCCGGAGTGCTGGCCACCGAGCTCTACGCCCGCAACCGCGCCGACTCGATCGTGTCCGGGATCGTCGAGTGCGTGGTGCAGGACGACGCCGAGACGTCGTTCGGGGTCCTGCCGCCGTTCGTGGTGCAGCACCTCTCCGGCCACTACACCAACATCCGCGTCCAGACCGCCGGTAACCAGATCCGCGACGCCAAGGGCATGAAGGTCGAGCTGGACATCAACGACGTCCGCCTGGGCGACGCCAACACCCCCGGCTCGATCGGCTCGATGATCGCGCACATCACCTGGAGCGCCGAAGGTATCAAGCAGACGATCCAAGGCGCGGTCCCGCTGGTCGGCAGCTTCGTCAACTCCGTCACCCCCAATCCGGGCGACGGCACCATCGAGCTCAAGGGCGCTCTGGGCAGCATCAAGACTCGGCCGCAGGTGGTCGACGGCGCGATCTCCCTGCAGGTTCAGCAGGTCACCGGACTGGGTTTCACGCTGCCTCGGGAGATCGTGCAGCCCGCGCTGGACGCCTTCACCAAGGACCTGACCGAGAACTATCCGTTCGAGATCAACGCGGATTCGATCGAGGTCACCGATTCCGGTGTGGTGGGCCAGTTCTCGTCGCGCAACGCCACCATCCAGCAGCAGGGGCCCTCGCAGGACCCGTGTTTCAGCAACCTGTGAGCGGTCTAGCGGTCGAAACCGTCGAGAACCGCTCGGGTACCGGATAATCCGAGCCGGGTGGCGCCGGCGTCGAGCAGTGCTGCCGCATCGGTGGCCGTCCGGATGCCCCCGCTGGCCTTGATCCCCAGCCGGGTGTCCACCGCTCGGGCCATCAGTTCCACGGCCCGCACCGAGGCTCCCCCACTGGGGTGAAAGCCGGTGGACGTCTTGACGAAGTCGGCGCCGGCGTCCTCAGCGGCGCGGCAGGCGTCCAGCAGGGTCTGCTCGTCGCCGAGGGCGAGCAGGGCCGCGGACTCCACGATGACTTTCAGGACCGTCTGCGGCGCGGCGTCGCGCACCGCGGCGATGTCGGCATGCACGCGGTCGAAAGCGCCGCGCAGCGCCGCCCCCACGTCGATCACCATGTCGATCTCGGCGGCCCCCGCGGCCGCGGCCAGCGCCGCCTCGTGGGCCTTGACCGCCGAGAGGTGCTTGCCGGACGGGAAACCGACGACCGCGGCCAGCTTCTGGTCCCCGCGCCGAACCTGGGCGGCGGTGGTCACGAAAGTGGGTGACACGCAAACGGCGAACACACCGAGCTCGGCGGCCTCTGCGACGAGGGCCTCGATATCGGCTTCTGTCGCTTCGGGTTTGAGCAGGGTGTGGTCGACGAGCGCCGCGACGTCGGCGCGGGTGTAGGACCCCATCAGAAGGGTTCTTCGGTGCCGCCAGGGTTACAGCCGGTGGCCACCATCTGGTCGGGTGTCACCTCCGGGCGCCACGGTTCCAGGTTCCAGCTGGTCTTCCCGGGTTGGGCGATCTCGGCGAACCGCCAGTGGCACAGGAACTGTTCCTTCATTCCGGGGATCGCGGCGTCGGGCGACAGCGCCAGCACCTCGGCCCAGGCCTCCTCGCTCGCGGCGGCGGTGCCGGGCCGTCCCGAGGTGTCCCGCCCGGCCGGGGTCGGATACACACGCAGGCTCGACAGGTCGCCCCACTTGGCCCACTCCACGTGGTCGACATACGGCGGCGGGGACACACCGGGATTGGCGGCCGCCACCGGCGCCAGCGCAACCGGCATTGCCCAGACCGCCGCGACGACGGCCAGTGTCCTGCGTCGCACTAGCGCGACTTCCCTTGCACCTCGAGGAGTCTCGGGCGTACGTCGACGAGATAGACGCCGGCGGCCACCGCCGCGATCGCGACTCCCATGACACCCAGGACGAGGGCGAGCAGCACGGCCACGCCGAGGATCACCAGCCACACCGGCTTCGTCAGCTTGTCGGCCGCAGGATATGCGTCGGGCCGCTGCATCGCAGCGTGGACGAACGCGTACACCGCCATCACGAGCACGGCGATCTGTAACACGAAGAGGACGTAACCCACCAGGCCTTGGAGCTGCACGCACGACAGCCTATTCGGGTTACGTCCTCCGGTCGACCACCCCTACGGGGTGGCCGGATTACTTCTGGGTGACCTTCTTGGCCGCGGCCTTCTTGGCGGGCGCCTTCTTGGCCGGCACCTTGGCGGCTTTGGCCGGGGCGGCCTTGGCCGGGGCGGCCTTCTTGGCGGGCGCCTTCTTGGCCGGAGCCTTCTCGGCGGCCGCCTTCACCGGCTCGGCGGCTTCCTCGGAACGCTTGGGCAGATCGACACCGACCAACTTGGCGGCACGCTCACCGACCGCGCGGGTCTGCGAGGCGACGTTGCCCAGAGCCTCCTGGGTCAACTCCACGGCCTGGTCGGTGTACTCCTCGACCCGGTGGGCGGCTTCCTCCAGCGCGGGCTGGCTGCGCAGCCGCTCCAGCGCGGCCTCGCCGCGCTCGATCAGCTTGGTGTAGGTCGACTGGGCGGCGTCGGCGTAGGTCTCGGCGAACTTGCGCAGTTCGTCAGAGCTCAGCCGGCCACGCAGATCGGCGTACTGGCTGGGCAGGTCCTCCTGCAGACCCTTCAGCAGCGCGCGGCTCTCCTCGACGCGGCTCTCGGCGTCGGTGCGTGCATCACCGGCGCGCTCGCGCAGCGTCGCCACGATCTCGTTGACCCGCTCGAGGGCGAGGTCGGCGGCACCGACGGCAGCCAGCAGCGGCGCCTTGAAATCGTCGATGTCGAACTGGTTCTTGTCGTCAGCCATGGTTGTTCCTCTCAATTCACGTTTGTGGGGGTCGACTGCATGAGTGCTAGTGGGCTCGTGTCTTCAGTGGTCGGCTCCTCGTCTGGTTCGCTGACACTGTCGGGCGCCCCTGCTCCGTCAAGGGCCGCCTCGTTCTGCTGACAGAACGAGGCGTAGATGTCGAGCAACACCTGCTTCTGCCGCTCATTGATCGCCATGTCGGTGACGATGGCGTCGCGAACCTGATTGGTCTCGGTCGGTTCGAGAATCCCCGCCTGGATGTAGAGCACCTCCGCGGAGACGCGCAACGCCTTGGCGATCTGGTTGAGCACGTCCGCCGAAGGCTTCCGCAGTCCGCGCTCGATCTGGCTGAGATAGGGATTGCTGACGCCGGCCTTCTCGGCCAGTTGCCGCACAGAGACCTGAGCAGCTTCACGCTGGCTCCGGATGAACGACCCGATGTCCTGCGCAGCATTGGACACGACAGCGGCGAGCTTTTCGTCCTGCGCCACGAATCGCCTCCTCCCGCGATGGGTATCCGTTACCGACAGACACCACGGTACGCCGGGGTGCTAACTATTGCAAGCACTAGTTAGCGCAGGTCAGAAGGCAAACTGGGCGATGGTGTAGATCACGAGACCGGCCAGTGCACCCACCACGGTGCCATTGATCCGGATGAACTGCAGGTCCCGTCCGACGTGCAGTTCGATGCGTCGGCTGGCCTCCTCGGCGTCCCAGCGCTCGATCGTCTCGGTGATGATCGCGGTGATCTCCACGCCGTACTGGCCCACCAGATGCTGAGCGGCGCGCACGATCCAGTTGTCGACCTTGGCCCGCAAATCGGCGTCCTCGCACAGCGCCTCCCCGATCCGCACCACGGTGTCGGCGATACGCGCCCGCAGCGCCGACGACGGGTCGTCGACGGACTCCAGGATGATGCGCTTGGCCGCCGTCCACGCCGTCTCCGCGGCGCGGGTCACCTCGTCGCGGCCCAGGATCTGCTCTTTGACGTTCTCCGCCTTCTGGATGGTCGCGGCGTCGTTCTGCAGATCGTCGGCGAAGTCGAACAAGAACCGCGTCGCCGAGCGCCGCAACTCGTGGTCGGGATTGCGGCGCACCTTGTCGGTGAAGTCCATCAACTCCCGGTGGATCCGGTCGCCGACGAGGTGGTCGACCCAGCGCGGCGACCACGTCGGCGAATCCCGCTCGATCACGCGCTCGATGATGTCCTCGGCGTCCAGCGACCACTGGAACGCGCGGTCGGCCAGCAGCTGCAACAGCGCCTCCTGGCGGCCCTCGGCGAGCAGCGTCGACAGCACCCGGCCGATCGGCGGCCCCCACTGCGGTTCGGCGATGCGTTTGACGATCATCCGGTCGAACACCTGCTGGACGTCGTCGTCGCGCAACATCTCCACCAGAACCCGCAGCACCGTCGAGGTCTCGGCCGCGACCCGCTCGGCATGCTGGGGATCGGACAGCCACTTGCCGACGCGCCCGGCCACCTCGGCGCCGCGCAGCTTGGTCTCCACGTTCTCCGGCGACAGGAAGTTCTCGCGCACGAACGTGCCCAGACCCTCCCCCAGCTGGTCCTTCTTGCGCTTGATGATCGCCGTGTGCGGGATCGGGATGCCCAGCGGGTGCTTGAACAGGGCGGTGACGGCGAACCAGTCGGCCAGCGCGCCGACCATGCCGGCCTCGGCGGCGGCACGCACATAGCCGATCCATGGGGCCGAACCCCCGGATTCGGCGCCGCGGGACTGCGCCCAGCTGCACAACAGGAAGATGACGGTCGCGCCGAGCAGGAAGCTCAGCGCGACGACCTTCATCCGGCGCAGGGATCTGCGCCGCTCGGCGTCGCCCGCCGAGTCGACGCCGGCCAACGTCTCGGCGAAGCTCGGTCGGCCTGGTCCCACGGCGGGGAGTCGATGTGCCACGTCACCATCATCCGCTACGTCAGCGACGCGCTGTTCCAGCAATGCCGCACTTCGACCGGCCCCGTATCATCGACACGGACAACGGAACGGATCAGCGCGAACGTGGCACACACATCACCCCCGCCGCTGGCGGTCAAGACGGACGGGCGCAAACGCCGCTGGCATCGGCACAAGGTCGAACGCCGCAACGAACTGGTGGACGGCACCCTCGAAGCCATCCGCCGCCTCGGCAGCAACGTCAGCATGGACGAGATCGCAGCCGAGATCGGCGTGTCGAAGACCGTTCTCTACCGCTACTTCGTCGACAAGAACGACCTGACGACCGCGGTGATGATGCGGTTCGCGCAGACCACACTGATCCCCAACATGACTGCCGCGCTGTCGTCGAACCTCGACGGCTTCGCCCTCACCCGCGAGATCATCCGCGTGTACGTCGAAACCGTGGCCAACGAGCCCGAGCCCTACCGGTTCGTGATGACCAGCAATTCGGCCAGCAAGAGCAAGGCGGTCGCCGAGTCCGAACAGATAATCGCCCGGATGCTGGCGGTGATGCTGCGCCGCCGCATGGTCGAGGTCGGGATGGACACCGGCGGCGTGGAGCCCTGGGCTTATCACACCGTCGGCGGCGTGCAGCTCGCCACGCACTCGTGGATGTCGCACCCCCGGATGACCGCCGACGAGCTGATCGATTACCTGACGATGCTGTCCTGGAGTGCGCTGTGCGGGATCGTCGAGGTCAACGGTTCGCTCGAGCGGTTCCGGCAGACGCCGCACCCGTCGCCCATCCTTCCTGATTCACTGGAGGAATGAGCGAAGGTCTCGAGCTGCCGACCCAGTGGACCCATGAGCCGCACACGGAGCTGATGTTCCGCCCCGGCGACCGGGTGGCCGACATCGACGCCGACGCCACGCCCGGCTTCCGTGGGAAGAAAGCCGACGCGCCCGCGCTGCAGCAGGAACGCAACGCCCGGTTCGCCGAACTGCAGGAGATGCTCTACGCCAACAGCCGATCCGGGGACACCCGCTCGGTACTCCTGGTGCTGCAGGGGATGGACACCGCAGGCAAGGGCGGCATCGTCAAACATGTAATGGGCGGGGCGAATCCGCAGGGCATCCAGTACCGCAGCTTCGGAAAGCCCACCCCCGAGGAGCTTTCGCACCACTACCTGTGGCGGATTCGCAAGGCGCTGCCGACCGGTGGGCACATCGGCGTGTTCGACCGCTCGCACTACGAGGACGTGCTGATCGTGCGAGTGCACAACCTGGTGCCGCCGGATGTCTGGGAGCCGCGGTACGAGGAGATCAACGCCTTCGAGCGGGAATTGGTCGACGGTGGAATGACTTTGGTGAAGGTGGCGATGTTCGTCTCGCTCGACGAGCAGAAGCGCCGCCTCGCCGAGCGACTCGAGCGGCCGGAGAAGTACTGGAAGTACAACCCTGCCGACGTCGACGAGCGACTGAAGTGGCCTGCCTACCAGGAGGCCTACCAGGCGATGCTGGACCGCACGTCGACCGACTACGCGCCCTGGCACATCGTGCCGTGCAACCGGAAGTGGTACAGCCGGCTGGCGATCACCGAGTTGCTGATCGAGGCGCTCAAGCAGCTCGACTTGTCCTGGCCACCTGCGACTTTCGATGTCGAGGCGGAGAAGGCGCGGCTGGCTTCGGCCTGAGGGTTTCGCCGAGCGTACGGTTCTTGACGGTTTCCGCCCGATTCTCGTCACGAACCGTACAGTCGAGGCGCTCCCGGCCACCCGCGCCGGCGTAATGCGCTCTCGCTGCGCCGAAGTACGTCGTCGACGTCGCGCAGATGGCGGGCGCTGACCCGCACGATGATCCAGCCGCGGGCGGCGAGAAACTCCAGCCGGCCGATGTCCTCGGCATGAGCTCGCGGGTCTGTCCAATGCTGACCGCCGTCGTACTCGACACCGACCCGGTAGGACGGCCAGCCCAGGTCGATGCGGCGCACCACCCTGCCACCGGCGTCGGTGACCGGAATCTGTGTGACGGGCCGAGGAAGGCCGCCGCGCACGAGCACCAGACGCAACCGGGTTTCCTGCGGCGATTCGGCTCCGCCGTCGACCAGATTCAGGACTTTTCGCAAGCGCCGCAGACCACGCACTCCGGGATGCCGGCCCGCCAGCGCCATGATCTCGGCAGGCGGGCAACGGGTGGCGTTCAGAAGCGAGTCGATGCGAATGATGGCCAATTCCAGCGGCATTCGCCGCCCCATGTCGAATGCCGTGCGAGCCGCGGTCGTGCAGTCGATGCTCTGCACCAGGCACACCTCGTCATCGAGCAAGGTGTCCCGGTGGATGCGGATGTTCGGAGGTGTCCCGGAACGCACGCGGGTGAGCTCGGCCGGCTCGTCGGCGGGCATCCACCGCGCGCCGTGCAGCGCCGCCGCGGAGACCCCGGCCACCACGCCCTTGCGCCTCGACCACAGATAGGCCGCGTACGCGCGATCGAGTGCCGAAAGCTCCATGCCGACAGGCGCATACACGTTCTGATGAAGTTTGACGAACCGCCGACGCAGGTCCTGCCGCGTCACGGCCCCGTCGGCGAGTGCTTCAGAGGCAAGGAATACCGCGCTCACACAGTGTTAGGCGCACGGCACCGCCGATCGGTTCCGCGAACGTACAGTTTCTGACGGAATCCGGCTCGTTCTCGTCAGAAACCGTACGTTCGACCCAATTTCAGTAGGTGTAGAAGCCCTTGCCGGTCTTCTTGCCGAGCTGTCCGGCCTCGACCATGCGCTGCAGCAGCGGCGGCGGCGCGTAGTTCGGGTCGCGGTACTCGTCGTACATCGAGTCGGCGATCAGCTTCATGGTGTCCAGGCCGATGAGGTCCGACAGCCGCAGCGGCCCCATCGGGTGCGACAGGCCCGCGACGATGGCGGTGTCGATGTCCTCGACGCTGGCCACGCCCGCCTCGGCCATCCGGATCGCCGACAGCAGATAGGGCACCAGCAGCGCGTTGACGATGAAGCCCGAGCGGTCGCCGCAGCGCACCACCTTCTTGCCCAGCACCTCACCGGCGAACTGCTCCACACGGGCGAGCGCCTCGTCCGAGGTGACGAGCGTGTTGACCAGCTCGACCAGCGGCAGCACCGGCACCGGATTGAAGAAGTGCAGTCCGAGCACCCTGCTCGGATTCTTGGTCGCCGCAGCGATTTTCATGATCGGGATGCTCGAGGTGTTCGACGCCAGCACCGCGTCGGGATCGGTGACGACGGCGTCGAGGTCGGCGAAGACCTTGGCCTTGACGGCCTCGTCCTCGATGATGGCCTCGATGACGAGCTGCCGGTCGGCGAGGTCGGACAGGTCCGTGGTGAACCGTAGGCGGCCCAGCGCGGCGTCGCGGTCCGCCGCGGAGAGCTTGCCCTTGCTCGTGGCGCGCTCCAGCGACGAGGTGATGCGGTCGCGGCCGGCGTTGACGAGCGCGTCGCTGGGCTCGTAGACCACCACGTCGGCTCCGGACTTGGCGCAGACCTCGGCGATACCCGAGCCCATCTGTCCCGCGCCGACGACCCCTACACGTTCAATGCTCACTGCTCTTCTCTCCTCTTACATGCGTCAGACCCCGCCCAAGATTTGTGGGCGGGGTCTGCGCTGTCAAGCTCGGTGAGCGCGCGCATCGTGTACGTGCTTCACGGCGTGTTGCCGCACAGACACGCGCGCTCGCGGTGCAAGGCGATCTCTAGTGGAACTGGCCCTCTTCGGTCGAGCCCGCGAGCGCGGTGGTCGAGCTGGTCGGGTCCACGGTGGTGGCGATCCGGTCGAAGTAGCCGGCGCCGACCTCGCGCTGGTGCTTGGTGGCGGTGTAGCCACGCTCCTCGGCGGCGAACTCGCGCTCCTGCAGGTCGACGTAAGCGGTCATCTGGTTGCGGGCGTAGCCGTAGGCCAGATCGAACATCGAGTAGTTCAGGGCGTGGAAGCCGGCCAGCGTGATGAACTGGAACTTGAAGCCCATCGCGCCGAGCTCCTTCTGGAACTTCGCGATCGTCGCGTCGTCGAGGTGCTTGCGCCAGTTGAACGACGGCGAGCAGTTGTAGGCCAGCATCTGGTCCGGGAACTCGCTCTTGACGCCCTCGGCGAACTTCTTGGCCAGCTCCAGGTCCGGGGTGCCGGTCTCCATCCAGATCAGGTCGGAGTACGGCGCGTAGGCCTTGGCGCGGGCGATGCAGGGCTCGAGGCCGTTCTTGACCCGGTAGAAGCCCTCAGCGGTGCGCTCGCCGGTGATGAACGGCTGGTCGCGCTCGTCGACGTCGGAGGTGATCAGCGTGGCGGCCTCGGCGTCGGTGCGGGCGATGACGACGGTCGGCACGCCGGCGACGTCAGCGGCCAGGCGGGCCGAGGTCAGGGTGCGGATGTGCTGCTGGGTGGGGATCAGCACCTTGCCGCCGAGGTGGCCGCACTTCTTCTCCGAGGCCAGCTGGTCTTCCCAGTGCGAACCGGCGACACCGGCGGCGATCATCGCCTTCTGCAGCTCGTAGACGTTCAGGGCGCCACCGAAGCCGGCCTCGCCGTCGGCCACGATCGGGGCGAGCCAGTTGTCGACCGAGGTGTCACCCTCGACCTTGGCGATCTCGTCGGCGCGCAGCAGCGCGTTGTTGATGCGACGCACGACCTGCGGCACCGAGTTGGCCGGGTACAGGCTCTGGTCGGGGTAGGTGTGGCCGGAGAGGTTCGCGTCGCCGGCGACCTGCCAACCGGACAGGTAGATGGCCTTCAGGCCGGCGCGAACCTGCTGCACGGCCATGTTGCCGGTCAGGGCGCCCAAGGCGTTGACGAAGTCCATGTTGTGGAGCTGCTCCCACAGCACCTCGGCGCCGCGACGGGCCAGGGTGTGCTCCTCGACGACGTGGCCCTGCAGGGCGACGACGTCCTCGGGGGTGTAGGTGCGGGTGATGCCCTTCCAGCGGGGGTTGTTGTCCCAGTCGTGCTGAATCTGTTCCGGGCTCTTCGGCATGCCAACGGTCGACATCGGGCTGCTCCTTCGTTTGCAAATAGCGGTGGGCCGTGAAGCCGCCGCACTTGTTAATCCGCCGGTCCGGAGACCGGCTTGATAATTCGAGGATGCCTCACGCCATAACCGCAGGTCCACCACTTTTGCTTGTGAACTTTCGCCAACGCAAACCACCCTTCTGCAAAGTTTGCGAAGTCGGCAACTGCTGAACCGGTTCAGAAGTTACCCGTAAGTAGCGAATATGCGCAGGTCAGTACGCCCGTACTGTTAAACCCTCGGTGTCACAAAGCGAAGATCGCCGCGACGGCCTTGGTCTCGTCGCCGACGGCATATGTGAGCGTTGTAACACTGCGGTCGGCGAGCTCCTCGCCGAATTTGTCGGTCGAACCGGCCGGATGCACGTGCCGGATGATCTCCAGCTTGTCGCCGAGCGCCACCGGCAGATCGTGCTCGATCGTCACACGAAGGGGCGCCCGCATCAGATCGGGACGCGACGCCAGGTAGTCCTCGACCACGCTCCAGTACACGGAGTTGTTCATGTGGTCGAAGATGTCGATGTCGCTGACGCGCACCGGGAAGTCCCGGATGTGTTCGGCGTCCTCACGGGCGCCGGCCTTCAGGTACGGCTTCCAGCGCAGCCGGCTCTCGCTGGTAGTGCGCCGCAGGCCCTCGATGAAGTCGTCGGAGATGCGCGCGGGCCCCTGGGTCTCCCTGTTGATGTTGATCCAGAAGGCCTCCGACTCGACGAGACCGCCCTTGCGTCCGTCGATGCGCACCCGCATCTCACACCAGCGGTTCGAGGTGCCCGAGCACCAGCGGCGCAGCCGCAGCATGTCCTTGAACACGATGGGCTCGATCATGTCGATCATGGTGCGCCGCACGATCCACAGCGGGTGCGTCTCCTCGTAGCCCATCTCGCGCAGCTGGTCGGTCCCGATGTCCTGGATGTGCCGGGTGGCCGCGTCGAACTTGAGCCGGCCCTCGCGGTCCACGTCGGCGACCCGCAGCGGCCACTGGACGTCGAAAACGTCCGGGTGCGGGTCGGGAACGGGCATCAGGGACTTGGCCAAGCTCACGGCATTCGATACTGCCACAACCCGGTCGCTTCCCACCTTTGCGAATCTCATCTTCGCAGCGCAGCTATTGTCACTGTCGTGGCGAAAACGTACGTCGGCGCGCGTCTGCGGCAGCTGCGCACCGAGCGCGGGTTCAGTCAGGCGGCGCTGGCGCAGATGCTCGGGATCTCGCCCAGTTACCTGAACCAGATCGAACACGACGTGCGTCCGCTGACGGTGGCGGTGCTGCTGCGCATCACCGAGGTGTTCGGCGTGGACGCGACCTTCTTCGCGTCGCAGGACGACACCCGGTTGATCGCCGAGCTGCGCGAGGTGCTGCTCGACCGGGACCTCGACGTCGACGTCGACGCCGCCGAGGTCGCCGACATGGTCGCCGCCCACCCAGCGCTGGCCCGCGCGATGGTCAACCTGCACCGCCGGCACCAGCTGACCACCACCCAGCTGGCCAGCGCCACCGAGGGCCGCTTCGCCGACGGAAGCGGCTCGGGTGCGATCACGATGCCGCACGAGGAGGTTCGGGACTACTTCTACGAGCGGCAGAACTATCTGCACGACCTGGACGCCGCCGCCGAAGAGCTCACCTCGGGGATGCGCATCCAGCGCGGCGAGCTGGCCGGCGACCTGTCCGACCGGCTCCGGTTCGTCCACGGGGTGTCGATCCGCCGTCAGGACCTGGGCGAGTCGGTGCTGCACCGCTACGACCCCGAGTCGCGGACGCTGCATCTCAACGCGCAACTCGCGCCGGGACAGCGGGTGTTCCGCATGGCCGCCGAGTTGGCGCACCTCGAGTACGGCGACCTGATCGAGAAGCTCGTCGAGGAGGGCAAGTTCACCAGCGACGAGTCCCGCCGGCTGGCGCGCATGGGCCTGGCCAACTACTTCGCCGCCGCGACGATGCTGCCCTACGCGCAATTCCACGAGGTGGCCGAGAACTTCCGCTACGACGTCGAGCGCCTGTCCGCCTACTACGCGACGAGTTACGAGACCATCTGCCACCGGCTCTCGACGTTGCAGCGGCCGTCGATGCGCGGGGTGCCGTTCTCGTTCGTGCGCGTCGACCGCGCCGGAAACATGTCGAAACGCCAGTCCGCCACCGGTTTTCACTTCTCATCCACCGGCGGCACCTGCCCCCTGTGGAACGTCTACGAGACGTTCGCCTACCCCGGCAAGATCCTGGTTCAGATCGCCGAGATGCCCGACGGTCGCAGCTACATGTGGGTGGCACGCACCGTGGAGCGCCGCGCGTCGCGCTATGGTCAGCCGGGTAAGACGTTCGCGATCGGTCTGGGCTGCGAGCTGCGGCACGCGCACCGGTTGGTCTACTCGGAAGGCTTGGACCTGCGCAGTGACTCCACCGTTCGAGCCACCCCGATCGGCGCGGGCTGCCGCGTCTGCGAACGCGACAACTGTCCACAGCGCGCCTTCCCCGCACTCGGTCGCGCACTCGACATCGACGAACACCGCTCGACGGTGTCGCCCTACCTGGTGAGGCCCACATGACCCAGCCCGCCCGCATCCCGCCCGGCGGGTTCAGAGAACTCGGCCCGATCAACTGGGTCGTCGCCAAGATCGGTGCCCGTGGCATCCGCGCGCCCCGGTTCAGCCTGTTCAACGTGCTGGGCCGGCACCGCCTGCTGTTCTGGGCGTGGCTGCCGCTGTCGGGCTACCTGCTCTACGCCGGCAAGCTGTCGCGCCGCGACGCCGAGACGGTGATCCTGCGGGTGGGACATCTGCGCGACTGCGAGTACGAACTCCAGCAGCACCGCCGGCTGGCGCGCAGCCGCGGCCTGGACGCCGAGACGCAGGCCCGCATCTTCGCGGGCCCGGACGCCGAGGGGCTGACCGATCGGGAGCGGGCGGTGATCGCCGCGACCGACGAGTTCGTCGTCACCCGCGGCGTGTCCGCCGAGACCTGGAAGTCGCTGTCCAGACACCTCAGCGCCCCGCAGCTGATCGAATTCTGTCTGCTCGCAGCGCAATACGACGGGCTGGCGGCCACCATCACGACTCTGGGCGTCCCCCTGGACTTCCCGGACTGACCTTTCGGAGCCCCCGAGCGGCCCCGGCGCGGGACGTAGCGCGCCGGAGTGATCCACGTCACGGCTACGATCCAGCCATGCTGCCTGCGAATCCCTGGCGCCACCCGCCGGGCGTCCCCCGCTGTGAACCGCCGCGCGCCGAGGGCACGTTCTTCCTGCCCGACGGCCGTCGCCTCGGCTATGCCGAGTTCGGCGATCCGTCCGGTGAGGTGGTGCTGTGGTTCCACGGCACCCCGGGTGGCCGGCGCCAGCTGCCCATCGTCGGGCGGCGCGCCGCCGAGGCGCTCGGGCTGCGGGTGGTCCTGGTCGAACGGGCCGGCGCCGGGCTGAGCGACCGGCACCGCTACACCCAGATCGGTGACTGGGCGTCGGACATGGCCCGCGTCGCCGACCTGCTCGGCGCCGACAAGCTCGCCGTCGTCGGCCTGTCCGGCGGTGGACCGTACGCGTTGGCGTGCGCGGCGATGCCCGCCCTGCGCGACCGGGTGGTCGCCGCCGCGATCCTCGGCGGGGTGACCCCCTCGGTCGGTCCGGACGCCACGTGCAGCGGTGCGATCGCGCTGGCTCAGCGGATGTCGGCGGTGACGTCGGCGCTGCGCCGACCGTTCGCCGAGATCACTGCCGCGATGCTGGCCCCGGTGATCCCGCTCGCGCATCTGGCGTACTCGGGTCTGGCCGCAGCCATGCCCGAAGGCGACAAGAAGGTGTTCGCCAACCCGGAGATCGAGGCGATGTTCATCGACGACATCGTGCACGTGACCAACGGCCGCTTCCAGGCGCTGCTCGACGACGCCCGGCTGTTCGGGCGGGACTGGGGTTTCCGCCTGGCCGACGTCGGGGTGCCGGTCCGCTGGTGGCACGGCGACGCCGACTCGATCATCTCGCTGGCCGACGCGCAGGCCGCGGCTGAGCACCTACCGGATGCCGACCTGCTGCTCATGCCCGACGAGAGCCACCTGGGCGGATTCGCGAAGGCCGACGACGTGCTGGCGTTCCTGCAGCCGTATCTACAGGTAGGTGACGCCCAGGACGGTCAGCGACAGCAGCACCGGTGACACCGGCAGCGCCCACCAGAACGCTGCCCACACCTGCCAATTGGGGGCGCGGCGGAGCCAGGCTCGACGGCCTGCCAGCCCGGCCGCCACTCCGAGGAGCAACGACGCGGCAGCGACCACCAGCACCCAGCGGGACACGTCGGCTGTCTCGATTGCCACGGAGATACCGGCCAGCCACAGGATGTGGCCGACCAGCAACCCGCCGAGACCGGCGACCCAGACGGCTCTCAACTAGAAGTTGATCATGTGGCCGACCAGACCGTGGAAGCCCTCTTGGAGCGCCTCGGACAGGGTCGGATGGGTGTGCACGTTGCGGGCCAGCTCGTTGGCGGTCAGGTCCCACTTCTGCGCCAGGGTCAGCTCCGGCAGCAGCTCGGACACGTCGGGTCCGATCAGATGGCCACCGAGCAGTTCCCCGTACTTGGCGTCGGCGATCAGCTTGACGAACCCGGTGGGGTCGCCCAGGCCGTGGGCCTTGCCGTTGGCCGTGAAGGGGAACTTGGCGACCTTGATGTCGTAGCCCTCTTCCTTGGCCTGCTCCTCGGTCAGCCCGAAGCTGGCCACCTGCGGCTGACAGAACGTGGCCCGCGGCATCATCCGGTAGTCGCCCAGCGGCAGGGTCTCGGCGCCGGCGATGGTCTCGGCGGCCACCACGCCCATGGCCTCGGCGACGTGGGCCAGCTGCAGCTTTCCGGTGACGTCGCCGATCGCGTAGATGTGGCTCACGTTGGTGCGCATGTACTCGTCGATGCCGATGGCCTTGCGGTCGGTCAGTTCGACGCCGGCCGCCTCCAGGCCGAAGCCTTCGACGTTGGGCGCGAAACCGATGGCCTGCAGCACCTTGTCGGCCTTGAGCTCGTCGGACTTGCCGTCCTTGGACACCTTCACGGAGACGGAACCACCGGCCCCCTCGTCACGGATGGACTCGACCTTGGTGCCGGTCAGGATCTTCACGCCGAGCTTCTTGTACTGCTTCTCGATCTCCTTGGAGACCTCGGCGTCCTCGTTGGGCAGGGCGCGCGGCAGGAACTCGACGATCGTGACGTCGACGCCGTAGTTCTTCATCACGTAGGCGAACTCCATGCCGATGGCACCGGCGCCGGCGATGATGATCGAGCCGGGCAGCTCCCGCGACAGGATCTGCTTCTCGTAGGTGACGACGTTCTCCGACAGGGAGGTGCCCGGCACCAGCCGGGTGCTCGAGCCGGTCGCGATGATCGCGTTGTCGAACTCGAGGGTCTCGGTCCCGCCCTCGTTCAGGTCGACCTCGATGCTGTTGGCGCCGGTGAACTTGCCGTAGCCGTGCACCTCGGTGATCTTGTTCTTCTTCATCAGGAAGTGCACACCGGCCACGCGGCCGTCAGCGACCTTGCGGCTGCGGTCATACGCCGCGCCGAAGTCGAAGCTGGCCTCACCGGTGATACCGAACGTCTTGGCCTGCTTGGTGAAGATGTGCGCCAGTTCGGCGTTACGCAGCAGCGCCTTGGACGGGATACACCCCACGTTCAGGCACACGCCGCCCCAGTACTTGGGTTCGACGATGGCGGTGTTCATCCCGAGCTGGGCGGCGCGAATGGCTGCGACGTATCCGCCGGGGCCGGCTCCGAGAACGACGACGTCATAGTGAGTCACGTTCTCAACCCTAATGGTCGCGGCAAGGCCAGCGAGTGATCGGCGAGCGCGTCGATCAGGGCGGGGTCGTGGCTGACGAGTACAACCACCGATCCGGCGGCGGCGATTTCGGTGAGCAGGGACACCACCGATGCGGTGGCGATGGGGTCGAGCATCGCGGTCGGTTCGTCGCACAGCACGAAGCGCGCCCCCTGCGTCAGCACGCGTCCGAGGCACGCGCGCTGCAGTTGACCGTCGCTGACCTGTCCGGGATGGCGGTCCAGGAGTTCGGGCTCCAGCCCGACCCGAACGGCCGCGTCGTCGACGTCGGCGGGCGCGCGGCGGATGGCGGCGGGCTCGGCGATGATCTGGCCCAGCGTCCAGCGCGGGTTGCACACCAGGCGCGGATGCTGCGCCAGCAGCGCCACCGATCCCTTGGGTGGGCGTGGGTCGCCGTCGTAGCGGATCTCCCCCGCGTCCGGTGTCTGCAGGCCGGCGAGCACGCGCAGCAGTGTGGTCTTGCCGCTGCCCGAGACCCCGGTGACGCCGGTGACCGCGCCGGCGGGCGCGGTCAGGTCGACGCCCTCGAGGACGGTGCGCCCGCCGAGGGTGACGACGATGCCGTCGGCCCGGATGCCGCTCACACCGGAACCGTCGCGAGCAGCGCTCGGAGGTAGGGGTCGCTGCTGGTCATCGCGTCAGCCAGCGGGTCCTGGGAGATCACGGTGCCGCGGGCCATCACCGCGACGTCGTCGCAGGCCCCGGCACGCAGCAGCGACGGCATGTCGTGGGTGATCACCAATACCGCCGCCCCGTCGGCGGCCGCGTCGCCGAGCAGGCGCCACACCAGCGCCGCGTTGTCGGGGTCCAGCGCCGAGGTGGGCTCGTCGGCGATCAGCAGTCCGGGGCGGCCGGCCAGCGCCGCGGCGATCGCGACCCGCTGGGCCATGCCGCCGGACAGCTCGTGCGGGTACAGGTGCAGCGTGGCGGGCGGCAGTGCGACGGCGGCGCACAGCTGCTCGGGGGTGCGGTCGGCGTCCAGCCGTGCGCAGACCTCGCCGAGTTGGGAACCGACCGTGCGCACCGGCGTCAACGACGTCGCCGCCGACTGCGGGACGACGCCGACGTGCCGTCCGCGCAGGGTGCGCCACCGACGTTCGTCGCCGAAGGGCACTTCGCGGCCGCCGATGTGCACCTGCCCGCGGGCGCGGGATCCCGGCGGCAGCAGTCCCGACAGGGCGGCGGCGACAAGTGACTTGCCGCAACCGGATTCGCCGATCAGCGCGGTGACGCGGCCCGCCGGCACGGCGAGGTGCACGTCGCCGAGCACGGGGACGACGCCGCTGTGCCGACCGCGGCGCAGGTCGATCTCGACGGTGAGCCCGGTCAGCTGGGCGGCGCCGTCCATGGCGAAGGCCAGTTCTTCGCGTGTGCAGATCGTGGTCACCACACTGCTCCTGTCGGTGGTTGGTGCCGGTTGCGCAGGGAGGCGCCGGCCATGGCGAAGGCCAGCGCGGTCGCGATGAGGGCGGTCGCCGGGACCGCGAGCGTCCACCAGGCGCCGGTGAGCACGTCGCCGCGCGCCTCGCTGAGCAGCGTGCCGAGGCTGGCGCGGTCCGGTGAGAGTCCGACGCCGAGGAACGACAGGGTGGACTCGTGCCACACCGCGTGCGGCAGCAGCACGACCATGGCCACCAGCGCCTGCGTCGTGACGGCCGGGATCAGGTGCCGCCGCGCCACGAACCAGCGCGACGCGCCGGCCAGCCGCGACGTCTGGACCCAGCCCGCGTCGGCCACGGCGAGCAGTTCCGCGCGCACCACGCGCGCCACCGCCGGCCAGTGAGTGAGCGCGATGGAGGCGATGATGGCCAGCGGCGCGCCGCGCCACATCGCGGCAATGACGATGCCGACCACGAGGTGCGGCAGCGCGTTGACGCCGTCGACGAGGCGCATCACCACGGCGTCGAGCGACCCGCCGGCCAGCGCTGCCACCACTCCGATCAGCACCCCGAGCAGGGTGGCGGCCACGGCGCACACCGCGGCGATCAGCAGCGACATCTGCAGTCCCTCGGCGGTGCGGACCAGCAGGTCATAGCCCGAATGATCGGTCCCGGCAAGATGTTCGGCGCTGGGTGGTCGCAGTGCCGCCGAGAAGTCGGCGACCTGGTCGCCGGCGAACAGCGGAATGCCCACCGCGATCGCGGCGATAGCGCCCAGGACGATCCACGGCCAGTTCAGGTGCGGCCGGATGCGCTGCAGGGTGGGGACACTCATGCGGCCATCCGGATGCGTGGGTCGATGGCGACGGCGGCGGCGTCGGACAGCGCCGAGCCGGCCAGCACGGCGACGGCGGCCGCCACGGTCAGCGCGGCGAGCAACGGAAAGTCAAGGGCCGCCGCGGAATCCACCAGCACGGCGGCCATGCCCGGCCAGCCGAACACGGTCTCCACGATCGCCGCACCGGCGATCAACTCGGGCAATCGGGTGCCCAGCAGCGCCAGCGTGGGCAGCACCGACACCGGCGCGATGTGCCCGCGCAACAGCGCCCAGCCGTGCACGCCGCGGGCTCGGGCGCCGCGGACGGCGTCGGACTCGACACCGGCGACGACGGCTGCCCGAGTGGTCAGCAGCAGCCACGGGATCATCGACACCGTCAACGCGATCCACGGCAGGATGCCGTGGCGCAGAACGCCGTCGACCGTGTACGCCGCGCCCGGCGCGGCCGCCCCCGAGGCAGGCAGCCAGCGCAGGCCGACGGCCACCACGACCACCAGTGCCAGCGACACCACGAACGGCGGCACCGCGGCGAACGTCACCGACAGCCCGGTGACCACCCGGTCGAGAAGGCCGCCGCGGCGCATCCCGGCCAGGCAGCCGAGCACGATCGCCAGCACCGTCGCGGTCAGCAGGGCCGCGCCGGACAGGCCGAGGGTGAACGGCAGACGTTCGGTCAGGACGGTGGCGACCGGCTGCGACTGGGTCGACGACCAGCCGAGGTCACCGCGGGTGAGACCGCCGAGCCACTGCCACCAGGCGCTGTACCAGGACTGGTCGGTGTCGTAGGCCGCGCGCATCGCGTCGCGCTGCGACGGTGTCGCGAACTGGTAGTTGCTGCCGAGGTAGGCGGCCAGCGGGTCGAACGGCGACAGCGACGCGACGGCGAAGATCGCCGCCGAGATGGCCACGGTCAGCGGAACGGCGATCGCGGTGCGCACGGCCAGCAGCCGGGCCGCGGCGCGCAGGGGCCGCGCGGGCCGCGCCGTCGACGGGGTTTCGACGGTGGCGGAGGGCGCGGAGGTCAGCGTGTCCACCGGGCCACGTTCCACCACGGGCCCCACGACACCCCGTGGGAGTGCGGCTCCATGATCGGCGCGCTCTGGTTCCAGCCCCGGTCGCGATACCCGTAGGCGTGGTCGAGGAAGACCAGGAACACGTGCGACGGTTCGGCGACGTAGGTGCGCTGGATGTCGCGGTAGAGCGCGTCCTTCTCGGGTCCGGGCCCGGATTGTGCGGCGCGCTCGAGCAGTTCGTCGAGGCCGGCGGCGGTGAAGTTGCCCGGGTTGGAGTAGATCGACGAGTCGGGCACCCGGGTGTGCAAGGTGTCATAGACCTGGGAGTCGATGCTGTAGGGCGTCGAGCCGCCGCCGAGCACCACAGCAGAATCACCGAACCGGGTGTCGATGTCGTCCCAGCTGGTACCGCGCGGGCGGACATCGATGCCGAGCGGTTTCATCGCCGCGGCGTAGGCGACGGCGAGGTCGCGGCGCAGCGTGTCCTGGGCGTTGTAGAGCAGTTCGAATGATGCTCGCGTGCCGTCTTTTTCGCGAACCTGGCCGGTGCCGACGCGCCAGCCTGCCTCGTCGAGAACGGCTTTGGCGCGGTCGAGGTCGAAGTCGAAGCGGGCGTCGGGGTTGTAGGCGTCGCCGTAGGCCTGCGCCACCGGAGTGGCGGCAGGACGCCCGTAGCCGACGAGGACGTCGCGCACCATGGCGTCGCGGTCCACGCCGAGGTTCATCGCCAGCCGCGCACGCACGTCGGCGGTGAACGGGTTGCCGGCGGGCAGCGCGATCCCGCGCCAGTCGGCGGACTGCACACCGACGGTCTCGATGTCGTCGCCGCGGATCGATTCGATCAGCCGCGGTGGCAGGGTGGTGCCGTCGACGGCCCCGGACACGATGGCCTGGGCGCGGGCGTTGTCGTCGGGGGTGTAGGTGTAGACGAGACGCTTCACCTGCGCCGGGTCGCCCCAGTAGTCGTCGCGGGCGACCAGCACGGCCTGGTCGGGTCGCAGCGTGTCGAGGCGGTAGGGCCCGGTGCCCACCGGTGCGGTGTTGACCGCCCAGTCCCCGGCCGGGGCGGCCTCGACCTTCTCGGAGGGCAGGATGCCGAGCAGCAGGTACGGCCTCGGGTCGGCGGCGGTGTCCAGTTCGACGGTGACCGCGTCGGGACCGTCGGCGGTCAGCGACACGATGGGGGCCACCGAGGTGGAGATCTCGGATGCCACCTTCGGGTCCGCGACGGCGGCGTAGGTGGCGACGACGTCGGCCGAGTCCAACGTGCTGCCATCGGAGAACAGCACGCCGGTGCGCAGCGGGATGCGCCAGCGGTGGGGGCCCGCCGGCTCGGGCGGGTCGGCAGCCAGGGCGGGTGTCAGTTCGGGGACGACGGTGTCGGTGGTCGCGCTGGGCTGGTAGAGCCCCTCGTAGATCGGTGAGACGCCGGACTCCGAGTAGCCGTTGACCGGGTTGTAGCCGCCGAGCTCGTAGCTTTCGGCGAGCACGATCTGATCGGAGGCCTGGTTGTCGGGCTGCCCGGCGCAGGCGGCGACCAGGGCAGCGCTCAGCGCGCACGCCAGTGCCGCGCGTCGGTTCATCTGTCTATCTGAACATATGAATGAACCGCGTGCCCACGCGGCAGGGAAATGTCAGCGGCTGACCCAGCCGAACACGTATCCGCCGTAGAGCAGGGCGGCGCCCGTGACCGCCGCCATCGGTGCGCACATCAAGGCGACGGCCAGCGCCGCGACCGCCGGCCGCTCCTGCACGAGCGCCGTGAGCAGACCGCCGACCGTGGCCGCCACCACGAAGACCAGGACCGCGAACACCGGCAGGTCCTTGTCGACGGAGTGGAACCACCAGTAGTAGAGGCCCGCACCGGCGGCGCCGGCCGCCACCCAGACGGCGAACACGACGAGGACGAACCGCCAGCGGCTCAGATACTGCGCCACCCCGGGGACCACGACGGGTTGGGCCGGGTTCGGGGGGATCTCGGTGGGTCCCTCGTGGACCGCACCGGCGGGTCGGTCATGTAAAGCAGCGGCGGTGAAGGCGCCGGTGAACTCCGGGGTGAACGCCTCGGTGGGTTCGCCGCTGTCGGGCTTGCGGTCAGACACCGGTGGCCACCTGGATCGCGGTGAGCGCGCCGAGCAGACCGGGCCCGATCGCGAGGATCATCGCGCCGACGGCGGTGACCCAGCGGCGACGCGACATCAGGACGGTGAGCAGGCCGATCACTCCGGGGACGCCGACCACCAGCGCGATGACGATGTCGGGGCGGATGGACGCATTGATCTCGACCGCAGCCCCAATGGCCGCGATCATGCCGATCGCCACTCCGACGATCATCACCCCGGCCAGCGCCGAGGCTCTCGGCAGCGGAATCACGCTTGTGACGATAACGCCGCGCAGGCGCCGGACGGGCGCGGCGCGCCGCCGGTTGTCCGGCGCGTCGAGGGGGTGCGCAGAATGGGTGTCGTGGCTGAGACCGACGACCCCTTCCTCTGGCTCGAAGACGTGACCGGCGACGACGCCCTGGCGTGGGTGCGTACGCACAACGAGCCGACGGTGGCCGAACTGTCCGGTGAGCGATTCGAGCAGATGCGGGCGGAGGCTCTCGAGGTCCTCGACACCGATGCCCGGATCCCGTACGTGCGGCGCCGCGGCGAGTATCTGTACAACTTCTGGCGCGACGCCGGCCACCAGAAGGGGGTGTGGCGGCGCACCACGCTGGAGAGCTATCTGCGTGAGCAGCCCGAGTGGGACGTCATCATCGACGTCGACGCGCTGGCCGCCGCCGACGGCGTGAACTGGGTGTGGGCCGGCGCTCAGGTCATCAAGCCGGACTTCTCCCGTGCACTGATCAGCCTGTCGCCGGGCGGCTCCGACGCCGCCGTGGTCCGCGAGTTCGACATGGAGTCGCGGGAGTTCGTCGCCGGCGGGTTCGAGTTGGCGGAGGCCAAGTCCCAGGTGACCTGGGCTGACCACGACACGTTGCTGGTCGGCACCGACTTCGGCGAAGGCACGCTCACCGAGTCGGGGTATCCCCGCGAGGTGCGCCGGTGGCGGCGCGGCCAGCCGCTCGCCGACGCCGAGCTGGTGTTCAGCGGCGCCCAGACCGACGTCATCGTCGCGGCGTCGGTGGACCGCACGGTGGGCTTCGAACGCACGTTGATCTCGCGCGCCCTGGATTTCTTCAACGACGAGATCTACGAGTTGCGGGCAGGGGAACTCATCCGCATCGACGCCCCGACCGACGCGGGGGTGTCGGTGCACCGGGAATGGCTGTTGATCGAGTTGCGCAGCGACTGGCTGTACGGGCGCGATTCCTACCGCGCCGGTTCGCTGCTGGCCGCACCGTATGAAGAGTTCCTCGGCGGCACAGCGACGCTGACGACGGTGTTCGAGCCGGACGCGCACACCTGCCTGCACCACTACGCGTGGACCCGTGACCGCCTGGTGGTGGTGACGTTGGCCGATGTGGCCAGCCACGTCGAGGTGTACACGCCGGGTTCGTGGCACGCCGAACCGGTGCTCGGGCTGCCGGAGAACACCAACACCGTCATCGCGGCCGCCGACGAGGACAGCGACGAGATCTTCTTGGACTCTTCGGGTTTCGACACCCCGTCGCGGCTGCTGTACGGGTCCGCGGGTGGGGACCTGAGGGAGGTCAAACGCGCACCGTCGTTCTTCGACTCCGCCGACCTGAAGGTGACGCAGCACTTCGCGACCTCCGAGGACGGCACCGCCGTACCGTATTTCGTCGTCGGCCATCGCCACCGGCAGGGACCGGGTCCCACGCTGCTCGGTGGGTACGGCGGTTTCGAGGTGGCGCGCACACCGTCCTACGACGGGGTCATGGGCCGGCTGTGGCTGACGCGCGGCGGTACCTACGTGCTGGCCAACATTCGAGGGGGCGGCGAGTACGGGCCGACGTGGCACACGCAGGCGATGCGGGAGGGCCGGCACCTGGTGGCCGAGGATTTCGCCGCGGTGGCCAAGGATCTGGTGGACCGCGGCATCACGACCGTCGAACAGCTGGGCGCCCAGGGCGGCAGTAACGGCGGACTGCTCATGGGCATCATGCTCACGCAGTACCCGGAGTTGTTCGGCGCCTTGGTGTGCAGCGTCCCCCTACTGGACATGCGGCGGTTCCACCTGCTGCTGGCCGGCGCGTCGTGGGTGGCCGAGTACGGCAACCCCGACGATCCGGACGACTGGGAGTTCATCTCGAAATACTCTCCGTACCAGAACATCTCGACCGGCTGTAGCTATCCCCCGGTGCTGATCACCACGTCCACCCGCGACGACCGGGTGCATCCCGGTCACGCGCGGAAGATGACGGCGGCACTGGAAGCGGCCGGGCACCCCGTGCACTACTACGAGAACATCGAAGGTGGGCACGCCGGGGCCGCCGACAACCCGCAGACAGCGTTCCGCTCCGCGCTCATCTACGAGTTCCTGCTCCGCACCCTCGACGGGAGTTGACATGTCCTCCACTTTTCGCGCGCTGGCGGCCATCGCCTGTACGGCGACGCTGTTGGCGACGGGGTGCGCCCGCGAGATCACCGGGTCACCGGTGCTGGCCGCTGGGGAGACCCCCGGCCAACGGTGGGTTCCCGACGCGGACTGCACCACGGTGGAGGCCCGGCTGGCCGACGTCCCGTCGCTGAACCCGCGCGAACCTGCGGTGCGGATCCCCATCCCGGCGGGCTGGCAACGGAACTCGATGATGGACAGTCAGGTGATCCGCTTCGCACTCGTCGCCGAGTCGCTGACGGCCAACGGGTTCGTGCCCAACGCCGTGGTCACGCTGGAACGGGCCCGCGGGGTGGCCGACCCGCGCGATGTGTTCGAGGAGAGCCGCGCCAACCTGATCCAGATGATGAACGCCGCGGATCTACGCAGCGAGAACACCACGACATGCGGTTTCCCGGCCGAGACAACGACTTTCACCGCACCGCCGATGGGTCCGGTGCCGCGCCGGTCGGTCATCATGCACGCCGTGGTCGCCCAGCGCGGCAACGCCACCTACCTTGTGACGGTGACGATCCAGACCTCGAACGGCGCGGATCCGACCTATCAGCGCGACGCCGAACAGATCGTCGACGGCTTCCAGGTGTTGCTGCCCTGATGGACCAGATGTCGAACATCCTGCTGATCGCCGGCGCCGTGGCGCTGCTGCTGGCCGCCGTGGTTCCGGGCCGGGAGACCGCGCGGTTCTCCGCGCGGGCGGTGAAGCGCCGCATCTACTGGACCGGAAGCGCGCTCGGTTCGGCACTGTTGTTCGCCGGGGGCCTGCCCGACCTGCAGAGTGCGGTCGCCTTCCTGGCCGCGGCCGCCATCCTGATGACGGGCTGGGCGTACTTCCGCACCCCGTACATCAAGATCGGCGGACGGATCTACTCCGCACAACCCGCGTTTCGCGAACCCGACCCGCCGGCCGGCCGCTAGCCCCCGTCGGCCGACTGCGACTGCAGTCTCCGGTTTCGCAGCCGGACGAACACGAACCGGGCCACCAGGACGCCGACGATGGCGAACACGACGTACTGGAAGATCGCCGAGTACGGCTCCACGTAGTGCCAGTTGGCGCCCAGCGCGTAGCCGAGCCCGACGAAGACGCTGTTCCAGATCAGACTGCCGAGCGTGGTGAGCAGGGTGAAGACTCCGAAGTTCATCCGCTCGACCCCCGCGGGCACGGAGATGAAGCTGCGGAAGAACGGCAGCATCCGGCCGAAGAACACACCTTTGGTTCCGTGGCGTGCGAACCAGTCCGAGGCCTTGTCGATGTCCTCGGTGTCGATCAACGGGAGCTTCGTGGCCAGGGCGCACATGCGGTCATGCCCCAGGCGCGCGCCGAGCAGGTAGATCAGCCAGGCGCCCAGGACCGAACCCAGCGTGGTCCACAGGATCGCCCCCCACACCGAGAACACCCCAAGCTGGGCGGCGAACCCCGCCATCGGCAGGATCACCTCGCTCGGCAGCGGCGGGAAAACGTTCTCCAGGAAGATCGCCAAACCGGCGCCCGGACCGCCGAGGCGTTCCATCAGGCCCACGGTCCAACCGGCGAGACCGTCGAGTTCAGCGATGTGCTCAGACGACAACGAGAAGCCTTTCCTGGGGGATCCGAGCCTCGCGGATGGTGGGCTCAATCCTTTCCGAGACTAGCCAAGGCGCGCATCGACTCCCCCGTTCACCGGCCTGAGCAGGCCTCATACCGAGAACGTCACCGGCAGGGCCCGGGGTCCGCTCAGCCCGGTCGGCGGCTTCCACGGTGCATCCCCGTCCAGCCGGAGGTGCGGCATCCGGCGCGCCATGATGGCCAGGCCTTCGGCGATCTCCAGCCGCGCCAGATGGGACCCGAGGCAGAAGTGCGTGCCGCCGCCGAACGTGACCATCGCCGACTCGAGGGGTGTGACCTGCGGTTCTTTCTCCTCGACCATGAGAATCACCTCGTCTCGATTCTCGTGTCCCACGGGCGCCGACTCGTGAGTACCGCCCTACTGCATTTGCGAAGGTCTCTCGATCTGCGGCACGCCCGCTCCTAAGCTGAACGGGTGCGCTTGACGTGGCCGTTGGTCGGTCGCACGAGGGAAACGCGCCGCATCGAGGACGCGCTTCTGGACCCGACGTGTGCCGGTCTCGTCGTCACCGGCACCGCCGGTGTCGGCAAGACCCGCCTGGTCCGCGAGACGCTCGATCGACTGGCCGCCGATGGCTGGGAGACCCGCTGGGTGGCGGGCACCTCTGCCGCCCGCACCCTCCCGCTGGGCGCCATGACCCCGTGGGTTCGGCACGCCGGCGCCGACGGGCGCGAGTTGATCAGGAATGTCATCGACGCGCTGGCCTCGACGCCGGCCGGCCGGCCGGTCATGATCTGCGTCGATGACGCCCCGCTGCTAGACGATCTGTCGACCGTGGTGGTGCAGCAGATCATCGCGCGCGGTGCGGCAAAGGTGGTGCTGACCGTCCGGGAGGGCGATCCTGTTCCGCCCGCAACCCGGGAACTGTGGAAGGGCGGAGACTTCGAGTGGTTGAACGTGCAACCACTGGGTGGCGACGACACCGTGGCATTGCTGATGCACACACTCGGCGGTCCGCTGGATCCGCCTTCCGCGCAACGACTCTGGGACCTCACCCGAGGTAATCCGTTGTACCTGCGCAACATCGTCGACCAGGCGGTCGCCGACGAACGGCTGGTCCGCCGCGACCACGTGTGGGCGTGGAGCGCCGACCCGGTGCTGGGGCCGAATCTCGTCGAGCTCGTGGAGTCCCGGCTGGGTTCCCTGTCGGGACCGGTCGGCGACGTCGTCGACGCGCTGGCAGTCGGCGAGCCCCTCGAACTGCGCTCGTTGGTGCGCATCGCCGGACCAGAGGCCGTGGAGGAGGCGGACCGCCGCGGGCTGGTCGCCTACGACCGGGCCTTCGACCAGGTCACCGTCTCCCTGGCGCATCCGCTCTACGGCGAGGTCCGCCGACAACGCGGTCCGGAGACCGCCCTGCGGCGTCTGCGTGGCCGCATCGTCGCCGAACTCGCCTCGTCGGAACGACGCGACGACGTGCAGACGGTGGTCCGGCGCGCCGCCCTGAGCCTGGACTCCGACATCGCACCCGACGCCGACCTGCTGCTCGACGCCGGACGGGCAGCCGCAGGCATGCTCGATCTATCTCTGGCCCAACGTCTTTCCGAGGCGGCAATCGCCGCCGGAGCCGGCCTGCAAGCACGTCTGATCCAAGCCTCCGCCTTGTCGTGGTCGGGTAACGGGTTGCAAGCCGAGTCCCTGCTGGCTGAGATCGAGCCGTCCGCGCTCTCGGAAGACGATCGCGCGCAGGCGGCTCTTCTGCGCGCGGTGAACCAGCTGTTCACCCTCGCCGACCCGGAAGCCGCCAGGACCCTCATCGATCGGACACCGCCGGACTCCGCGGCGGCGCGGCACTGCATCGCGGTGTTCTGGTGCATCTACTGGGCTGCGCTGGGCAGACCCGCGGCCGTCGCGGAACACGCCGGTGAACTGCCGACCGACGGCTCCCCGGATCAGGTGCAGGATCATCTGGTCTGCTGGGCACTGACCGTGGCGCACGGCGAAGCCGGTCATGCCGCCGAGGCGGCCGCGGCTGCGGCGGTGGAGAGCGAGTTTTCGGTGCCGGCACGGGGTTTGATCGTCATCGCCGACGCCCACATCGACGCCATGCTGCTGGCCGGAGAGATCGAGCAGGCGCAGCGGGTGGCCGCCGCGGTACGACGCCGCGCGCTGGCGTCACGCGAGGCGCCCCTGCGCTGCGCCTCGGAGGCCATCACCGCACATGCCGAACTCGCCGCGGGGCATCTCGAATCCGCGTGCGCCCTGCTGACACCCGCGCTCGAGCGGCTCACCGCCTGGAGTGCCCTCACCGAGTACCGTTGCCGCATTCTGCTGATGACCGCGCTGGCGATGCGCGGACTCACCGACGAGGCCGGGCGGCTCCACACCACGCTGATCGACGAGCGGCACCCGAGTCGGCGCCACCTCGACTATGCCCGCGACATCGCCTGCTGCTGGATGCTCGGCGCACAGGGCGCGGTCCGCCAAGCTGTCGCCAGAGTGCGCACCGCAGCCGAAAGTTCCCGGGCGAACGGACAATACGGTGCCGAAGTGCTCTGCCTGCAGACGGCGACGCAGTTCGGCGATGTCTCGACCGCCGAACGTCTGCACGAGCTGGAAGCGCTCGTCGAAGGACCGCGCGCCGGGCTGGCCGCCCACTTCGCCGCTGCCCTGCGGACCGCCGACAGCGATGAATTGGATCGTTTGTCAACGGAATTCGAACGCCACGGCGACTTGATCGGAGCGATCGACGCCGTGGCCCACGCGGCGACGAGTTACCGCCGCAAGAACCTGCGCGGCTCGGCGCTGCGCTGCGCAGCGCGGGCCGAGGAACTCGCGGCACGGTGCGGCGGGGCCTTCACCCCCGCGGTTCGTCAGGCCGTCGACAGGCTGCCGTTGACCGACCGTGAACGGGAGATCGCCATGCTGGTCTCGGAGTCGCTGTCCAACCGGGATATCGCAGCGCGGCTGACGATCTCGGTGCGCACGGCGGAAAGTCACGTCTACAAGGCCATGGCAAAGACCGGGGCGAGGACCCGCGCGGAACTCGCCGCGATGGTGGCTAACCAGGTCCACCGCCGCAGCTAAACCCGCACTCGTCCCACCTCAGTGGCGCCCGAGCCGACGCCCGAGAAGTCAGTACCGTACTACTGATGCCGCCGTGGAACCCGCCACCCACGATGTATTCCAGATCGGGGAAAGGAACGACCATGACGGTAGTCGGATACGTCGGCGGTCACGCCGCGCACGGTTGGTCGATGACGACGGCACGGGTATCGACCTTGGTGCACTGGAGGATTCGCCATGACGGCGACGGCGGGGAACGGATCCCGCACCACTATCCCAGGCACTACACCTTCATCGAGAGCGCGCTGCTGTCCCGGGAGATGACGCACCTGTAGGGACGTCCTGCCGTCGCGTCAGTCCGCCGAGGACGGCGCCGAGCGCGCCCAGCACCACCAGTCCCAGACCGGCGAGCAGGGTGATGTTCAGCCAGTGGTGCACGCTGTCGACAGCGTGGGCCACCATCACCTCGGCCACGGTCCGGATGTTGCCGGTGGTCCGGTTCAGCGCCGCGTCGACGTAGCGGTCGGCGATCTCGATGCCCGCCCAGCCGGCGGCGCCGACGAGCAGCGCCGAAACCCCCAGCGCCGTCAGCGCCTTGCCGCGCCGACGCGCCGACAGCAAGGTAAGCAGTGCCAGCAGACCGGTCACCACGGCCGCGGAGATGCTGATCCACGGCCCCCAGGAGGCCAGCCACCGCAGCTTGCCAGGCTGCAACTCCGGGGAATCCACGGTGATCGGCACCGTGAGGGTGTCGGGCACCTGCAGGTCCAGGCTGCCGAGCGTCGCGTCGAACGACGGGTCGGCGAGCATGGGCGCCACGTCGATCAGCCACTGGTCGGTCGAGTTCCCGCTGGGCACCGCGCCGGTGAACATCCACCGGTGCGCGATCCGGTTGGCCTGGCCGAACTGGCCGGGAAAGCCTTCGTTGTGGGTGTAGGAGTCGGCGACCTGCGCGACCAGTTGCGGGTTGAGCATGTACCCGTTGTCGGCGGCCAGTGCGACCGCTTGGGTGGTGAGCTCACCGGCCATCGCCTGCTGCAGCCGCGGGTCTTCGGCGGCCGAAGACGCCAGCGCGGCGTAGCCGTCCTCGTCGACGATCGTGGCCTGGGCCCACAGCGCCGGCACGGCCGCAGCCAGCGCGACGGTCGTGAGCAGCCACAACAGCAGCGCAGCGAGAAAACGCATCGACGGCGGCGGTGGCCTACTTGGCCATCCGGCGGGGCCGGATCAGCGCGAACTTGGTCATCACGGTGTTCATCAGCTTCAGCGCCCGGTCGGAGTTGTTGTAGTAGTTGCCGCCGGCTCCGAGGTTGGTGCGGGGACTGACCACGGTCTCGATCCGGCAGTACTTGCGCAACCCCTCCGGGCCGCCGAACCGGGCGCCGATTCCGGAGGTCTTCCAGCCGCCCATCGGGGCCGTGGTGCACATCAGGTTCGAGATCACGTCGTTGATGTTGACGCCACCGCACTCGAGTTGCAGCGCGACCGTCTCCGCCCGTTCGATGTCCTTGGAGAAGACCGCGGCCGACAAGCCGTACGGGCTGTCGTTGGCCAGCCGGATCGCCTCGTCGACCGAGCCGACCTTCATGATCGGCAGTGTCGGGCCGAAGGTCTCCTCGGTCATGCACGACATGGAGTGGTCCACGTCGACCAGCACGGTCGGCTCGTAGAAGCTGCCCGACCCGGTGCCGCGCTTGCCGCCGGTCAGCACACGCGCGCCCTTGGCCAGCGCGTCGGCGACGTGCCGGTCGACGATATCGACCTGGGAGTCGTCGATCATGGCGCCCAGATGGTGACCGTCGCCGCTGCCCAGCTTGAGGTTCTTCACGTCGCGCACCACGGCGTCGACGAACTGGTCGTAGACCTGCTCGAGCACATAGACCCGTTCGACCGACACGCAGGTCTGGCCCGCGTTGAACATCGCGCCCCACACCGCGGCGTGCGCGGCGAGGTCGATGTCGGCGTCCTCGAGGACGATCATCGGGTCCTTGCCGCCCAGCTCGAGACTCACCGGGGTGAGCCGGCGCGCCGCGCGTTCCATCACCTTCGCGCCCGTCGCGCTGGAACCGGTGAACTGGATGAAGTCGGAGTTGTCGATGACGGCCTCGGAGACCGCCCGCGCCCCCTGGGCCAGCGCCAGCACGTCCGGTCCGCCGGAGTCCAGCCAGCCGCGCAGGAGCAACTCGGCGGTCAGCGGGGTGCGCTCGGAAGGCTTGAGCAGCACCGCGCAGCCGGCGGCCAGCGCCCCGACGGCATCCATCAGCGCATTGGCCACCGGGTAGTTCCACGGCGCGATGATGCCGACAACCGGGCGGGGCCGGTAGTGCACCGCGATCTTCTTGATCGACAGCAGGGGCAGCGCCGCCGGGCGGGCCTCGGGCGCGAGCGCCTTCTCCATCGTGCGGATGTAGTAGGAGATGATCATCAGGATCAGCGGAACTTCCTGCGCGGCGTCCACCGCCGACTTGCCGGTCTCGGCGATCAGCAGATCCTCGATGTCGGCGCGGTGCTCACCGAGCCAGACTGCGTAGCGGGCCAGCACCTTCGCGCGCCCCTTCGGTCCGCGCGCCTCCCACTCGCGCTGCGCGGCCCGCAAGGCGGCGGCCAGATGCGGCACGTCGGCGGGATCGGTCCAGTGGACCTCGCCGGCGACGGCGCCGGTCGCGGGATTCGTGACGGTTCCGGTACCCGTGAACGGGTCAGGCTTCTCAACGTCGGTCGTCGCGGTCATCACCCCATGCTATCGACCGCTGTGACGTGCATCTCTCGCGGTGTTGACGCGCGTCAAGACCGCGGGGCGATCCCGCGGAGATAAGCGGCCTGACCGAGATGCTGCGCGGCGTCATCGACGATGCTGACCAGGCGGGCGCTGGCGGTCACCGGCGGGTTCCAGTGTCGGTCGACGATCCGCGCGAGCTCCTCAGCCGTCACCGACGCCACGTACTCCAGCGACTCCCGGTGCACCGCGTGGTAGTAGCCGGACAGCAGTTCGGCCGGGGCCCGCACCTTGGCGACCTCCTCGGGCGTCTGCCCATAGCCGTGCGCCTCGCGCGGCAGGTCCAACGCGAAACGGTCCACCCAACCTTCGCGCAGCCACACCTGTTCGGTGCCGGCGAGGTCGCACAGCTGCGCGTCCTGCATGCGGGCGCTGTGCCAGAGCAGCCAGGCGATCGAGTTGGCCTGCGGCGTGGGCCGGTAGAAGGAGACCTCGTCGGTCAACCCGTCAGTGACCGCATCGACATGCTCGATCAGGCGGGTGAAGGAGTCACGGAGTATCTCGCGGGCCGCGTCGACATCGGACATCACTCCACGCTACGCCCGCGCAGACAGCCCGCCGAGCTACTTTTGGCGGCCCGCCGCCCCACCTATGTTGGCGGCCCGCCGCCGTGCCTACCTAGGCGGCTCGCCGCCGTGCCTATTTGGGCGGCTCGCCGCCGTGCCTACCTAGGCGGCTCGCCGCCGTGGAACACCGCTTCGACATTGTTCCCATCCGGATCCCGCACGAACGCGCCGTAGTACTTCTCGTGGTACTCGGGCCACAGGCGCGGCGGATGCAACGGCTCGACGCCGAGTGCCACTGCCGTCTGATAGAACGCCTGCACCGACTCCGGGTCCTTCGCCTGGAACGCGATGTGGACCTCCCGGTTGGGTCCGGCGGCATCGCCGGCCGACGCGTCGGCGATCCAGAACGCCGGATGCTCGTCGGCGCCGTAGCCGATCGCCGGACCGAACTCCAGTACGCGGCGGAACCCCAGCACGCCGAGCACCTTGTCGTAGAACGTCTTCGACCGTTCCCAGTCCGCGCAGTTGATTCCGAAGTGGTCGATCATGACGTCACCGTACATTCGTCGTATGACGTTCGATCTGCTTATTCGCAACGGCACCATCGTCGACGGCCTCGGCGGCGAACCCGTCGTCGGCGACGTCGCGATCCGCGACGGAATCATCGTCGCGGTCGGCACCGTCACCGGTTCCGCCGACCGGGTCATCGACGCCACCGGGCTGCTGGTCACGCCCGGGTTCGTGGATCTGCACACCCACTACGACGGTCAGGCGATCTGGTCGGACCGCATGACCCCGTCCTCGGCGCACGGCGTCACCACCGCGGTGATGGGCAACTGCGGCGTCGGCTTCGCGCCGTGCCGGCCCGAGGACCACGACGTGCTCGTCGACGTGATGGCCGGCGTCGAAGACATCCCGGGCGTCGTCATGGTCGACGGGCTGCCGTGGCACTGGGAGACCTTCCCCGAGTTCCTCGACGCGCTGGAGTCTCGACAGCGGGACATCGATGTCGCGACGCTGCTACCGCACTCACCGCTGCGGGTGTACGTGATGGGGCAGCGCGGCGTGGACCGCGAGCCCGCCACCAGCGAGGATCTGGACTTGATGCGCAAGCTCGCCGAAGAGGCGGTGCAGGCGGGCGCACTGGGGTTCGCATCGTCGCGGTTCACGCTGCACAAGACCGAGAGCGGGAGGCCGATCCCCAGCTACGACGCCGACCGCGCCGAGATCGAGGCGATCGCGCGCGGCGTCGACGCGGGTGGTGGCGGACTGATCCAGTTCGTTCCCGACCTCGTCGCCGGCGACTACGAGCCGGTGCTGCGCACGGTGTTCGACGTCGCCGCCGACGTCGGTCTGCCGGTGACGTTCACCCTGGCCGTCGGCAACGCCGGCGAGCCGTTCTTCCTCGACGCGCTGACCATGGTGGAGAAGGCCAATCAGGATGCGGGGGCGGACGGTCCGAGCGTGACCGCCCAGATCTTCCCGCGCCCCATCGGGCTGGTACTGGGGCTCGAACTGTCCGGCAACCCGTTCGTGATGTATCCGAGCTACCGGGAGATCGCCGGCCTGCCGCTGGCCGAAAAGGTCGCCGAGATGCGTAAACCGGAAGTGCGGCAACGCATCCTGTCCGACAAGCCCGCCTCCGACGGTCATCCGCTGATGTTCGCCGCGCAGGCTTGGGACTACATGTTCCCCCTGGAGGACCCGCCGAATTATGAACCGTCACCGCAGGATTCGATCGCTGCACGGGCGCGCGCACGCGGGGTCAGCCCGCTCGAGGAAGCCTACGACCGGCTCCTCGACGACGACGGGCACGCCATGCTGCTGGTCACACTGGCCAACTTCCGCGACGGCAGCCTCGACACCGTCGCCGAGCTCATCCGCCGCGACGACGTGGTTCTGGGTCTCGGTGACGGCGGTGCCCACTACGGAATGATCTGCGACGCAAGTTTTCCCACCTACATGCTGACCCACTGGGTGCGTGACCGAGCCGGCGCCCGCCTGACCCTTGCCGAAGCGGTGCGCGAACTGACGTCGGTACCGGCCCGCGTCGCCGGCCTGCACGACCGTGGACGGATCGCGGTGGGCTACAAGGCCGACATCAACGTCATCGACGCAGACGCCATCCGCCTGCACCGTCCCGTCGTCGCCTATGACCTGCCCGCCGGGGGTAAGCGCCTGGACCAGAAGGCCGATGGATACGTCGCCACCGTCGTCTCCGGTGCGGTGATCACCGAGAACGGTGAGCCCACCGACGCCCGGCCCGGACGGCTGGTCCGGGGCCGACAGCCCGCACCGCTGAGGTGACCGTGCGTGGCCGGCGCAATAACGCTGGCCCGCAGCACGTTTCAATTCGCGCTGCGCCGGATATCTTGGACCGATGGAAAACTCCCCTGGTTCGGATCCGGTACTCGACGCGGTTCCTCTGGTGGTCCGGAAGACCAGCGCATGGGCGTGGCGGCTGCTCGTCATCGGTGCTGCGGTGGTCGCCACCGTCTGGCTGATCGCGCAGGTCCAGATGATCGTGGTCTCGGTCGCCATCGCGATCATCCTGACCGCCCTGTTGGTGCCGCAGGTGGACCGGCTGACCCGCTGGGGCGTTCCCCGCGGGTTGTCGGTGGCCGCGGTCCTGGTGGTCAGCGGCGCGCTACTGGGTGCGGTGCTGACGTTCGTGGTGTCGCAGCTGATCGCGGGCCTGCCCGAACTCAGCGGACAGGTGACCCGCAGCATCGCCTCGGCGACGGAGTGGCTCACCGAGGGTCCGCTGCAGTTGAGCCGCGAACAGCTCGACAGTGCAGCGGACTCCGCGATCACGGTGATCTCCGACAACCAGGCCCGGCTGACCACCGGCGCCATCTCCACCGCGACCGCGGTCACGCAGATCGTCACGGCAGCGTTTCTGGTGCTGTTCACCGTGATCTTCCTGCTCTACGGCGGCCGCGGCATCTGGAGCTACGTCACCAAGATCATCCCGGTGAGTTCGCGGGAGCGAGTCCGCGATGCCGGTAAGGCCGGCTTCGGGTCGCTGACCGGCTTCGTCCGGGCCACCTTCCTGGTGGCGCTCGTCGACGCAGTCGGGATCGGTGTCGGGCTGGCGATCATGGGTGTGCCGCTGGCACTTCCGCTGGCGTCACTGGTGTTCCTCGGCGCGTTCATCCCGGTGGTCGGTGCCGTGGTGACCGGTTTCCTCGCGGTGGTGGTGGCCCTGCTGTCGAAGGGCTTCTTGGTGGCGGCGTTCACGCTGGCGCTGGTGCTGGCCGTGCAGCAGCTCGAAGGCAATGTGCTGCAACCGTTCGTGATGGGGCGGGCGGTGCGGCTGCACCCGCTGGCGGTGCTGCTGGCGATCACCGCCGGCGCCGTGCTGGCCGGCATCATCGGCGCCCTGCTGGCCGTGCCGCTGCTGGCCTTCGTCAACACCGCCGGAAAGTACCTGCTCGCCGACGACCCGACCGAGACCAACGAAGACGACGAGGAGGAGGCAGACGTCAGCGCCGCGCGCGGCGCAGCGCCGGATGCCGACTAGCCAGCAGCGGGAGTAACACCCGGCGCGGCAGGAACTCGAAGATCCGGGCCGGGATCTCGTTCTGCAGCCCCGGGATCACCGCGCCACGGTCCTGCGCCAGCGCGTCGATACCGGCTTTGGCCACCGCCCGCGACGGCATCCACAGGAACTTCGGGAACGCCGCGGCGAAAGTGCGCTCGTCCATTCCGGCGGTCTGCAGGAACTCGGTGCGCACGGGTCCGGGGTGCAGCGCGGCCACCGTCACACCGGTGCCGGCCAATTCGGCGCGCAGCCCGTCGGTGTAGGTCCGCACGAACGCCTTGGTCGCCGCGTACCCGGCCTGCCCCGGGAACGGCTGGAACCCGGCGGTGGAGCCGACGTTGAGGATGGCGCCGCGCCCGCGCTGCACCATCTGCTGCACCGCGCGGGTACTCAGGTCGATCACAGCCTCGACGTTGACGCGCACCTGGGCGATCTCGGCTTCCGGCGTGGACTCCACCACCGGTCCGATCGTGCCGACCCCGGCATTGTTGACCAGCACGTCGACCGTCAGTCCGCGCCGCTCGATCTCACCGAGGAGTGCACCGCGCGCGTCGGCGTCGGCGACGTCGCACGCGACGACCTCGACGCGCACCGCGCCGGACAGCTCGTCGGCCAGTTCCCACAGGCGGTCCTCGCGGCGCGCCACCAGAGTCACCCCGTGACCTCGGGACGCGAGCTCCCGAGCCAGGTCGGCGCCGATCCCGGCGGACGCCCCGGTGACGACGGCGGTGGTGGACTCGGACGGTGTCGGCAACGGCATGCCCTCGAACGTAGCGCCGTAGGCTCGGCCCATGAGCGTCAAGGTGGATCTCGACACGCTGGCCGACGCCCTCGGCGACTACTCGTACGCCTACCTCGTCACCGTCGGCGACGACTTCCGCGCGCACACCGTCGCCGTCGATCCCCTCCTGGCCGATGGTGTCCTGCAGGTCGGCTCAGTCGGCAACAGCACCCGCCGCAACGCCTCCGCGCATCCGGCCGTGACGCTGGTCTGGCCGCCCCGCGACCCCGGCGGGTACACGCTGATCATCGACGGTGCCGCCGACACCGCCGATGACGGGATCACGATCCGCCCGACCGGCGCGGTGCTGCACCGGCCCGCCGTCCCGGGCACCCCGACCGCGTCAGGCTGCGGCGACGACTGCGTGCCGCTCTAGCTTTTCGCTCACGGCGCGCACAATCCTGGTGCGGGCGCGCCGCTGATGCGCTGATAGACGGTTATGACCGTCCTCCATGAGCCCGACGCGGAGCCACAGCGCGCGACCCCGCAAGCGCGCACCGCGCTGTGGGCGAGCCTGGTCGGCACCACCATCGAGTGGTACGACTTCTTCCTCTACGCCACCGCGGCCAGCCTGGTGTTCAACCACGCGTTCTTCCCGGACCAGAGCACCTTCGTCGGCACGATGCTGTCGTTCGCGACATTCGCCGTCGGCTTCGTCGTCCGGCCCATCGGCGGATTCGTCTTCGGCCACGTGGGCGATCGCATCGGCCGCAAGAAGACGCTGGCGCTGACGATGCTGCTGATGGGCGGCGCCACCGCGCTGATGGGTGTACTGCCGACCGCCGCCCAGATCGGCGTGCTGGCTCCAGTCCTGTTGCTGCTGCTGCGGATCGTGCAGGGCTTCGCCCTCGGCGGCGAATGGGCCGGCGCGGTACTGCTGGCCGTCGAGCACGGTCCGGCGCGGCGGCGCGGGCTGTTCGGCAGTGTGCCGCAGGTCGGGCTGGCGCTCGGGTTGGCCTTGGGGACCGGGGTGTTCGCGCTGCTGCAGATCGTCCTGCCCGACGAGGAGTTCCTGACCTACGGGTGGCGCATCGCGTTCCTGTTCAGCATCGTGCTGGTGGTCTTCGGCGTGATCGTTCGGTTCAAGGCCACGGAGACACCGTCTTTCGAGAAGGTCCGCGACAGCGACGACCGCGCGGCCGTGCCGGTGCGTGAGGTGTTCCGGCCGCCGGTGCTGAAGTCCACGGTGCTCGGCATGCTGTCGCGCTGGGGCGAGGGTGCGGCGTTCAACACCTGGGGTGTGTTCGCGATCGCCTATGCGACAGGCACACTCGGCCTCGAGAAGGTGCCGGTGCTGATCGCCGTGACGGCGGCCGCGTTGTTGATGGCGGCGCTGTTGCCGGTCTCGGGCCTGCTCAGCGACCGGTACGGCCCGAAGCGGATCTACACCATCGGCATCGCCGCCTACGCGGTCGCGGTGTTCCCGGTCTTCGCCTTGTTCGGCACCGCCGACATCACGTTCTACGCGCTCGCGATGCTGTTGGTGTTCGGGGTGATTCACGCGTTGTTCTACGGTGCGCAGGGCACGCTGTACGCGTCGCTGTTCCCGGCGCGCATCCGCTACACCGGGCTGTCCACGGTGTATCAGCTCTCCGGGGTGTACGCGTCGGGCCTGACGCCGCTGATCCTGACCGCCCTGATCGGCGTCACGGGCGGCTCGCCGTGGCTGGCGTGCGGGTATCTGGTGGCGACCGCGGTGATCAGCATCGTCGCCACATCGCTGCTCAAACCCGCGCCGCTGCACACGCTTTAGCGCGCCGAGCATGGGGGTTGTGTACGCATTTCGGGGCGCTGCGTACACAGCCCCCACGCTCGCTCAGCCGCGCCACCCCGCTGCATGCAGTTTGGCCCGCACCCGGTCCACGATCACCCGGGGCCGCTCGAGCATGCCGCTGCTGACCCGAACCACATGCCAGCCGGCCTCTTCCAGAAGCGCCAACCGGTCGATGTCCCACGAACGCTGCCGCCGGTCGGTCCAGTGCTGGATGCCGTCGTACTCGACGGCGACCCGCCACCGGCGCCAGCCCATGTCGACGCGGATCCGCAGCTCGGGGAACAGGATCTGTGTCTCGGGCCGGGGCAGGCCGGCGCGCACGAGCACGAGTCGCACCCGCGTCTCTTGCGGTGACTCCGCGCCCCCGTCGGCGAGCTCCAGCAGCCCGGGTATGCGCCGGACACCCCGCGCGCCCCGATGAGTTGTGGCCACGGCGGTGATATCCGCGGGTTTGACGCGAGTGGCGTTCATCAGCGAATCCACCAGTGGCAGCGCGTCACCCAGTGGGCGAGTGCGGGCGAGGTCGAAGGCTGTGCGCGCCGGGGTGGTCGTCTCCACGCCCGCGAACACGCACACCTCCCCCGGCGCGAGGTCCCAGGAGTGCGCGACCATCCCCGGCGGCGCGTGCCGGTCGGGGCGGACGATCTGCGCCGGCAGTCTCGGGTCGATCCACTTCGCGCCGAGCACCGCCGCTGCCGATGCTCCGCCGAGGACCGCCCCCGTGGACAACCAAGCGGCCTGCGCCCGCAGGCGCGCCGTCAGTTCGACGTCACGCGGAAGGTAGACGTCACGGTAGACCGCCCGGTGATCGCGGGCCAGGGCGCGTCGGGTCAGTCGGCCGCTGCGCAACGCGGCACTGCCGAGAAAAGGTTCCATGCGGGCACCGTGGCGGTCAGCACCGACGAGAGTGGGCCTCCCGCACGCGTTTCGGCCCGAACCTGTGCATGAGACCCACGCTGGGGATGAACGAGAAAAGCCCCGGCTCGACAAGCGAGCCGGGGCTTTCTCGTGAAAGGGACTTAGAAGTCCATACCGCCCATGCCACCGGTCGGGTCGCCCGCAGGTGCGGCGGCCTTCTCCGGCTTGTCGGCGACGACGGCCTCGGTGGTGAGGAACAGCGCCGCGATCGAGGCTGCGTTCTGCAGCGCCGAACGGGTCACCTTCACCGGGTCGGCAACGCCGGCCTTGAGCAGGTCCTCGTACTCACCGGTCGCGGCGTTGAGGCCGTGACCCGCGGGCAGGTTGGACACCTTCTCGGCGACGACGCCGGGCTCCAGGCCACCGTTGAAGGCGATCTGCTTCAGCGGAGCCGACAGCGCGACACGCACGATGTTGGCGCCGGTGGCCTCGTCACCCTTGAGCCCGAGGTCGTCCAGCGACGGTGCCGACTGCAGCAGAGCCACGCCGCCACCGGCGACGATGCCCTCCTCGACGGCCGCCTTCGCGTTGCGGACGGCGTCCTCGATGCGGTGCTTGCGCTCCTTGAGCTCCACCTCGGTGGCAGCTCCGGCCTTGATCACCGCAACACCGCCGGCCAGCTTGGCCAGGCGCTCCTGCAGCTTCTCGCGGTCGTAGTCGGAGTCGCTGTTCTCGATCTCGGCGCGGATCTGAGCCACCCGGCCGGCGATGGCGTCGGAGTCGCCGGCGCCCTCGACGATGGTGGTCTCGTCCTTGGTCACGACGACCTTGCGGGCCTGGCCCAGCAGCGAGATGTCGGCGGTCTCCAGGGACAGACCGACCTCTTCGCTGACGACCTGGCCACCGGTGAGGATCGCCATGTCCTGCAGCATCGCCTTGCGGCGGTCACCGAAGCCCGGGGCCTTGACGGCAACGGACTTGAAGGTGCCGCGGATCTTGTTGACCACCAGCGTGGACAGGGCTTCGCCCTCGACGTCCTCGGCGATGATCAGCAGCGGCTTGCCGGCCTGGATGACCTTCTCCAGCAGCGGCAGCAGGTCCTTGACGGTCGAGACCTTGGAGCTGACCAGAAGGATGTAGGGATCCTCCAGGACGGCTTCCTGGCGCTCGGCGTCGGTCACGAAGTAGCCCGAGATGTAGCCCTTGTCGAAGCGCATGCCCTCGGTGAGCTCCAGCTGCAGGCCGAAGGTGTTGGACTCCTCGACGGTGATGACACCCTCGTTGCCCACCTTGTCCATGGCCTCGGCGATGAGCTCGCCGATCTGGGTGTCACCGGCGGAGATCGCGGCGGTGGCAGCGATCTGCTCCTTGGTCTCGACCTCCTTGGCCGACTTCAGCAGACCCTGGGTGACGGCCTCGACGGCCTTCTCGATGCCGCGCTTGAGGCCGAGCGGGTTGGCGCCGGCCGCGACGTTGCGCAGACCTTCGCGAACCAGAGCCTGGGCCAGCACGGTGGCGGTGGTGGTGCCGTCGCCCGCGACGTCGTCGGTCTTCTTGGCGACTTCCTTGACCAGCTCAGCGCCGATCTTCTCGTACGGGTCCTCCAGCTCGATCTCCTTGGCGATGGACACACCATCGTTGGTGATCGTGGGGGCGCCCCACTTCTTCTCGAGGACGACGTTGCGACCCTTGGGGCCCAACGTCACCTTTACCGCGTCGGCGAGGCTGTTGAGGCCCCGCTCGAGGCCGCGACGGGCCTCTTCGTCGTACGCAATTGTCTTGGCCATTGCGAAGTGTTCCTCCGGATTGGGGATGCACGTCTTGCTGGTCGGGCGCAGTGCCCGCGACGGACGACCTGACTGTGCTGCCTGGTCTCACCGTCCCGACCTAGCACTCGCCGGTCGCGAGTGCCAAGTGCATTCTTAGCACTCGACCTGGGCGAGTGCAAGATCGCGCGGGGTTCCGCTGTCGGCGAACACGGGTGTGACGCCGCGCTCCGTACAGTCGACGACATGACCGACTGGACGACCGCCGACATCCCCGACCAGACGGGCCGCGTCGCGGTCATCACCGGCGCCAACACCGGGCTCGGTTTCGAGACCGCCAAGGCGCTGGCGGGTCGCGGCGCGCAGGTGGTCCTCGCGGTGCGCGACACCGGCAAGGGCGAGCGCGCCGCCGCCCTGATCCCCGGTGATGTCTCGGTTCAAGAACTGGACCTGACGTCGCTGGCGTCGATCCACGCCGCCGCCGAGGCACTCAAGAGCCGCTACGAGCGCATCGACCTGCTCATCAACAACGCGGGCGTGATGACGACCCCCCAGGGCACCACCGCCGACGGGTTCGAGCTGCAGTTCGGCACCAACCATCTGGGCCACTTCGCGCTCACCGGCCTGCTGCTGGACAGGCTGCTCGACGTCGACGGGGCGCGGATCGTCACGGTCAGCAGCAACGGGCACAAGCTGGGCGGCGCGATCCACTTCGAAGACCTGCAGTGGGAGCGCACCTACAGCCGCATGGGCGCGTACTCGCAGTCCAAACTGGCCAACCTGATGTTCACCTACGAGCTGCAGCGCCGCCTGGCGCCGCGGGGCAAGACCATCGCCGTCGCCGCGCACCCGGGCACCTCGGCCACCGAGCTGACCCGGAACCTGCCTCCCGTGCTGCTGCCGGCGCTCAACCGCGTCGCCCCACTGGTCGCGCAGAGCCCCGCCGACGGCGCCCTGCCGTCACTGCGCGCCGCGACCGACCCGGGCGTGCTCGGCGGGCAGTACTACGGCCCCGACGGCATCGGCCAGCAGCGCGGCCACCCTGTGGTGGTGGCCTCCAACAACCTGTCCTACGACGTGGCGATCCAGCAGCGCCTCTGGGCGGTGTCCGAGGAGTTGACGAAGGTGACCTTCCCGGTCGGCTGACCCGGGCAGACTGGGTGCGTGTCCCTGGTCGTGCCGCCGTACCCGCCGCCGCGCTACACCGCCGACCGGCCGGAGGTGTCGGCCTGGCTGAAACGGGCCGACGAGCCGCCGGACTACGACGCGTTCGGCCGTGTCCAGTACCGCTACCTGGCCAACCAGCAGGACACCGACAGCGACTACGGCCTCTACCGGGTGGACATCGCGCCGCAGGGCGGCGGCCCCGGCCCGCACTTCCACCGCGGAATGTCCGAGGCCTTCTTCGTCCTGTCCGGCACGCTGTCGCTCTACAACGGCACCGACTGGGTCGACGGGCGCACCGGTGACTTCCTCTATGTGCCGCCGGGCGGCATCCACGGGTTCCGCAACGTGGCCGACGACCCGGCCTCGATCCTGATCCTGTTCGCCCCGGGTGCGCCGCGCGAACACTACTTCGAGGGATTGGCGCAGCTGGGCGAGCTGACCGAGGACGAACGCCGCGAGTGGTTCGCCAAGAACGACAACCACTTCGTCGAGTAACCGGGCGGACACGCCGCACGCCGACACGCTGCAGAGATGCGATCGCGGAACCGCCTGCCCTAGACTGCATTTCCGGTTAGAAAGGAGTCATGGGTGCGGGCTGAAGCAGCGCCCAGCACCCAGGCGTTGCGGGGCTGGCAGCGACGGGCACTGGTCAAATACCTGACCGAGAAACCCCGGGACTTCCTCGCCGTGGCGACGCCCGGCGCCGGTAAGACCACCTTCGCGCTGCGTATCGTCTCCGAGCTGTTGGCCGAGGGCACCGTCGACGCGATCACCATCGTGGTGCCCACCGAGCACCTGAAGATCCAGTGGGCCCAGGCCGCCGCCCGGTACGGCATCGCGCTGGACCCCAAGTTCTCCAACTCGAACTCACAGACCTCCTCGGAGTACCACGGCGTCGTCGTCACCTACGCCCAGGTGGCCGTCCACCCGTCGCGGCACCGGGTGCGCACCGAGAACCGCAGGACGCTGGTGGTGTTCGACGAGATCCACCACGGCGGCGACAGCAAGAGCTGGGGCGACGCCATCCGGGAGGCGTTCGACGACGCCACGCGGCGCCTGGCGCTGACCGGTACCCCGTTCCGCAGCGACGACAGCGCGATCCCGTTCGTCAACTACGAGACCGGCCCGGACGGCTTCGCCCGGTCGAAAGCCGACTACACCTACGGCTACAGCGACGCGCTGGCCGACGGCGTGGTCCGACCGGTGATGTTCATGGCGTACTCCGGTGAGGCGCGCTGGCGCGACAGCGCCGGCGAAGAGCACGCGGCCCGACTCGGGGAGCCGCTGACCGCCGAGCAGACGGCCCGCGCGTGGAAGTCGGCGCTGGACCCCAAGGGCGAGTGGATGCCGGCGGTGATCGCGGCCGCCGACAAGCGGCTGCAGGGGCTGCGGCAGCACGTGCCCGACGCCGGCGGCATGATCATCGCCACCGACCAGACCGCCGCGCGGGCCTACGCCAAGCTGCTGCTGAAGATCACCGGCGAAGAGCCGACGGTGGTGCTCTCCGACGACAAGGGCGCCTCGGACCGCATCTCGCAGTACTCGGCGGCGACATCGAAGTGGCTGGTGGCGGTGCGCATGGTCTCCGAGGGCGTCGACGTGCCGCGGTTGGCCGTCGGCGTGTACGCCACGAGCGCGTCGACGCCGCTGTTCTTCGCGCAGGCGATCGGCCGGTTCGTGCGTTCGCGGCGGCCCGGTGAGACCGCGAGCATCTTCCTGCCGTCGGTGCCAAACCTGCTGCTCCTGGCCAGCGAGATGGAGGCGCAGCGCAACCATGTGCTGGGCAAGCCGCACCGCGAGCCGATGGAGGACCCGCTCGACGCCGAGCTGCGGGAGCAGAAGCGCGACGAGCCAGGCGAGGAGGAGAACAAGGTCGAGTACCTCGGCGCCGACGCCGAGCTCGACCAGGTGATCTTCGATGGGTCGTCGTTCGGCACCGCGACCCCGGCCGGCAGCGACGAGGAGGCCGACTACCTCGGCATCCCGGGCCTGCTGGACGCCGACTCGATGCGAGATCTGTTGCGCCGCAGGCAGGAAGAGCAGCTCAACAAGCGCTCCGAGGCCGGCGCCGCGGCGGTCCCCAAGACCACGCACGGTCAGCTGCGCGAGCTGCGCACCGAGCTCAACACGCTGGTGTCATTGGCGCATCACCGCACCGGGCGTCCGCACGGCTGGATCCACAACGAGCTGCGGCGCCGCTGCGGCGGCCCGCCGGTGGCCGCAGCGACGCGCGAGCAGCTGCAGGCGCGCATCGAGGCGATCCGGGTACTGCAGCGCGAGCTGACGGCCTAGGCGGATCGTTCCGCGAGCAGACGCGAACTCGCACGCAAACCCCCGCGCGGCGTGCGAGTTCGCGTCTGCTCGCCAAATCAACCGGTGGCCAGGCGGGCGAGGTTGGCCAACGAGTTCGTCAGGTGGTCGACGGGGAACGGCGGGAACTCGATATGCTCGCGCAACTCCGGCGGCACTGCCGACCAGTCGTAGGTCAGCACGACCCGGGTCCGGTCCGAGCCGTCCGGCTCGAGCGCGTAATGCCAAGTCCAGCCGCCGTATTCGACGACACCGTCCGCGCCGGCCTGGCCCGGCTCCCACGCGATCACCCGCTGGGGCTCGAACGCGATGACCTTGTTGGCCATTTCGTAGTGACCGTCAGGGTGGTTGTCGTGATACATCGCGATCCGGAACATCTGCCCGGTACGGGTGATCGCCTCGCCGTCGAGGGCCTCGCGCACCCAGCCGGTGCCGTCGATCGCGGCGTGGTTGGCGGGGTCGGCCAGCACGGCGAACACGGTGGTGACGGGCGCGTCGACGGTGGTGTTCACGGTCATGGTTTCTCGGCTCATGGGAGTCAGACCGCCGCGCCCGGGGAAAATCATCGCCGCGGGGTGAGCTGTTACAGTCAGCTGTCCTTCGGCCCTGGTCAGAGGAAGTCCGGTGCGATTCCGGCGCGGTACCGCCACTGTGTGCGAGACGGACGTCTCGTGAGCCAGACACTCCCCACGGCCGATTCCTTTCCACCGGGGCGGATCTCCCCGAGAAAGGGTGGGTCGATGACCGACCATGCCCGCCACGTCGTCCTCGTCGGGATGGGCGTCGACGCCCACACCCGTGACACCGATTCGGCCCTGCTCGCCGAGCATGTCGGGGCGCGACTGGCCTACCTGCAACTCGGTAGCCCGACACTGTTCGAGGTGCTCGATGACATCGCCGCCGCCGCATCGGGTTCGACGGTGCGGCTGCTGCCCCTCCCGGCCGGTGGGTCGCCGGCGCCCGCGCGGTCGTGGCTGCGCCGGATCGCCGGTGACTGGGTGCGCCGCAATCCTGGGGCACTGTCGGTCGAGGTGGCCAGCGGCGCCGTCACCGGTTGGGAGTCCGGCCTGGGTTCCCCGGCCTGGGAGGATGTCCCCTCGTACGGTCGCCACGTCCTGGTCTGTCGCGGACCCCGTTGCACCGCAAAGGGTTCGGTGACCACCGCGCAGGCGATCGCCGACCGGCTCAGGGCGCACGGGCTCGGCGACGACGAGGTGCTGGTCGCTCAGACCGGCTGCCTGTACCCGTGCAACCACGCACCCGTGGTCGCGGTGCATCCCGACGACGACTGGTGGGGCCCGGTCACCCCCGGCGATGCGGAAGCCCTCGTGGCGACGTGGGCCTCCTCCCCTCGCGGGGCCGAACACCGTCGCTCGGTGCAGGCACCGCCGCGGGGCTGAAGCGGAGCCGCGCCCCTGCGGTCCGGCAGTGCTCGACGGCTGTTACCGTCACCGCAAGCCGTGGTGAACGGGAAGCCGGTGCGATACCGGCGCGGCCCTCGCCACTGTGATCGGGATTTGCGACGTTTCTTCTCACCGCGCCGGGCGCGGTGAGGCCACTGAGACCACACCGGTCTTGGGAAGGCGGAACGCTCGCGTCATGCCCGTCAGCCAGGAGACCGGCCACGGCGACGCAGTACCCCATCCACGAGGATCTGGAGAGGCGGGCGACCAGTGGTCCCTGTGTTGTACCGAACCCTGACCGCAGCATTCGCGGTCGTCACCATCGCCGCGTTGTCGGGATGCTCGTCCCCGGACACGCCGCAGGACGCTCCACCGGCCGCGGACGCGGTCACGTTGGAGAACTGCGGCATCGAGGTGACCGTGGACGGACCACCCGAGCGCGTCTACGCCGCCTACCAACCGGCCGTCGAGATCGCGCACGCGCTGGGCATCAGCGACCGCCTCGTCGGCACCGCCTACCTGGACTCGCAGGTGCTGCCCGAATACGCCAAGGCGCAGCAGAACGTGCCCTACGTGGCGCAGTTGCCCAGCCGGGAGGGACTGCTGGCCGCACGGCCCGACTTCGTGCTGTCGGGCTACAACAACTTCTTCGCCGAGGGTGACAGCGACGAGAGTGTCGGCACCCGCAGGAGCCTGGCCGCCCTGGGCATCCAGTCCTGGATCCTGAGTCCGCTGTGTCCCAGCCAGGACGGGATGTCCGACGAGGCCATCGATCCGGCGTCGGTGCGGGTCGACACGATCTATCAGGACCTGCGCGACCTCGGGGAGATCTTCGACGCGCAGCAACAGGCCGAACAGGTGATCGCCGACCAGCAGGCGAGGATCACCGCGGTCGAGGAGGCCGTCGCCGGCGCCGACCGGCCGAAGGTCGCGATCCTGCTGATCGACGACGACGGCGGCTACCGTGTCGCCGGCGGCATCGACTTCGGCACCCAGATCATCGAGCACGCCGGTGGGGTCAACGCGTTCGCCGATCTCCAGCAGCGCCGGCACGTCGAGGTGGACATCGAGGAGATCATCCGGCGCGACCCCGACGTCATCCTGACCAGCGTCTGCTGCGACGCCTCCTTCACCGCCGAGACCGGCGCCGAGGAAGCCGCCACGCTGGCGGCCAACCCGGCGCTGGTGGGGGTGGCGGCGGTCCGGAACAACCAGGTGCACCCGTTCCTGTTCGCCGACCGCGCCGCCGGTGTCCGCGCCGCGCATTCGGTCGAGGTGGTGGCGGCGATCCTGCACCCCGACCGGGTCGACTGACGACCGGCATCCCGTGTCCGCCGCGCTGACCCGCCCCACGGCACCGCCCGCCCGCCCGCTGCCCGCGGGCCGGCGACACCTGTTGCGCGGCAACCGCGGTCGCCTGCTGGGACTCGTCGTCGCGGCCGTCACCCTCGCCGCTGCCGTGCTGGCGTCGGTGCTGGTTGGCAACTACGCGATCGGCATCGACGACGTCCTGGCGGCGGTGTCCGGTCCCGCCGAGACCGACACCGACCGCATCGTCCGGCACGTCCGGATCCCGCGCACCGTCGCGGGCCTGCTGGCCGGTACCGCCTTGGGGGTCGCGGGTGTCGTCATGCAGGGCATCACGCGAAACCCGTTGGCCGGTCCGGGGATTCTGGGTATCAACTCCGGTGCCGCCCTGGCGGTGGTGATCGCGATGACGGTCTTCGGAGTGACCGGTGCCGGCGGCTACGTCTGGTTCGCGTTCGCCGGCGCGGCGATCGCCGCGGTGTTCGTCTACTCGCTCGGGTCGCTCGGGTTCGGCGGGGCCACCCCGGTGAAACTCGCGCTGGCCGGAGCGGCATTCACCGCACTGGTCAGTGCGGTCACCACCGCCATCACGCTGCTGGATGTCACCACCCTCAACGACTTCCGGTTCTGGGTGGTCGGATCGCTGACCCGCGCCGACGGCGCCGCCCTGGCCGCGGTGGCGCCGTTCATCGCGGCCGGCGCCGTCGCCGCGTTCGCGACCAGCCGCACTCTCAACGTCGTCGCCCTCGGCGACGACATGGCGCGCAGCCTGGGCACGACATTGTGGTCAGCGCGCGTACTTGCTGCACTGGCCGTGGTGCTGCTGGCCGGCAGCGCCACCGCGATCGCCGGGCCCATCGCGTTCATCGGTCTGGTGGTGCCGCACATCGCCCGGTTGGTCACCGGGCCGGACTATCGCTGGATCATGGCGTGGACGGTGGTGCTGGCTCCGACACTGCTGCTGGCCGCCGACGTCCTGGGCCGGATCCTGGTGTCGCCGCAGACACTTCAGGTCGGCATCATCACCGGCCTGGCCGGCGCACCGTTCTTCCTTTACCTGGTGCGCAACCGCAAGGTGTCGGGCCTGTGAGCGTCGATGCCGTCGTCCTCGCCGCCGGCGGTGGCCGGCTCGCGATCCGGGTCAGCCGCCGCGGCACGTTGATCACCGTGATCGGTTGGGCCGCAGCGCTTTCCGTGGCGATGATGTCCTTGACACTCGGAGAGTTCCCGATCACGGTGTCCGAGGTGCTCGACGTCCTGGCCGGCGGTGGCAGCTTGATCGACCGGGACGTCGTCCTCGGGGACCGCCTGCCGCGGGCGCTCACCGGACTGGGGGTGGGTGCCGCCTTCGCGCTGTCCGGGGCGATCCTGCAACGCATCGCCCGCAATCCGTTGGTCAGCCCGGACGTCATCGGGATCAACTCCGGCGCCGCCCTGGCCGCGTTGTTCGTGTTGACCGTCCTCGGCGGCAGCGGCGCGATGCTCGTCGTCAGTGCGCTCGCCGGGGCGCTGTTCACCGCGGCGGTGATCCTGCTGATCGCCTACCAGCGCGGCCTGTACGGGTTCCGTCTGGTCCTGGTGGGGATCGGGGTGGCCGCGATGCTGACGTCGGGCATCTCCTACCTGCTGACCCGCGCCGACGTGCACGAGGCGATGAGCGCCGCGGCGTGGCTCACCGGCAGCCTGGCCAACCGCGACAGCCTGCACGTCGCGGTCATCGGTGCGGCGCTGGGCATCGCGGCGCCGATCCTGGCCGTACTGGCCCGCCAGCTGCGGCTGCTCGAGCTCGGGGACGACCTGGCCACCTCCCTGGGCAGCCGGCAGGGTCACCGTGTCGCGCTGGTGCTGGTGGCCGTAGCACTCGCGGCGATGGCGACCGCGGCAGCGGGCCCGATCGGCTTCGTCGCGCTCGTCGCCCCGCAGATCGCGCGGCGGCTGCTGGCCGAACGACACACGGGCCTGGCCCCGGCCGCGGCCATCGGAGCGTTGCTGGTCGTCGGCGCCGATCTCGCGGCCCGGCTGGTGTTCGCGCCCGTCGGCATGCCGGTCGGCGTCGTCACCGCCGTCCTGGGGGCGCCCGTCCTGCTGTTCCTGCTCGCCCGCGCCAACCGGATCGGAAGTGCCGGATGACTCACGACGCCCCCGTCAGCCTGTCCGCGCACGAACTCAGCCTCGGCTACGCCGGCCGCACCATCGTCGAGGCGGCCAGCACGACGCTGCCCGCGGGGCAGATCACCGCGATCATCGGCCCGAACGGGTGCGGCAAGTCGACGCTGCTGCGCGGCTTGGCCCGCCTGCTGACCCCGACCCACGGCGTCGTGCACCTCGACGGCCGGGATCTGGCGACCATCCCGAGCCGGGTGCTGGCGACCAAAGTCGGTCTGCTGCCGCAGCAGCCGGCCGCGCCGGACGGCATCACCGTGGCCGACCTGATCGGCCGCGGCCGCCACCCCCACCAGCGTTGGTTCCGGCAGTGGAGCGCCACCGACGAGGAGGCCGTCGACCGCGCGATGCGGTCCACCGGGCTGACCGATCTCGCCGAGACCCCGATCGACGAACTGTCCGGCGGTCAGCGCCAACGGGTGTGGATCGCGCTCGCGCTGGCCCAGGACCCGGACGTGATGCTGCTCGACGAGCCGACGACCTACCTGGACCTGGCGCACCAACTCGATGTGCTCGGGCTGCTCGCCGAGATCAACCGGGAGCACCGGCGCACCGTGGTGCTGGTGCTGCACGACCTCAACATGGCCGCCCGCTACGCCCACCATCTGATCGCGGTGCGCGACGGCCGGCTCGCGGCCCAGGGGACGCCGCACGAGATCATCACCGCCGAGATGGTCCACGACGTCTTCGGGGTGGAGGCCACCGTCATCACCGACCCGGTCGCCGGCACCCCGCTGGTGCTGCCCCACCCGCGCGGTGGGACCGGCTGATCGGGACCGGCCGACCGGCATCACCGCAGCAGCGCGATGACCTCGCTGATGTCCGGCAGCGCCGAAGGCCGCCCCGGCAGCTCGTCGAACACCGTCCAGTAGCTGATGCCGAACTCGCGCTGCCGTGCGCTGAGCTGCTCGGCCATCTGTTCGTGGGTGCCGATCAGCACGAACGGCGAGTCCAGCAGCACCTCGGGGTCAGCCCCCAGCGCTGAGCCCAACTCCGTCGCGGCGCCGCGCCGGTCGGTGGTGGCCACGACGGCCTGGATCAGCGCGTTGAGTTCGATCTGCTCGAACCGCTCCCCCGCCCCGCCGGCGACGACGGCGATGCGGTCGGCCAGCCCGCCGCCGTCGAAGTGACTCAGCCGCACCCGGGTGGCCTCGCGGTTGTGGGAGATGCCGGCGAACCCGGCGATGTCGGCGACACGACCGGCGAGCTGCAGCACCCGGGTGCCGTTGCCGCCGACGAGGATCGGGATGCGGTGCGGCGGTGGGGCCACGATCTCGCCGGCGCCGGCGTGCACGCGGTAGTGCACGCCGTCGACGTCGACCGGCCGCCCGTCGAGGAGCGCCCGGACGATGGGCACCGACTCCTCCAGGCGGGCGACCCGGGTGCGGCCGTCCTCGAAGACCAGCCCCGCCGCGTCGTACTCGGACTTCATGTGGCCGGCGCCGATCCCCAGCTCGAAGCGTCCGTCGGACAGCGTGGCGACCCCCGCCGCCTCCCGCGCCGTCTCGACGGGATGCCGAAAGTCGTTGTTGAGGACCAGCGTTCCGGCGTGCAGCCGGGTGGTGACCACCGCGGCGGCCGTCGCCGCACTGAACGGCGCGACCATCGGCATCAGATGGTCGGCGAAGGTCAGCACGTCGATACCCGCGGCTTCGACCGTTTCGGCGAAGGCCCGGGCCGGCCCGCCCGCGCGGGGCAGCGCCGTGGTCAGCCCGAACCGCATCGGGCGGCTGCGGTGCGCATCGGTGCTCACCGCGCCGACGCTACCGCCCGAGCAGCTCCGGCAGGTCGGCAACCGAGTCGATGACGTGATTGGGTTGCATGGCGAATTCGTCTGCCGCCCACCGGTCGAGCGTGTCCTGCCGGAACTTCCCGGTGCGGACCAGCACGCCGGTCATGCCCACGACCTGCGCGGCCAGCACATCGTTGTTGAGGTCGTCGCCGATCATGTACATCTCCTCGGGGTCCACGCCCAGCCGGCTCGCTGCGGCCAGGAAACCCTCCGGCGCCGGCTTGCCCACCGCGGTCGCCTGGCGACCGGAGGTCTGCTCCATGCCGATGAGGTACATGCCGGTGTCGATGCGCAGCCCTTCGGTCGTGGTCCAGGCGGTGCTGCGGTGCATCGCGACCACCGGAACCCCTTGCGCCATCCAGTCGTACACCCACGACAGGGTCAGGTGGCTGAACTCCGGACCGGCCCCGCCGAGCAGCACCACGTCCGGTGTCTCCGGTGCGCGTGGACCGGTGAAGTCGCTGGAGTACACGAGATCGATGCCGGGCATGTCCTCGGCGATCTGTCCGCTGTTGACCAGGAAGCAGTGCGCGCCGGGATAGCGGTTGCGCACGTACTCGGCGGTGAGCACGGCGGCGGTGATGACGTCGTCGGGCGCCACGTCCATACCGGCGTCGGTCAGCAGATCGGCGATCTGCACGCGGGTGCGCGTGGTGGTGTTGGTCAGGTACGCGCACGCGATCTGCTGCCGCGCCAAGCTCTGCAACGTCTCGGCGGCACCAGGAATGGGCTTCCACGACGTGACCAGCACGCCGTCGATGTCGAAGAGCACTCCGCCGATGGCCATGCTGCGACAGTAAACGGCCGTCAATCGGATGCAAGTCGGCCGGGTCGCTCCCACGCCCAGGAACTCGCGCCCACCCACGGTGTGACGGTCGCGGCGATCTCCCACGCGAGCTCAGCGGGCACGTCGACGACCTCGTAGTGCTTGACCCCGGCGGCGGTCGCGGCCACCAGTGTCGCCAGCCCGGCGCGGCGCTGCGGCCAGCTCTGCCGCACGGTCCAGGCCACCACGCCCGCCCCGGCCACGCAGTCGCGGCGCCGGTCCAGGCTGCCGGCCTGTGCCGCCAGCCATCCGGCGCCGACCCGGTGGCCCAGCGCGCGGGACCGGTCCACGGCAAGTGCCGCACCGGCTGCCGCCAGCACCCCGGTCCCGACCCACACCCACGCCGGCACCGGCGCGAAGGCAGCGGCGACCGCGGCGGCCAGCGCGGCGACGACCGGCACTGCCATCGCGCGCACCCACCGCCGCCGCACCGCCGCCGGCCCGTGCTTGCGCAGCGGCCCGTCGACCATGTCGGGTTCGTCGATCAGCTGACGCAGCACCGATGACGCGGTGGCACGCGGACAGGGCGGCAGCAGCTGCGACGCCTCCCCGGACCCGGCCACCCCGGTCATCACCGCATCCAGGCGGGCCCCGCCGAACAGCCGCACCAGCAAGGGTTCTCGCAGAGTGCCGCCGCGCAGCCGGCGCATGTCGAAGGTGTGCTCGCGCACCCGGAGCAGCCCGTGGGACAGATGCAGGATGTCGGCGTCGCGGCGCAGCACCAGGTTGCCGTACGTGAGCAGCGACTGGGTCACCGACAACGCTGCCGACGCCACCAGGAACGCCACCATGGCCACGGCCACCACCGCCGCCACCCCGAACGTCTCGACCACACCCGCGCCGGCCTGCGGCCATGGCGAATTCTCCAGGGCGCCAAGCACACCGGTCTGGCTGAGCACCCCGGCGGCGGCCGCGATGGTGAGTACGCCCGCGAACGTCAGTGGGCTGTAGCGCAGCCAGGACGGCTGCCAGCGCGCCAGCACCTGGCCCGGGACGTGCGCCGCGGCCGGGCCCAGCGATTCGGCCAGCAGGGTCGCCCGCAGCTTCGGCACCTCGGCCGCCGTCACCGCGTCGAGGGCGAATGCCGTCTCGGCGCTGGCCTGCTGCCCGGTGCTGACCGTGACCACGGTCAGTCCCAGCAGCCGGTGCAGCAGCCGCGCATCGGTGGACACCGACCGAATCCTGTTGCGCGGCAACGACACGACTTTGCGCTGCAACACCCCGGAGCGCAGCTGCACATCGTCGGGTCCGATGCGGTAGGCCGTGGTGAACCAGCGGGCCGCGCCGTAGGCGACGATCAGCCCGACGCCGAGCACCGCCCACAGCGGGTTACCGGTGGCCGAGCCGAGGACGAAGGACCCCACCAGCACCGGGAGCTGCCGCAGCACCTCATGCACCGGGTGCACGAGCAGCATGCGCGGGTCCAGCCGCTGCCAGTCGGTCATGTCGCGTCCTCACCGCCCAGGGCCGCGATGTCGGTCAGCCGTGCCACCAGCCAGTCGGCGACGTTGCTGTCCAGCGCGACGATCCGCACCGCCCCGGCCGACGAGGCCGTCGTCACCGTCACGTTCGCCAGACCGAACAACTGGTCCAGCGGACCGCGGTAGGTGTCGACGGTCTGCACCCGGGAGATCGGCGCGATCCGGCGCTCCTGCACCAGCCAACCCGACCGGGTGTACACCGCGGTCGCATCCAGATCCCAGCGATGAACGCGGTAGCGCCACAACGGCGCGATCACCACGTTGACCACGATGCCCACCATGGTCGCGACCGCCACCAGCACGTGCAACCACGTCCACCGGCCTTCTGGGCTCGCCACGACGAACCACACCAGCTGCCCGACCACCACCATCGACCACGGGATCAACGAGCCGATCGCCCACACCAACGGCGCTTTGCGGCTGGGCGGGTGTGCGGGTTCGACCAAGTCCATGTGTCGAGGATGCCTGGCCACTATCAGTAAGTTGAACCCATGAGCAGCAAATGGACCGCCGCCGACGTCCCGGACCAGTCCGGCCGGGTCGCGATCGTCACCGGCGCGAACACCGGTATCGGCTACGAGACCGCCGCGGTGCTCGCCGACAAGGGCGCCCACGTGGTGATCGCGGTACGCGATCTGAACAAGGGCCGCACCGCGGTCGACCGGATCACCCGCGCCACTCCGGGTGCCGAGGTCAGCCTGCAGGAACTCGACCTGTCCTCGCTGGACAGCGTGCGCCAGGCCGCCACCGACCTGAAGGCCACCTACCCGCGCATCGACCTGCTGATCAACAACGCCGGGGTGATGTACCCGCCCAAGCAGGTCACCCGCGACGGCTTCGAATTGCAGTTCGGCACCAACCACCTCGGCCACTTCGCGCTGACCGGGCTGCTGCTCGACAACCTGCTGCCCGTCGCGAGGTCACGCATCGTGACGGTCGCCAGCATCGCCCACCGCAGAATGGCCGACATCCACTTCGACGACCTGCAGTGGGAGCGGAGCTACAACCGCGTCGCGGCCTACGGACAGTCCAAGCTGGCCAACCTGATGTTCACCTACGAGCTGCAGCGCCGCCTGGCCGCGGACCCCGATGCGCAGACCATCGCCGTCGCAGCGCATCCCGGCCTGTCCAACACCGAACTGATGCGCCACGTCCCGCTGACCAACCTGCCCGGCGTGATGAAGCTGGCCGGGCTGGTGACCAACAGCCCAGCCGTCGGCGCGCTGCCGACGCTGCGTGCCGCGACCGACCCCGCCGTGCAGAGCGGGCAGTACTACGGGCCGTCCGGGTTCCAGGAGATGGTCGGCTATCCGGTGCTGGTGCAGTCCAACACGAAGTCCCACGACGTCGCGGTGCAGCAACGGCTGTGGGCGGTGTCGGAGGAACTCACCGGCGTCGTTTACGGAATCTGATGCGGTCCGTCGACGAGCATCGGCGCGTGGTCGCCGGGCTGATCACCCCACGCCCGCCGGTCACCGTGGCCCCGGCTGACGCCTTGGGCCTGGTGCTGGCCCGCGACGTGGTCGCCGGCGTCGCCTTGCCTGCCTTCGACAACTCCGCGATGGACGGCTACGCCGTCTACGCCGACGACGTGGCCGCCGCCGACGCCGAGCACCCCGTGCGGCTCCCGGTGGCCGAGGACATCCCGGCGGGCCGCACCGACATCCCCACGATCGCGCCGGGCACCGCGCACCGCATCATGACCGGGGCCCCGCTGCCCACCGGCGCCACCGCGATCGTGCCGGTGGAAGCCACCGACGCGGCGACCGACGTGGTGACCATCCGGGCCGCCTCCCGCCCCGGTCAGCACATCCGCCGCGCGGGCGAGGACGTCACCCCCGGCACGACGGTGCTGCGGGCCGGCCAGGTGCTCACCCCCGCGGCGCTGGGACTGGTGGCCGCGCTGGGCCTCACCGGGGTCGAGGTGATCCCGCGCCTCCGGGTGCTGGTGGTGTCGACCGGCACCGAGCTGGTCGCCGCGGGCACCCCGCTGCAACCCGGCCAGATCTACGAGTCCAACGGCGTCATGCTGGCCGCCGCCGTGCGCGACGCCGGCGCCGAGGTGGTGGCGTCCCCGACGACCGGCGACGACGTCGAGGCGTTCCGGGAGGCGGTGCGCTCCGCCGGGGACGCCGACGTCATCCTGACCACCGGCGGCGTCAGCGCCGGCGCCTACGAAGTGGTCAAGGACGCGTGGACCGGGCAGGTCGAGTTCGTGAAAGTCGCGATGCAGCCCGGGATGCCGCAGGGCGCCGGCACGGTCGACGGCACCGCCGTGATCACCCTGCCCGGCAACCCGGTCAGCTCGCTGGTGTCCTTCGAGGTGTTCGTCCGGCCGGCGCTGCGCGCCGCGATGGGCCTGGCCGATGTCGAGCGGCCACGCCGCACCGCCACCCTGCGCGAGGATCTCACCTCCCCGGCCGGCAAGCGCCAGTTCCGCCGCGGCGTCCTCGAGGGCGACTCGGTGACCAGCTACGGGCCGCCGGCGTCGCACCATCTGCGCTGGCTCGCGTCGGCGAACTGTCTGCTCGAGCTCGACGAGAACACCACCGAGGTCGCGGCCGGATCGCAGATCCAGGTATGGGATCTGCGGTAGTCATGACTCCTCGCGCAAGCGCTCGTCGGTACTCAACTGCTCCTCGCGCAAGCGCTCGTCGGTACTCAACTGCTCCTCGCGCAAGCGCTCGTCGGTACTCAACTGCTCCTCGCGCAAGCGCTCGTCGGTAGACTCCCCAGCACAATGGCCCGACGCCCCGACCTCCCCTCAGGCCCAGCGCGGCTGGCAGCCCTAATTCGCTCCTCGGTCCCCCCGATGCACCCCGAAGGTCTGCCGTTCGTCGGCGCGTCCCTCGGAGTCGCCCTGGTGGGCCGACGGATCCCCTGGGTGCGCCGCACGGCGCTGACCGCCGCGGCCGCCAACGCCGCGTTCTTCCGGCATCCACCGCGCACCCCACCGGTCCGCCCGGGCGTGGTCGTCGCGCCCGCCGACGGGCTGATCTGCGTGGTCGACGAGCACAGTCCGCCAGCCGAACTCGGCCTGGACCCGACGCCGGTCCCGCGGATCAGCATTTTCCTGTCCATCCTCGACGCGCACGTGCAGCGCGCGCCGGTCGGTGGTGAGGTGGTCTCCGTCATGCACCGTCCCGGCCTGTTCGGGTCCGCGGATCTGGAGGCGGCCAGCGAGGACAACGAACGCAACAGCGTGGTGATCCGCACTCCCGAGGGCGCCACCGTCGTCGCCGTACAGATCGCCGGACTGGTCGCGCGGCGCATCGTCTGCGACGTCCACGCCGGCGACACGCTGGCCATCGGCGACACTTACGGTCTGATCCGGTTCGGGTCCCGGCTGGACACCTATCTGCCCGCCGGGTCGACGGTGCTCGTCACCAACGGCCAGCGCACCCTGGCCGGCGAGACGGTGTTGGCCGAGTTGCCATGATCAAGCCGCGGAAGCCGCGCCTGCGGACGCCGGTCGTCAGCGCCCGGATCCTGCCCAGCGCCATGACGGTCGTGGCGATCTGCCTCGGCCTCTCAGCGGTCAAGTTCGCGCTGGACAACCGGCCCACCGAGGCGATGGCGTTCCTGGCCGCGGCGGCCATCCTCGACGCGCTCGACGGACGCACCGCACGCGCCTTGAACGCGACGTCGCGGATGGGTGCCGAGATCGACTCCCTGGCCGACGCGGTGAACTTCGGTGTCGCACCGGCGTTCATCGTCTACGGCACGCTGTTGTCGAACTCCCGGATCGGCTGGATCGTGGTCCTGCTCTACGCCGTGTGCATCGTGCTGCGGCTCGCGCGGTTCAACGCGATGCTCGACGTCGACCAACCGGCCTACGCGTCGAAGTACTTCGTCGGCATGCCCGCCCCGGCCGGCGCGATCGGGGCCATCGGACCGCTGGCGGCCAAGATGCAGTTCGGTGAGGGCTGGTGGACCTCCGAACCGGCCGTGGTGATCTGGATGATCGGCGTGTCGCTGCTGACGGTCTCCACCCTGCCGATGCGCAAGATCCACACATTCTCGGTGCCGCCCAACATGGTCGCGCCGCTGCTGGCGCTGGTCGCCATCGGCGTGGCTGCCGCGATCCTGTACGGCTACCTGGTGATCCTGGTGATCATCGTGGCCTACGTTATCCACATCCCGTTCGCCATCCGCACCCGCCGCTTCCTGGCCGCCCACCCCGAGGTGTGGGACGACAAACCACGCCAGCAACGCGCCGCCCGACGCGCGATCCGCCGCGCCCAGCCGCACCGGCGCTCGATGACGCGCCTCGGACTGCGGCGCCCCCCGAGGGGATGACATGTCGTCGCTCGACGAGTCCGCGTCACGCCCTGGAGCCGCCCCGCACCTGACGCTGACCGCGCGGCTCAACACCTCTGCGCTCGACGCGCGCCGCGGCGTGGTGCGCCTGCACCCCGAGGCCATCGCCGCGCTGGGCATCCGCGAGTGGGACGCGGTGTCGCTGACCGGGTCGCGCACCACCGCCGCCGTGGTCGGCATCGCACCCGCGGGCACCCCGACGGGGACCGCGCTGCTGGACGACGTGACCCTGTCGAACGCGGGTCTGCGCGAGGACACCCCGGTGCTGGTGTCGCCGGTGACGGTGTACGGCGCGCGCGAGGTGACGCTGAGTGGGTCGCGGCTGGCCACCCAGTCGGTGTCCTCGGCGACGCTGCGGCAAGCACTGCTGGGCAAGGTGATGACTGTCGGGGACACGGTGTCGCTGCTGCCCCGCGACCTCGGACCCGGCACCTCGACGTCGGCCGCCAGCGCCGCGCTGGCGCGAGCCGTCGGTATCACCTGGACCTCCGAACTGCTGACGGTGACCGGCGTCGACCCCGCCGGACCGGTGAGCGTGCAGCCCAATTCGCTGGTGTGCTGGGGTGATTCAGCGTCGTCGGCACCCGCGGGGCCGACCGCTGCGCACGTCGTCGCCGCCTCGGCCACCCCGGCCATCGACTTCGACGACCTCAAGGGTTCCCATACCCAGGCCGGACGGCTCCGCGAATGGCTCAAGCTGGCCCTGGACCAGCCCCAGCTCCTCGAAAAGCTCGGCGCCACCGCTCAGTTGGGCGTGCTGGTGTCCGGCCCCGCCGGTGTCGGCAAGGCGACGCTGGTGCGCACCGTGTGCGCCGGCCGGCGCCTGGTGGAACTCGACGGGCCCGAGGTGGGGTCGCTGCGCGCCGAGGACCGCCTGGCCAAGGTGAGCGCGGCGGTCGCCACGGTCCGGGACGGGGGCGGTGTGCTGCTGGTCAGCGACGTCGACGCTCTGCTGCCGGTGCCCGCCGACCCGGTGTCCACTCTGATCCTGGCCGAGTTCCGCAAGGCGGTGTCCACGCGCGGCGTGGCGTTCGTGGCCACCACGGCCCGGCCCGACGCGGTCGATCCCCGGCTGCGCGCACCCGAACTGTGCGACCGCGAACTGGGTCTGACCCTGCCCGACGGGACCGTGCGTGCCCAACTGCTCGAGACCCTGCTGCGCGACGTACCGGGGCAAGACTTGGACCTCAGCGAAATAGCCGATCGCACACCAGGATTCGTCGTCGCCGACTTGGCGGCTCTGGTCCGGGAGGCCGCCTTGCGCGCCGCCGCGCGGGCCAGCGAGAGCGGCGAGGATCCGGCCCTGCGCCAGGAGGACCTGACCGGGGCGCTCGGGGTGATCCGGCCGCTGTCGCGGTCGGCCACCGAGGAGGTGTCGGTCGGCTCGGTCACCCTCGACGACGTCGGCGACATGGCGCAGACCAAGCAGGCGCTGACGGAGGCGGTCCTGTGGCCGCTGCAGCATCCGGAGACGTTCGAGCGTTTGGGCGTCGAGCCGCCGCGCGGGGTGCTGCTCTACGGGCCCCCGGGGTGCGGCAAGACGTTCGTGGTGCGCGCCCTGGCGAGCTCGGGCCGGCTCAGTGTGCACGCGGTAAAAGGCGCTGAACTGATGGACAAGTGGGTCGGCTCGTCCGAGAAGGCGGTGCGCGAGTTGTTCCAGCGGGCCCGGGATTCGGCGCCGTCGCTGGTGTTCCTCGACGAGATCGACGCGTTGGCGCCGCGGCGCGGGCAGAGCTTCGACTCCGGGGTGACCGACCGCGTGGTGGCGGCGCTGCTGACCGAGCTCGACGGCATCGAGCCGCTGCGCGACGTGGTGGTGGTGGGGGCGACCAACCGGCCCGACCTGATCGACCCGGCGCTGCTGCGGCCGGGGCGGCTGGAGAAGTTGGTGTTCGTGGAACCACCGGACGCCGAGGCCCGAGCCCAGATCCTGCGCACGGCGGGCAAGGCGGTGCCACTGACCGCCGACGGTCCGGAGGCCGTCGACCTGGAGTCGCTGGCCGCCGAGCTCGATGGCTACAGCGCGGCCGACTGCGTGGCCCTGCTGCGCGAGGCCGCCCTGACCGCGATGCGGCGTTCCATCGACGCGGCGGACGTGACGGCCGCCGACGTCGCCCAGGCCCGGCAGACGGTGCGGCCGTCCCTGGATCCCGCGCAGGTGGCGGCGCTGCGCAACTTCGCCGACAATCGCTGACCTTCCCCGATTAGATCTTGACAACGCCTAGATATGGGCGCATGGTTGGGAACTAGCCATCGTCAAGATCCGGGGAGGTTCCCATGACCACATCGACCCCACTGCGCGCCGGAGACTCCGAACGAGACGCCACGGCGGCGATCCTCGGGCAGGCCCTGGTCGAGGGCTACCTCGACGTCGCGGAGTACGACGCCCGCCTCGGCGCGGTCTACGACGCCGTCACCGCCCCCGACCTGGCCGGGCTGACCGCCGACCTCCCGGTGGCCCGGCTACGCCGACACGACCCCCGCCGCGTCGCAGCCCGGCGGGCGGTCGCGCGCCGGGCCCTGCGACTGCACGCGACCGGCTACCTCACCATGGTCGTCGTCGTCCTCACGGTCTGGCTGGCCGTCGGCCTGTCCGCCGGCTCGTGGTACTTCTGGCCTATCTGGCCGATCCTCGGCGCGGGCATCGGGCTGTTCGCCCACGTCTACGGCTGCCCACCGGCGGCAGCAACAGCCGGGCCCGCACGACGACCGTGAGCGGCACCGCACTGACACGACTCCGGCTCCGAAGCAGCTCCCCGTAGACTGGTCAACGACTTCGGAGTTCGTCGGCCGGCACCCGAGCGGTTCTTGCCCCGACGGGCCCCGCCCCCCGGGTGTCTCCACGGGCGCCCTTACCGACCCCGCGACGAGACGGAGCCATGCTCGCCATCCTTGCTGCCCACGCAGTGGCCACGATGTTGGCACCGCTGCTGGTGTACCGGTGGGGACGACGGGCGTTCTATCCCCTGGCCCTCGTCCCGGCGGTGTCGCTGATCTGGGTGTTCACCAACTGGCCGGGCCAGGGCGAAGCCCACGTGGTGAACGTGCCGTGGGTGCCCGGGCTGTCGATGGACATCGTGCTGCGCTTCGACCCGCTCACCGCGGTGATGAGCGTGCTGGTGCTGGCGATCGGCGCGCTGGTCCTCTTCTACTGCGCCGACTACTTCCGCCACCACGACGGCCGGATGGAGCGGCGGCTGCCCAGCTTCGCCGCCGAGATGGTCGCGTTCTCCGGCGCCATGTTCGGCCTGGTGACCAGCGACAACATGCTGGTGCTGTACGTGTTCTGGGAGATCACGACGGTCCTGTCGTTCCTGCTGGTCGGCCACTACGCCGAGCGCGCCACCAGCCGCCGGGCCGCGACCCAGGCCCTGCTGGTCACGACGTTCGGCGGCCTGGCGATGCTGGTCGGCATCATCATCCTCGGCAACATGACCGGCACCTATCTGTTGTCGGAACTGATCGCCAACCCGCCCACCGGCCTCGCGGCATCCGTGGCGGTCGTCCTCATCTTGATCGGCGCGCTGTCGAAGTCGGCGATCGTGCCGATGCACTTCTGGTTGCCGGGCGCGATGGCCGCGCCCACCCCGGTGAGCGCCTACCTGCACGCCGCGGCCATGGTCAAGGCCGGTGTCTACCTGATCGCGCGGATGACGCCCGGGTTCTCCGACGCTCCCGAATGGCGCCCGACCGTCGTCGGCCTCGGCCTGCTGACGATGCTGCTGGCCGGGTGGCGCGCGATCCGCGAATACGACCTCAAGCTCATCCTGGCGTTCGGCACCGTCAGCCAGCTCGGGTTCATCACGATCATGGTGGGCACCGGCGGCAGCGACATGATGCTGGCCGGACTGGCGCTGCTGTGCGCACACGCGATGTTCAAGGCGACCCTGTTCATGGTGGTCGGCATCATCGACCACGCCACCGGCACCCGCGACATCCGCCGCCTCGCCTGGCTCGGCGACCGCAGCAAGCCGCTGCTGATCATCGCCTGCGGCGCGACGGCCAGCATGGCCGCGCTGCCCCCGTTCTTCGGGTTCGTCGCCAAGGAAGCCGACTTCGACACCGTGCTGCACAGCCCGTACCTGGGCAGCGCGTCGCCGTTCGTGCTGGCCGGCATCGTCCTCGGCTCGGTCCTGACCACCGTGTACTCCCTGCGCTTCATCGTCGGCGCGTTCGGCCGAAAGGGCCTGCCACACGCCAGCACCCGGGTCGCCGAGATGCACCGCCCCGAGCTGACCTTCCTGATCCCGCCCGCGATCCTGTCGCTCGCCGGGCTGGTCTTCGGACTGTGGCCCGCTCCGCTGGACAGCGTCCTCGGCAACTACGCCGCGACCGTGCCCGACCCGCCGACCTATCCGGCCGACTACCACCTGGCGCTCTGGCACGGACTGGGCCTGCCGCTGCTGTTGTCCGCGGTGGTGATCGGCGCCGGCGTTGCGATGTACCTGGCCCGCGGTCGCCTGCGGCGGACCCGCCTGAACTTCCTGCCGCTGGCCAACGCCGACCGCATCTACGACGCGGTGCTGCGCGCCGCCGACGTCGCCTCGGTCCGAGCCACCGCGGTCACCCAGCGCGGATCGCTGCCCGCCACCCAGGCCGTCATCCTCACCACGCTGGTGGCGTTGCCGGTCGTGGTGTTGAGCCTGGGCGCCCGCGACCGGCCCGAGCTGCAGCTGTGGGACTCGCCTCCTGTGGTGGTCGTCGGCATCTTCATGGTCGCCGCCGCGATCGGCGCGACCATGATGCGCAACCGCCTGGCCGCCGTGCTCATGGTCGGGGTGACCGGCTATGGCTGCGGCGTGATCTTCGCGTTCCACGGCGCCCCCGACCTGGCGCTGACCCAGTTCCTGGTGGAGACGCTGACGCTGGTCGCGTTCGTGCTGGTGCTGCGCACCCTGCCGGCGGAGACCGGGCGGGCCGACATCACCCGCCTCCGCGTACCGCGCGCACTGCTCGCAGTCGCCGTCGGCGCGACCGTCAGCGGGGTGGCGGCCTTCGCGATGGCCGCCCGCAGCGGTCGGCCGCTCGCGGAGTTGCTGCCTGAGGCGGCCTACCTGCGCGGCCACGGCTCCAACACCGTCAACGTGCTGCTCGTCGACATCCGCGCCTGGGACACCTTGGGTGAGATCTCGGTGCTGCTGGTGGCGGCCACCGGCGTGGCCTCGATGGTGTTCCGCAACCGGCGCTTCGGTGTCGCACCCCGCGTCGCCGACGCGGGTCAACCGGACATCGGCCAGCTCACCGTCAACACCCGCCACAGTCCCGCCGCCGGCGACATCACGTGGCTGCGCGGCAGCGAGTTGCGCGACCCCCGGAACCGCTCCCTGGTCCTCGAGGTCGCCACCCGGCTGATCTTCCCTGTGATGATGGTGCTGTCGGCGTACTTCTTCTTCGCCGGCCACAACACCCCCGGCGGTGGATTCGCCGGCGGTCTGATGGCGGGCCTGGCGCTGGTGCTGCGCTACCTGGCCGGTGGTCGCTACGAGCTCGGCGAGACACTGCCGCTGGACGCCGGCAAGATCCTCGGCGCCGGTCTGGCGCTGGCCGCCGGAACCGCCGCGGCGTCGCTGTTCGTCGGCGCGCCCGCCCTCTCGTCGGCCCTGATCGAATTCGAGGTCCCCGTCCTGGGCACGGTCAAGTTCGTGACCGCGCTGGTCTTCGACGCCGGCGTCTACCTGATCGTGGTCGGGCTGGTCCTCGACGTGCTGCGCAGCCTCGGCGCCCGCATCGACGTCGAACTCTCCGAACAGCGGACGGTGGGGAGCCGACGATGACGGCCTACCTCGTCTCCCTGATCGTCATCGGGGTGCTCACCAGCGCCGGTGTCTACCTGCTGCTGGAACGCAACCTGACCCGCATGCTGCTGGGTCTGCTCTTGATCAGCAACGCGATCAACCTGCTGCTGCTGGCGGTCGGCGGCCCGGCCGGCAATCCGCCCGTGCGCGGTCGCGTCAGCGGTGACAACACGGCCACCGCCGACCCGCTGGTGCAGGGGATGATCCTGACCGCGATCGTCATCACCATGGGCGTGGCCGCCTTCGTGCTGGCACTGACCTATCGCTCCTACCGGATCAACACGATCGAAGAAGTCAGTAACGACCCCGAGGACACCAGAGTCTCGCAACTGTCGGGCAAGGAATCCGCCGAGGAGATCGAGGAGGCGCTGGAACCCGACCGCGCCACCGACACCGACCTGCCCGACGAGCTCGACGCACTCCCAGGATTCGAGGGATCACGATGACCGGCACCGACCTCGCACAGGTCCTGACGCCGCTGCCGGTCCTGATCCCGATGCTCGCGGCGGCGTTCACGCTGTTCGCCGGCCGCCGGCCGCGCCTGCAGCGCGCCGTCACCGTGCTCGCGTTGACGATCGTGCTCGCCGTCTCCGCCGGGCTGGTGTACCTCGCCGACCGGTACGGCACCCTCGCGCTGCAGGTCGGCGGCTGGGGTCCCACCAAGGACGGACTGGGTCCGCTGGGCATCACGCTGGTGGTGGACCGTCTGTCGGCGATGATGCTCATCGTCTCGGCGATCGTGCTGCTGGCGGTGGTCTTCTACGCGATCGGGCAGGGTATCCGCGACGGCGACGAGCGCCAGCCGGTGTCGATCTTCCTGCCGACCTATCTGGTGCTGTCGGCGGGCGTGTTCATGGCGTTCCTCGCCGGCGACCTGTTCAACCTGTTCGTCGGTTTCGAGGTGCTGCTCACCGCGAGCTTCGTGCTGCTGACCATCGGCGGCAGCCGGGAACGGGTGCGGGCCGGGATCTCCTACGTGATGGTCTCGATGGTCTCGTCGCTGGTGTTCCTGTTCGGTATCGCGCTCGTCTACGCCGCGACCGGCACCCTGAACATGGCCGAGCTGTCGGTGCGGCTGAGCGACGTGCCCGAAGGCACCCGCGCCGCGCTGTTCGCGGTCCTGCTGGTGGCGTTCGGCATCAAAGCGGCGGTGTTCCCGCTCTCGGCGTGGCTGCCCGACTCCTACCCCACCGCACCGGCCCCGGTGACCGCGGTGTTCGCCGGCTTGCTGACCAAAGTCGGTGTGTACGCGATCATCCGCGCGCACTCCCTGCTGTTCCCCGGCGGCTCGCTGGACCGGGTGCTGCTGGTGGCCGGCCTGCTGACCATGGTGATCGGCATATTCGGTGCGATCGCGCAGAGCGACATCAAACGACTCCTGTCGTTCACGCTCGTCAGCCACATCGGCTACATGGTGTTCGGCATCGCGCTGTCCAACCAGCTGGGCATGTCGGGCGCGATCTACTACGTCGCCCACCACATCCTGGTGCAGACCACACTGTTCCTCGTGGTCGGGCTCATCGAACGGCAGGCGGGCGCGTCGACGCTGGAACGGTTGGGCGGCCTGGCCGCGGCCAGCCCGGTCCTGGCGTTCGTGTTCGTCGTGCCGGCCCTGAATCTCGGTGGTATTCCGCCGTTCTCCGGGTTCATCGGCAAGGTCGCGCTGCTCGAAGCCGGCGCCGAGGTCGGGTCGGTGCTGGCCTGGGTCCTGGTCGCCGGCGGCGTCATCACCAGCCTGTTGACGCTCTATGTCGTGGCCCGGGTGTGGACCAAGGCGTTCTGGCGGGCACGCAAGGACGCCCCCGAGGGGCACCTGTCCGCGGCGGCCCCGGCGGTGCTGCTCGACGACACCGCGGATTCGATGGACGTCGAGTACGTCGACCGCGACGACGTGGGCCGGATGCCGGTCGGCATGCTCGCCCCGACGGGCGCCCTGATCGTCGTCGGGTTGCTGCTCACCGTGCTGGCCGGTCCGATCTTCGCCTACAGCGATCGCGCCGCCGTCGAGATCCTCGACCGGGGCCACTACATCACTGCGGTGCTCGGGGAGCAGCCGTCATGAGAACCATCGCGCTGCGAGTCTGGGTCGTGTGCTGGCTGATCCTCGTGTGGGTCCTGTTGTGGGGCACCGTCTCCGCGGCCAACATCCTCTCCGGGCTGATCGTCGCGCTGGTGATCACGCTGCTGCTGCCGCTGCCCCCGGTGCCGGTGGAGGGCAAGCTGCACCCGCTGTCGCTGCTGCGCCTGGTCCTCACCATGGCCTACTACCTGGTGGTCTCCTCGATACAGGTGGCGCTGCTGGCGCTGCGGCCGGGACCGCCGCCGCTGACCGCGGTGCTGCGTGTGCACATCGCCGTCCGCTCGGACCTGGTGCTGGCGCTCGCGGTCAACATGATCAACCTGACCCCGGGCACCATCGCCCTGGAGATCGACCAGGCCCGCCGCATGGTCTACGTCCACGTCCTCGACGTGGGGTCGGATCGCACGGTCAAACGCTTCTACCATCAGGTCGCCACACAGCAGAAACTCTTGGTGGCCGCCTTCGAGCGGCCCGAGGACTGGCGGCCGTCCGCGGATAAGGTCGAGGAAGGCGAGGAGGTGGACACCCCATGAGCGCTGTGTGGATCGCTGCCGGAGCCATGCTGTCGGTGGCCGCGATCGCCACGATCATCCGGATGTTGTTGGGGCCCACGACGTTGGACCGACTGGTGGCGCTGGACACGCTGATCGCGGTGTCGATGTGCTCGATCGGCGCGTGGGCGGCGTATAGCCTCGACACCACCGTCACCTACAGCCTGACCGCCCTGGCGTTGATCACCTTCGTCGGTTCGGTCAGCGTGGCCAGGTTCCGCGTTCCCGACGTGGCCGACCCGGCGGACAAGGGGCCCGAACGATGAGCGTCAGCGACATCGTCGCCAGCGTGCTGATCCTGCTGGGTTCGGCGTTGGCCCTCACCGCGGCCATCGGTGTGGTGCGCTTCCCCGACACGCTGTCGCGGATGCACGCGGCGACCAAGCCGCAGACACTGGGGCTGTTGCTGGTGCTGGCCGGTGCCGTCATCCGGTTGCGCGGCAACGCCGACGTCGGAATGCTCCTGCTGACCGGCATGTTCACCATCATCACCGCGCCGGTGATCGCCAACCGGGTCGGTCAGCTGGCCTATCGCGAGCAGAACATCCGCGATGACCTGATGACCAGGGACGAAATGCATGAATTCGCCGCCGATCGGGAATCCGGCGGCAATGACGCACCGCCACGCTGAGACCTGGGGTCCCGACGAGAGTGTCGGTCGCGCCGCACTCGGCGTCGCGATGGCTCGTGCGCACGAACACGATTCACAGTGCCCGCTGTTCACCGATCCCTACGCGCACCTGTTCCTCGATGCCGCCAGCGAGCTGACCCCCGACCTCTCGGAGGTACAACGCGACTCGGCGACCGCGTACGCCGCCACCAGGACCAAGTGGTTCGACGAGTACTTCCTCGCGGCAGGCGCGGCGGGGCTGTCGCAGGTCGGGATGATCGCGGCGGGCCTGGACACCCGGGCGTGGCGCTTGCCGTGGCTGTCCGACACCGTGATCTACGAGGTGGACCGCCCGAAGCTGTTGCAGTTCAAGGCGACAACGTTGGGGTCTGCGGATGCCAACCCAGCGGCAGCGTACGTGCCGGTGCCGGTGGACCTGCACGACGACTGGCCACGCGCGCTGACCGAGGCGGGTTTCGACCCCTCGGAGCCCACGGCGTGGTCGGTGGAGGGGCTGCTGCCGTGTCTGGCGAAGTCGGCGCAGACGCGGTTGCTCGAACGCATCCTGCTCTACAGTGCCCGCGGCAGCCGCATCGCGATCGAGGCGGGGTCGCCGCCGGAGGGCGCCGACGTCGCGGCCTGGTTGTGCGCCCACCGGTGGGACGTGACGTCGATCGACGCCGCCGAACTGTTCAACCGGTATCACCGCTGCCCCGACTCGGGCAATGACCAGGTCGGCCGCAACGTCTTCGTGGAGGCCCGGTTGCTGTAGCGGTCAGTCCGACAGCTGGAACTCGACCATCGCGGTCACGGTGTCGACGGCATCCGACAGCGCGGCGACCCGTTCGGCCACCGTCGGTGCCGCGAGCACCGCGTAGCGATCGGCCTGTCCCATCGGGAAGCGACTGGTCAACGTGTACAACCACATTGCCGCATCGCCGGAGGAGTCCGCACCGGCCACGACACCGCGTCCGTGCACCTCGACACCGCGCTTGGCGGCTATCCGCTCGAACAGGGCGACCATGCGGTCCTCGATGTCCCGGATGGCGGCGACGTCCACCGGCGCGCCGGGCTGGTCCGGCCACAACTCGACCACGGCCCGCGGATAGGGATCGTCAGGCAACCACTCGAGCGCCCGGATCCGTTCTCCCATAGTGCATTTGATCCGGTAGCGGCCGTCGCCCTGATCGATGTGCTCGGTGATGTGGGCCAGCGCGCCGACGTCGCTGCGGACGTCTCCCCCGCCCACCTCCCGGCCCGCGGCGATCAGCACCACGCCGAACGCCGGGTCCGGCTGGGCCAGGCAGGTCTGCACCAGCGCGGCATAGCGAGGTTCGAAAATCCGCAGCGGAAGTTCCTCGCCCGGCAGCATGGCAACCTGCAGCGGGAACATCGGCATGGTCGGCACCGTCAGATCACCAACTCGGCGACCAGCGCGTCGACCACCGCGCGCAGATCGCCGTCGTGCTCCTCGGCGACGCGGCGCTGCCGCTGGTAGGACGCTCCGGTGTGGTAGATGTCGGCCACCCGGGCGAGCTCGTCGGAGCAGCGCAGCGACTTCGCCACCGGCTCAAGACGTTCCAGCAGATCATCGAGATCGTCGGTGACCAAGCGCTCATTGCTGTCGGCGTCGAGGATGACGATCGCGTCCAAGCCGTAGCGTGCCGCGCGCCACTTGTTCTCCTGGACATGCCAGGGCGGCATCACCGGCAGTGACTCGCCGGCGTCGAACCGCCGGTCCAGGTCGACGATCAGGCAGTGGGTCAGCGCGACCAACGCGGAGAGCTCGCGCAGGTTGGACACGCCGTCGAAGATGCGGACCTCGATGGTGCCGAGATGCGGAGACGGCCGGATGTCCCAGCGAATCTCGTTCATGTGGTCGATGATTCCGGTCTTCTTCTGGTCCCGGACGAAGCCCTCGAACTCGCGCCACTCCTGGAAGTGGAACGGCAGACCGGCGGTCGGCAGCTGCTGGAACATCATCGACCGGTTGCTCGCGTAGCCGGTGTCCTCGCCGTCCCAGTACGGGGAGGACGCCGACAGCGCCAGCAGGTGCGGGTAGTAGTGCAGCAGCGACGTGATGATCGGCATCACCCGGTGCGCGGAGCTGACCCCGACGTGGACGTGCACACCCCAGATCAACATCTGCCGGCCCCACCACTGCGTGCGCTTGATCAGCTCCGCGTAGCGGGGCGCATCGGTGAGCTTCTGCACCGACCAGTGCGCGAACGGGTGCGTCCCAGCGCAGAACAACTCCATGCCGCGCTCCCGCACGATCCTGCGCACCGGGCGCAGGGTGTCGGCGAGGTCGTCCATCGCCTGGCCGGAGTTCTCACAGATCCCGGTGACGATCTCGACGGTGTTGCGCAGCAGTTCCTTGTGCACGCGTGGGTTATCGCCGAGGTCGGCGATAACCGAGGCCGCTTCGTTACTCAGGTCGCGGGTTTGGGTGTCGACGAGAGCGAACTCCCATTCGACACCGACGGTCGGCCGGGCGGACCCGGCGAACTCGATCCGGTCGTCAGCCGCGGCCGATGACACCGCACGCCACCCGCGGGCCGGCGTCGCCCGTGTCCAGGGTGGTCTGGTCCGGTGGCGGGTCCCCGTTGATCTGCTGGTAGCGCTCCGGCGGGATGTTGGCGTAGTTGTCCGGCTTCTCGTGGATCATGATCGCCGCGCCGCCGTCGGCGAGCAGGTCCTCCGCGGTGAACGCGTCGGTGGTGGTGACGAGCATGCCCTCGCCGTCGCTGCGGATCTGCAGCGCGGACAGGTCACCCGCGGCGGGATGTCCCGCGCGATCGCGGGAGGTGTGCAGATGCCCGCCTGCGGAGTTGAAGTTGCCGGGAGCGCCGCCGGTGGGCGACACCGAGTTGGTCTCGCACTTGCCGACCGAGTGGATGTGCAGGCCATGGAATCCCGGAGTCAGGTCGCCCTGGCCGGTGGTCTCGACCGTCACCGTGGCGTAGCCGTCGGTGAACTGGATCTGTGCGGTGGCCACCGTGGCACCCTCGGCGTTGCGCAGGTCGGCGCTGAGCGTCTCGCCACCGGCAGCTGCGGCGCCGTGACCGGAGCCGTGGCCACCCGCCGCGGTCGACGGGGCAGGTGAGCCCGTCCAGACCGGCGGATTGGTACCGGGTGAATCCGACGGCACCTCCCCTGGGGGCGAGCAGGCACTCAACACGAGTGCCGGCGCTGCGAACAGGGTGGCGGCCACAGTCCTACGCATGGGGGTCCTACGCATGAGCAAGAGCCTAGCCAATGACCGCGACGATCACGCCCGGTGGTTGCTCTACGAGTTCCGGCACCCGCGGAGCGACCGGCGCCTCGAGCAGTCGACCGATGTCCTCGGCGGCCTTCTGCTCCCCCGGAGCGTCACTGAAGTAGACCGTGGTCACAGTGGTTTCGGGCAGGACGAAGTTCCCGGTCTCGGCGACGGTCCAGCCGTCGTCACGCAGCCGGCCGGCGGTCGTCTCGGCGGCGCCCGAAACCTCGGAGATGTTGAGCACCCGAACTTCGGGCCGGGCGTCTTCGGCGGGGGTCGGTGTCGCCGACGTGGTCGTGGTCGCGGTCGTGGCGATCGAAGACTTGTCGCTGTTGTCGGAGTCGCTACCCACTGCCTGCAACGCGACGAGCAGGAAAACCACGCCGAGGAACAACAGGACCATCACCATGGCGCGCAGGGGCAGCCCTGAGGAATCTCGCTGGTTCATCGGCGCCTACTGTATCGACCCGCCGAGCCGGTGAAGAAAAGGTCAGGTCGCAATCAGGTCACATCGAAGCCGAGGCGGCGCGCGGCACGCGCCTTCTGGCGGCTGGCGCGCAGCCTGCGCAGCCGTTTCACCAGCATCGGATCGGCGGCCAGCGCCTCGGGACGGTCCACCAGTGCGTTGAGGACCTGGTAGTAGCGGGTGGCCGACATCGAGAACAGCTCTTTGATCGCGTCTTCCTTGGAGCCCGCGTACTTCCACCATTGCCGTTCGAAGGCCAGGATGTCGTGCTCCCGACGGGTCAGTCCGTCGGCGGGTTCGGTGTCGTCCCCGGACTGCTCAGCCCGCGCGATCGCGCCGTCCATATCGCTTCTTGGACCCTTCCGAAAGATGAATGACATTGGTGTGGTTTATCGCGAGTATTCAATCACGGCCCGGTCACGGCTGCGGCACGGATCGCCGGGCGCCGATGCGGAAAATGTCGGCGAGCGCGCCCGATTAAGCTGGCCCACCATGGCCGTACGTCCGATCGTCATCGTGGGCGACCCCGTCTTGCACACCCCCACCGAACCGGTGCCGGTGGGCGAGGACGGATCGCTGCCCGCCGATCTCGCCGATCTCATCACCGATCTCTACGACACCATGGACGCCGCGCACGGAGTCGGTTTGGCCGCCAACCAGATCGGTGTGGCCAAACGGGTCTTCGTGTACGACTGCGCCGATGCGCGCGGCAAGACACTGCGCCGCCGCGGCGTCGTGGTCAACCCGGTGCTGGAGACCTCCGAGATCCCGGAGACCATGCCCGACCCCGATGACGACGACGAGGGTTGCCTGTCGGTTCCCGGGGAGTCGTTTCCGACCGGGCGGGCGTCGTGGGCGCGGGTGACCGGACTCGACGCCGACGGCAACCCGATCACGCTCGAGGGCACCGACCTGTTCGCCCGCATGCTGCAGCACGAGACCGGGCATCTCGACGGTTTCCTGTACCTGGACCGGTTGATCGGCCGCAACGCGCGTAGCGCCAAGCGTGCCGTCAAGTCCAACGGCTGGGGGGTGCCGGGGCTGTCCTGGATGCCCGGTGAGGATCCCGACCCGTTCGGGCACTGACCGATGGCGGGGATGCCTGACGTCGGTACCCGCGTCAGTCTGCGGTATCGCCTGCCGGCCGGTGAGGTGCCGCCGCTGACCGACGTGGTGGGCCGGCTGCTCGATACCGCGCCGGCGGTGCTGGTGCAGACCAAGAGCGGTGACGTCGTGTCCGTCGATCCCGCCGCTGTGGTGGCCGTGCGTGTGCTTCCGGAGATTCCGGTGCGCACCGGCGAGATCCGTAACCTCGAGCACGCGGCGGCGCTGGGCTGGCCGGGTACCGACCACCATTGGCAGGACGGCTGGTTCCTGCGTCACGGTGGCGCCACCCGGCGCGCCAATTCCGCTGTGCCGCTGCGGTTCACCAGCCACACCGAGATCGTCGAGGTCGCCCGCTGGTACGCGGCCCGCGGCGTCCCCGCGCTGATCTCGGCGCCCGACCGGCTGTTCCGGGTTCCGGTGGGCGTGCCGACCGACGCCGAGAACCTCGTCATGGCAACCGATCTCGCGATCAAACCGCAGGACTGTGCGGTCGAGGTGGCGACCCGGCCCGATGCCCGGTGGCTGCAGATCTACCAGCGCGACGTGCCCGTGGACGTGCTGACCGCCGTCGTCGACGGCGAGGTGGGCTTCGGGACGCTGGACGACGCGGCCGTGGGCCGGGTCGCGATCACCGAGGCGCCCGACGGCACCCGCTGGGCCGGGGTGTCGGCGGTGCGGGTCGCCGAATCCGCCCGCCGGCAGGGCCTGGCCCGCCGCCTGTGTACCGGGCTGCTGGAATGGGCCGCGCAGCGTGGGGCCACCCGCGGCTACGTCCAGGTGGTGGTCGGGAACACCGCCGCCCGCACCCTGTACGAGTCGATGGGTTTCGTCGTGCACCACCGTTCCCGTTACGTCGACGCCGACGCCCTACTGTGAGTCCCATGCGTCTGGCCACCTGGAACGTCAACTCCATCCGCACCCGGGTGGACCGGGTCACCGACTGGTTGTCGCGTGCCGATGTCGACGTGCTGGCGATGCAGGAGACCAAGTGCTCCGACGACCAGTTCCCGACGATGCCGTTCGCCGCGCTCGGCTACGAGGTCGTGCACTGCGGGTTCAACCAGTGGAACGGGGTGGCCATCGCGTCCCGGGTCGGGATCGACGACGTCGAGGTGGGTTTCCCCGGCCAGCCGCTCTGGAGCGCCAAACCCGATGTGGAGGCGGCCGCCGAGGCTCGGGCGCTGGGCGCCACGTGCGGCGGGGTGCGGGTGTGGAGCCTGTATGTGCCCAACGGCCGGGAGGTGGGTTCCCCGCACTACCTCTACAAGCTGCAATGGCTTGCCGCGCTGCGGGATACGGCGGCCGGCTGGTTGACCGACGACCCGTCGGCGCCGATCGCAATGGTGGGCGACTGGAACATCGCCCCGACCGACGACGACGTCTGGGATGTGGAGTTCTACCGGGACAGCACCCATGTCACCCCGCCCGAGCGGGAGGCATTCGCCGCCATCGTGGATGCGGGATTCACCGATGTGGTGCGTCCCTACACCCCGGGGCCGGGGGTGTTCACCTATTGGGACTACACCCAGTTGCGCTTTCCGAAGAACCGCGGCATGCGCATCGACTTCATCCTCGGCTCACCGGCGCTGGCCGAGCGCGTCGAGCACGGTGAGATCGTGCGCGACGAACGCAAGACCGGGAAGAACCGGGTGGGCAGCCCCAGCGACCACGCCCCGGTTCTGGTGCGGCTGCGGTGATCTCGCGGCGCTGAATTGTCGTACCCCACTGGGAGTATGGGGGCATGACCTTCCCGGTGGCCTCCGCCGCGATCGACGCGCGCCTGGAGGTGTTGTTCGCGGAACTGGCCGAACTGGCCGGACAGCGCAACGCCATCGACGGGCGCATCGTGGAGATCGCCGCGGAGATCGACCGCGACCAGCTGTACGCAGCTGCGGGGGCCAGGTCGGTGGCCGGACTGCTGGCCTGGAAAACGGGGGCGTCGCCGACCAACGCCAAGACCATCGCGACACTTGCCCACCGGTCGGCGCAGTTCCCCCGCTGCGTCGATGGTCTGCGTACCGGCCGGCTGTCTCTCGATCAGGTGGGCGCGATCGCCGAACGCGCCGCTGATGGTTCGGATCAGCACTATGCGGAGTTCGCGACCAACGCCACGGTCAGCCAGTTGCGCACCGCATTGAAGCTGGAGCCGCGCCCAGAACCGGAGCCCGCGGGTAGCCCGGACGATCCGGTCGACCAGGGCGACGACGACCGAGACGACGACGAAGCCGCGTCTCCACCCGATCCCGAGCCTTCGGCATCGATCACCACGAGCTCCGACGAGCAGTACACGTACTGGCACATCCGGCTACCCCACAGCCAGGCCGCCACCTTCGATGCCGCGCTGCAATCGCATCGGGACGCGCTGGTCGCGCAGTGGAAGCGTGACCACGACAGCGCCGGCGAGACGTCCTCACTCGCGCGGCCACCGCTGCCCGGTGCCGTCGACGCGTTCCTCAGCCTGATCGAGGCGGGATGGGACGCCGAAGCCGCCCGCCGACCGCACGGCCAGCACACCACCGTGGTGCTCCACGTCGATGTCGCCGACCGCGTCGGCGCCCTGCATCTGGGCCCGGTGCTGACTGCCGGGGAGCGGCAGTACCTGAGCTGCGATGCCACCTGCGAGGTGTGGTTCCACCGCGACGGCCAGGTCATCGGCGCGGGACGCTCGACGCGTGTGATCGGCCGCCGACTCCGGCGCGCGCTCGAACACCGGGACCGGACCTGCGCGGTTCCCGGGTGCGGGGCCACGCGGGGTCTGCACGCCCACCACATCCGGCACTGGGAAGACGGCGGGGCCACCGACCTGGACAACCTGGTGCTGCTGTGCCCCCATCACCACCGAGCCCACCACCGCGGGGCGATCACTGTCACCGGACCGGCACATCAGCTCGTCGTGACCGATTCCTCCGGGCGGCGGATGCGACCCGGATCGCTGGCGCGACCACCGACCCGTCCCCCACCTCACGTGCCGCCCTACCGTGCGCCCACCGGCGAACCGGTCCAATGGTGGTGGTACACACCGTTCGAACCCGCTGCGCCGACGAACAACTAAACGGGCCGGGGCCGCATCACCCACGCGTAAAAGGTTGGTGCACAACGGCGATGTCCGGCCACTCTTCCCTCCGGCATTCCGCTGCGCTAGCGTGGCATCCGCCAACCACGCGGGAGCGCGTACCGAGCGCGCTGAGAGGACGGGTAGGCCCGTCGACCGTACGAACCTGACCGGGTAATGCCGGCGTAGGGAGAACGATGACCGTGACGTACCTTCCGCTCACCCCGCCCGGGCGGACCCCGGTGCGGGTGATGACGATCGCCGGGTCGGACTCCGGCGGCGGCGCCGGCATCCAGGCCGACATGCGGACCTTCGCGATGCTCGGCGTGCACAGCCTGGTCACCGTCACCGCAGTCACCGTGCAGAACTCCTTGGGTGTGCGCGGTTTTCACGAGATTCCCGTCGACGTGATCGCGGGCCAGATCGAGGCGGTGGCCTCCGACATCGGTGTGCAGGCCGCCAAGACCGGCATGCTGGCGTCCTCGGAGATCATCGAGACCATCGCCGACACCTGGGACACCCACGGACTGACCGGTCGCATCCCACTGGTGGTCGACCCGGTGTGCGCCTCCATGCACGGCGATCCGCTGCTGCACTCCAGCGCGCTGGACGCCCTGCGTGAGCGGCTGTTCCCGCTGGCCACGCTGGTCACCCCGAACCTCGACGAGGTGCGCCTGCTGACCGGTATCGACGTCGTCGACGAGGACACCCAGCGTGCCGCGGCGCGCGCACTGCACGCCTTCGGGCCGCAGTGGGCACTGGTCAAGGGCGGGCACCTGCGGGCGTCGGCGAACAGCCCCGACCTGTTGTTCGACGGCAACGACTTTCACGAGTTCGACTCGGTGCGCATCGACACCACCCACGACCACGGCGCCGGCGACACGCTCGCCGCGGCGGTCGCCAGCGCCCTGGCCCACGGGCACACCGTGCCCGACGCCGTCGCGTTCGGAAAACGTTGGGTGACCGAATGTCTCAAGTCCGCCTACCCGCTGGGGCAGGGCCACGGCCCGGTGTCGGCGCTGTTCCGGCTCGGCGAATGAGCGCCGCACTCGACGACGTGGCCGGCGTGGCCCACGAGCCGGCGGGCACACCGGTCGGCGCCGTCGCGCTGACCCACGGCGCGGGCGGCAGCCGCGAGTCCCCGATGCTGATCGCCCTGTGTGACGAGTGGGCGCGGCGCGGCTGGCTCGCGGTGCGCTACAACCTGCCCTACCGCCGCCGGCGCCCCAAGGGACCGCCCTCCGGGTCGGCGGCCGCCGACCAGGCCGGGATCGTGGCGGCGGTCGAGACGGTCCGCGGTCTGGTCGACGGGCCGGTGCTCGCCGGCGGCCACTCCTACGGCGGACGGTTGACGTCGATGGCCGTCGCCGACGGACTCGCGGTCGACGTGCTGACGCTGTTCTCCTATCCCCTGCACCCGCCCGGCAAGCCGGAACGGGCCCGCACCGAGCACTTGCCCCGAATCACGGTGCCCACCGTGTTCACCCACGGCACCTCGGACCCGTTCGGCACGCTCGACGAGCTGCGGCCCGCCGTGGCGCTCATTCCGGCGTCCACCCGGATCGTCGAGGTCACCGGCGGGCGGCACGACCTGGCGTCCAAGACCCTGGACGTCCCGGCGCTGGCCGTCGACGCCGCGCTCGACCTGCTGGGCTGACCTGGTCGGCCGGAGCCGTCGTGCTGTGACCTGCATCGCGACCCCCGCCTGCCGAGGAGCCGGTCTCTCAGGAGCTGAACTGCCCGGGACCTCGGGTACCGTCTGATCATGCCTTCGGAGCATTTCGACGCGCTCATCGTGGGGGCCGGATTCGCCGGAATCGGCGCTGGAATCCAGCTCAAGCGCATGGGATATCAGAACTTCGTGATCCTCGACCGCGAGGACGACCTCGGCGGCACCTGGTACGTCAACCACTACCCGGGCCTGGCCGTCGACGTCCCGACCACCACGTACTCGTACTTCTTCGAGCCCAACCCGAACTGGTCGCGGTTGTTCTCCACCGGACCCGAGATCAAGCAGTACGCCGACCAGGTCGCCGACAAGTACGACGTCCGCCGCCACATCCGGTTCAACACCACCGTCGAGGGCGCCCGGTGGGACGCCGACGCAGCGCTGTGGCGCGTGAACATCGCCGACGGCGCGGAGCTGACCGCGCAGTTCCTGATCACCGCTACGGGGTTCCTGTCCCAGCCGAAGCTGCCCGACATCCCCGGCATCGACGACTTCGCCGGCAAGGTGGTGCACACCACCGACTGGGACGACACCTACCGCCCGGACGGCGACCGGATCGCGGTCATCGGTACCGGCGCCACCGCGGTCCAGTTGATCCCCGAGCTGGCCAAGACCGCCGCCGACCTCACCGTGTACCAGCGCACCCCGATCTGGGTGGCTCCGAAGTTCGACTTCCGGATCTCCGACCGCACCAAGCGGCTGTTCGACCGGCTGCCTTGGACGCAGCGCATCCTGCGCGCGATCACCGACACCATCTACGAGGCGATGATCAACGTCGGCGTCGTGCACTACCGGGTGCCGCTGTTCCGGCGGCTCAACATCTCCGCGATGGACCTGTGCAAGATCAACCAGTTCATCGCCATCCGCGACAAGGAGCTGCGCCGCCGGCTCACCCCGGACTACGACATCGGGTGCAAGCGTCCGACCTTCTCCAACAGCTACTTCCGCACCTTCACCAAGCCGCACGTCCACCTGCAGAGCGACGGTATCGACCACATCACCGCCGACGGCATCGTCAACACCGACGGCACCAAGACCGTCGTCGACACCCTGGTGCTGGCCACCGGTTTCGATCTGTGGGAAGCCAACTTCCCGGCCATCGAGGTCATCGGGCGCGACGACCGCAACCTCGGGAAATGGTGGCGCGAGAACCGCTTCCAGGCCTACCAGGGTGTGTCCGTGCCCTACTTCCCGAACTATCTGAGCCTGGCCAGCCCGTACGCGTTCCTGGGGTTGAACTTCTTCAACACCATGGAATACCAGATGCGGCTGATGGAACGGCTTTTCGGTGAGTTGAAGCGCCGCAACGCGTCCACGTTCGAGGTCACCGAGGAGGCCAACTCGGCCTACCTGGACCGGATGACCGAACTGCTCGGCGACTCGCTGTGGACGCTGGGCAACTGCGCGAGCGCGCGGTCGTACTATTTCAATCCGCACGGCGAACCCAGCCTGCTGCGGCCGATGTCCACCCACGACGCCATCGAAGAAGCCGCGACGTTCCCGCTCAGCGACTACCACCTCACCTAGGAGCACAGTGTCACAACAGAATTCACGGCCTGCCACCATCGCGGGTCTGATCCTGGCCGTCACCGGGCTGTCGCACTTCGTCGTTCCGCAGGCCTATCAGAAGCTCACCGAGCCGGCGTTCCCGAACGACACGCGCAAACACATCTACATCGACGGCGCGATCGAGACCGCGGTCGGCCTCGGCATCGCCGCGCCGAAGACGCGCAAGGTCGCCCTCCTCGGCCTGGTCGCCTACGGGCTCTATCTGGGCGGCAACGCGGTGCGTAACCGCTGAGCAGCGACCCGGGGCCGGCGCTTCCGCGCCGGTTGGGCACCGTCGACGCCGTCACCCTCGGCCTCGGCTCGATGGTCGGTGCCGGCATCTTCGTCGTGCTGGCCCCCGCCGCCGCGGCGGCCGGGCCCGCGCTGCTGATCGCGCTGGCGCTCGCCGGCGCGGTCGCGGTGTGCAACGGGCTGTCCTCGGCGTGGCTGGCCGCGCGGTATCCCCGCTCGGGCGGCGCGTACGTCTACGGCACCGAACGTCTCGGCCCCTTCTGGGGCCACACCGCCGGCTGGAGCTTCATCGTCGGCAAGACCGCGTCGTGCGCGGCGATGGCGCTGACCGTGGGCCTCTATGTGTGGCCCCAGCACTCCCGCGCCGTCGCGGTCGCGGCGGTGCTCGCGCTCACCGCGCTCGGCTGCGCCGGGGTGCAACGCTCGGCAACCCTGACCCGTTGGATCGTCGCACTGGTGCTGGCGGTGCTCACCGGAGTCGTGGTCGCGGTGCTCGGCTTCGGCGACGCCGACCTGGCCCGGCTCACCCCCGACAGCGTCTCCGCCTACGGGGTGCTGCAGGCCGCGGGCCTGATGTTCTTCGCGTTCGCCGGCTACGCCCGCATCGCGACGCTCAGTGAGGAGGTCCGCGATCCGGCTCGCACCATCCCGCGCGCGGTGACGTGGTCGCTCGCGATCGCGCTGGTCATCTACGGCGTCGTCGCGGTCGCCGTACTGGCCCAGCTGGGCAGCGAGACGCTGGCCGCCGCGAGCGCACCCCTGGCCGAGGCTGTGTCGGCCGCCGGGTTCCCGCAGCTGCGGCCCGTGGTGACCGTCGGCGCGGCCGCCGGGGCGCTGGGCGCCCTGCTGGCGCTGCTGCTCGGGGTGTCCCGCACGACGCTGGCGATGGCGCGGGACCGGCACCTTCCGCCGGCGCTGGCCGTCGTGGACCGGCGCCACGGCACACCGCAGCGGGCGCAGATCGTCGTCGGCGCGGCGGTCGCGCTGCTCGCCGCGGTCGCCGATGTGCGCGCGGTGATCGGCTTCTCGTCGTTCGGGGTGCTGCTGTACTACGCGATCGCCAATGCGTCGGCGTGGACGCTGGGCACCCGACGCCTTGTGCCCGCGGTCGGGCTCGCCGGCTGCCTGGTGCTGGCCTTCACGCTGCCGGGGACCTCGGTGCTGATCGGTGCCTCGGTCGTCGTGGTCGGCATGGCGGCCTACTGGGCGGGTAGCTCACGCCGCCCCCGCCTGACTGGCGGCTCGCCGCCGGATGGTGTGTAGTCGCTTCCGTGCTCACCTGGAAACCCGTCGAATCACGCACCGACCCTGACTTCGTCGTCGCGCCCGGCGAACGCCTGAGCTGGCCCCGCACCGTCGGACTGGGCGCCCAGCACGTCGTCGCGATGTTCGGTGCCACCTTCCTGGTGCCGGTACTGACCGGCTTCCCGCCCGCGACGACGCTGCTGTTCTCCGGCGTGGGCACCATCCTGTTCCTGCTCATCACCGGTAACCGCCTGCCGAGCTACCTGGGTTCGAGCTTCTCGGTGATCGCGCCGGTGGTCGCCGCGGTGGCCTCGGACGGCACCGGCAGCGCACTGGGCGGGATCGTCGCGGTCGGCCTGCTGCTGATCCTCGTCGGCGGCGTCGTGCACCTGGTCGGCACCCGGTGGCTGGACCTGGCGCTGCCGCCGGTCGTCACCGGGGCGATCGTCGCCCTGATCGGTTTCAACCTCGCGCCGGTGGCCAAGGACAACTTCGAGAAGGGCCCGCTGCTCGGGTTCGTGACACTGGTGCTGCTGGTGGGCGCGCTGGCGTTTTTCCGCGGCATGATCGGCCGGCTCGCAATCTTCCTCGCCGTCGCGATGGCCTATCTGCTGGCGCTCGCGCTCGGTGAGGTGGACACGAGCGGAATCGCCGAGGCGGCCTGGTTCGGGCTGCCGGAGTTCGAGACACCGACCTTCACCCTCAGCGTGCTGCCGATGTTCCTGCCTGCGGTGATCGCCCTGATCGCCGAGAACATCGGGCACGTGAAATCGGTGGGGCAGATGACCCGCACCGACATGGATCCCCTGATGGGCCGCGCGCTCGCCGCCGACGGGGTGGCCACAACCCTCGCCGGGTTCGGTGGCGGCTCGGCGACCACCACCTACGCGGAGAACATCGGCGTGATGGCGGCGACCCGGGTCTACTCGACCGCCGCCTACTGGGTCGCGGCGCTGGTGGCGATCGCGTTGTCGTTGTGCCCCAAGGTCGGCGCGGTCATCGTCGCGATCCCCTCCGGTGTGCTCGGCGGCGCCACGGTCGTGCTGTACGGGCTGGTCGGCATCCTCGGTGTGCGGATCTGGCTGACCAACCACATCGACTTCGGCAAGCCGATCAACCAGATGACCGCGGCCATCCCGCTGATCATCGGGATCGCCGACTTCACCTGGCAGCTCGGTGGTCTCACCTTCACCGGGATCGCCCTGGGCTCCATCGCCGCACTGGTGATCTACCACGGCATGCGCCTGCTCGGCTACCGGCCGTCAGATCGAGGCCGACAGACAGCGACCGAAAGTCACTGAGCCGGGTCAGGATTCGCTGATGGTGTGGCGCGTCCGGTCTTCCCGCAGCGGGATGCCGTTGCGGCCGCGCTGGTTCTGCGCGTACAGCCCGACCGCGTAGCCGACGCCGCTGCCGTGGATCTCCATCGCGGTGCGGTCGACGGCGTCGAAGTTGTCGGTGTCCTTGTGGTAGTTCGGGTCGAACGGCTCGTCTGCCTGACCGCCCCACAGCTCGGCCTCTTCGGCGGTCTTCTTGTCCTCCGCGCCGGAGAACAGACCACCGGCCGGCACACCCGCGCGGGTGAACGCGTCGTAGTCGGATCGTCCGTCGAAGAACGTGTCCCGCGCGGGCTTTCCGGCCCCGTCGAGATACCCGACGAGCGTCCGCTCGATCCCCGCCGAGCCCTCGGGCACCCGCGGCACGGGCAGCCGGGAATCCGGAGGCGCCGACAGATTTCCGTCATAGGTGAAGTAGCCGGGGTTCGGGGAACCGATCATGTCGAAGTTCAGATACAACGCAATGTCTTTGAGCTGCTCGACGTTCAACGATCCGACGTAGTCGTCGGACCCGAGCAGACCCTCCTCCTCGGCGCCCCAGAAGGCGAAGCGCACCGCGTTGGTGACGTCCGGCGAGCTGCCGAGCTGCAGCGCTGTCTCGAGGACCGCCGCCACCCCGGAGCCGTTGTCGTTGATCCCGGGGCCCTCGGCGACGCTGTCGAGGTGCGCGCCGACGAGCACCACGTCCGCGGTCGAGCCGGTTGCGGTCTGCGCAATCACGTTGCGGGTGCGCTCGGTTCGCACTCCGGCGTTCATCGCGATCGTCGTCGGTGCGCCGGGCTGATCGCGCAGCGCCGCCCCGGCGTTCTTACCGATCCCGACCACCGGGATCTTGACGTCGGTGGTCGTACCCAGGGTGCCGCCCACGAGTTCGTCGGGGTTGGTGTTGTCGGCGACGATCAGCGCCACCGCGCCGCGCTCGGCGGCGACCTCCTGTTTCGTCCCGAACGGGCAGGAGCCGCGGTCCACCAGCACGACGGCCCCTTGCACCGGCAAGCCGTCGTAGTCGTCGGCCGTGCAGCCCGGGGAATCCTCCGCGCGGGCCGCCACCAGGGGCCCCGACACGCCGTCCTGGGCGGTTCCGACGGTGAACTCCATCGGCCGGGCCGGCACCTTGGCGTCGGCCACCGTCAGCGACGGCTCGTCCGCCCAGGGCAGGCGCACGTCGAACTCCGGTGTATCGACGTCGAATCCCTTGTCCTCCAACGCGTCCACGACGAATTCGACGCTGGCGTCGTAGCCGGGGGTGCCCAGTGCGCGGTTACCGCCGTGCTCGTCGGCGATCTCCTGTAGCCGCTGCAGGTGCGCCATGGTCGCGTCGACGGTGACCTTCCCGGCCAGCGTCTCGGCGAACTCGATCGCCGCCGCGGGGTTCGGGGAGGGCACCGCCACCGGGTTGGCCGCGTCACGGTTGCATCCGCCGATCACCAGCAGGGCGACGGCCAGCACGGGCACGGCCAGTTTCGTCCGGGTCACGGCCACCACGTTAGCGCGGCCGTACGAAGTCCAAGATTGCCGTGGCGACGACGTCGGGACGTTCGATTTGCAGGAAGTGACCGGCCGCCGGGACGAACTGCACCCGGCTGCCCGGCGGCAGCACCGGCGTGATCGGTTTGGAGTACTCGGCGAGCATCGCGCCGTCCTGTTCGCCGTGCATGTGCAGGATGGGCACCCGCGGCAGCTCGAAGCGGTGCGAGTGCAGTTCGGCGTACCGGGCCAGGGGGTGCCCGGGCCGGATCAGGTCCCGGTAGTAGCCGACCGCGGCGTGCCGGTGGGCCAGGCTGGGCAGCGCCGCCAGCGCCGCCTCCAGCTCGGCGGTGGTGTCGTAGCCGGGCGGACCCCACTCGCGCCACAGCCGGCGGATGACGCGCGGCAACACCCGCTCGGGGATGGCCGGCACCTGGAAGAACTGGATGTACCAGCTGTTGAGGACCTGTCGCGGCAGCATCTGCAGCTGGCGGCCGACCGGTCCGCGGGTGCGGGCGATCGCGGCCACCGGTGGGACGGCCAACGAGATGTGCTTGGTGAACGGAGATTCCGGGTGCGCGGCGATGGCGTTGCTGACGAAGGCACCCCAGTCATGGCCGATCAGGATCGCGTCCTCGGGGGCGCCCAGATGCCTGTACACCGCCAACGCGTCGTACATCAGCGCACCGATGTGGTAGTCGCCGTCAGCGGCCGGTCCGGTGGGTGCGTAGCCGCGCGCGAAGGGGGCGACCACCCGCAGTCCCTGGTCGGCGAGCAGCGGCGCCAGCCGTCCCCAGCCCCACGCGCTGTCCGGGAAGCCGTGCAGACACAGCGCCAGGCGGCCGTCCTCGGGACCCCACGCCAGCGCGGCGACCTCCAGGTGCGGCAGGGTCAGCCTCGTGGCCCGGGGAGCCGTCATCGTCGTCGACCAGCCTTCCTCTAACGGCGGGTAGGTACCCACTAGTCACTTCTCGCACACCGGCACCCGATGCAACGCTCCCCCGTCGTTTCTCGGCAGTGTAGTTGGGTCCGCACAAGGCGGGTTTTCGCGTGGTCCACTACGCAATACACAGTGCGCCGGAGGCGAGACGATGCGCACATGAGGATGAAATGCCGGGCCGGCGGGGTCGTAGTTCTGCTGGTGTTCCTCTGCATCGGTTGCGGCGCACCAGGGACACCGGACCGGTCATCCGAGTCCGTACCCACGGCGCCCAACTCACAGATTCCAGGTGTACCGGCGGCGCCGCCCGGTCCACCTCCCGCACCGATTCCAGGCGTCAGCCCGCACGGAGACGCTCCGCCAGGACCGATCCCCGGAGTGGATCCCATCCCAGGCGTGCCTGTTGCGCCGACGATCACCCCTGATCCTCCGACGGGGCCGACCGTTACGGACCCCGCCGGCCTGCCCTCGACCACATCTCCACCTGCAACGGCGCGGCAGTACGTCCCTGGGGTTCCTCCGGCACCTCCGATCACCGAGACGGTCAGACCGCCCGCGGACGGCCCGTCCGTCGAAACTCCGATCGAGCAGGGGGTCGGCATCCCATGACAGCCCCCGACCCCGCCGGCTTCCGTTCCGATGTCAAGTCGCTGATCGAGATAGCCACGGCGATCGCGGGATTCGGTGCACTGCTGTCAGCGTTGATGTTCTACTTCGGCTGGGTCCGCACCCGCGCGCTGTTCGACACATTCGGCGTGCCGGTGAGCATGCTCGACTACAGCACGTCCGACTACGTCCTACGCAGCGCCGAAGTGTTCTTCAAACCGGCGGTGTGGACCATCCTGGCCGTCGGCGCATTGGCTGCGCTGTCCGGGGCATTGAGGTGGATGGAACGCTCCAATCCGCCCGCGGTACTGCGCATCGGGATTCGCGTGGTGTTGGCGGTAGCCGCGGCAGGTCTGCTGCTGTGGGGCGTCCTCGGGATGACCGGCCACGCCGATCCCATGACGAGTTCCGTCATGCTCTGTCTCTGCGGCGCACTGGTGATCATTCAGTTCGTCGTCTACCGGACGAGTACGCAATTCAAGCCGCCGGTCACCACATTGGCAGTGGGCGTCCTCCTGGTCGTGGCCGCAGCGTTCTGGACAGTATCGATCTACGCCACCAACGTGGGCAGAGCGGTCGGTCAGGACATCCAGTCCGGGCGGCTGCCAAGGCCGGCGACGCTGGTCAGCAGCACGACCGACTTGGGCATCGCCGGTGCCCAACAACCGGCGTGCCAGTCGATGCCGGCCGGCCCGTCTTGCCGTTACACCTACCTCGGCTATTCGGTCCTGACCTACGCCAACAACCGGTGGTTCCTCATCCGGCAGCCTTCCGCGCCCGGGGTTCCCACCGTCGTTCTGCCGGACTCGGACTCGTTGCGAGTGGATCTGGCCGGAACGTGACCGACCACGGTGTCCCCGCACCGGCGTTCGGTCACGCGTCCCGTCGGTCGACCATCACCACAGCCGCGGCGAAGATCAGCGCGGCCAGGCCCGCGAAGTACAGCAGCGAGCCGACGGCACCCCACGGGACGGCGTAGGTCGGGAACAACCACGACACGTCCAGGAACCGGTACATGTTGGCGAACGGCAGATACGGACCGATCTGGGGGCCGCGGCCGGGCAGGTTGCTCAGCAGCGGCTCGACCAGCAGGGGCCACAGCAACAGCGCCGCCACCGCACCGGCGGTGTGCCGCACCAGCCCGGCCACTCCGATGCCCAACACCGCGGCCAGCGCCGCATAGAGCGCGATGCCCCCGGCGGTCGGCCAGATGTCGGCGGCCACGTTGCGGCCCACCTCGGGCGCGGCGACCACCCGGGCCACCCCGACCGAGCCCAGCACCATCACCACCGCGATGACACCGGAGAACACGGCCGCGACAACGGCTTTCGCCGCCATCACCACCGCTCGACGGGGCATCGCCAGGAACGTGGTGGCGATCATGGAGCTGCGGTACTCGCCGGTCAGGGTCATCGCCGACAGCACCATCAGCACCGGCACCCCGAAGACCACGACACCCATCGCCGCGGTGGTCGTGTCCAGCCGCTCGTAGTCGTAGGCCGCCGAGGCCTGCAGTCCGGCGATGGCCAGACTCAGCACAGCGGCCACCGCCGCCGACCACCACGTGGAGCGCACGGTCAGCAGTTTGATGCGCTCGGCGTCGAGCGCGCTGAGCAGCGTCATCGGCGCCGGCCCCGATACTGCGTGACGTCCTCGGTGGAGGACAGGTACGCCTGCTCCAGCGAGACCTGCCGGGCGCTGAGTTCGTGGACGGTGATGCCGTGCTCACCCGCCAGCTCGCCGACCGCGTCGGTGGTGGTCTCGGCGACCGTCAGTGCGTCGGGTTCGTCCGGTTCGTCACGCACCGTCAGACCGGCGCCGGTCAGCACCTCACGCAGCGCGTCGCGCCGCGGACTGCGGACCCGCACGGTCGCGGTGCCGGAGCGGTCGAGGAACTCCGCGACGGTGGTCGACGCGATCAGCCGGCCCTTACCGATCACCACCAGGCGGTCGGCGGTGTCGGCCATCTCGGAGAGCAGGTGGCTGGAGACGAACACGGTGCGGCCCTCGCCGGCCAGCGTGCGCATCAGCGTGCGCACCCAGTGGATGCCCTCGGGGTCCAGGCCGTTGACCGGTTCGTCGAACAGTAGGACCGGCGGGTCGCCGATCAATGCGGCCGCGATTCCGAGCCGCTGGCTCATCCCCAGCGACAGTGCCCCCGCCCGGGCGGAGGCGACCGCGGACAGGCCGACCATGTCGAGCACCTCGTCGACGCGGCGGCGCGGAAGCCGATTGGCCGCTGCGATCCAGCGCAGGTGGTTGCGCACGGACCGGGTCGGATGGACCTGGCGGGCGTCGAGGAGCGCGCCGACGGTGCGCAGCGGATACGTCAGGTCCCGGTAACGGCGCCCGTCGATGACGGCCGAGCCCGACGTCGGCCGGTCCAGGCCGAGGATCATCCGCATCGTGGTGGTCTTGCCCGCCCCGTTCGGGCCGAGGAAGCCGGTCACCACGCCGGGTTCGACCGTGCAGGTCAACCCGTCGACAGCACGGGTACGGCCGTAGTCCTTGGTCAGTCCGCACAGCTCGATCATTTTCCGACCTCCGCGACCACAAGGTCGGCCACGGCGCGCATTCCCGCGGCGTTGGGATGCAACGGGGCGGGCCGCCCCGGCAGCGGCCAGCCGAACGGGGTGGTCCACGGATCCGGCGCCCACGCGTGATGGTCGCGGCTGGCTGACGCGGCGCGCACCAATCCGCAGCCGGTCGCCGCTGCGGCCTCGGCGGTGAGCCGCTCGAGACTGTCGGCGAGGTGGTGGGCCAGGGCGGCGTCGGCCTTCCGCATCGGCGGCTGGGTGGGCAACAGGGTCAAGTAGTCGACGAACAGCACTGTCGCCCTTGGGGCGCAGCTGCGCAAGGTCTCCCCGACTCTGACCAGCGAGCCGCCCACCTCGTCGATCGTGCGCTGGCGCGCCTTCGGGTCGAGAAGGTCTCTGATCCTGCCGCCCAGCAGCGGGATCGACTGCGCGGCGCGGGGCAGGCCGGCGGCGAACAGCATCGGCACGTACCCGATGTCGTTGCCGCCGATCGTCACCGTCACCAGCGTCTCGGACCCGTCGAGCGCGTCGACCTGCGGTGCAACGCCGTGGCGCCGGTTGGTCAGTACGTCGGCGGTGGTGGCGCCGGAGTACGTGACGTCCACCAGGTGCAGTCCGAGACGTTCGGCGACCAGGTGCGGATAGTTGCGCGCCGAGCGGCCCGCGCGGCGTGGCGAGCCTGGCGCGCGGGGCCGGATGCCTGGTCCGGCGGCCATCGAACTGCCCAGTGCCACATAGCGATCCATCGTCACCGGGCCGGACTCGAAGCCTGCGCCCAGAACCTCTTGGGGATCCGGCCGGCGTGCCTGGCCAGATGCCCGGCCCGGACGGCGGCGGCCATTGCGGCGGCCATGGCGGGCGGGTCGGCGGCGCGGGTGACCGCGCTGGCCAGCAGGACGGCGTCGCAGCCGAGTTCCATCGCCAGGGCGGCGTCGCTGGCGGTGCCGATACCAGCGTCGAGGATCACCGGCACCGAGGCGGCCTCGACGATCATCTCGATGTGGTGCGGGTTGGAGATGCCCAGTCCGGTGCCGATCGGTGAGCCCAGCGGCATCACCGCGGCGCACCCGGTGTCCTCGAGCCGGCGCGCCAGCACCGGGTCGTCGTTGGTGTAGGGCAGGACCACGAACCCGTCGTCGACGAGTTGTTCTGCGGCACGCACCAATTCGACGGCGTCCGGCAGCAGGGTGCGTTCGTCGGCGATGACCTCGAGTTTGACCCAGTCGGTGCCCAACGCTTCGCGGCCCAGCTGCGCGGTCATCACGGCTTCGGCCGCCCCCCGGCATCCGGCGGTGTTGGGCAACGCCGTGATACCCAGGCGGGTGAGCAGGTCAAGGACGCCGGTGCCGCCGTCGGCGTCGACGCGACGGATCGCGACGGTGGTCAGCTCGGTCTCCGACGCCACCAGCGCCTCTTCCAGCACAGCGAGGTTGGCGGCCCCTCCGGTGCCCACGATCAAGCGGGAGCCGAACTCGCGTCCGGCGATGCTCAGCTTCGCGTCGGCGTCAGCCACCCTGCACCGCCGTCACCACTTCCACCTTCGCGCCGTCGGCCAGGGCGGTGTCCCACTCGGAGCGCGGCAGCACCGCCCAGTCCACGGCCACCGCGATGCCCTTCTCCGGGAATCCCAGCTGGTCCAGCAGCGCGGCGATCGTGGAGCCCTCGGCGACTTCGACCGCTTCATCGTTGACTGTGACTTTCACGAGGTCGCTCCAACTTTCGTACTCATCTGGCCGTCCGCCATCGTCTCACCGCGGAGTTCGGCCGCGATGGCCTCGGCGGTCCACGGCGCCAACAGGAAACCGGACCGGCCGTGCCCGGTGGCCACCAGCGTGCGGTCGTCGAGCCGACCGACCAGCGGCATGTTGTCCGGTGTCATCGGCCGCAGTCCGGCCGCACACTCGGCGAGTTCGTACTCCCCCAGCGCGGGGAGCACCGCGCACGCGTCGTCGAGCAGCTCCCGGACCCCGGTGACCGCCGGCGCGGTGTCCCGGCCGTGCTCGTACTGCGTCGCCCCGACCACGACGCCGTCGGCGCGCGGCACCAGATAGACCTGGCGGCCGTGGACGCGGGCGCGAATCACGCGCTGCGGCACGGGCATACATCCGCGTCGCCACCGCAGCCGCAGCACCTCCCCCTTGACCGGCCGCACCGGCAGGCCCGGCCACAGCGCAGGCGCGTCGATACCGTTGGCGATCACCACCTCGTCGGCGGGCAACGCGTCCGGCAGGGATGTCACCGGCGGCGCCCAGACGACCCCCAGCCGTTCGCAGTGCGCGGCCATCGCGGCCACCACGGCGCGGTTGTCCACCGCGAGCTCGGTGTCGGCGAGGAATCCATGCCGGATGCCTTGGGCCAGAAGCGGTTCCACCTCGCGCGCCGATGTGGTCAAGGTGACCGGGTGCCCTTGGGCGGACAGCCACTCGCCGACCGTTCTGAGGTCCTGGGCGTCCGCGCGGTCCACGGCGACCACCAGCGAACTGCGGGCCGTCACCACCTCGGGCGGCAGTCCATCGAGAAATCCGGTGCGCCACAGCTCCAGTGAGGCCAGTCCCAGCGTCAGGAGACGTTCCTCGCCGGGCCAGCCCTCACTGTGCGGGGCCAGCATGCCACCGGCCACCCAGGACGCGCCGGGGTCCTCGGCGCGGTGCACCCGGACCGACCAGCCGTCCTGCGCTGCCCGGCGGGCCACGGCCAGGCCGATCACGCCACCGCCGATGACGGCGAGCGACCCGCGCGGGGAGTCCGGCACCGGCACGGGCGCGGGCGTCCTAACGGGCACGGTGGTCATCAGCTCCTCCCTTCGCCGGCATGACCCGGATCAGGTGTGACGGTCAGAGCCGGCGCGCTCACTCTCAGTCCCCGGACCCGGGACTCCCGTGTGGTGGTTCGTTCGGGGACCAGCGTACTGACCGCGCCGGGGCCGCGTTAGCGTTCGGTCCGTGCCTGCCGACCCGTCCCGCCTTGCGTCCTGCCGCCTCTACCTGTGCACCGATGCCCGCCGAGAGCGCGGTGACCTCGCCGAATTCGCCGACGCGGCCCTAGCCGGTGGGGTCGACATCATCCAGTTGCGTGACAAGAACTCCGCCGGTGAGCAGCAGTTCGGGCCGCTGGAGGCGCGGCAGGAATTGGAGGCGCTGGAGGTGCTCGCCGACGCGGCGCGGCGCCACGGCGCACTGCTGGCAGTCAACGACCGTGCCGACATCGCGCGGGCGGCCGGTGCCGACGTCCTGCACCTCGGGCAGGACGACCTGCCGCTGGAGGTGGCCCGCGACATCGTGGGCTCGCGGGTGATCGGCCGGTCCACCCACGACGTTGCGCAGGTCGAGCGCGCGGTGCGCGAGGACGTCGACTATTTCTGCGTCGGTCCCTGCTGGCCGACGCCGACGAAACCGGGGCGCCCGGCACCCGGGCTGGACCTGGTGCGCGCGGCGGCGGCGCTGGACACGCCCAAACCGTGGTTCGCGATCGGTGGCATCGACGCGCAGACGTTGCCCGAGGTGGTGGCCGCCGGCGCCCGGCGGGTCGTGGTGGTGCGCGCCATCACCGCCGCGGACGACCCCAAGGCGGCCGCGGAGAGTCTGCGCGCGGCGCTCTAGTTCTGCCGGTCGGCCAGCAGCGGGATCGACGCGGCGACTTCGCGCAGTCGCGCCCAACTGGCGGCGAAACCCGGGTGCAGGGGCAGGTCGGCGACGTCGTCCTCGGCCACCCACCGCAGTTCCGCGCTCTCCCGGTTGGGCACGGTGTCGAGCAGGACCTCCGCGTCGGCGATGACGGTGGTGTAGCTCCAGCCGGTGACCTCGGCGGTCACCACCGTGGTGCGCACGGTCAGCTGTTCGGGCGGCAGCCCGGCTTCCTCGATCGCCTCGCGGATCGCAGCCTCCTCGGCGGTCTCATGGCTGTCGCGGGCACCGCCGGGCAGTCCCCACGTCCCGCCCTGGTGACTCCACGCGGCGCGGTGCTGCAACAACACCGCCGCGGTGCCGTCGGGGCGCGGGGCCCGCAGCAGCAGTCCCGCCGCGCCGTGTCTGCCCCAGTAGGCAGCACCGTTGGAAGAGACCACCCAACCGTCACCGTCCCCGCGCACGCGTTCAGGATAGGGAACTGATTTCCCACACGCCGCACGGTCAGCTCTTAGACTTCTTTCATAGAGTTGGCCGAGTCGGTACCGAGATCGAGACCAAGGTGAGGTCCGCCCAGACGTGACTGTGGAGTTGGCGCATCCCTCGACCGAACCTCTGGCGTCGCGGTCGCCGACGGGCCGAGCCCATCCGCGGTGGTGGTTCCTGTGGACCACGCCCGGCCGAATCCTCAGTATCGGGCTGGTACTGGTCGTCCTCGTCATCGCGAGCGCGTTCGCGACGTCGACGACGATCAACGACCGCCAGCAAGCGCTGACAACAGTCCTCAACCACACCGAACCGCTGGCGTTCGCCGCCGGGCAGCTCTACACCACCCTGTCGGTCGCCGACGCCGCGGCGGCGACGGCCTTCATTGCCGGCACCGAACCGCGCGCGGTCCGGCAACGCTACGAGCAGGCGATCACCGACGCCGCGGTCGCAGTCACCCGCTCGTCGAGCGGGCTGACCGACGAGGACCTCGTGCAGCTGCTCGGCCGCATCAATGCCCGCCTGGCCGTCTACACCGGACTGGTCGAGACGGCGCGGACGAACAACCGCGCCGGGAACCCCGTCGGCTCGTCGTACCTGTCGGAAGCGTCGTCGATGATGCAGCGCGACATCCTGCCCGACGCGCAGCTGCTCTACGAGGAGACCTCCGCGCGGGTGGACGCCGAGACGACGGCGTCGGCGCGCATCCCGTCCCCGGTCATCCTGGTGGTGGTGGCGACGCTGCTGTTCGGTGTCTTCGCGAACCGGTGGATGGCCAAGCGCACCCGGCGGCGGGTCAACATCGGCCTGGTAGCCGGCGGGCTGGCGGTGCTGATCATGCTGATGTGGGTGGGCACCGCGCTGATCATGTCGACCGGCGACAGCCGCTCGGCCAAGGAGACCGCGGCGGAGTCGCTCAAGACGGTGACGACGATGGCGATCACGGCGCAGCAGGCCCGGGCCGACGAGACGCTGTCGCTGATCCGGCGCGGCGACGAGAACGTGCGCAAACAGTCGTACTACCAGAGGATCGATTCGATGCAGGAGCAGCTGACCCGCTACCTGGAGCGTGACGATTCGATCGACAAGACCGACCTGGCCGATGCGCGGCAACTGCTCGAACGCTGGCGCTCGGCCGACGACCGGATCAGCGCGTACATCGCGGTCGGCAACTACCAGGCCGCGACGCAGGTCGCGTTGGGTACCGGTGAGGACGATTCCACGCCGGCGTTCGACAAGCTCGACGAGGCGCTGACGAAGGGCATCGAGCAGAGCCGCAGTCAGCTGCGCAACGAAATCCTCAATGCCCGGCGGGTGCTCTCGGGAGCGACCGTGGGTGCCGCGGCGTTGTCGCTGGTGGCGGCGATCGCGGTGGCGTTGGGGATTTGGCCGAGACTGAGCGAGTACCGGTGATGAGCGCTTGCGCGAAGAACAAACAAACCGGGATGAGCGCTTGCGCGAAGAACAAACAAACCGGGATGAGCGCTTGCGCGAAGAACAAACAAACCGGGATGAGCGCTTGCGCGAAGAACAGAGAAGGACGATGAGCTCTTTCGCGAAGAAGCTCGGTGTGGTGGCGGCTGCGGTGGTGCTCAGCGGGTGCGGGCAGTCGGCCCCGGTGGTGCCGACGCCGACTGTGACGCTGGCACCGCCGACCCCGGCCGGGATGGAGGAGGTGCCGCCCGCTCCCGCGCGCCCGCCGACCACGGCGGACAACAGTTGCAACCGCACGCAGAGCCTGCGCCCGTTCGACACCAGGGCCGAAGCCGACGAGGCCGTCGCCTACATCCGGGATCGGGGGCGGCTGATCGTCGGGCTCGACATCGGCAGCAACCTGTTCAGCTTCCGCGACCCGATCACCGGCGAGATCACCGGTTTCGACGTCGACATCGCCGGCGAGATCGCGCGTGACATCTTCGGCACGCCTTCACAGGTCGAGTACCGCATCCTGTCGTCGGCCGACCGGATCGAGGCGCTGCAGAACAACAAGGTCGACGTCGTGGTCAAGACCATGACCATCACCTGCGAGCGCAAGAAGCTCATCAACTTCTCCACGGTGTATCTGACTGCGCGTCAGCGCATCCTGGCGCCTCGCGGCTCCAACATCCGGCAGTCGTCGGACCTGTCGGGCAAGCGGGTCTGTGTCGCCAAGGGCACCACCTCGCTGGAACGGATCCAGCAGATCGCGCCGCCGCCGATCATCGTCGGCGTGGTCACCTGGGCCGACTGCCTGGTGGCGCTGCAGCAGCGGCAGGTCGACGCCGTCAGCACCGACGACTCCATCCTGGCCGGCCTGGTTTCCCAGGATCCCTACCTGCACATCGTGGGTCCGACCATGAACGAGGAGCCTTACGGCATCGGGGTGAACCGGGACAACCCCGGGCTGGTGCGGTTCGTCAACGGCACCCTCGAACGGATCCGCCGGGATGGCACCTGGAACACGTTGTACCGCAAGTGGTTGACGGTCCTCGGTCCGGCGCCCTCACCTCCGGCGGCGAGGTACTCGGACTGATGGAAGACACCCACAGCGACGAGATGACCGGCGATCTCGAGGATCCCGGCACGCAGCCCGCCAACTTCGACGACCTGAACACCGACTCATCGACACTGCGGCCGATGGCGACGCAGGCGGTGTTCCGCCCGCACTTCGAGGACGACGACGTCAGCGATGCGGCGAACGCCAACGACACCGAACCGCAGGACAACACGCTGACGCTGACCCGCGCACTGTCGCGGACCCGACGTCTCGGTGGCGGACTGGTGGAGATTCCGCGGGTGCCCGCCCGGGATCCGTTGACCGCGTTGATGACCGACCCGGTGGTCGCCGAGTCGAAGCGGTTCTGCTGGAACTGCGGCCGGCCGGTGGGTCGGGCGGTGGGCGGCGAGAAGGCGTCGTCGGAGGGGTGGTGCCCACACTGCGGCTCCGCGTACTCGTTCCTGCCGCAGCTGGGGGTCGGCGACATCGTCGCCGACCAGTACGAGATCAAGGGCTGCATCGCCCACGGCGGACTCGGGTGGGTCTACCTGGCGTTCGACAAGAACGTCAACGACCGTCCCGTCGTCCTCAAGGGCCTCGTGCACTCCGGCGACGCGGAGGCGCAGGCGATCGCGATGGCCGAGCGGCAGTTCCTCGCCGAGGTGACCCATCCGGGCATCGTGAAGATCTACAACTTCGTCGAGCACGAGGACCGGCACGGAAACCCGGTCGGCTACATCGTGATGGAGTACGTCGGCGGCACGTCGCTGAAGCAGGCCATCCAACAGTCCCGGGGTCAGCGCAGCCGGTTGCCGGTCGCCGAAGCGATCGGCTTCATGCTCGAGATCCTGCCCGCGCTGGGCTATCTGCACTCGATCGGGCTGGTGTACAACGACCTCAAGCCGGAGAACCTCATGGTCACCGAGGATCAGCTCAAGCTGATCGACCTGGGGGCGGTATCGCGCATCAACTCGTTCGGTTACCTCTACGGCACCCCGGGCTATCAGGCCCCCGAGATCGTGCGCACCGGACCGACCGTCGCCAGCGACATCTACACAGTGGGCCGGACCCTCGCCGCGTTGACGCTGCGGTTGCGCACCCGCAAGGGCCGCTACGTCGACGGGCTGCCCGAGGACGATCCCGTGCTCGCCGAGTACGACTCGTTCGGCCGGCTGCTGCGCCGCGCGATCGATCCGGACCCGCGGCGGCGCTTCCAGTCCGCCGAGGAGATGGCCAGCCAGCTGATGGGTGTGCTGCGCGAGGTGGTGGCCAAGGACACCGGGGTTCCGCGTCCAGGCCTGTCGACGGTGTTCAGTCCGTCCCGGTCCACCTTCGGCGTGGATCTGCTTGTCGCCCATACCGATGTCTACCTCGACGGGCAGGTGCACTCGGAGAAGCTCACCGCCGCCGAGATCGTGCGGGCGCTGCCGGTGCCGTTGGTCGACCCGACCGATGTCGGTGCGGCAGTGCTGTCGGCGACGGTGCTCAGCCAACCGGTCCAGACGCTGGACTCGTTGCGCGCGGCCCGGCACGGCGCGCTGGATTCCGAAGGGGTCGACCTCAGCGAGTCGGTGGAGCTGCCGCTGATGGAGGTGCGTGCGCTGCTCGACCTCGGGGACGTGGCCAAAGCCACCCGCAAGCTCGACGACCTGGCCCAGCGGGTGGGCTGGGCGTGGCGGCTGGTGTGGTTCCGCGCGGTCTCCGAACTGCTGACCGCCGACTACGACTCCGCCACCAAGCATTTCACGCAGGTGCTCAACACCATGCCGGGTGAGTTGGCGCCCAAGCTTGCGCTGGCCGCCACCGCGGAGTTGGCCGGCACCGCCGACGAGCGCAAGTTCTACAACACGGTGTGGTCGACCGACAACGGTGTCATCTCGGCTGGGTTCGGCCTCGCGCGGGCGCAGTCGGCCGCCGGTGAGCGCGACGCCGCGGTCCGCACACTCGACGAAGTCCCGGCCACCTCAAGGCATTTCACCACCGCGCGGCTCACCAGCGCGGTGACGCTGCTGTCGGGGCGGTCCAGCAGCGAGATCACCGAGCAGCACATCCGCGACGCCGCGCGCCGGGTGGAGGCGCTGCCCGACACCGAACCCCGCGTGCTCCAGATCCGGGCGCTGGTGCTGGGGACCGCAATGGACTGGCTGGCCGACAACACCGCCAGCACCAACCACATCCTCGGGTTCCCTTTCACCGAGCACGGTCTGCAACTGGGGGTTGAGGCCGCGTTGCGCAGCTTGGCGCGGGTCGCGCCCACCCAGGCCCACCGATACGCACTGGTCGACCTCGCCAACAGCGTGCGGCCCACCTCGACCTTCTGATGACGTACTGCACGGGGCGTCCAGGTACGGAATCCGTTGCCGCAGTTCCGCAAAATACATCGTTGTGCTTTGACACACGTCCGCAACGCGACCGGAATTTGCCGGATCTCGCAGGTGGCGCACGGTTTCGTCGGCGGATCGAAAACCTATGGTCAAGCGACTGATTCCGTAGTAAGGTGTGTCCACCTGGTTGAGAGATCAGCCAGTTCGGTGACGTCATCGGCGATGGCCACCAGGACGGCTATCGTAACGGCTTTGAGAACCTAGGGCCCGATCCCCTGACGGCACCCACAGTACGAATCTCAACGTTTCGGCTGAGGGAGGCCCCAGTGTCCCTGTCTGAACCCCGCCCCGCTCCCCGTACGCAGCGCGTGTTCCGCCCGGATCCCGCATCGCTGGCGTCGCGCGAGGAGCACTACCGTGCGACGTTCTCGGCCACCGCGGTTCCGCCGTCCACGATCCTGGTGACCGTGCACGGCGAGATCGACGCGACGAACTCCGCGGCTCTGGCCCGCTACATCGAGAGGCGGCTCGGCGCGGCTCACACGCTGACACTGGATCTGCAGACGGTTGAGTTCTTCGCCGCGTCGGGATTTGCTGCGTTGATCAACATCAACGTGGCGTGCGAACGCGCCCAGGTGCGCTGGACGCTGTTGGCAGGCTCGCACGTGCACCGGCTGCTGCGGATCTGCGACCTACAGCACGAACTACCCGTCGCCGCGCCCGCCCCCAAGTACGTCCGCACACGCCCGCGCGATCGCAAGCTCCTCGTCAGTGGGGATCACTAGCACCGCGGTCGGCGCCCCCTCCGCGGAGATCCGGCGGGCCCCCGAGGCGGGGCTCTCGTTGAGATGTTCGTCGAGCTCGATCCCGAAGACACCCAGTCCCGACAGCGCGTCGCGGCGCACAGCGGGGTCGTTCTCGCCGACCCCGGCGGTGAAGGTGATGACGTCGGCGCCGCCGAGCACCGCCAGATACGCGCCGATGTACTTGCGCAACCGATGGATGTACACGTCATAGGCCAATCGCGCGGCCTCGTCACCGGATTCGATCCGCTGGTGCAGGACGCGGAAGTCGACCTCGCCACCGAGTCCACGCACACCCGAGCGCCGGTTGAGCATCGACTCGATGTCGCCGACCTCCATGCCCGCGGTGCGGTTCAGGTAGAAGATGATCCCGGGATCGATGTCGCCCGAACGGGTTCCCATCACCAATCCCTCCATGGGGGTCAGCCCCATGGAGGTGTCCACCGGCCGGCCGCCGACAATCGCCGAGGCCGAGGCGCCGTTACCCAGGTGCAGCACGATCTGGCGCAGCGACGTCAGGGGCCGATCGAGAAAGACGGCGGCCTGCTCGCTGACGTACTGGTGGGACGTGCCGTGGAATCCGTAACGGCGGATACGGTAGCGCTCGGCGACGTCGCGGTCGATCGCGTAGGTCGCCGCCGAGGCCGGCAGATCGCTGAAGAAGGCGGTGTCGAAGACGGCGACGTGCGGGACGTCGGGAAGCGCTTCCCGACCCACCTCGATGCCCAGGATCGCCGGCGGATTGTGCAGCGGGGCAAGGGGTGCCAGCTCCCGCAGGCGGTCCAGCAGCGCGTCGTCGACGGGCGTGGGGCGGTGCAGATCCGGTCCGCCGTGCACCACCCGGTGCCCGACGGCGAGCAGGTCCTGGTCGGCCAGACGGATCCCGGCTTCCTCGAGCAGGCTCGCCATCGTCCGCAGCGCAGCGGCGTGATCGGCCACCGGGTCGTTCCGCTCCAGGTGGGTGGTCCCGGCGGTCAGGGCCGCGGCCGAAGAGCCCTCACCGATGCGCTCGACGATGCCCTCGGCCAGCGAGCGTCCCGAATCCGGTTCCAACAGCTGGAATTTGACCGACGACGAACCCGAGTTGAGTACCAGCACGCTTTGGGTCATCGTGGTCATCCCTGCGCTTGGATCGCGGTGATCGCGACGGTGTTGACGATGTCCTCCACGAGGGCGCCGCGGGACAGGTCGTTGACGGGTTTGTTCAGGCCCTGCAGCACGGGTCCGATCGCGATGGCGCCGGCGCTGCGCTGGACGGCTTTGTAGGTGTTGTTGCCGGTGTTGAGGTCGGGGAAGATCAGCACCGTGGCCCGGCCGGCCACCGGCGAGTCCGGCATCTTGGTGGCCGCCACCGAGGGTTCGACGGCGGCGTCGTACTGGATGGGCCCCTCCACCAGCAGTTCCGGGTCGCGTGCGCGCACCAGTTCGGTTGCCTTGCGGACCTTTTCGACGTCAGCACCGGATCCGGAGCTGCCGGTCGAGTAGGACAGCATGGCCACACGCGGTTCGATGCCGAACTTGGCCGCGGTGCGTGCGGAGGACACCGCGATGTCGGCGAGTTGCTCGGCGGTCGGGTCGGGCACGATCGCGCAGTCGCCGTAGGCCAGGACCTCGTGCGCCAGGCACATCAGAAATATGCTCGACACCGTGGAAACGTCGGGCTGGGTCTTGATGATCTCGAACGCCGGCCGCACCGTGTGGGCGGTCGTGTGGCGGGCCCCGGAGACCATCCCGTCGACCAGGTCGTTGTAGACCAGCATGGTGCCGAAGTAGGACACGTCATGCATGGCCTCCCGGGCGTCATCGATGGTGACGCCCTTGTGTTTACGCAGTTCGACGTACTGCTCGGCGAACTGGTCGCACAGCTCGCTGCGTCGGGGGTCGAGCACGGTGGCGGCGGTCAGGTCGAAGCCGAGCTCGGCCGCGCGGGCCCGGACCCGGGACTCCTCACCGAGGATGGTCAGATCGGCCACCCCGCGCTGCAGCAGCCGACCCGCCGCGGTGAGGATGCGGTCATCGTCGCCCTCGGGCAACACGATGCGTTTCCGGTCCGCACGCGCCTGGTCGATCAGCTGGTAGGTGAACATCTGCGGGGTGACCACCGATGGGACCGTGATCATCAAGTGCGCCAACAGGTCTGCGGTGTCGACGTGGGTCTCCATCAGAGTGAGGGCGGTGTCGACCTTGCGGTGCGATTGGGCGGTGACCCGGCCGCGGGTGGCGGCCACCCGGCTGGCGGTCTCGAAGGTGCCGTAGCGGGTCTGGATGACCGGCACGTTCAGGCCGAGTCCGGCGACCAGCGCGTCGATGGCCGGATGCATGGGCAGGCCGCCGTTGAGGATCACGCACGACAGCGACGGGAAGCCTTCTGCGGCATGGGCACTCAGCACGGCGAGGACCACGTCGGAGCGGTCCCCGGGCGTGACGACCGCGACGCCGTCGGTCAGCCGTTCCAGGACGTGCTCGGCGGTCATGCCCGCTACCAGGACGTCGAGGACCTCGCGCGCCATCAGGGCTTCGTCACCGCGTAACCGGGTGCCGTCGACCGCTCCCTGGAGCTCTGCGACCGAGGGGGCGACCAGCAGCGGCTCCTCGGGAAGGGCGTAAGCCCGCGGAGTCGCGTGCTGCACCGCAGTCACCACCGCCGAAAGCTGTTCGGGATCACACCGGTTGACCACGACGGCAGCGGTGTGCGCGTGTTGCGCGGCGATCTCGTCCACGCAGACCTCGACGGCGGCCAGGATCTGCTCAGGTGTGCGGTCCTTGCCCTTGATCGCCAGCACCACCGGCGCTCCGAGGTTGGCCGCGATCCGCGCGTTGGTCGACAACTCGCTGGGGGTGGCGATGTCGGTGTAGTCGCTGCCGACGATCACCACGGCGTCGCAGTGGTCGGCGACGCGGTGGTAGCGATCGACGATCTCGCCGAGCGCGGCATCGCGGTCGTCGTGCAGTTGTTGATAGCTGACCCCGACGCAGTCGTCGTAGGACAGACCGGCGGTGGTGTGGTCGAGCAGCAGGTCGAGGATGTAGTCGCGATCCTCCCCCAGCCGGGTGATGGGCCGGAACACGCCCACCTTGGCGACCGTGGCCGCGAGTCGGTGCAGGATGCCCAGCGCGATGGTCGACTTCCCGGTGTCACCCTCGGGCGAGGCGATGTAGATCGCAGTGGTCGGCGAGGTGCTTTTCGGCGCTGCGGTCACACGTCACAGCCTACTGATCCGGGCGGCGCTGACCAGCACTTGACAACCAGCCGTCACCACCACTTGACAATACGCAACTCCGGGCGTGTAATTTACGCCACGGTCAGGCATCCGGATTTGCTGCATCTGATTCTGACTAATCAAGTACGACGTCAAAGCACTACTTAGCTCGACATTACGCATCGCTGAAACTGATCCTGGATGCAAAGTTTTCCGCACCACCCGAACGTCCGCCCGACCCGAGAGAGGTAGCCATGGCGGTACTCAGTCCCCCACCCGTGCGCCCCCTCCCCGAGGTCGTCCGCGTCCCCGGCCTCGGTGTCCGCTGGCGCTACCGGGAGCGGGTCGCGGCGGTCACCGCGCTCGTGGCGGTCGGCTACGGCCTCGACTTCGCCGGACTGGTCACCGGTGCACTCGCCGGATCACGCACCCCGCTGCTGGCGTTGACCCCGGTCCTGGCGCTGCTCATCGCCTCCGGCTACCACAACCCGCCCAAGGGAGTCACCGACAACGAGTCCGACTGGCTGTTCGCCACGATCCTGGGCACCCTCGGATTCGTGGGCATCGCCCTGGTGTCGGACCGCTTCGACACGCTGGCCGGCCTGTTCCGGCTCGACCTGCTCGGTGCGGTGCTGTGGGCGGCCTGCGCGACCGTCATCCTCCTGGGTGCGCGCCATGCCCAGCGGATGTGGCGCGTCTGGTTGTTCGCGGTGCTCAGCGCCAGTCCCGTGCCGTTCTTGCTCGCCGCGGGGATGTTCGGCGGATCCGACGCCGTCGTCGCCGGTCTGGGAGTCTGTTACGCCGCGGTGGCGGTGTACCTCGCCGGCGCCCGGGCGCGCCGCCTCAAGCGACTCATGTCCGCGCTGCTGTACCTGTGCATCGGCTGGGGTCTGGTGTATCTGCTGATCGACCGGCTCGGCCTGTTCGCGACGGTGACCATCGCGGCCGGAGTGCTCCCGGTGGTGGCCCACGTCGTCATGCGTCGCTGGATCGCGCCCGGGGTGGGCATGTTCGTTCCGACCGCGATGTATCCCAGCCGCTCGTGGCGATCGCACGCGGCGCTGCCGCTGCTGGCCCTGGTGGTCGCCGTCGTCCACACTCCCGCGCCCCAGCTTCCCGAACCCGCGACCGTGCGCGGCGACTGGATGCACGGTGCCGGCCTGCACGATGCCCGCCCGCTGCCGGATGCGCAGCGATTCCTCGGCGCGGAAGCACAATTCGCCCGCTACCAGATGCCCGGTGGCCCCGGCGTACCCGCCGCGGCCGTCGACGTGATCACCACGCCGCGCCTCGGCGGGCTTCGCGACCACCGCGACACCGTCTGGTATCCGACTGTCCGGCCGCTGAACTTCGCCGAGACCGCGAGGACCGGCCCGTCACCGGTGCAGGTCCGCGAGATCTTCAGCGACGCCGACAGCGCGACCGACTACGCCACTCCGCACTGGTATGCCCTCACCTGGGAGTGGCACACCCCGGCGGGTTACCAGCAGGTGACCGTCATCGTGAACCAGGACACCGGCGCGACGGCAACCGAACCACCCCTGCCGCAACTCGGGGCCGCCGACACGCTGCTGGGCCCCCTGCTGTGGATCGGACGCCAGCAGGCCGACACCCGGGGCGTGGTGGACCCGGCCGTGATCGAACGTGCCACCGACATCGCCGACGCCCTGCTGGCGAGCGCTGCCGCCCGTGCATAACTACACGCCGGGAAGCCAGCTCTCCGAGGACTTCTCGGCCCGCAAGGTCTTCGACGGGGCTTTCGTGGCGGTCGGGGCGGCCGGGGCGGCCACCATCGCCGCCGCCGCGCTCGTCGCGCCCGGATACGTGCTGCCGCTGCTCACCTCGGCGTTGGCGGTGCTGTACCTGACGTCGACGATCGACCGGCACTGGCTGCTGCTCAAGGGACTCCACGCGCCCGCCCTGATCACCGTCAGCGACGAGCGCGCCCGCGCCATCCCCGACGACGACCTGCCCGTGTACACGATTCTGCTGCCCGTCTACAACGAGCCGGCGATCGTGCACAACCTGATCGACGGCGTCGGCAGGCTGGAGTATCCGAAGGACAAACTCGAAATCCTGCTGCTGATCGAGGAAGACGACGTCGCGACCCAGGTGGCGATGGCCGGCGTCGAACTCGAGGCGGTGCAGCCCGTCCTCGTGCCGCACAGCGAGCCCAAGACCAAACCCAAAGCCTGCAACTACGGGATGGCCACGCCCGGCCTGCGCGGCGAACTGGTCACCATCTACGACGCCGAGGACATCCCCGACCCGCTGCAGCTGCGGAAAGCCTTGGCCGCCTTCGCCGATCTGCCCGCCGACGTCGGCTGCCTGCAGGCACGACTCGGATACTTCAACGAAAAACAGAACCTGCTGACGCGATGGTTCTCGCTGGAGTACGACCAGTGGTTCGGAATCATGCTGCCCGCCGTCCAGGCCACGGGCTGCGTGATCCCGTTGGGCGGCACCTCCAACCACATGCGGACGGCCGTCTGGCGCGAGGTCGGCGGCTGGGACGAGTTCAACGTGACCGAGGACGCCGATCTCGGTGTGCGCCTGGCCCGCCACGGATACCACACCCGCATCCTGGACTCCGTCACTCTGGAAGAAGCCAATTCCGATGTCCTGAACTGGATTCGGCAGCGCTCCCGCTGGTACAAGGGTTACCTCCAGACGATGCTGGTGCACCTGCGCCGCCCGGCCACCCTGTGGTCGCAGATCGGCGGCAAAGCGATCCTGCGGCTGATCAACATGACCGGCGCGGTCCCGCTCGTCAACGTCGTCAACCTGCTCTTCTGGTTCACGATGGTGACCTGGGTGCTGGGCCGGCCGCAGTTCGTGGAAGTCGCGTTCCCGTCCTTGACGTACTACGTCTATCTCGCGATGTATCTCGTGGGCGCACCGTTGTCGGTGTACATTGGGCTGATCGTCGTGCAGCGCCTCGACAAGCCGCATCTTTGGTGGGCTGCACTACTCGTCCCGTTGTATTGGCTCCTGCAGTCCATCGCAGCCTGTAAGGCCATTTTCCAACTCGTCACCCGACCGCACTTCTGGGAGAAGACCGTGCACGGTTTGTCGAATCATGGTGCAGTTCCGCCGAATACCGCGCCAGTTCCGGCGAGCACGGCGACCCTCCGATGATCCTGCGGCCGCGCGCCCTGGCAGCGATGCTCGTTGTCTCGTGCGCAGTAATCGCCACCGGCGCCACCCACGGCCTCCCGGCCGCGTCGGCATTTCCGAACGAGGAGGTCAGCTCCCTGGCCGGTCAGGCACGCGAGATCCCCTGGCCCCAACTGGGATTGCCGGATCAAGTCGAGCTGATCGGCGCGGACCAGGCCGGCGAGGTCGACATCCCCATGCCCTCCGGGGTCACCCCCACGGTGCTCACCGGCCTGATCGGATCCGTCGTCAACACCACCGACGCCCGGCTCGACGTCCTCGATTCCCGCGGCGTCACCCTGGGTGTCGTGCCGATCGGCGCGGAGGCGACGACCATCCCACTGAGCGTCGACATCTCCGGGGCGCAGATCGCCGACGGGCAGGCCGCGCTGAAGTTCGTGCTGCGGGATCGCAACTCGTCGGCGGACAGCTGTTCGCGTCCACCGTCTCTGGTGCTGAGCGGCCTGGCCAGCGGCTACTCGGGCCCGGCGCCGGACCCCGCCACAGTGGCCGGTTTCCTGCCCGGCTATCTGGGCGGCATCAGGATCCACGTCGGACCCGACCCGACGCCGGCCCAGACGCAGGCCGCACTGGATCTCGTGGCCCGGTTGACGCACCTGTACAACCCGGTCCCGGTACCGATCGACGTCGACGTCACCGCAGAGGTTCCGCCGCCAGGCCCGGATGTCCGGGTGATCACCGTCCGGGACGGCGGCGAGCCCGGAGTGGCCCTGGAGAACCCCGGCACGCCACAGGCATTGCTGGCGATCACGGGCACCGGAGACGAGCTGGTCCGCCAGGTGGCGCTGTTCAGCGATGAACGCTTCACCCTGGCCCAGACCGATTATGCGAGAGCCGTTTCGGTGACAGACGAGGGCGCGAAGACGACGACGCTGCAGACCTTTCGCCAGCTCGGCATGGGCGGGGACATTCTCGTCCAGGGTGCGGCGACGCTGTACGCCGGCTTCGACGCGGGCGCGTTCGGGGTCGGCTCGATCAGCAACGCGCGGGTCCATCTGAAAGCCCATTACACCCCGGTCATTTCCGGGACGGCTTCGGTGACGGTCCGCTCGGGATCCACGATCGTGGCGACCCGGGCGCTCGACGGGTCCGGCGTGCTCGACGTCATCGGCGACATCCGCGCCGAGGCGGTCACGTCGAACACCGGTATGGCGATGGAGATCCGGTACCTGCCCGAGCAGGAATGCGCGCCGCGCAACGACCGGCTGCGCTTCACCATCGACCCGGATTCGACGGTTGTGGTGACCCCCGGTCTGGAGAATCGCGGCGGGTTCCAGGTGCTGCCGATGGCGTTCTCCCCCGAGTTCGACGTCACCCTCGAGACGCCGCAGCAGCTCGGTTGGGCCGCGCAGGCCCTCAACCTGATGAGCCAGAACTCCCGGGTCCTGCTGCGGCCGCGGCTGAACGCCTTGGCCGATGCGGTCGCTTCGAAGGTGGGGCTGTTGGCCGTCGGCTCCGGCGAGAGTCTCACGTCGGCGGGTCTGGCCGGACCGCTGGCGATGCGGCGCGACACCACTGTGGACGTGAACGGCACCGGGGTGATCGACGTCAACGGCGCTCTCGGCGCCGTGCAGGCGTTCACCCAGAACGACCGGACAGTGTTGGCGATCACCGGATCCGGCGACTGGCAGGGTGTCGCGGCGAGTCTGTCCTACATCCGCGGACTGCCCAACCGGTGGCACTCGCTGAGTGGAGACGTGGTCGCCGCCGGCCCCGGCAACGAGGTGGTCAACCTGACCCTCCGGGAGGGCACCGCCCTGGTCAACGAATATCCCGGGGACGGCTGGAAGTGGTGGGCGCTGGGGTCGGCCGCGCTGGTCGTCGTCGTGATGATCGGGGCTGCGACCTATCTGCTCGGCCGGCGTCAACGTCTCGCCGGAGCCGGTCCGCCGGTCCGCCACCGATCGCACCGCAGCTCCGGTCGTCGCACCCCGCCGCCGGCGTGACCACCACACTCGACGCGCCGGCCGCGCGGCCGGCTCCCCCCGCCGGCGGGGCACCGGCGCGGTCGGGCGCGTGGGTGTGGTTCGGGACGCTGTCGGTGCTCTACTTCGGGGTCGGCGCGCTTCTGATTTTGCGCTACAACCTGTTCGACCCCGACGCGCCCAGCCGGGTCGCCAATGCCGGCTACGTCTTCTTGAGCCGGGACCCGCATCTGTCGGCCATCGGATTCGTCTGGAACCCGCTGCCCAGCCTGGTGCAGATCCCGGTCCTCGCCCTCGCCGACTGGTGGCCCGAGCTGAAAACCCATGGGCTGGCGGCCGCCGTGCAGAGCGCGCTGTTCATGGCCGGCGCCGCGGTCATGGTGCGCGGCATCGCGACCGACCGCGGTGTGCGGCCGGTGTGGCGCCGGGTCGCGATGATCTGCTTTGCGCTGCAACCGATGATCGTCGTCTACGGGGCCTCGGGGATGAGCGAGGCGGCCGAGATCTTCTGCATCGTGTGGTGCGTCCGGCATCTGCTGCGGTGGGTCCGTACCCGCCGCGAGGGCGACCTCGCCCTGGCCGGACTCGCCCTGGGTGTCGGGTACCTCGCCCGCTACGAGGTGGTCGTCGCGGGCGTCGGAGCGGCACTGGTGGTGGCCGCGGTGGTGCTGCACGCGTCCCGGGACAGGCGCGGATGGACCAGCGCCGCCCTGCTGGTGCTGATCGTGACGTTCCCTCTGCTGACGGCTTTCGTCGCGTGGGCGGTGACGGGCTGGGTGGTGACCGGGGAGTTGTTCGCCACCCTGTCGTCGAAGTACGGCAACGGCCACCAGGTCGAGGCCGCGATCCAGAAGGCCGGGCCGCAGACCCGCGCGGCGTCCGACGACTGGGTCGTCATCTCCGCGCGCATCTTCGGCATGCAGCCGTTCGTCGGCGTCGCCACCGCGGCCGCGGTCGGCATCGCGGTCGTCCGGCGCCGCATCGACGCGCTGGTGCCGCTGGCCGTCTTCGGCCCCGTCCTGGCCTTCGCGGCGTGGGGTCAGTACACCTCTACGACGTTCGGCTGGTTCCGCTTCTACCTCCTGGCGATACCGATGGTGGTCTGTATGGCCCTGGCCTGCTGGGCGCCGCACGGCGACCGCGCCGAGCCGCGGGCCGACACGATGACGCGGCGCTTCGGCGCGCTCCTGCTGTCGGTGTCCGTCCTGATCGGGTTTCCGGTCACGATCCGGGCGACGATGGACGACCGGATCGGCAACCAGCAGTTGCAGTTCGGACTGGTGCAGCTCAACGATCCGGAGCGCTATCCCCCCGGCGAACTGTGGTACCGCCGGCTCATGGTCGACGACCGCCAGCTCGCCGCCTTCTTCGACCGCAGGAACCTGCCGCCGGGGGCGGTGTTGATGGACACGTTCAACACATGGGGCATCTGGCTGGCCTCCGACAACCCGAAGCAGTTCCTGATCACCAGCGACTACGACTTCACGGCGGCGCTGAACCGGCCGTGGGCGTTCGGCGTCGAGTACGTGGTGGCCACCAGCCCGTCGCTCGGCGACTCGGATGCGGTGAGCCAGCGGTATCCGACGATGTGGGCCGACGGGGCCGGGTTCGCGACCCGGGTGCTGTCGGTGTCCGGGGCGTCGGGCGACGAGCGGTTCCGGGTGTACCGGGTGCTGGGGCCACCGCGACAATCGCCGGACGGACCGGCGGTCAGCTCGCCGTGATGTCGACCGGCACCCGGACCGTGGCATGCAGGGCACGGTGGTCGGCCCCGGGAATCCGGACCGCGCGGGTATCCGAGGCGGTCGCGTTGCGCAGCAGGATGTGGTCGATCCCGATGAGCGGCGGGATCTTCGCGCCTCCCGGGTAGGTGCGCGCGGTGCCACCACCGGCCTGCGCCGACACGTCCTCGTAGCCTTCGGCCAGCAGCGCGCGGAAGGGCGCCATGTCGGCCGTGGAGTTGAAGTCCCCGGCCACGATCACCGCACCGGCACCCGCGCGGTCGGCCATGTCGCGCAGCGTCGCCGGGAACGCGGTGATGTCGTTCTGCCAGTACCGGATCGGCTGCGGCCACGGCGCGGCAAGGTGAACCGAGAGCACCGTGGCGTCCACCGCCACGCCCGGGATCCGGATCCGGCTGCCCAGCATCGGCAGCGAATAGCCGTCGATACGACCCGACGACACGATGGGATGCCGGCTCCAGATGCCGATGCCCGACGCCTCCGGCGCGGGCAGGATCACCCGGTACGGGAACACGGTGTCGATCCCGGCCGCCGACAGCCCGTCGGCAGCGTCCTGGGTCATCTCCTGGACGGCGACGATGTCGGCCGAGGCGCCGGCCAGCGCGACGAACGCATTCGAATCCGCCTGTCCCTTACCCAGATTGGCGGTCAGGACCCGTACGTCGACGGTGGGCGTGTTCACCTCGGGCGGGCCGAGGTAGCGCGGGACGTACACCCACATCGTCGCGACCGTGACGGCCACCGCGACCAACGACAGGATCCAGCGCCGGCTCACGGCCAGCAGCACCATCCCCACGGGTGCGGCCACCGCCAGGAAAGGTGCCGCCACCGCCACCACCAGCGTGGCGTGCCCGGTGATGGGCAGAAATCGGGCGCACAGCGCCACCGCCGCGACGGCGAGGGCCACCAGCCCGAGCACCGTCGCGAGAACGCGCATCATCTCGCGGAAGGCGACGCGTCAGCCGAGGCGCCGAAGCCTCGGCTCGAGGTCACGCCGGAACAGCTCCAGGAAGCGGCGCTGGTCGTGCCCCGGTGCGTGGAAGACGAGGTGGTTCAGTCCCCAGTCGACGTAGTCCTTGACCTTCTCCACGGCCTCGTCGGGATCCGACGCCACGATCCAGCGTTTGGCGACCTGCTCGATGGGCAGTTCGTCGGCGGCCTTCTCCATCTCGATCGGGTCGTCGATGCTGTGCTTCTGCTCCGCGGTCAGCGACAGCGGCGCCCAGAACCGGGTGTTCTCCAGCGCCAACTCGGGGTCGGTGTCGTAGGAGATCTTGATCTCGATCATGCGGTCGATGTCGTCGACGTTCCGGCCGGCCTTCTCGGCTCCTTCTGAGACCGCCGGGATCAGCTTGTCCTTGTAGAGCTCCTCGCCCTTGCCGGAGGTGCAGATGAAGCCGTCGCCCGCGCGGCCGGCGTACTTGGCCACCAGTGGGCCGCCGGCGGCGATGTAGACCGGGACTCCGCCTTCGGGGACGTCGTAGATCGAGGCGCCCTTGAGGCGGTAGTACTCGCCGTCGAAGTCGACGCGGTCGCCGAGCCACAGTTCCCGCATCAGGTTGACCGATTCGCGCAGGCGGGCGAAACGCTCCTTGAACTCTGGCCACTCGCCCTCGTAGCCGGTGGCGATCTCGTTGAGCGCCTCCCCGGTGCCCACCCCGAGGAAGATGCGGTCGGGGTACAGGCACGCCATGGTGGCGAAGGCCTGGGCGATGACGGCCGGGTTGTAGCGGAAGGTCGGGGTCAGCACCGACGTGCCCAGCACGAGGTTCTTGGTGCGCTCCCCGACCGCGGTCATCCAGGCCAGCGAGAAGGGCGCGTGGCCGCCTTCGTGCCGCCACGGCTGGAAGTGGTCGCTGACGGTGGCGCTGTCCATGCCGTGCTCTTCGGCGGCGACAGCCAGTTCGACGAGTTCGCGCGGCGCGAACTGCTCCGCCGACGCCTTGTAGCCCAGTTTCAGTTCAGCCATGACTATGTTTCTACACTCGCTTGATGGCCCCGGCCCTGACAGCCATCAGCGACCGCGTCCACTTCGTCGAGACCGACCTGGTGAACTGGACCCTCGTCGCCGGAGATTCCCACACCGGCGGCGGTGTCCTGATGATCGACGCCGGCTTCCCCGGCAGCCGCGCCGACGTGCTGGATTCGTTGGGCCGGTTGGGTTTCGGTCCCGCCGATGTGCGCGCGATCCTGCTGACCCACGCCCACGTGGACCATCTCGGCACGGCGATCTGGTTCGCCGAAACCCACCGGGTGCCGGTGTACTGCCACGCCGCCGAGGTCGGGCACTGCCGGCGCGAGTACCTCGAGCAGGCCGCACCGTTGCAGATCGCCGCGCACGCGTGGCAGCCGCGCTGGTTGAAGTGGTCGATGGCGGTCATCCGGAAGGGGGGACTGGATCACTCCGGCATCCCGGGCGCGCAGGCGCTGACACCGGAGGTGGCTGCCGGCCTGCCGGGTGCGCCGGTGGCGGTGCCGACCCCCGGCCACACCGGCGGGCACTGCTCCTACCTGGTCGACGGTGTGCTGGTGAGCGGGGACGCCCTGGTCACCGATCATCCGGTGGCTTCCCGGCCGGGCCCACAGTTGCTGCCCTCGGTGTTCAACCACGACGAGCAGGCCTGCCGGGAGAGCCTGCGGACGCTGGCCGAACTCGAGTCGGAGGTGCTGCTGCCCGGCCACGGGCCGGTGTGGCGGGGACCGGTGCGCGACGCGGTGTCCGCGGCTCACGCCAAGGTGTCGTAGCCCAGCAGAAACAGCGCGGTCAGGCACAGGCCGCAGGCGACGACGATCGCGGGCATCAGGATCATCGTGTCCAGTTCGTCGTCGTTGAGGACGTCGGCTTCGAACCGGCCGAAGAACACCCGCGCGATGCCGGTGCGGCGGAACAGGTGGACCAGCGCGCGCACCGGGCGGCGATTCCGGTACCGCCCGACGAGGACCCGCGACAGGCTGCCGACCACGAATGTCAATGCGGCCAGGCCCAGCAGCATCACACCGACGGTGGCCTCCGACACGCGCGTCAGCCTATCGGCACGCTCACAGCGCCTTGAGGAACGCGACGGGGTAGTTCTCCTCACCCGGGGCCGGTAGCGGCCCGGCCAGCCGTGTGTATCCGAGCGATTCGTAGAGCGCCACGGCCTCGGGCTGGCGGTCTCCGGTGGTCAGGTAGACGCGCCGGTAGCCCGCTTGCGCGATGTCGGCCTCCAGGCGCGTCACCAGTGCGCGCGCACAGCCCCGCCGGCGGTACCGCGCGTCGGTCCAGATCCGTTTCAGTTCGGCTGTGCTGTCGTCGAATCGGCGGAACGCGCCGCCGGTGACCGGCTGCCCGTCGAGCAACCCGATGAGCAGAACGCCGTCCGGCGGCTCGAACTCCGCGGCGGGATAGTTGCGCAGCCAGGCCGCGACGCGTTCGCGGCGCCCGCCGTACCGATCGGCGTACTCGACGGCGAGTTCGTCGATCAGCGGGGCCGCGCGGGGGTCGTCCTGGCGGACCGCCACGAACGTCAGGTCAGCCGCCTCCGACCCGCAGACGTCCCGGGGTTCGCTGTTCGAATTCACTTGCCTGATGGCTTTTTTGATCGCCGCACCAGAACAGCCGCCAACTGGTCGGCGGTGACCGCCCAGCCGTGGTCGTGGTCGTCGAACGACTCGGCCGGTAGCAGGGTGTGCTCGATCGACATCAGAGTGTCGGCGTCCCCGGCAGTTCCGCCCGTTTCGACGGGTTCGAAGGTCACCCGCACGATGCTCTGGGCGGTCGGGTCGGCCCATCCCGAGTGACTCCACGTGAACCGCAACAGGTTTGGCCGGTCGAGGTCGAGGATGTGACCGGTGATTATGGTGAGGGGGCTGCCGTCACCGTCGTCGACGTCGAAGCGGACGCGTCCGCCCACCCGCGGGTCGACGTGGACGGCCACGCACCGCGCCGGCCGTGGGCACATCCAGTCCATCAACGCGTCGGGATCGAGCCATTCGTCGAACACCTCCTCGGGCGGAGCCGCCAGGACCCGCCGGACACGGACGACCGGGTCGGCGGTCACCGGCCGCGCTTCCTCGCCAGGCGCTGCGACAGCGCATCCGCACGCGCCGACCAGAATTCGCTCTGTTCGTCGATCCAGCGCTGGGCATCGGTCAGCCCGTCGGGCCGCAGCGACAGCCAGTGTTCACGTCCGCGGACTTCGCGCCGGACCAGGCCCGCCGCTTCCAGGACGGCCACGTGGCGGGACACACCCGCGAACGACATCGGTAGCGGTTCGGCCAGATCGGTGATGCGGGCGTCCCCGTCGCGCAGGGTCTCGAGCAACCGCCGGCGGGTCGGGTCGGCGAGCGCGGCATAGGTACGGTCCAGCACCGAATCTTCAACCATCTTGTTGACTATATCCCGCACGCGTGATGTCCTGAAACCAGACATTCAATGCTCCTGTTGAACATTTGAGAGGTGGACGCACATGGAGACACCACGGATCGTCTCGGCGCAGGACTGGGACGTCGCCCTGGCTGACATGCTGGTCAAGGAGAAGGAGCTGACCCGCGCGCGGGATGCGCTCGCCGCCCTGCGCCGCCGGATGCCGTGGACGCCGGTGCGCGCCGACTACCGGTTCGACGGCCCCGGGGGCCGGGTGAGCCTGCTCGACCTCTTCGCCGGGCGGCGGCAACTGATCGTGTACCGCGCCTTCATGGATCCCGGTGTGCACGGCTGGCCCGACCACGGCTGCGTCGGATGCTCTCTGATGGCCGACCACATCGGCAATCTCGCGCACCTCAACGCCCGGGACACCACGCTGGTCTACGCCTCGCGGGGCTCGCAGGCCGACCTGACCCGCATCAAAGGGCGCATGGGCTGGGAGATCCCCTGGTACACAATCGTTCCCGACGACCAGGGCGCCTTCGACGTCGACTTCGGCGTGGACCGCTGGCACGGCACCAACGCGTTCATCCGCCGGCCCGGTCCCGACGGCGATCAGGTCTACCGCACCTACTTCATCAACGACCGCGGCGACGAGGCGTTCGTCAACACGTGGAACTTCCTCGACATGACAGCGCTGGGGCGGCAGGAGACGTGGGAGGACTCGCCGTCAGGACATCCGCAGTCGCCGCCGTACGAGTGGTGGTCTTGGCACGACACCTACGACCAGACCGCGCCCCCGCGCTGGTACGGCGACCCCGATCCGGACGATCCGCAGCCGCCACGCGAGGGCGCCCGCTGCGCGAACTGCGCCGAGTAGCCGACCCGCGCCGGCTCAGACCCGGACCAGCGCGAAGAGCGGGACCACCCAGGTCGTCGTGGCCGGGTACTCGGCGACTGACCGCCGGCCCCTTCCACTCAAAACTTGACACGTGTAAATTCGTGACATGGACAACATCCGCGGCAAGACCATCGCGATCACCGGAGCCGCCCGCGGCATCGGCTACGCCACCGCCGAGCACTTGCTCAAGCGTGGAGCACGGGTGGTCATCGGCGACCGGGACGTCGCCCTGCAGGAGTCGTCGGTCGCCAAGCTCGGCAACCTCGGGCCGGTGTCGGGCTACCCCCTCGACGTCACCGACCGGGAGTCCTTCGAGACCTTCCTCGACAAGGCGCGCACCGACGGCGGCGGCCACATCGACGTGCTGATCAACAACGCCGGCGTCATGCCGATCGGCCCGTTCCTGGACCAGTCCGAGCAGTCGATCCGCTCGTCGATCGAGGTCAACCTGTACGGCGTGATCACCGGGTGCCAGCTGGCGCTGCCGGACATGATCGCCCGCCGTCGCGGCCACATCATCAACATCGCGTCGCTGTCCGGTCTGATCCCGGTCCCCGGGCAGGTCGTCTACGTCGGCGCGAAGTTCGGGGTGGTCGGGCTGTCGGCCGCCCTGGCCGACGAGGTGGCGCCGCACGGGGTGCACGTATCGGTGGTGATGCCGCCGTTCACCAAGACCGAGTTGATCTCCGGCACCAAGGAGAGCAGCGCGATCAAGCCCGTCGAACCCGAGCAGATCGCGGCCGCGGTCGCCAAGACGCTCGACAAGCCGAAGACCCATGTCTCGGTGCCGCCGGCGCTGCGCTTCACCGCGCAGGCCGCCCAGCTGCTCGGCCCGCGTGCGCGGCGGTGGCTCAACGGCAAGCTCGGCCTGGACACCGTGTTCCTGGACTTCGACGCGACCCAGCGGCGGGGGTACGAGCAGCGGGCCCAGTCCGCGCTCGGAGTCGTCGAGGGACGAGACGAGAAGTAACCGTCGAGGGACGAGACGAGAAGTAACCGTCAGTCGAAAACCGGCAACGGCTGTCCGAGGCGGTACGCCTCGATGGTGTCGATGTGCTCGAACAGTTCCTCGAGACCGAACTGGTGGTCCTCGGCGGTGCCGACGAACACCACATGCGCGGTCTCGCCGCCGTCGTCCGGGGTGAGCAGCACGACGGTGGCGTCGACCAGCTCGGTGTCGTCGGCGACCTCGGCGTGTGAGGGCGGCCAGAACCAGACCACCCCGACGTCGTCGTCGGCCTCCTCGGAGAACGCCCAGCCCCGTTCGGTCAGCCGGGTATCGAACTCCTCGAGGTTCTCGACGACTTCGAGTTCCTGCTGCTCACGCGCCGACAGGCGGTACCGGTTCCGCTCGGCGCGGCGCTTGTCGCGCCGGGCCCGCTTGGCCTGCGACTTCCGTGACACTCAGCTCAGCGCCCGGTCCAGGTCGCCGATGAGGTCCTCGACACCTTCGAGCCCGACCGAGATCCGGACGACGCCGTCGCCCAGTCCGATCGCGGCGCGGCCCTCGGGCCCCATCGCGCGGTGCGTGGTGGTGGCCGGGTGGGTGATCAACGACTTCGCGTCGCCGAGGTTGTTGGAGATGTCGACGATCTGCAGCTTGTCGAGCACCTCGAAGGCGCGCTCCTTGGTGCCGCCGGCCAACTCGAACGTGATCACTGTTCCGCCGCCGGACATCTGGCGCGTGGCCAGGTCGTGCTGCGGGTGCGACTCCAGGAACGGGTAGCGCACCCAGCCCACGGCGGGATGCTCCTCCAGGAACCGGGCGATCTGCAGTGCCGACGAATTCTGGTGTCGCACACGCAGAGCCAGCGTCTCCAGACCCTTGAGCAACGTCCAGGCGTTGAACGGGCTCAGCGCGGGACCGGTGTGACGCATCAGTTTCTGCACGGGTTCGTCGATGAACTCCTGGCTGCCCAGGATCGCACCACCCAGCACCCGGCCCTGACCGTCGATGTGCTTGGTGCCCGAGTAGACCACCACGTCCACTCCCAGCGGGAAGCCCTGCTGCAGGATCGGCGTGGCGAAGACGTTGTCCAGAACCACCTTTGCGCCTGCGGCATGCGCCATCTCCGAGACGGCGGCGATGTCGACGAGCTGCTGCATCGGGTTCGACGGCGTCTCGAAGAACACTGCCTGAGTCGGTACCGACAGCGCTTCCTCCCACTGTGAGAGGTCGTCGCCGTCGACGAACACCGTCTCCACGCCCCACCGCGGCAGGATCTCGTTGCACACCACGAAGCACGACCCGAACAGGCTGCGCGCCGCCACCAGCCGGTCGCCCGCGCCGAGCAGCGCCCCGAGTGCGGTGAACACCGCCGACATCCCGGTGGCGGTCGCGAAGCAGGCCGGCGCGCCCTCGATCAGGCGCAGCCGCTCCTCGAACATCGAGATGGTCGGGTTGCCGTAGCGGGAGTAGACGTAGCGGTCGATCTCGCCGGTGAACGCCTTCTCGGCGGCCTCGGCGCTGTCGTAGACGTAGCCCGAGGTCAGGTACATCGCCTCGGCGGTCTCTTCGAAACCGGAGCGCAGCAGACCGCCACGAACGCCGATGGTGTCCTGACCGACCCCGTCGGGCAGCGGTTGGGGGGTACGGATGCTCATGACTGCTTCCAGGGCAGGCCGACGGCCTTCCAGCCGGTGGCGCCGCGGTGCCCGTGCTCGTCGAGGTTGCCCTCGAACCCGTCGAGGATGTTGTAGGAGGGCCCGATGCCGGCCTCGGTGGCGGCCTCGGCCGCGCCGATGGAGCGGTTGCCCGAGCGACACAGGAAGACCACGGGCCGTTCCCCGGGGGTGATCCCGGCCGCCACGAGGTCGTCGACGAAACCGCTGTTGCGGGAACCGTCGGTGCGGCTCCACTCGACGAACACCGCCTCGCGATGTAACGGCGTCAGGTCAGGCACGCCGACGAAGCGCCACTCGGCGTCGGTGCGCACGTCGACGAGCACGGCATCGGCATTCTCGCTCAGCAGCTTCCATGCCTGCTCAGGCGTGATGTCTCCGGCATAGCTCACGGTCTGGAGTCTCCCACAGCTAGCTGGGGCCGGTCGAACAGACCTTCCAGCCGCCGTCCTCGCGCACGAAGCTCATGGGGACCTTCTTCTTGGTGTCGGGGTCACCCTCGAAGGAGTAGGTCACCTCGGTGGTGGCACGGTCTCCATCGATGCTGACCCGCCCGATGTCGTCCACCACCCGGTCGCCGTGCTGGGCCACCGACTTCTTCTGCCGCTCAACGAATTCCGGCTCTTCGCCGTGGCGGGCCGCGCAGGTGTAGCCCTGGAACGCGCGGAAGTCCTCCCGCTGGATCGCGTCGTTCTGGCCGACGGCGGCGCGGGCGATCTGCTGCTCCTCGCTGAGGCTGGGCTCGGAGAAGATGTTGAACAGCCACACTGCAATCACGGCGGCGACAATTATCACCAGCGCCCCCATGAAGGGTCCGACGCTGCTCCCTGTCGAGTCGTCCTCGTCGGTCACGGGAGGTTCCGCAGCGTCGCGGCGATACGCCGCACGCGGTCGCGGGCCACGATCACGTCCGGGGCCGTCGCCGACGCCAGGGAGCGCCACGGGCGGCCGGAGGACTGGTCGGATCCGTTGAACAACCGGACGTCGCTCTCGGCGACGACGAGGGCCTCGGCCAGCACCTGCCGCTGCCGCGCCGGTCCGATCTCGTCGGCGTCCTCGGGGGTCCGGTAGTTCACCTCGACCGCGCCCGGGGAGATCATGATCGTGTCGACCGGGAGCCCGAGGATGGCCCGGGCGTGCAGCTCGAACTCCGAGAGCCGCTGCGACCGCAGGGTGACCAGCCCGGTGTCGTGCGGGCGCGGCCGCACGTCGGCGAAGTACACCTCGTCGCCGCGGACCAGCAGTTCGACGGCGAATACCCCGCGCCCGCCCAGCGAGTTCACGATGCGCGCCGCGATCGACTTCGCCGCGTCCAGCGCCGAAGCCGACAGCTGTTGCGGTTGCCAGGCCTCGACGGTGTGACCGTCAAGCTCCTGATGTCCGATCGGCTCGCAGAAGGACACCGCGGGCCCGGCCGGACCGACCGTGCGCACCGTCATCAGCGTGACCTCGACGTCGACGTCGACCAGGGACTCGGCCATCACGCGGTGCATGCTCAGCCGCCCACCGGCGACCGCGCGCTCCCAGGCGGGTTCGACGTCCTCGGGCCGCAGCAGCACCGACTGCCCCTCCCCGGGGGCGGCCGCGACCGGCTTGACCACCAGCGGGAATCCGGCGTGGACGGCGATCGCGTCGAGTTCCTCGACCGAGCCGGCGAACCAGAACGGCGCCGTGGGCAGGCCGAGCTCGTCGGCGGCGAGCCGGCGCAGGCCCTCCCCGTCCAGGGCCAGCCGCGCACTGCGCGGCGTCGGGACGACGTCCACCTCGCCGCGTTCGGCGACGGCGATCAGCGCGTCGGCGGCCACGGCGCCGGTGTCGGCGACGACGATGTCCGGTCGCTCGTCCTCGATCAGGGTGGTCAGCGCGGCGGCGTCGGTCAGGGTCAGCACCACCGCGCGGTCGGCGACGGTGTGCGCGGGCGCCCCGGGATATTCGTCGACGGCGATGACCTCGGCGCCGAGCCGCTGGAACGCCAGGGTCAGTTCGCGGCTGCGCTCGCCGGAACCCAGCAGCATCACCGTCGTCATGCCGCCGGCCACGTCTTCGGCGCTCTCGGTGCCGTCCGTCGTGTCACTCATCGCCGATCAAGCCTGCCAGACCCGGCCGCCCGGTGCGGGATGCCGTGCTCGAAGCGCCGTCGATGTCGGAGCGGAACTGCTGCATCGCATCGACGAGCGCCCCGAACACGCGGTGCGCCGCCCGCAGGTCCTCGTCGGGCATCTCGGCCAGCGCGCCGGTGGTGTGGTCGGCGAGCGGGGTGAAGAACTCGCGCGCCACTTCCTTCCCGTGTCCGGCGACGCGCAGCAGGACCTTGCGGCGGTCCGCGGGATCGGTACCGCGGATGACGTGGCCGGAGGCGATCATCCGCTCGACGAAATAGGTGATCGCGGCGCCGGATACGCCCATCCGCCGGCTGAGTTCGCCGGCCGTCAACGGTTCCCCGGCGGCCTCGGCGACCATCACGTGCAGCATGGCGCGGAAGTCGTTGGCGGTGAGCGAGTGCAGGGCCGCGAAGTCGTGGGCGATCTGGTCGGATGCCAGCGTCAGCGCGCGCACGTCCGCCGCAAGAAGCGCTTCCAGATTGGTTCGCTCGTCGCCCCTTCGCCCGTCGTCAGCCACTCCCGAACCTTACCGAAATTCAATTGCTTAATTGTTAATTATCTGAAATATTGGGAAGATGTCGCGCCGGTTCTCGTGGGTCCTCGCCCTCGCCATCACCCTCGTGTCAGGCGCCCTGATGGGCCTGCTCGGCGGCGGCGACTTCGACCAGCAGTCCCCGATCGCCGTTCCCGCCGACGCGGAGTCCGCGCGGGCCGACGCCGCCCGTGCCGAGTTCCCCGGCGGAGACCGGGTACCCGCAATCCTGGTCGTCACACGTGCCGACGGATCGGTGCTGACGCCGCAGGACCGCACCGCCGTCGACGCCGCCCGCGAGCGCATGTTCGCCGTGGCCGAGGCGCCGCCGGCCGGGCCGCCGCCGGTGGTCTCCGAGGACGGCGAAGCCGCCGTGGTGACCGTGCCGCTGACCACCGAACTGTCCGGGTTCGCCCTCACCGACAAGGTCGACGAACTCCGCGCCGCCGCGGACGACGGGCTGCCCGGTGACCTGCGCGCCGAGGTGACCGGCGGGCCGGCGTTCGGCGCCGACATCGCGAACTCGTTCTCCGGCGCCAACTTCACGCTGCTGGCGGTCACTGCCGCCGTGGTCGCGCTGCTGCTGATCATCACCTACCGCTCCCCGATCCTGTGGCTGGTGCCGCTGCTGGTGATCGGGTTCGCCGACCGGGTGGCCGCCGTCCTGGGCACCGCCATCGCCGACCTGTTCGGCATGGACCCCGACGGGTCGACCTCCGGCATCACCTCGGTGCTCGTGTTCGGCGCGGGGACCAACTACGCGCTCCTGCTGATCTCGCGCTACCGGGAGGAGCTGGGCCGGCGCGAGTCGCACTGGGAAGCGCTCGACACCGCGGTGCGCCGCGCCGGGCCGGCGATCATCGCCAGCAACGCCACCGTGGTCCTGGCCCTGTTGACGCTGCTGCTGGCCACCCAGCCGAGCACCCGCAGCCTCGGCGTGCAGGCCGCCTCCGGGCTGGTCGTCGCGGCGGTGTTCGTGCTGCTGGTGCTGCCGCCGCTGCTCGGCGTCTTCGGCCGGAAACTGTTCTGGCCGTTGATTCCCCACGTCGGCGCGAAAGCCCTCACCGACACCGGCGTGTGGCACCGGATCGCGTCCGGCGTGGCGCGCCGCCCCGCCCTGGTGTCGGCGGTCTCCATCGGCGCGCTCGCCGTCCTGTGCACCGGCATCTTCGCCACGCCCGTCGGGTTGTCACAGACCGAGCAGTTCCGCGTCGAGGCCGAATCCGTCGACGGCTACAACCGGCTGGCCGAACACTTCCCCAGCGGCGTCACCGACCCGACCCGCGTCATCGCCGCCACCGACCGCACCGAGGAAGTGCAGCGCGCCATCGCGGAAACCCCGGGCGTGGTGTCGGCCAACCCCGCCGGCACCTCCCCTGATGGCCTGACACAGTGGTCGGTCGTGCTGGCCGCGGCCCCGGCGTCCGACGAAGCGTTCGACACCATCGACGCGCTGCGCGACAACGTCCATGCCGCCGACGAAGGGGCGCTGGTCGGCGGATCCGATGCGCAGGCCCGCGACGCGGCCGCCGCGGCCGCCCACGACCGGGCGGTGGTGATCCCGGCGATCCTGATCGTCGTGCTGGCGGTGCTCTACCTGCTGCTGCGCTCGGCGCTCGCCCCGCTGATCCTCGTCGCGGTGACGGTGCTCAGCTCGCTGGCCGCCCTGGGGCTCGGCGGCTGGGCCAGCGTGCACGTGTTCGGCTTCCCCGCCCTCGACGTCACCGCGCCGCTGTTCGCGTTCCTGTTCCTGGTCGCGCTCGGCGTGGACTACACGATCTTCCTGGTCACCCGCGCCCGCGAGGAGACCCCCGAGCACGGCACCCGGGACGGCATCGTGCGGGCGGTGTCGGCCACCGGCGCAGTCATCACCAGCGCCGGCATCGTGCTGGCATCGGTGTTCTGCGTGCTCGGTGTGCTTCCGCTGATCGTCCTGACCCAGATCGGCATCATCGTGGGCCTCGGCATCCTGCTCGACACGTTCGTCGTGCGGACGGTGATCATCCCGGCGCTGTTCACGCTGATCGGACCCAAGATCTGGTGGCCCGCCCACGCCCGTCCGTAACGTCGACGGATGACCACCGCATCGCCGCCGCCGTACATGCGCCGGGCCGGACTGGAACCGGTGCCCGCCCTGGGCGAGCTGCGGGACGGCGTCGGGGTGACCACGGTGACCGGCGCGTTCGGCATGCCGGCGTTCGTCGTGACCCGCTACGACGACGTCAAGACCGTGCTGTCGGACCATCACCGGTTCTCCAACCGCAGGCCCGCCGTCGTCGACGACGACGAATTGACCCGCGCCCGGGCGGGGAACCTGCTGGCGCTGGACCCGCCCGAGCACCAACGGCTGCGCCGCATGCTCACCGGCGAGTTCACGTTCCGGCGCATGCAGCGACTGCAGCCCCGCATCGTGGAGATCGTCGAGGACGCGCTCGACGCGATGGCCGCGGCCGGCCCCGGCGCCGACCTGGTCGAGCACTTCGCGCTGCCCATCCCGTCGCTGGTGATCTGCGAGCTGCTCGGCGTGCCCTACCGGGACCGAGACGACTTCCAGCAGCGCAGCGCCCGCCAGCTCGACCTGTCGATTCCGATACCGGAGCGGCTCGACCTGCAACGGCAGGCCCAGCGGTACATGGCCACGCTGGTTGCCTCGGCACGCGCGGAACCGGGCGACGACATTCCTCGGCATGCTGATCCGCGAGCACGGCGACGACCTCAGCGACGACGAGCTGATCGGCATCGCGGGACTGCTCCTGCTCGCCGGGCACGAGACCACGTCCAACATGCTCGCGCTGGGCACCTTGACGCTGCTGCGACATCCCCAGCACCTCGCGGCGGTCCGCGACGATCCGGCCGCGGTGGCGCCCGCAGTCGAGGAGCTCATGCGGTGGCTGTCGATCGTGCACACCTCGATCCCCCGCATCACCACCGCCGACGTGGAACTGTCCGGTGTGGCGATGCCCGCCGGGTCGCTGGTGTTCGCGTCACTGCCGGCGGCCAACCGAGACCGCGCGTTCGTCGACCGTCCCGACGACCTCGACATCGGCCGCGGCGCCCTGAGCCACGTGGCGTTCGGCCACGGCGTCCACCACTGTCTGGGTGCTCCGCTGGCGCGGATGGAGATGCAGACGGCGTTCCCGGCGCTGCTGCGGCGCTTTCCGTCGCTGGCCCTGGCCGAGGACTTCGGCGATGTCGCGTTCCGCCCGTTCCACTTCATCTACGGTCTGGAATCGTTGAAAGTCACCTGGTGACCACGACTGCGCAGGGGATGACATGGATTCCGAGCACCCGATGAAAGTGGCGGCCGACCGCGAGGTCTGCATCCAGGCCGGCAACTGCGTGATGGCCGCCGGCGAGGTCTTTGACCAGGACGACGACGGCATCGTGGTGGTGCTCACCGACGAGGTGCGTGGCGAGTCGATCGACCGCGCCCGGGACGCCATCAACCTGTGCCCGGCCAACGCGCTGCGCTTCGCGGACTGATTGCCGGTCTCAGCCCGAGGTGCTGGGCTCGGCTGTGACCGTCTGGTTGCCCCCGGCGTTCTTCGCCCGGTACATCGCCTGATCGGCGCGCTCCACCAGCAGGCGCACCGTCTCCGGCACATCGTGGCCGTCCAGCCGCATCGTCGCCACCCCGACGCTCACCGTCACCGGCACCACGTCGGCGCCACGGTCGGCCAGCGCCGTGTGCAACCGCCGCGCCAGTCGTTCCATCACCGCCGGCTCGGCGTCGGCGACGATGACGAACTCCTCCCCGCCCGTGCGGGCGGTCACCGACCGCACCCCCACCGCCGACACGGCCTCGCGCGCCGCGTCGGCCACCGCGACCAGCACGCGGTCACCGGCGTCATGGCCATAGGTGTCGTTGATGGACTTGAACTTGTCGACGTCGACGGCCAACACGCCGATCCGGCCGGTGCCGGTGGGAACCAGCTCCGGCACGTCGACGTCGAAGCCGCGGCGGTTGTACAGGCGGGTGAGCGGGTCGTGCAGCGCGTCGACTGCGCCCATGCGCAGTGCCAGCAGGTAGGACTGCACGATCACCTGCACCCCGACCACGGTCGGCAGCAGCACCAGCAGGCGCACCGTGGTGACCGCCGGTGACGCCGTGCCCTGCCACAGGGCCAAACCGTAGGTGTAGGCGAACGCGGCGATGGTGAACAGCAGATGCGCCAACAGTGCGCGGGGCCCGTGCACCACGACGACGTAGATCCCGTTGGCCGCCAGGAGTGCCAGACCGGGCATCGCTGTGAAAGCATCGCCGCAGCAGACGATCACGGCGACCACCGCGAAGTCGGCGTAGAGGGTGAACGCCATCGACTGGCGCCGGGTCGGCCACGGCCCGACGATCCACAGCACGCCGATCGCCGCCGAACTCAGCGCGATCACCAGCACGATGAACCGGCCGCCGGGCGGCCCGCCCTCGAGCAGACCGCCGTAGACCGTCAGCGCCGCGGTGAGTCCGTAGGACAGCGCGAAGACGCCGATGAAAACCTGATGCACGCGGAGCACCCCGCGCGCACGCAGATGCCTTGCGGTCCAGTCGAAGTCAAAAGGCTGGGCCCACCAAATCCGAAAGAATTCGCGGAGGCCCTTTTCCATCGCTGGTTACGGCTGGCCGGGCAGCAGTCGGATCATCAACCCGTTCGCCTCGGCGAGCAGGGTGCCGTCGGGATGGCGGAGCTCGGCGTTGACGAACGCCTTGCGCCCCTCGGCTTCTCGCAACCAGCCGCGGGCGGTGAGCGTGGTGTCCACAGGGGTCACGTTGCGGTAGTCCACGTGCAGGAACGCGGTGCGGCTGATCGGCCGCCCGGTCGCGTGGATGACCATGCCGAACATCGAGTCGAACAACAGCGGCAGCACACCACCGTGCACGGCGTGGTTACCGCCAACGTGATAGCGGCTGAACGTGACCTCCAGTTCGATGCCGTCGGCGTCGAACTTCGTCATCGTCCACGGCGGCATCAGCAGGCTGCCCGCACCCGGCAGGGCCGGCACCCGGTTGGCCGGGCCGATGCCCTCACCGGCCGCGTGCGGACCCAGCAGGTCGACGAGCGCCTCGACCCGGTCGGCCGCGTCATCCCAGGTGGCCGCGTCCGGGTTCGCCGACACCGCCAGGTCCTGGGCCCGCCGCATCGCGGTGAGGAACCGCTCGAAACCCGGTCCCGGGTCGGCCGGTTCGAACACCGGGAACCCGCCGTGGCGGTCGTACTCGGGGTCGACCCGCCGCGGGTCGAGTCCGTAATCGGCCGACATCACCGAGCTGCCAGCACATCTCGGCGCACGATGGTCTGGTCGCGGCCGGGACCGACGCCGATGCACGAGACATGAGCTCCGGCAAGCTCTTCGAGCCGAAGCACGTAGTCGCGCGCCTTGGCAGGCAGGTCCTCGAACTCCCGGGCCCCGGAGATGTCCTCCCACCAGCCGGGCATCTCCTCGTAGATCGGCTCGGCGCGCGCGATGTCGACCTGGGTCATCGGCATCTCATCGGTGCGCTTGCCGTCGACGGTGTAGCCGACGCAGATCGGCACCGTCTGCAGGCTCGACAGCACGTCGAGCTTGGTCAGGAAGTAGTCGGTGATGCCGTTGACCCGGGTCGCGTACCGCGCGATGACCGCGTCGAACCATCCGCAGCGCCGGGCCCGGCCGGTCGTCACCCCGACCTCGCCACCGGTCTTGGCGAGATATTCGCCGTACTGGTCGAACAGTTCGGTCGGGAACGGCCCCGACCCGACGCGGGTGGTGTACGCCTTGAGAATCCCCAGCACCGTCGTGATGCGGGTCGGGCCGATCCCCGACCCCACCGAGGCGCCGCCGGCGGTCGGATTCGACGACGTGACAAACGGATACGTGCCGTGGTCGACGTCGAGCAGCGTGCCCTGGGAGCCCTCCAGCAGAACCGTCTCACCGTTGTCGAGGGCGTTGTTGAGCAGCAGTCGGGCGTCGGCGATGCGGTGCTTGAAGCCCTCGGCCTGCTCGAGCAGGTTGTCGACCACCTCGGCCGGCTCGAGCGCCTTGCGGTTGTAGATCTTGACCAGCACCTGGTTCTTGAACTCCAGTGCGCCCTCGATCTTCTCCGCCAGCACGGCCGGATCCAGCACGTCGGCGACCCGGATGCCGATGCGCGCGATCTTGTCCTGGTAGCAGGGACCGATGCCGCGGCCGGTGGTGCCGATCTTCTTGTTGCCCGCGTACCGCTCCACCACTTTGTCGATCGCGACGTGGTAGGGCATCAGCAGGTGTGCGTCGGCCGAGATCAGCAGCCGGTCGGTGTCCACGCCGCGCTGCTCCAGACCCGCCAGCTCGGTCATCAACACGCCCGGGTCGACGACGACGCCGTTACCGATGACGTTCGTCACGCCGGGGGTGAGAATCCCGGACGGGATCAGGTGCAGTGCGAAGTTCTCGCCCGTCGGCAGTACGACGGTGTGTCCGGCGTTGTTGCCGCCTTGGTAGCGGACGACCCACTGAACGCGCCCACCGAGCAGATCGGTGGCTTTTCCTTTGCCCTCGTCACCCCACTGGGCGCCGATGAGGACGATTGCCGGCATGCGTCGTCTCCCGCTGTCTTCCGAGCATTCTGCCCTCGATAATGTGTGCAGCCGGTGAGCTACCTTATCTGATCCCGGCCCTGCCAAGGAGCAGCGTGGACTCCTATGCCCTTGCCGTGTGGTGCGGCGCCGACCGCCGAGCGCCCCGCGCGCTGCGTGATCTGCCCGTTCTGGACGCGGTCGACGACGTCGTGACGTGCCGTCGTGTCCTCGTGCTGGGCACGTACGCCGACCTCGGCGCGGTGCTGCGGCAGCTGTTGCGCGCCGACCGGCTCGACGTGGAGGTGGCCCATGTGCGGCACTGGTGGCAGGCCCGCCGGGCCCGCTCCGCCGCAGCGGTCCGCACGCCGCTGATCAGGGACGAGACCGCGGCGGTCCTGACCCGCGAGGCGTACTGGCTGCCGCCGGAGGGCCAGAACACCATCGTCGGGGAGGCGATCGTCGACGACCACCGGCTGTTCGACGGGGAGTGCGCGGCGCTGCGCGTCGAACCCACCACCGCCCTGCCGGGACTGCGCGCCACGGTGTGGCGGGGCCGGTGGCGCCCGAAGCGGTGGGTGGCCGGCCGGGCCGCCCAGCTCGGCACGACCGGCGCGCTGGTCGTGCGGGACGGACAACCGGCCACCCGCGCGGTGCGCCGCTCCACGTTCTACCGGCACACCCAGGGCTGGCTGCGGGTGCCCACCTCGGGGTTCAGGAAGTCGGGGTCCGGGACGTGAGCGTGCGTCCGCTGCACCAGTCGGTGCGGCCCAGCCCCATCTTCTGGCTGCTGGTGGCAACAACGGTCGGCGGCGGAGTCCTGGCGTGGCTGGCAGCGGAGCGGGTGCAGCCGCTGGCCTACGCCGGGGTGTTCGTCCTGGTCCTCGGCGGCTGGCTGGTGTCGCTGTGCCTGCACGAGTTCGGGCACGCCGTCACCGCGTGGCGGTTCGGTGACCGCGACGTCGCGGTGCGCGGCTACCTGACGCTGAACCCGCTCAAGTACACCCACCCGCTGTTGTCGCTGGGGTTCCCGGTGCTGGTCATCGCGCTGGGCGGGATCGGCCTGCCCGGCGGCGCGGTGTACCTGCAGACGGCGTCGATGACCCGGCGGCAGCAGACGGTGGTGAGTCTGGCCGGGCCCGCGATGAACGTGGCGCTGGGTGTGGCGCTGCTGGTGGCGATCCGGGTCTGGTTCGACCTCGCGCACTCGGTGTTCTGGTCGGGTCTGGCATTCCTGGCGTTCCTGCAGGTGACAGCAGTGCTGCTGAACCTGCTGCCGATCCCGGGGCTGGACGGCTACGGCGCGCTGGAACCGCACCTGAGCGCGGAGACGCGGCGGGCGGTCGCACCGGCCAAACAGTGGGGCTTCGTCATCCTGCTGGTGCTGCTGCTGACCCCGACGCTGAACCAGTGGTTCTTCACCGCGGTGTACTGGTTCTTCGGCCTGTCCGGGGTACCGGCGGGGCTGTCGGCGGTCGGCGGGCAGCTGACCAGATTCTGGTCGGCCTGGCTGTAGCCGTTCCACCCTTGCGCAACCCCTGGCATATATGCAGATCCTCGCATATATTGGCCCGCATGGGTGCGGGACACGATCACGGCCACGCCGACGCCCGGGTCTCCCGGATGGTGGCCGCGGCGATCGTCCTGACCGTCTTCTTCCTCGTCGAACTGATCACCGCGCTGTGGATCAACTCGATCGCGCTGCTGGCCGACGCCGGGCACATGCTCACCGACCTGGTCGCGTTGTTCATGGGGCTGACGGCGGTCCTGCTGGCCCGGCACGGCAGCACCTCGCCGGCGCGGACCTACGGCTGGCACCGCGCCGAGGTGTTCACCGCCGTCGCCAACGCTGCGCTGCTGCTGGGCATGGCCGGGTTCATCCTCTACGAAGCGGTGCAGCGCATCGGCGACGCGCCCGAGGTGCCGGGGCTGCCGCTGATCGTGGTCGCCCTGGCCGGCCTGCTGGCCAACCTCGTCGTGGTGATGCTGCTGCGGTCACAGTCCGAGCACAGCCTGGCGGTCAAGGGCGCGTACATGGAGGTGCTCGCCGACACCGTGGGCAGCGTGGGCGTGCTGATCGCCGGCATCGTCACGCTCACCACCGGCTGGCCGTACGCCGACGTCGTCGTCGCGGTCCTGGTCGCGCTGTGGGTGCTGCCGCGGGCGATCTCGCTGGCCCGGGCCGCGCTGCGCATCCTGTCGGAGACCTCCCCCAGCCACATCGACGTCGAGGAACTGCGGCGGGCCCTGTGCGCAGTCGACGGCGTCACCGAGGTACACGACCTGCACGTGTGGACCCTGGTGCCGGGCCGGGACATGGTCACCGCGCACCTGACCAGCAAGCGCGACTCCGCACAGGTCCTCGACGATGCGCGCGCGGTGCTGCTGGCCCGCGGGCTGGAGCACTCGACGGTCCAGGTGGAACCGCCGGACTCGGCCGTCGACTGTGAGTGCGAGACCCAAAAGCGCTAGTTCAGGACAGTCCGAGCGCGCCCCGCGCCGCGGGGTCGCAGTCGTCGAGCAGGTCCAGGCAGCGCTGGTACTCCTCGGTCTCCCCGATCGTGTCGGCCGCCCGCGCCAGGGCCGCGACACAGCGCAGGAAACCGCGGTTGGGCTCGTGGGCGTAGGGCACCGGCCCGAACCCCTTCCAGCCGTTGCGGCGCAGCTGGTCGAGTCCGCGGTGGTAGCCGGTGCGGGCGTAGGCGTACGCGGTGACGGCCTGGTCGTCGTCGAGCGCCTGCTCGGCCAGCGCGGCCCAGGCCACCGACGCCGACGGGTGTGCCGCCGCGACGATCGCGGGGCTCTCCGCCGCGTCGAGTTCCGCCTCGGCGGCCGGGTCGCCGGGCAGCAACACAGGGTCGGGGCCGAGAAGATCACCCATCCGAGTCATGGCCTCATTGTGCCGTGCGGGTGCGCGCCGCGTGGGGGCGGGCGGACGTCACCGCGGATGACTAAGCTTCGGCCGTAGCGTCGTCAGGGAGGACCGCAACACCGATGTCGAACCCCACAGGGCCGGAGCGTCCGGACAACCCCTCCGACGAGGTGACGCCGCATCGCGGCGACCCCGACGGCGACGCGGAAACCGAGGTGTTGGGGGAGCCCGGTTCCGAGCACGATCCCGTGACCGAAGTCATCAGCTCGGCGCAGACACCCGCGCAGGGCAACGACCCGGTCGACTCCGGGGAGCGGCGGTTCACGGCGCCGTCGGGCTTCGACGCCGGCTCCACCCAGATCATCAACCGCCCCAACGAACCCGCCACCGAGGTGTTCGCCACCCAGAAAACCGGGCCGCAAGTGATCCCGCCGCGCGGCGACGCGCCGCCGCCGCCCAAGGAGAAGAGGCACTGGGGCTGGGTCGCCGCGATCGTGGTGATCATCGTGGCGCTGGCGGCCATCGCGATCCTGGCCACGCTCCTGCTCACGCGCGGCGGTGTGTCGTCGACGTCGCGGGAGGAGCAGGTCCGCACGACGATCCAGAACTTCGACACCGCCGTCCAGAACGGCGACCTGGCCACCCTGCGCAGCATCACCTGCGGCGCCAAGCGCGACAGCTACGTCGACTACGACGACAAGCGCTGGGCCGAGATCCATCAGCGGGTCGCGGCGGCCAAGCAGTATCCCGTGGTGGCGAGCATCGACCAGGTCGTCGTCAACGGCGACCACGCCGAGGCCAACGTGACCACCTTCATGGCCTACGACCCGCAGACCCGGTCCACCCGCAGCTTCGACCTGCAGTTCCACGACGACCAGTGGAAGGTCTGCCAGACCGACTAGGGCTGGACCGTCCTCACATCGTGAGGACCATGCGGTAGCGGGCCCTGCTCTCGTCCATCGCGGCGAAGGCTTCCGCGGCCTCCGCCAGCGGGCGCTCCTCGATCATGGCGCGCACCCCGGTCTGCAGCGCGAAGTGCAGCGTCTCCTCGACGTCGCGGGAGGTACCCGACGGGTGGCCGGTGATCGACAGGCCGTTGGTGATCAGATCGAGTGGGCTGATCGGCAGGTTCTCGGCGGTCACGCCGATGACCACCAGTTCCCCGCCCGGCCCCAGCCCCGGGACCGTCTGCGCCATCGCGGAGGCGCTGTTGGCGGTCGCGAGCACCACCGCGGCCCCGCCCAGCTTCTGCAGTTCCGCCACCACGTCGTGCGCGGTGGAATCGATGTAGTGGTGCGCCCCGAGCTGCGCGGCCTCTTCCGCCTTACCGGCGCCGCGGGCGATCGCGACGGTCTCGAATCCCATGGCGCGGGAGAACTGCACGCCGAGATGTCCCAAGCCGCCGACGCCGAGGACGGCGACCAGGTCACCCGCCTTGGCGCGGGTCTGCCGCAGGCCGTTGAACGTCGTCACACCCGCGCAGCCCATCGGCGCGGCCTCGACGAAGGACAGGCCCTCCGGGATCCGCGCCAGCGCGGTCGCCGGGACGACCACCGATTCGGCGTACCCGCCGGGGTAGTGCCAGCTGGGTACCTCCAGGCGCTCGCATTGCATGAAATGGCCGGATCGGCACGGCACGCACCGGTTGCAGTTGCCGCCGAACCAGCCGACCGCGACCCGGTCACCGACCGCGAAGTCCTCGACGCCGTCGCCGACCTCGGCCACCGTCCCGGCGATCTCGTGACCCAACGTGATCGGCCACTGCAGACCCGGGAAGTGGCCGGCGTGGAACTCGCGGTCGGTGCCGCAGACACCGCATGCGGCGACGTCGATGCGCACGTGACCGAGTTGGGGAGCCTCCGTGGCGACGTCGACGAGTTCGAGAGGAGCGTTCGCAGATTCGACGTGGACGGCTCGGTGCGTCGGCATAGTTCACTCTAAGCGCCGGTACCCTTGGGACCCGTGGTTGTCGAAAATCTCGCGCTGATGCCCGACTTTCTGGACCCCATCAACCTCCTGAGTTACTTCGGCACCTGGGCGCTGGTCGGTCTGCTGCTCGTCGTGTTCGTCGAATCCGGCGTGCTGTTCCCGATCCTGCCGGGCGACTCGCTGCTGTTCGTCGCGGGCATGCTGGCCGCCGGCACCGCGGCAGCCGCCCAGGACGGCACCGTGCCGGCCACCTTCGAACTGTGGCAGCTGCTGCTGTTCATCCCGATCGCCGCGGTCCTCGGCGCGCAGGTCGGTTACTGGATCGGCCGCAACATCGGCACCACGATGTTCAGGCCCGACGCACGCTTCCTCAAGCAGAAGTACCTCGACGAGGCCCACCTGTTCTTCGAGCAGCGCGGCCCGTTCGCGATCGTCATCGCCCGCTTCGTGCCCATCGTCCGGACCCTGGCCCCCATCACCGCCGGTGCCGCGAAGATGAACTACGCGGTGTTCACGCTGTACAACGCCGTCGGCGCGGTGGTGTGGGGCGTCGGCCTGACCGTGCTCGGCTACTGGCTCGGACGCTTCGAGATCGTGCAGAGCCTGCTGGAGCCGATCGTGATCGGCATCGTCATCGTGTCCGTCCTGCCGATGGCATTCGAGTGGTACAAGCGGCGCAAGGCCGCCCGCGCGGCCGGTGAGGCTCCGGAGCCCACCGCCTGACGTCGCACTAACGTCGCGCGTTCTCCAGCGCCCGGATCAAGCTGGCCGAATCCCACGGCCCCCGGTGCCGCACCCCGTTGACGAACAGTGTCGGGGTGGCGTTGAGGTCCATCTCCTCGGCGTCGTCGGCGTCGTCCTGCACCCGGTGCAGCACCTTCGAGGCGTGCACCCGCACGTCGTGGTCGAAGCGTTCGATGTCGCAGCCGACGGCCACGGCGTAGCGGTACATGTCCGACCACTCCAGGTCGTCCTGGTGCGCGAACAGTTCGCGCGCCATCTCCCAGAACCGGCCCTGCAGCGCGGCCGCCTCGCACGCGCGGGCCGCATCGAATGCCCGCGGATGCGCGCGATCGAGCGGGAAATGTCGCCACACATAGAGCAGGTCGTCGCCGAAGTGAGCGCGCACCTCGTCGATCATGCCGGTCACGCGACTGCAGAATGGGCACTCGAAGTCGCCGTACTCGACGAGCACCAGTGGCGCGTCCGGGTTGCCGCGCGCATGGTCGCGCTCGACGTCGACGGGACGCAGGAGCTTGAGACCGACGGGCTCGGGCGGACTGAGCCGGTCGGTCACCCGGAAGATCAGCCAGCCGAGCAGGAATGCCAGCGCCGAGGCGGTGAGGACGCCGATGCGGGCCTCGTCCTGGCGCACCGGGTCGGTGATCGCGATGTCGACGATGAACAGCGAGATCGTGAAGCCGATGCCCGACAGCGCCGCCCCGCCGGCGATGCGGCGCAGCGTCAGGCCCGGCGCCAGCACACCGAGCCCGCTGCGCTGCACCAGCCAGGTGGCTCCGGTGATGCCGACGAATTTGCCGACCACCAGACCGGCGATCACGCCCCACGTCAGCGGTGACCGGAACGCCGCCTGCAGGGTCTGCGCGTCGAGCCGCACCCCGGCGTTGACCAGCGCGAACAACGGCAGGATCACGAACGACACCGCCGGCCCGATCGACGTCTGCAGCCGCTCGTTGATCGAGATCGACTCGCGCAGGGACCGGCTCGCGGCGCGGGCGTACTGGGAGTTGGGTGACTGCCGGAAGGCGCGAATCTGGTCGACCGCGCGCTCCACCGGGCGCCGCTCGGGGGTGAACACCGGGATCGACAACGCGACCGCGACCCCGGCCAGGGTCGGGTGGACCCCGCCGAGGTACAGCGCGATCCACAGCGCGACGCCGAGGACGGCGTAGGCCGGACCGCGCGCGCCGGGCAGTTTCCGGACCAGGACCAGCGCGACGATCAGCCCCAGCGCCACCAGCAGCGGGCCGACCCGCAGGTTGTCGGAATAGAACAGCGCGATGGCGCACAGCGCTCCGACGTCGTCGACCACCGCGAGGGTGAGCAGGAACAACCGCACCCGCGCCGGGAACATCGGCTTGATCAAGGCCAGCGCGCCGACCAGGAACGCCGTGTCGGTGGAGATCACCACTCCCCAGGCGTGCGCGTTCTCACCCGAGGGGTTGAACGCCAGGAACACCAGTGCGGGCACCACCAGCCCGGCCGCGGCGGCGATGACCGGGACCGCGGCGCGGGACCGGTCGGTCAGCTCCCCGATGGTGAACTCGCGCGTCACCTCCAGCCCGACGATGAAGAAGAAGAACGCCATCAGGGCGTCGTTGACCAGGTGCTTGACCGACATCTCGAAGTGCTGGTCGCCGATGCCGACGCTGAGGTGGGTCTCCAGCAGCGCCCAGTAGGACGCCGACCACGGCGAGTTGGCCCATGCGATCGCGACGACGGTGCTGGCCAGCAGTAGGGCTGCGGCGGTGTTGTCGGAGGTCTTGGTGGCGGTGCTGCCTCGGCGCAGCCGGGACGGGAGCAGGGGGAAACCCCGCTGGGCCGCCCGGTCGGTCACTCGGTCAGTCACGCTCACCTGCGGTCACACTCCGGCCGGATGTGCCGTCTGCGACGGCGTGCGCCGCCTCCAGAACCATCCATCCGGACAGCTGCACCGACAGATCGCGTTCGGGGATCGACGACGAGTGCACGGCGCCGTCGATCGACTGGGCCTCCTGCGCGGCGGCGGTAGGCAGTTCGGCGGGACGGTCCCAGAACGCGCCGAACAGCGGTGTGCCGTCGACGGTTTGGCGGTTGTCCCAGGCGGCGCGCGCCGACGCGGTGACCAGCGAGCGGGCGGTCTCGCGGGCGTCGTCATCGGCACCGCCCGGCGGGAGTTCGGTGACCACCAGGGCGAGGTAGCGGGCCAGGATTCCGTTGAACAGCCCGCCGTCCCCGCCGCCCGCGCCGCGGATCACCCCGCCGGGTGCCATGTGCTCGGCGATCGCGGCCACCAGCCGGTGCACGCGCTGCCGGTGCCGGTCGTCGTCGGTCCGCACCGCCAGCTCGGTCTCCAGCCCCAACACCACGCCCTGGCAGTAGGTGTACTGGGCGCGCACCAGCGAGCCCCCCTGGATGCCGTCGAACACCAGCTTGGTGTCCGGGTCGATCAGGGTCTCGTCGATCCAGTCGGCCATCTGCTGGGCACGACGCAGGGGTTCGCCCCTTGAGGAGAGGTGGCGGGCCAGGAAGATGGCGGCCGGCCCGTTGGCGGGGGCGTTGAAGAACTGGTCCTGCTTGCGCCACGGGATGCCGCCGCCGTCTTCGGGCACCCATGCGTTGAGGAACTGATCGGCGAGGGTGTCCAGCGCCTTCGCGCGGTGCACCCCGACCAGCCGGCCGCTTCGCTCCAACGCCAGCGCCAGCCACGCCATGTCGTCGTAGTAGTCGTTGGTCCACCTGCCGGCGTTGCGGATGCGGTGGCCGCGGATCTGCCGGGCGATGGCCTTGAGCCGGTCGGGCTGCGGGTCGCGCAGCTGGGCGTCGACAAGGGCGTCGAGCAGGTGCGCCTGCCACCAGTAGTGCCAGGTCCCGAAACGGCGCAGCCGGCCGGTGGCCGGCCACGCCACGACACCGAGTTCGGTGCCGGGTAAGCCCCACAGGCGTCGGAGATGACGCCGGCTGACCGCGGCTTCGGCGCTGGCTGCGCGGTTCGCCCACATCTGCTCCATCACCTGATCTTCCCCCAGGCAATCAGGTTGTGTGGTGTACTGCACAGACTTCGAATGAGACGTTTTCGTCTCATCTGGTCTACTCTCGTCTCGTGGCCGTCGAACGTGAGCAACTGTTGCGGGCCGCTGCGGACTTCCTCGGGCGTCGCCCCAACGCGACGCTGGACGAGATCGCCGCCGCGGTCGGCGTCAGCCGCGCCACCCTGCACCGCAACTTCGCGGGCAAGCCCGCGCTGCTCGCCGCGCTCGACGACCTCGCAGTCGCCGAGATGCGCCGCGCGCTCGAACTCGCCGACCTGCAGCGCGGTTCGGCCACCGAGGCGCTGCGCCGCCTCGTCACCGCCTGCGAACCCGTCTCCCCGTTTCTGCTGCTGCTCTACAGCCAGACCCAGGAACACGACGTGGAGAACGCGCTGCAGGCCTGGGCCGAGGCCGACGCGGCCATCAGCGAGCTGTTCGAACGGGGCCAGCGCAGCGGGGAGTTCCGCCCCGACCTGTCGGCGGCGTGGCTGACCGAAGCGCTGTACAACCTGGTCTCCGGCGCCGCGTGGGCCATCCAGAACGGGCGGGTGGCCCGGCGGGACTTCACCCACATGATCGTCGAACTGATGTTGAACGGAGTACGTACGCCATGACCCGACGCTGGGTCGCATTGAGTGTCCTGACCCTGGCGGTCCTGCTGATCGGCATCGACGGCACGGTGCTGGCGCTGGCGACTCCGTTCATCAGCCGCGACCTGGACGCCACCGGCACCGAGATCCTCTGGATCGGCGACATCTACTCGTTCGTGCTCGCCAGCCTCCTGATCAGCATGGGCAGCCTCGGTGACCGCATCGGACACCGCCGCATGCTGCTGTTCGGGGCCGTGGGCTTCGGCGCCGTCTCCGCGCTGACCGCCTACGCACCGACCGCCGAACTGCTCATCGCCGGGCGCGCCCTGCAAGGCGTCGCCGGCGCCACGCTGGCCCCGGCCACCCTGGCGCTGATCCGCGGCATCTTCAGCGACGCCCGCGAACGTTCGCTGGCCGTGGGGATCTGGGCCGCGACGTTCTCGGCGGGCGCGGCGCTGGGCCCGGTGCTGGGCGGCGTTCTGCTCGAGCACTTCTGGTGGGGTTCGGTGTTCCTGATCAACGTGCCGGTGATGGTGGTGCTGTTGATCGGTGGGCTGGTCCTGCTACCCGAGCACCGCGATCCGCAACCCGGCCCCTGGGACCTGCCGTCGGTCGGTCTCTCGATGATCGGCATCCTCGCGATGGTCTACGCGGTCAAGGAGGTCGCCGTGCACGGCGTGCGCGCCCAGGTCGTCGGCGCCGCGCTGGTCGGCGCGGCGGCGCTCACCTGGTTCGTGCGCCGTCAGCTGCGCCTGCCCAGCCCGCTGATCGACGTCCGGCTGTTCGCCAACCGCGCGTTCTCCGGGGTGGTCGCGGCGAATCTGCTGTCCGTGCTGGGACTTTCGGGTCTGGTGTTCTTCCTGACGCAGTTCTTCCAGCTGGTCAAGGGGTACGGTCCGCTGCAGGCCGGACTGGCCGAACTGCCCGCCGCGGTGACCGCGACGGTCTTCGGCGTGCTGGCCGGTCTGGCGGTGCGCTGGTTCAGCCAGCGCGCGGTGCTGACCGCCGGGCTGGCGATGGTCGGGCTCTCGATGGCGACACTGACGTTCATCCAGCCCGACACCTCCTACCCGCAACTCGGTGTCGCGCTGTTCTTCGTCGGCGTCGGCCTCGGGCTGGCGTTCACCGTCGCCAGCGACGTCATCCTCGCCAGCGTGCCCCGGGAACGCGCCGGGGCGGCCGCCGCGGTGTCCGAGACCGCCTACGAGCTCGGGATGGCACTCGGTATCGCCATCCTCGGCTCCATCGTCACCGCCGTCTACCGTGGCCTCACCGTCCCCGCCGGGGTACCCGCCGAAACCGCGGCCCACGCCCGCGAGTCGCTGGCGGCGGCGACCATCGAGTCCGCGAATCTCCCTGCGGCGCAGGCTGAACCGATGATGACCGCGGCGCGCGAAGCCTTTACCAGCGGGCTGGCCATCGCCGCCGGAGCCGGCGCGGTGCTGATGCTGGTCTCCGCGCTGGGTGTGTGGCTGGTACTGCGTGACACTCGGCTACCAGGCGGCGCCGAGGTCGGCGTGCTGGACGATCCAGGTGTGCATGGCGATCCCGGCGGCGACGGCGGCGTTGATGCTCCGTGTGGACCCGAACTGGGCGATCGACACTGTTAGTGCGGCACCGGATTTCGCGTCCCCGGTGATGCCGGGGCCCTCCTGGCCGAAGATCATCAGGCAGTCCCGCGGCAGCGCGGTCCGTTCGATCCGCTCCGCGCCGGGGATGTTGTCCACGGCGACCACGGTGAGCCCCTCCCGGGCGGCGCACGCCAGCAGTTCGGCGGTGGTGTCATGGTGACGCAGCCGCTGATAGCGGTCGGTGACCATGGCGCCGCGGCGATTCCAGCGGCGGCGTCCGACGATGTGCACGGTGTCCACGGCGAACGCGTTGGCGGTGCGCACCACCGAGCCGATGTTGGCGTCGTTGCCGAAGTTCTCGATCGCGATGTGGAGCGGGTGTCGCCTGGTGTCGATGTCGGCGATGATCGCGTCCCGCGTCCAGTACCGGTAGGCGTCGACCACGTTGCGGGAATCCCCGTCGCGCAACAACTCCGGGTCGTAACGGGGATCGTCGGGGACGGGTCCCTGCCATGGGCCCACCCCGTTGCCGTCGCCCCACTCGGTCGGTCCGGGCAGCTCAGCGTCGCTCATCGACCGTCCACAGCGCCGCGTGCGTGCCGACCACCGACACCGTGGCGTAGAGCAGGGCCTGGTTGATCTCGCCCTGGGTGCACAGAGAAGCGTTGACCTGCACGGTGTCTCGCGAGGACTCGGGCAGCACGAGCACCGACGCGCCATAGGCGCTGCACGCGCGGTTGAGCCCCCGTCCGGGCAGGGTCGGACCGACCAGCACCATCAGCGGGCCGCCGCGCGCGGCGGACTCGTCGCGGTAGCGCTCGGCGACACCGTCGGCCGACAGCCCCATCAGCATGTAGCCCTGACCTTCGAACGCGGTCGGGTCCCCCAACGCCGGCGGTTCGAGGCGGGTGCCGTCGGCCCGGAATGCATCCAGGCTGGTGGTGCGCAGGTTCAGGCCGGTGTCGTTGTCGCCGGTGGGCAGCAGGCCGACCGGGAACGCGGCCGGGTAGGCGACGGTGCTGCCGGGAATGCGGTCCCGCGGTGAGTAGACGTACACGCCGCGGACCTGGGACTGGTCGCGCAGCGGCCCGAGGCAGACGGTGCCGGTCATCCGGTCGGGGCTGGGTGCGGTCAGCGGTTGCACGCCCAGGTCGTCGACGTCGTCGCAGCCGCCCAGCGCGGACGCTTCGATGGGATGCGACAGGGCGCCGTACAGACCGAACCGGATGTCCTCGGGCTGCGCGTGGGGTGCGTCGTCGGCGGCCGGCGCGGCGTCGACGTCGATCAGGACGTGGTCGGCGTCGAACCGCAGGTTGGCCACCGACATGTTCCAGCCCAGGATCGCCAGGGACTCCCCGATCGCCGCCCGCTCGGCCCCGAACACGTCCGCCCGCGCGTCGTCACCCGAGCAGGCGGCGACCACGAGGACGATCGCCGCCAGGACTGCGCTTATCCGCACTGCGTCTCAGGTCCGGCCACGGCCCCGGCCCACGACTTTGGTCATGGCGCGCACCAGGTTTCGCGGCACCATGCGTCCTGCGGTGGTCAGCACCTTGTACTGCAGGCCCGGGATGATGACGACCTTGTCGCGGGCGATGTCGGCCATCGTGTCCCGCACGACGTCGTCGACCTCGAGCCACAGCACCGACGGGGTGCCGTCCATGTCGATCCCGGCGCGCTGGTGGAACTCGGTGTGCACGAACCCCGGGCACAGCGCGTGGACGCCGACACCGGTTCCGGTCAGTCCGTTGGCCAGGCCCTCGGAGAACGCCACCACCCAGGCCTTCGACGCCGAATAGGTCGAGCCGCGCCCCGGCAGCAGACCGGCGACGCTGGCGACGTTGAGCACGGTGCCCGCGCCGGCCGCCAGCATGGGTGGCAACGCGGCGTGGGTGAGCTGCATGACCGCGGTGACGTTGACGTCGAGTTGCTTCTGCAGCAGGGCGTAGTCGGCGGACCAGAATTCGCCGGAGGTGCCGAACCCGGCGTTGTTGACCAGCACGCGCACCCCGGCACTCAAGCGGTCGGCCACGCGTTGCCGGTCGGCGTCGGCGGCGAGGTCGGCGACCAGCACCTCGACGGTCACGCCGTGCTGAGCACCCAGCTCTGCGGCGAGACGTTCGAGCCGGTCGGCATCTCGCGCGACCAGCACCAGGTCATGGCCGTCGGCTGCGTAGCGGCGGGCGAACCCCTCGCCGAGCCCGGAAGTGGGTCCGGTGATCAGTGCGACGGGGCGAGACATGCCCGCCAGGATATCTACCGCTGGAAGTTCGGGGACTGCCGCCCACTCGGGGGCATCGGCGTGCGGCGGCCTTGATCAGGTCGCGGCGGTCCGTAGTTCGGGGGCGGCGGCGGTCCGTCGGGGCGGCCCTGCTGGGCGGCCGGCGCGGCCGTCAGGGGACGGCTGGGCGATCCGCTGCGCCGTGCGAGCGGCGCCGCGGTGTTGGACGGGACCGGGGGCAGTACCCGCAGCAGGTCGTTGAACTGGCGCACGGTGCGCAGACCCTCGTCCCACTGGGCCCGGGTGCTGGTGATCGGCATGCTGATCAGCGTCCAGTTCTGCTCGTTCCACATGATCTCGGCGCAGTCGGGCGCGGTGTGGGCGAACGTCACCATGCGGCGATCACAGGCGCGGCGGGCGGCGTCGAGGTTGGTGGAGTACACCATCCGCGGGCCGATGGCGCCGAGCAGCCAGATGTCGCTTTCGCGGGGCTCCTTGATGCCCTTGAGCCGCATGTCGACGACCACGTTCGTGCCGACCTTGCGGTGCAGCGCGATGACGGTGGCCACATCGTCGAGGTCGAAGATGAACACCGCCTCGCCGCGGATTTGGCCGAGCACGACGTTGCGTGCGGCCACGTCGCCCACCGTCGACATCACGCCGCGCTTCCAGCGCTGCAGGATGTCGGTGGACTCGGGCTCGTAATCGAAGCCGTGCGACTTCGCCCACGACTTGCGGCGGCGGCCGAGACCGCGCCGACGGTCGTGGTCGATGTACAACAACACCGCCGCACCCACAAAGCAGAGTGCGGACAGTGTGAACCAAAGCGGGACCATCGCGCTCCAGCCTACTGGCAGGTAGTGGGTTCTCCAGAACTCGAGCTGGTCACAAGACGATATCTAGCGGGACCGGCACGCGAAAGCCCCCGATTTCGCGGGAAATCGGGGGCCTCGGCGGGAAAACATCAGCCCACTGGCCGGGTCTTTGCGCGAGCGCTCAGCCCAGTACGAGCGTGTCGCCGTCCGGGCTCACGTTCACTGGCACGATGTCGCCGTCGTGCACGTCGCCGGCCAGCAGCATCTTGGCGAGCTGGTCGCCGATGGCCTGCTGGATCAGCCGGCGTAGCGGGCGGGCGCCGTAGAGCGGGTCGAAGCCGCGCTCGGACAGCCACTTCTTCGCCGGCAGCGACACCTCGAGGGTGAGCCGGCGCTGAGCCAGCCGCTTCTGCAGCTGCGCCAGCTGGATGTCGACGATGGACACCAGCTCCTCGGGGTTGAGCCCGTCGAAGACGATCACGTCGTCGAGGCGGTTGATGAACTCCGGCTTGAACGCCGAGCGCACCGCGGCCATCACCTGCTCCTCGGTGCCGCCGGCGCCGAGGTTCGACGTCAGGATCAGGATGGTGTTGCGGAAGTCCACCGTCCGGCCCTGGCCGTCGGTCAGCCGGCCCTCGTCGAGGACCTGCAGCAGCACGTCGAACACGTCCGGGTGCGCCTTCTCGATCTCGTCGAACAGGATCACCGTGTACGGACGCCGCCGCACCGCTTCGGTCAGCTGACCGCCCTGGTCGTAGCCGATGTAGCCGGGAGGGGCACCGACCAGCCGGGCCACCGAGTGCTTCTCGCCGTACTCGCTCATGTCGATGCGGACCATCGCCCGCTCGTCGTCGAACAGGAACTCCGCGAGCGCCTTGGCCAGCTCGGTCTTGCCGACGCCGGTGGGGCCCAGGAACATGAACGAACCGGTCGGGCGGTTCGGGTCGGCCACACCGGCGCGTGCCCGGCGCACCGCATCCGAGACCGCGGTAACCGCCTTGCGCTGGCCGACGACGCGCTTGCCCAGCTCGTCCTCCATGCGCAGCAGCTTGGCGGTCTCGCCTTCGAGCATCCGGCCGGCCGGGATTCCGGTCCAGGCCTCGACCACCTCGGCGATGTCGTCGGGTCCGACCTCTTCCTTGAGCATCACGTTCTCGCGGGCCTCGGCTTGCGGCAACGCGGCGTCGAGCTTCTTCTCGACCTCGGGGATGCGGCCGTAGCGCAGCTCGGCGGCCTTGGCCAGATCACCGTCGCGCTCGGCCCGGTCGGCCGCTCCGCGCAGGTCCTCCAGCTGTTCCTTGAGTTCGCGCACCACGTCGATGGCGCCCTTCTCGTTCTGCCAGCGGGTGGTGAGCTCCGAGAGCTTCTCCTTGTAGTCCGCCAACTCGCCGCGCAGCTTCTCCAGCCGCTCCTTGGAGGCGTCGTCCTCTTCCTTCGACAGCGCCATCTCCTCGATCTCCAGCCGGCGGACCAGCCGCTCGACCTCGTCGATCTCGACGGGCCGGGAGTCGATCTCCATGCGCAGCCGCGAGGCGGCCTCGTCGACCAGGTCGATCGCCTTGTCCGGCAGGAACCGGGAGGTGATGTAGCGGTCGGACAGCGTCGCCGCGGAGACCAGCGCGGAGTCGGTGATGCGCACACCGTGGTGCACCTCGTAGCGCTCCTTGAGGCCGCGCAGGATGCCGACGGTGTCCTCGACCGAGGGCTCGCCGACGAGCACCTGCTGGAAGCGGCGCTCCAGCGCGGCGTCCTTCTCGATGTACTTGCGGTATTCGTCGAGGGTGGTCGCGCCGACCAGCCGCAGCTCGCCGCGGGCCAGCATCGGCTTGATCATGTTGCCGGCGTCCATCGCCGACTCGCCGGTCGCGCCGGCGCCGACGATGGTGTGCAGCTCGTCGATGAAGGTGATGATCTGGCCGGCGGAGTTCTTGATCTCGTCGAGGACGGCCTTGAGGCGTTCCTCGAACTCGCCGCGGTACTTCGCACCGGCGACCATCGAGCCGAGGTCGAGCGAGATGACGGTCTTGTCGCGCAGGCTCTCCGGCACGTCGCCGGCGACCACGCGCTGGGCCAGGCCCTCGACGATCGCGGTCTTGCCGACGCCGGGCTCGCCGATCAGCACCGGGTTGTTCTTGGTGCGGCGCGACAGCACCTGCACGACGCGACGGATCTCGGTGTCGCGGCCGATGACCGGGTCGAGCTTGCCTTCCCGGGCGCGGGCCGTCAGGTCGGTGGAGTACTTCTCCAGCGCCTGGTAGCTGCCCTCCGGGTCGGGGTTGGTGACCCGCGCGCTGCCGCGAACCTTGACGAAGGCCTCACGCAACGCCTGCGGCGACGCGCCGTGGCCGGTCAGCAGCTTGGCGACGTCGGTGTCGTTTGCGGGAGCGGAGCCTGCGGAGCGACCCGAACCTCCGGCCAGTCCGACCATGATGTGCTCGGTGGAGACGTACTCGTCGTCCATCTCGGTGGCCAGGTGCTGGGCAGCGGTGATGGCTGACAGCGCTTCGCGCGACAGCTGCGGTTGTGTGCTGGCGCCACTGGCGCTGGGCAACCGGTCGAGCAGCCGCTGCGTCTCGACGCGGATGGCGGCGGGGTCGACGCCGACGGCCTCGAGCAGCGGGCCCGCGATGCCGTCGTTCTGCGTGAGCAGCGCCATCAGCAGGTGCGCGGGCGTGATCTGCGGGTTGCCCGCGGAAGTCGCGGCCTGCAGTGCCGACGTCAGTGCCGCCTGAGTTTTGGTCGTCGGGTTGAACGAGTCCACGACAGCTCCCTTTCGTTCGCCGAAGGACGCTCTCCCGCCCTTCAAAAAATGCTTCTCGCATTGGTCAACGCAGTCAAGGTTGAGTCTGTTCCGCTCAACTCTAGAAATTTTTACCAGATCCGAGCCGGTGGACACGAACGCCATCACCGTCTGATGGCGGGGTTCCCGGGTTAACGTCGCAATATGTCCGATACCGGCTTCGGCGACTTCGAGTTCGAGCGGAAGTTCTTCGTCGAGGACGTGCCCGCCGTCGCGGCGTCCGATCCGACTCCCGCCCTGATCGCGCAGGCCTACCTGTTCGCCGCCGACGGCTACGCCGTCCGGGTCCGGTTACAGGGGCCGGCGCCGGCGAACCTGCAGGGCTCCCCTGCCGACCTGGTGGCCGCCCTGAGTGGCGACGAGACGATCGGCACCATTACCGCCAAGGGCCCGGCCGCCGGGGGCACCCGCTACGAAGCCGAACGCGAGATCGACCCTCTGGTCGCCGGTCAGATCGTGGCCCGCGCCGAGCACGTCGTCCTGAAGGTCCGCTCGTCGGTGTGGCTCGGCGAGGACGGCTGGATCATCGACCGGTTCCTAGCCGGCAACACGCCCCTGGTGCTGGCCGAGGTGGAACGCAACGGGCCCGTGGTCGATCTGCCCATCCCGTCGTTCTGCCGGACCGAGGTGTCCGAGGACGACCGCTTCCGCAACGAGCACCTGGCCCACCATCCGTTCGGAACCTGGGCCGACGACTACCGGCGCGAACTCACCCGCGTCGGACCGCGATTCGTCGAAAGCCTGGGCCAGAACCAGTTCAACGGCAGCTGACACTACGAACCCCCCTGCCGCACAGGGTGATTCGATGCGTCCGGCACGAGGCTGCCGAAAGGCGCACCCGGCGAACGCTGTCCGCGATCGCCGCAATGCCCGCCGAAACCGCCTCCCCCTGTTAGGTTCTCCCGGTGTCGGGTAGCTGGGGATCCATTCTGACCGAGCTGATCCCGCTCGGATTGGTCATCGCGTTGTCGCCGCTGACGATCATTCCGGCGGTGCTGGTGCTTCACAGTCCGCGGCCGGTGCCGACGGGGCTGGCGTTCCTGTTCGGCTGGCTGGCGGGGCTGACTGTGCTCACGGGCGTCTCCCTCGGCGCGGCCAACCTCGTTGGCGGCCTCGGCCACCACCCGCCGAGTTGGGCGTCGTGGCTGCGCATCGTGGTCGGCTCCGCGCTGATCATGTTCGGCGGCTACCGCTGGCTGACCCGCGCTCGCTCCGAGCACATGCCCGGCTGGATGACCCGAATGAGCACCCTGACGCCGGCCAAGGCCGCGGCGACCGGCGGCGCGCTGACGGTGGTCAACCCGAAGGTGTTACTCCTCTGCGTCGCAGCGGGATTGGCGGTCGGCTCGGCCGGGATCACGGAGCCGGCGGTGTGGGGCGCGGTGGCGTGGTTCGTGGCGGTGGCGGGATGCACCGTGGCCCTGCCGATCCTCGGCTTCGCGTTGTCGCGCGGCCGCCTCGACGACACCCTGGACCGGGTGCAGGCCTGGATGGAACGCCAGCATGCCGCGCTGATCGCCGCGATACTCGTGGTCATCGGGCTTCTGGTGCTCTACAAGGGGATTCACGCGCTATAGATCGGGCAGCCCGAGCTCGTCGGCCTCGGCGGTCAGATACCGGGTGATCGTCGGCGCAACCAACCGCACGACGTCCTCGGTCGCCAGCTCCGACAGCGGCGGCACGCCGATCAGGTACCGCAGCATCGCGGTGCCCACCAGGCTGCCGGCCGCCAGCGTCGCCCGCACCCGGGCCTGCTCGTCCCCGCCGAGCACACCCGACACCGCGGTCAGCACGTAGTTGCGCATGAAGCTGCGGAACGCGTCCCGGGCGTGCGTGTTCGACGTCGCCGATGCCAGCATCGCGCGCATGGTGGCCGCACTCTCCGGAGCCTCCCAGAAGCCGAGGTAGGTGCGGACCATCCGGGTCCCGATGTCGGGCTCGTCCCCGTCGGCACCGGTGAGCGCGGCGACCAGCGCCTCGGGGTTGATCAGCAGGCTCAGCGAGTCACGGAACAACTGCTCCTTGGAGCCGAACAGATAGAGCACCATCGACGGATCGACGTGCACGTCACGGGCGATCGCACGCAACGTGGTCTTCTCGTACCCGTCCTCGGCGAACCGCTTCTGCGCGGCGGCCAGCACCGCCTCCCGGGACACCGGCAACCCCTGTCGCCGGCCGCGACGCTTCTCCGTCTTCCCTGGCGGCGCCATGTTCCGACCCTAACATTTCACCAACCATTGAATTTAGACCCGGTTCGGGCTTACGCTCGTCGACACCACGAAATTCAACATCCAGTGAAAAGAGTTTGGTCATGACCGTCACCCAGCACCGCAGCCTCCCGGCGGCCGACCACGCACCGGGTGCGCGCGTCGCCGCGATCATCGGCGCCCTGACCGTCCTGATCGCCCTGGTGGCGATCGCCTTCGCGTTGCCGGCGGCTCGGTCCGGTCCGCACCAGGTGCCGATCGGCGCGGCCGGCCCGCAAGCCGCCGGCGGTCAGGTCGCCCGGATCCTCGACCAGCAGGCGCCCGGCGCGTTCGCGCTGTCCTACTTTCCCGACGAAGCCGCGTTGCGCGACGCGATCCACGACCGCGAGGTCTACGGGGGTCTCGTCCTGCCCGATCGGCCCGGGACACCGCCGACGATGCTGATCGCCACCGGTGGCAGCCCCACCGTGGCCCAGGTGCTCTCGCAGGTCAGCTCCGGGATGGGCGCCCACCTGGGGGCGACGGTGCCGGTCGAGGACGTCGTCCCGCCCACCGCCGACGACCCGCGCGGGGCCGGTCTGGCGGCCTCCGCCCTGCCGATCACGCTCGCGGGCATCCTGCCGGCGGTGGCGCTGTTCCTCGCCCTACCGGGACGGCGTCTGCTGCAACTGGGCGCAGGCGCCGCCTTCGCCGTGGTCAGCGGCGTCACCCTCGCCGTCGTGCTGCGGTTCGTGCTGGGCTCGATCGACCAGAACTTCTGGGGTGTCACGGCGGCGCTCACGCTCGGCATCGCGGCCGCCCTGGTGTTGATGCTCGGCCTCGGCGCGGTGTTCGGGCGGGCCGGGCTGGCTGCCGGTGCGCTACTGGCATTGCTGGTCGGCAACCCGTTGTCCGGTCTGGCCACCGCACCGGAGATGCTGCCCGCCGGCTGGGGCACGCTGGGCCAGCTGCTCCCCCAGGGTGCGACCGCGACCCTGCTCCGGTCGGCGGCGGCGTTCGGCGGCGCGGGTTCGATGGCGGCCGTTGCCGTCCTGAGTTGCTGGATCCTCGCCGGAATCGCGTTGCTGGGAGTCGCCGGGTTTCGAACCGCCGCGACTTCGTCGCGGTGACCTAGTATCTGCGCGTGGGCCTCGAGGACCGGGAGTCGGTGCGCATCCTTCGGGATGTGCTCGACCCCGCGTCCGGCGCCGACGGACTGATCGCGGACATGTACATCCGGTGGTTCGCCGCCGACCTGTCCGCGCGTGACCTGTTCCCGCCCGACATGGCCACCCAGCGCAAAGCGTTCGCCCATGTGCTGGTGTGGCTGTGCGACGAGCTGATCGCCCAGCGTGCCGACGAACCCGTCGCCGTGCTGGCCCAGCTGGGCCGCGACCACCGCAAGTACGGTGTCACCCAGGCGCACTACGACGCGCTGCGGGACGCGATGCTCGCCACCCTGCGTTCGGCGCTGGTCGCCCACTGGGACCGCCGGCTCGCCGAGGCCGTCACCGACGTGGTGACGCTGATCATCGGCGTGATGAGCGGCGCCGCGGACGCCGAGACCACGCCGCCGTTCTGCGACGGCACCGTGCTCGAGCACCTGCGGGTCAGCCGCGACGTCTCGGTCATCCGGCTGAAGATGGACCACCCGCTGAGCTATCACGCAGGGCAGTACGTGCCGGTGCAGGTTCCGCAGTGGCCCCGGCGGTGGCGGTATCTGAGCCCGTCGATACCCGCGGATCCCGCCGGCTACGTCGAGTTCCACGTCCGGTCGGTACCGGGCGGCATGGTCAGCACCGCCATCGTCAGCGAGACGCAGCCCGGCGACCGGTGGCGCCTGGCCAATCCGCACGGCGCGCTGGAGGTCGACCGGGACGGCGGCGACGTGCTGATGATCGCCGGACGCACCGGGCTGGCCCCGCTGCGCGCGCTGATCATGGAGATGTCCCGGTTCACCGACAATCCGCGGGTGCACCTGTTCTTCGGCGCGAAGTATCCGTGCGAGCTCTACGACCTGCGCACGCTATGGGAGGTGGCGTCGGTCAACCCCTGGCTGGCGGTGACGCCGGTGAGCGAACTGAACTTCGACCCGCCCTGGGCCCGCGACTACCCCGACGTCACCCCGCCTCGCGGACTGCACGTCCGCCAGATCGGGACGCTGCCCGAGATCGTCACCCGGTACGGCAGCTGGAGCGACCGGCAGATCCTGATCTGCGGTGGCCCGCAGATGGTGACGGCCACCAAAGCCGCGCTGCTGGCCAAAGGCACGCCCGCCGAACGTATCCGCCACGATCCTCTGCCCACCTGAGCGCCGCTGCGTGGCAGGATTGACCGTCATGGACGAGTTCGAGACCGTCACGCTGCGCGACCCGTCATCCCCGCTGACGGCGACTTACGTCCCAGGCGCCGGCATGGTCGCCACGTCGCTGTCCGACGACGGGGTCGAACTCCTCGGCCAGCGCCGGGGTCTGCACGCCTACGTCTCCAACCACAAGACCATGGGCATCCCGATCCTGTATCCGTGGGCGAACCGGTTGAGCAGCAACGGATACGGCGTCGACGGCGCCGTCGTCACACTGACCCCCGGCACCGGCGGAGTCCGCAACGACCCGCACGGCGTCCCCATCCACGGCATTCTCGCCGCCTACCGGGACTGGACGGTCGTCGCCACCGAGGAGTCCCGGCTGTGCGCCGAGCTCGACTTCGCGGCCCGGCCCGGCCTGCTCGCGAGCTTCCCGTTCCCGCACCTGCTGTCGCTGGAGGCCACGCTGGCCGACCGCACGCTGACGGTGACGACCACCGTCACCGCGACCACCGGAGCGCGGGTGCCGTTGTGCTTCGGCTTCCATCCCTACCTGCAGCTGCCCGGGGTGCCGCGAGCGCAATGGCAGATCGAGACACCGGCCATGCGGTACTGCCCGGTCAACGCGTGGGGCATCCCGACGGGCCAGAAGGAAGAGCGGCCCGCGTCGGCGGAGACGCTGGGCGAGAAGTTCATCGACGACGGCTACGACGACGTCGCCCCCGGGTCGGTGTTCGCGCTGTCCGGCGGCGACCGGCGCATCGAGGTGTATTTCGACTGCGGCTACACCGCGGCGCAGGTGTTCGCGCCCGTCGACGACGACGTGGTCTGCTTCGAACCGATGGCCGCACCCACCGACGCGCTGCGTCGCGGCGGCTACCGGGAGGTCGCACCGGGCGAGTCAGCCGTGGCCCGATTCCGCATCAAGGTCGCCTGAGGCCGTCCCCGGGAATCGGTTCAGCGCTTGTTGCGCGGCTGCCACACCACCAGCGCGGTGCTCTTGGCGCGTGGCTGGTTGCGCAGGCGTTCGAGTTCCTCGGTGAGCTCGCGGAGCCGGGACTGCAGCGCCTCCACCTGGTTGGTCAGTTCGATGATGCGCTTGATGCCGGCGAGGTTGACCCCTTCGTCCTGCGACAGCCGCTGCACCTCACGGAGCAGTTCGACGTCGCGTTGCGAATAGCGTCGTCCCCCACCGGAACTGCGCTGCGGGCTGACCAGCCCCAGCCGGTCGTAGGTGCGCAGGGTCTGCGCGTGCATGCCGGCCAGCTCGGCAGCGACCGAGATCAGGAAGGTCCTGGTCTCGTCGTTGCGATCGGCGCTCATCACGCACCCGCCCAGCCGGCCCGCGGATCGAACCCGCTCGCTCGTTCCGCCTTCGCGTACGCCTCCAGCGCTTCGGCCGCTTCGCCTTCGAGGTTCGGCGGTACCGCGACCTTCACGGTGACCAACAGGTCGCCGTGGCCACCGGAACGCTTCGGCACCCCGCGCCCGCGCACCCGCAGGATCCGGCCGTCGGAGGTGCCCTTGGGCACCCGAACCCCGACCTTGCCTTCCAGGGTGGGCACGGAAAGTGTTGTGCCCAAGGCCAACTCGTGGAAGCTGACCGGGACGGTCACCGTCAGGTCGTCGCCGTTGCGGCCGAAGACCTTGTCCGGGCGGACATGCACGGTCACATACAGGTCTCCGGACGGGGCGCCGCGGAGCCCGGCCTCACCCTGTCCGGCCAGCCGGATGCGCTGACCGTCCTCGACCCCCGGCGGGATCCGCACGTTGATCGTGCGGGTCCGGGTGGTCACGCCGGTGCCCTTGCACTCGTCGCAGGGGTGCTCGATGATCGACCCGCTACCACGGCATTCCGCGCACGGCTCGGAGAATCCGAACGCGCCCTGGTTGCGGCTGATGACGCCGGCGCCGTTGCAGTTCGGGCACACCTTCGGGCTGGTGCCCGGCCGCGCACCACTGCCGTGGCAGTTGGTGCACGGCGCGGGACTGGTCAGCCGAAGCGGCATCGCCACGCCCTTGGTGGCCTCCAGGAAGCTCAGCTCGGTCTCGGTCTCCAGGTCGTTGCCCCGCCGCGGACGGCTGGGCCGCGGCTGTTGGGCACCGCGGCCGAACAGCCCGCCGAACAGGTCACCGATGTTCGCGCCGCCGGTCTGACCGGCGGCGTCGAACAGATCGTTGAGGTTGAACTCCTGGCCGTTGCCGGCCCCGAACCCTCCGAATCCGCCCCCGCTGTTGAACCGGCCCCGGCCGAACCCGCCGCCGGCGAACAGGCGGCGGGTCTCGTCGTACTCCTTGCGTTTGGCCGGGTCGGTGAGCACCTCTTTGGCCTCCGACGCTGCCTTGTAGCGTTCTTCGGCCGCGGTGTCACCGGGGTTACGGTCCGGATGGTTCTCGGCGAGGATCTTGCGGGCTGCCCGCTTGATCTCGTCCTGGCTGGCGTCGGAGGCGACGCCGAGCTCCTTGTAGAAGTCCTTCTCAACCCACTCGCGCTGGGCCATATCGGGTCACCTCCTCACCATCGTGTCGTAATGCGTTGTCAATTCGATTCTGCGGCCTACTCGGGCTCCTGCGAGGTATTGCCGCCTCCGGCTGGGTCGGGGACCGTGTCGACGACCCCGACCATCGCGTGGCGGATCACGTGCTCACCGACGCGGTAACCGCGGCGCATCACCATGCCCACCACCGGATGCGTGCCCTCGCCCTCGTGCTGCACCGCTTCGTGCAGCGCGGGGTCGAACGGCTCGCCCTCCTCGCCGAACGCCACCAGGCCCAGGGCGTCGAGCACGCCGACCAGCTTGTCCGCGATGGCCTTGAACGGCCCGGACTCCAGGTCACCGTGGCTGCGGGCCCGGTCGATGTCGTCGAGCACGGGCAGCAGTTCGGTCAGCGCCGTCGCCTTCGCCCGGTCGGCGATGAGCTGCTGGTCGCGCAGCGCGCGCTTGCGGTAGTTGTCGTACTCCGCCTTGACCCGCTGCAGGGTCGCCTTGAGCTCGCCGACCTCGGCGCTGTCGGCGGCGGGGCCGCCCGCCGCCTCACCGGCCGCCGCCTCCGGCGCCGGCCCCCCAGTGGGGGCCGGGCCGGCCGGCGGGGTGTCACGCACCTGACCCGTCTCGGGATCGATGCGCCGTTTGTCGGTGACGGTGATCGGCTCCTCGTGATCGGCCGGGTTACTCACTTGCGCTCCTGGTCGTCCTCGACCACCTCGGCGTCGACGACGTCGTCACTGCCCGAGGCAGCGCCCGTGGCGTTACCGGCGCCGGCACCCTCGGCCTGGGTGGCCTCGTAGATCGCCTGGCCGAGCGCCTGGCTCTCCTCGCCGAGCTTCTCCATCGCCGACTTGATCGCGGCGATGTCGGTGCCCTCGAGGGCCTTCTTCGCGTCGGCGATGGCCGAGTCCACCTTGCCCAGCGTCTCCTCGGGCACCTTGGAGCCGCCCTCGGCCTCACGCTGATCCTTGACGAACTTCTCGGTCTGGTAGACCAGCGACTCCGCCTGGTTGCGGACGTCGGCCTCCTCGCGACGCTTGCGGTCCTCCTCGGCGTGCGCCTCGGCGTCCTTGACCATCCGGTCGATCTCTTCCTTGGACAGGCCGGAGCCTTCCTGGATCTTGATCGTGTTCTCCTTGCCCGTGCCCTTGTCCTTCGCGGTGACGTGCACGATGCCGTTGGCGTCGATGTCGAAGGTCACCTCGATCTGGGGCACGCCGCGCGGAGCCGGCGGGATCCCGGTCAGCTCGAAGCTGCCGAGCAGTTTGTTGTGCGCCGCGATCTCACGCTCACCCTGATAGACCTGGATCTGCACCGACGGCTGGTTGTCGTCGGCGGTGGTGAAGGTCTCCGACCGCTTGGTCGGGATCGTGGTGTTGCGCTCGATCAGCTTGGTCATCACGCCACCCTTGGTCTCGATACCGAGCGACAGCGGCGTGACATCAAGCAGCAGAACGTCTTTCACCTCACCCTTGAGCACACCGGCCTGCAGCGCGGCGCCCACGGCGACGACCTCGTCGGGGTTGACGCCCTTGTTGGGCTCCTTGCCGCCGGTCATCTCCTTGACCAGTTCGGTGACCGCGGGCATACGGGTGGAACCACCCACCAGCACGACGTGGTCGATGTCGCCGACGGCGATGCCGGCGTCCTTGACGACCTGCTGGAACGGCTTGCGGGTGCGGTCCAGCAGATCCTGGGTGATGCGCTGGAATTCCGCCCGGGTCAGCTGCTCGTCGAGGAACAGCGGGTTCTTGTCCGCGTCGACGGTGATGTAGGGCAGGTTGATCGAGGTGCTCTGGCTGGAGCTGAGTTCGATCTTGGCCTTCTCCGCGGCTTCACGCAGCCGCTGCATGGCCATCTTGTCCTTGGTCAGGTCGATGCCGCTGGTGCCCTTGAACTTGTCGACCAGCCACTCGACGATCCGGTCGTCCCAGTCGTCGCCACCGAGGTGGTTGTCACCGCTGGTGGCGCGGACCTCGACGACACCGTCGCCGATCTCGAGCAGCGATACGTCGAAGGTGCCGCCGCCGAGGTCGAAGACCAGGATGGTCTGTTCCTTCTCGCCCTTGTCGAGGCCATAGGCCAGGGCGGCCGCGGTCGGCTCGTTGACGATGCGCAGCACGTTCAGGCCGGCGATCTGGCCGGCCTCCTTGGTGGCCTGACGCTGGGCGTCGTTGAAGTAGGCAGGGACGGTGATCACCGCGTCGGTGATGTCCTCGCCCAGGTAGCTTTCGGCGTCACGCTTCAGCTTCATCAGCACGCGGGCGCTGATCTCCTGCGGCGTGTACTTCTTGCCGTCGATCTCGATGGACCAGTCGCTGCCCATGTAGCGCTTGACCGAACGGATCGTCCGGTCGACGTTGGTCACCGCCTGGTTCTTGGCGGGCTGACCGACCAGCACCTCGCCGTTGCGCGCGAACGCGACGACCGACGGTGTGGTCCGGGAGCCCTCAGAGTTGGCGACGACGACGGGGTCGCCACCTTCGAGCACCGCGACGACGGAGTTGGTGGTCCCGAGGTCGATGCCGACCGCACGAGCCATAGTTACTGCCTCCTGAATAGACGTTCAATGTGAGGGTCTGAGTGCACCACGCTCAAGACTGCTACTCCGGGTGCCCCCGTGTCAAACTAGACTTGAGTCGCTGTCGCTCAACCTTGTCGATCAGCTCAACGGGCTCGGAGGAAGGTTTGTTCCCCGCACGCCCATCTTTTCGCGTGATGGACTCAGGGTTGCCGAAATGCGGCCGTCACAACCATGACGTCATGCCCGCCCGGCGGGGGTGCAACGAAAAGCTCAAAGGCCTTTCTCGCCACTCTGACCACTCGTTTCCCGCTCGGGTGGCAGCTCTGCTGCAGAGTCGGGGTCAGGCGCCCCGGCGCCCACCAGCGCCGGCGCGGCCGGTGCGGGCTGGACCGGCTCGACCTTGCCCGGCCACCAGCTCCGGTTGCCCACGAGCACAGCCATCGCCGGCACGGTGACGGTCCGGACCACGAAGGTGTCCAGCAGCAGTCCCACGCCGATGATGAACCCGATCTGGACCGCGGCGTTGAGGCTGCTGAACGTCAGACCGAACATCGACGCCGCGAAGATCAGGCCCGCCGAGGTGATGACGCCGCCGGTGGCCCCGACCGTGCGGATGACCGCGGTGCGCATACCGCGGCTGATCTCGTCCCGGATCCGGGAGATCAGCAGCAGGTTGTAATCGGCGCCGACGGCGACGAGCACCAGGAACGCCATGCCCGGAACCGTCCACATGATCTGCTGGCCCAGGATGAACTGGAAGAAGATGACGCCGATTCCCAGCGCCGAGAAGAAGGACAGCACCACCGATCCCACCAGGTAGATCGGCGCGATCAGCGAGCGCAGGATCGCCGCCAGGATGAAGAAGACGACCACCAGCGTGAGAATGACGATGAACTGCGTGTCGGCGTTGAAGTAGGTCCGCATCTCGTTCTGGATCGCCGAGAACCCGACCAGCGAGATCTCGGCGTCGGCGAGGGTGGTGTTCGGGCGGGCGGCCTCCGCGGTGGCGATGATCTCGGCGACCTGGTCCATCGCGTCGGTGGCGAACGGGTCCAGCGAGGTCTGCACCAGATACCGCACGCTGTGCCCGTCCTCGGAGACGAACATCTCGGCGAGCTTCTTGAACTCCTCCTGGGTCAGGACCTGCGGCGGGATGTAGAAGCCCGACATCTGCGGGCTGGACGCGTCCCGCTTCATCGCCAGCAGGAAGGCCGAGGCCTGATCGAGGCCCTGCCCCATCTGCCGGGTCTGGTCGACGAGCAGCTGCACCCCCTCCGCCAGCTGGCGGCTGGAATCGGCCAGCAGCCCCGCGCCCTGGGTCAACTGGTCGAGATTGGTCTGCAGGGTGCCTGGCTTGTCCAGGCCCAGCTTGCGAGCCGCGCGCAGCGCCTCGTTGACGTTCTTCTCCAGTCCGTTGACCGCGTCGTCGAGCGTCTGCGTGTTCTCGGTCTCCTTCAGCTGGCGGCCCAGGTCGGCGATCTTCTCGAGGGTGCCGTCGTCTTTCGCGGTCACGATGCGCTGGAGATCGCTGCGCGACTGGACGCAGCGCGGGTTGGCGTTGCACTCCGGGCTCACGTTGAGGGCGTCCACGACAGGGACCGCCCACCCGTAGACGTCCGAGATGCGCTCGAGGTTGACGCCCAGCGTCTCGCCCATCGACCGCATGCTCGAGACCAGTTCGGCGGTGTTGCTGATCTCCCCCAGCGTGGTGTTGCCGCCGTAGGTCCGCTGCATGTCGGTCAGCACACCGGTCAGGGGCCGCACCACCGAGATCGCGTTGAGGACCTGGGTCCGGATCTGCCCGAGCGCGTCGGCGAGCTGGTTGGCACCGCCGCTGAGCATCGAGAGGTTGCCCTCGTTCGTCTCGATCAGACCCGACGCCTCGCCGAGCTTGCCGCCGATCTCGCCGGCCTGGAACGTGGCCCTGGCCTGTTCGATCATCTCGCCGGTCGGCCGGGTCACGCCGCGCACCATCTCGATGTCGGGGAGTTGGCTGACCCGCTGAGCCAGCTGCTCCATGTCGGCGAGGGCTTTGGGCGTGCGCAGGTCGTTGGGCGACTGGATGAGGATGAACTGCTGCACGGTGCTGGAGACCGGGAAGTGCTTGTCCAGGGCCGCGTACCCGATGTTGCTGTCGGAGTCGTCGGGCAGGTTCTTGCGATCGTCGTAGTTGAACTGCACCAGCGCGGCGCACGCGGCCAGCCCGAGCAGGATGACGAGGCTGCCGACCAGGTTGAGTACCGGCCTGCGGACGATGCGCACACCCGACCGGCGCCAGAAGCGGGTGGTGAGGTTCTTGCGAGGGTTGACCCATCCGCGCCGTCCCGCCAGGACGACCATGGCCGGCAGCAGGGTCACCGACGCGACGAAGCCGATCAGGATGGTGACCGACAGCGCCGGCCCGATGGTCGAGAACACCGACAGGTTCGTGAACGCCAGCCCCAGCAGCGCCAGCGCGGTGGTCCCGGCCGATCCGGCGATCACCTTCCCGATGGAGGCCAGACCACCCACGACGGCGTCGTCGGAACTCAGGCCCGCCCGCATGCACTCGTGGTAGCGGCTGAAGAAGAAGATCGCGTAGTCCGTGCCGGCGCCCATCATCATCGCCGTCATCAGCATCAGCGTCTGCGGACCCAGCCCGATGAGGTGCACGGCGCCGAGGCCGGCGACGACGTACTGGGCCACCACCAGACCGACGCCCATCATGGCCAGCGGCAGCAACATCGCCACGATGTTGCGGTAGACGATGATGAGGATCGTCAGAACGATGAGCACCGTGGCGATTTCGATCACCAGCTGGTCGCGTTCGCCGATCTTCATGACGTCGTCGAACGTCGCGGCCGGTCCGATGACCCGGGCCTGCAGCGTCGTACCCGCGGTTACTTCGTTGACGTGGTTGACGACTGCGCGGTAGGCCATTTGACCCTCGCCGGTACCCATCGCCCCGGTGGCGCTGACGGGGAGCTGCCACGCCTTCTTGTCGCCACTGGTCATCACCTCCCGGATCTCGGGCAGCGTGATGAAGTCCTGCGTGGACAAGACGTTCGCTTTGTCGTCCTGCAGCCGCTCGACCAGTCGGCGGTAGGTGTCCTCGTCCTCGGGCGACAGCCCGTTGTCATTGCTGAGGATGACGATCGCGACGTTGCCGGCGCCGGTCTCCTTGAAGCTCTCCTGCATGTCCAGGCCGGCGTTGAGCACCTCCGAATCAGCCGGCAGGAATCCCGGCGGATTTCGCTCCGCAACCGTGGCCAGTGGAGGCACCGCCGCGAACAAGGCGACGGCGAGAGCCAGCCACGCGACGATGACGAGCACCGGATGGCGGACGATGTGGGTGCCGAGGCGCTCGAAAGAGAAACGGTCGGCGAATGCTCGGAGCACCCTGAACGCACCGTCGAGCCCGGTGCGCTGCAGCATCATCACAAACTACACTCTCGGCGAATGCCCCACGATGTCGAAAACCTGGGAAGACGGTGTGACCGGCGGCCCTTGCGGGAGTGGGGAATCGCGCACTGAGACAAGCTCTGGCCGGAGCGGGACGGGCACGCTGAGTAACTGCTCGGACACGGCTACAGTATTGGGGATTCACCCCCCAGCAAACTCTCCCTCCACCTAGGGGCCCATGAAGATCGTCATAGCGGTACACGGCACCCGCGGGGACATCGAACCCGCTGCCGCCGCCGGTCAGGAGTTGCGAAGGCGGGGTCACGACGTCCGCCTGGCGGTCCCGCCCAACCTCGTGGACTTCGTCGGCACGGCCGGTTCGGCACCGCCGGTCAGCTATGGCGTGGACTCGCAGAAGCAACTCGAACAGCCGGCGTTCGGCAAGTTCTGGAAGTTGCAGAACCCGATCACCGCGCTGCGGGAAGGCCAGGAGTACATGGCCGAGGGCTGGGCCGACATGAGTCGGGTGCTCACGTCGGTTGCCGAGGGCGCCGACCTGATCCTGACCGGCACGACCTACCAGGAGGTCGCGGCCAATGTCGCCGAGCATCACCGCATTCCGCTGGCGGCGCTGCACTACTTCCCGCACCGGGCCAACAGTTCGATCCTGCCGGTTCGGCCGCCAACACCGCTGACGGAGCAGGGATTTCGGGTCGCCGAGTGGGTTTACTGGCGGATCACCAAGTCCGCCGAGGATGCGCAACGACGCGACCTGGGTCTGCCGCCGGCCCGGGTGAACTCCGTTCGTCGCATCGTCGAGGGCGGCGCGCTGGAGATCCAGGCGTACGACGGGTCGTTCTTCCCCGGCCTGTCCGAGGAATGGGGGCCGCGCCGCCCGTTCGTCGGAGCCCTGACGATGGCGCTGCCCACCGCGGAGGACCCCGAGGTGCTGGAGTGGATCGGGTCGGGTCCCGCACCGATCTACTTCGGCCTGGGCAGCATGCCCGTCGCGTCGCCGGTCGACACCGTGCAGATGATCGTGGCGATGTGCCGCGAGCTCGGCGAACGGGTCCTGATCAGTTCCCCGGTGCGCGATCTGGACGTCGACCCGGAGGTGGCGATGATCGTCGGCGCCGTCAATCACGCCGCGGTCTTCCCGCGCTGTCGCGCAGTGGTCCATCACGGTGGCGCCGGCACGACCGCGGCGGGCCTGCGCGCGGGCATGCCGACGCTGATCCTGTGGGTGGGCGCCGATCAACCTGTCTGGGCAACTCAGATCAAGCGCCTGGGTCTCGGCACCAGTCGACGCTTCTCGCGGACCTCCCCGCGTTCCCTGCGCCGCGCGCTGCGCACCGTGCTCGCACCCGAGGTCAAAGGCCGCGCCGACAGCTTCGCCGCGGGGATGACGACCGCACGAGAGAGCGTCACGCGCACCGCTGATCTGCTCGAGGCCAAGGCAGCGCGCCGGGTCTGACATCCGGGCGGCGCCTGAACCCGGACCGCTGTAACGTTGGTGGCGCGTGGGCCGACGCTCTATACGTGACGAAGCGAGTGGGGGTACATGGCGTGAGTTCACAGATGAGGCTGCCCGGGGGTTTGGCCGCGCTCTCGGCACTGGTCGTGGGCGCGACGGCACTCGCCGCACCCGCAGTCGCGCAGCCCGACCTCGGCCCGATCCTCACCACCCAGTGCAGTTACGAGCAAGTCACCGCGGCGATCGAGGCGCGCGATGCCGAAGCCGCGCAGCAGTTGGCCGGAGCGCCTGCCGCGCAGGCAATCCTGCAGCAGTTCCTCCAGGCACCGACCGACACTCGGGCCCAGTTGGCGGGACAGGTCCAGGCACTGCCCGGCGCCCAGCGGTACTTCGGCCTCATCGCCTCGGTGGCCCGGGAGTGCGCCGAGTTCTGACCCGGCCGACCTGGGGTGGGTGCCGTAGACTGCGGCGGTGTTCAAGCGTCCATTCAAATGGGTCAAGCGCGGCGGATGGATTGCGGACCTGCCGAAGAGTTTTCCGGCGGCTCCCCGCAAATCCGACATCGAGTCCATCGCCGCCGCCAACCACACAGAGTTGGGCCCGCAGTCGCTCGCACCCGAATACGACATGCCGGGCGTCAAGTTCACTCCGCGCGACGTCAGCACTCCCGCCGAACAGGGCGACTGCTACTCGTGGCTGGTGATGCAGCGCCGCCCGGACATCGTCGTCGAATTCGGTTCGGGCTTCGGCGTTTCCGGCATGTACTTCGCGACCGGGTTGGAGGCCAACGGGTCGGGCCACCTCTACAGCTTCGAGATCAACCCGGACTGGGCTGCGGTCGCCGAGGCCTCCATCTCCAAGATCTCCAACCGTTTCACCCTGACCCGGGGCTCCTTCGAGGAGCACGTCGACATCGTTCCGGGCAAAATCGACCTGGCGTTCGTCGACGGCATCCACACCTACGACTTCGTGATGGCCCAGTGGGAGATCCTGCGGGGCAGGATGTCACCGGGCGGGCTGGTGTTGTTCGACGACATCAGCTACGGCCAGGGCATGGACAAGGCGTGGCTGGAGGTCGCGCGTTCCCCGCAGGTGGCCGGTGCGGTGGAGTTCCGGCGGCACGGCCGCCTCGGTCTACTCGAATGTCTCTAGCGAGAACACGAAGAGGCGCTGGTTCTCCCACGCCTCGACGTGCCGCATGACGTAACCACCGTCGCGGAACATCCGGCACAGCTGATCTTCGGTGAAGTTGTTCATCCAACCGTGGTGGAGCCGTTCGAACTTCGACCGGACGGAGTCCACAGCGCCCGCGTCGGTGTCGGCACAGGCGTAGGACACCACGCACATCGGCACCTGCCGGGCCAGCCAGCTGATCACCCCGGGAACATCGCGCAGATACTCCAGGACACCCATGAACACCGCGACGTCGTAGGTGTCCGCGCCCAGTTCCGGCAGGGGCCGTTCGTTGAGGTCGGCGACGAAGGTTCCCGGCCCACGGTCGACCAGATCGGACGGCACATACGTGCACGACGGGTCGAGTTCGCGTTCCAGGACACGCTTTCCCGCCCCGAACTCGATGACGCGACTGCCGGCGGGAATCAGCTCGGCGGCCCGCTGGGTTCGGGTCGCCCACGACTCGTAGATGTTTCGAGGGCGTGACCAGCGGCGGTAATCGGTCTTCTGTCGAAATGCACCAAGAACCCTCAACACGGTCGGTCCCCCAACTTCTCACTCTGTCCCTGAAGGTATCTCCGGCTCAGGTAACCGAAGGCTAACACCGTGGTCGGCCACGCACCCGGCAGCGGGCTGACAGGGCAGCACCCGCGAATGCCGGTATCTTCTAACCGGAGATGACCGCGTACGCCGCGAGGAAGGCTCCGATTCATGGCGAAGGCAACAGAGGTTTGAGCAGCTCCAGCGGTCCGGTGGTCGCCTACCTGGGTTGGCACGCACGCGGGAACCTGGGCGACGACGCCATCTACGACGTGGTCCGCGCGCAACTGGCCGGTGCCACATTCGTCGACCAGCCCGTATTGCCACGGGAGCGCTTCTCTGCCTTGGTCACTGGCAGGACGCGCTCGATCCGCCAGGGCACCCAGGTGGTCGGCGGTGGCACGCTGATCGGTACCCGATATTTCCGTCGACTCGTTCGCCGCGGGCTCAAGCTGACCCGGGGGGGCGGCAGTTACGCGATCGGCGCGGGTGTCGAGGATCCGGTCTTCACTCGACGGGTGAACCAGTCCGGCCCCGATGAACTGCGCCGCTGGGTTCCATTGCTGTCGCAGTTCCGCACGGTGTCGGTGCGTGGGCCACGCAGCGCCGAACTTCTCGCCGACGCCGGGTTCGACGCCCGTGTCTCCGGCGACCCGGCGCTGCTGCTGCCGGTCCCCGACGTTGCCACCGAGGACGGTCTCATCGGGATCAACCTGGGATTCGGCGACGACGATCTGTGGGGCCAGGACCCGGCCGCGGTGGCCGAGGAGATGCGAACGGCGGTGCAACATCTGGCAACTCGCGGACACCGGTTCGTCGGCATCCTGATGAACGCCGCAGACGAACGCTGGACCAGCATCGCCCTGCGCGACGTGGCCGCCCCGATCGTGCATCCCCCCGACGCCTACAGCGCCGCCCAGCAACTGGCTCGCTGCTCCCTGACGATCGTCAGCCGACTGCACGCCGGCATCCTCGCCGCGGTCTCGGCGACGCCGACCATCGCACTGGAATACCTGCCCAAGTGCCGGGACTTCGCGCTGTCCATCGACGACGAACGCTCGCTGCTCCGCACCGACAAGATCACCGGCACCGCCCTGATCGACAAGGCCACCGACACCCTCGACGACGCCGCCGCCATCAGAACCCGAACCGCAACCGCGGTGTCGCGCCTTCAGCAGCATCTACGCACCGAATACACCGACCTGCGAAGTCACATCGGACTGCGTCCCGCATGATCACACGGCCTGCGGCACCGATCGCATATCTGGGCTGGCAAGGCCGGGGAAACCTGGGCGACGACGCGATCTACGACGCGGTCCGTGCGCAACTGACCGGCACGACGTTCATCGACCAGCCAGTGCTGTTGCGCGAGTACCTTTCGGCCGTGGCCACGCGGCGGACGCGATCGATCCGTCAGGGCGCCCAGGTGATCGGCGGTGGCACGCTCCTGGGCCGCCGACACTGGCGCCGATTGGCGACTCGGGGCATGAGATGGACCCGCCGGTGCGGCAGTTACGCGATCGGCGCAGGGGTCGAGGACCCTGTCTTCACCGGACGCAAGAGCGGCTCCGGCCGTGCGGAACTCCAGCGCTGGGTTCCGTTGCTGTCGCAGTTCCGCACGGTGTCGGTGCGCGGGCCGCGCAGCGCCGAACTTCTCGCCGACGTCGGGTTCGACGCCCGTGTCTCCGGCGACCCGGCGCTGCTGCTGTCCGTCCCCGACGTTGCCACCGAGGACGGTCTCATCGGGATCAACCTGGGATTCGGCGACGATCTGTGGGGACACGATCCGGCCGCGGTGGCCGAGGCAACACGAACAGCGGTGCAACATCTCGCAACTCGCGGACACCGGTTCGTCGGCATCCTGATGAACGCCGACGACGAACGCTGGACCAACATCGCACTACGCGACGTGGCCGCCCCGATCGTGCATCCCCCCGACGCCCGCACCGCCGCCCAGCAACTGGCCCGCTGCTCCATGACGATCGTCAGCCGACTGCACGCCGGCATCCTCGCCGCAGTCTCGGCCACCCCCACCATCGCACTGGAATACCAGCCGAAATGCCGGGACTTCGCGCTGTCCATCGACGACGAACGCTCCCTGCTGCGCACCGACAAGATCACCGGCACCGCCCTGATCGACAAGGCCACCGACACCCTCGACGACGCCGCCGCCATCAGAACCCGAACCGCAACCGCGGTGTCGAGCCTGCGTCAACACCTGCACGACGAATACACCGACCTGCGAGGTCACATCGGCCTTCCACCGGCATGACCGCAGCACCTGCCGGCGCGGGTGTCCTGGGCTAAACTTCTCCGCGACGGGCGGAGCCTTGCGCGAGACAGGACGGGGGATTTTTTGCTGGTATTCATCACCACGCTTCGTCATCCGCAGAACTCGTCTGACTACCGTCGCGTCGAAGCACTGCTCCAGGACACCCTGTGCTCGGTGGGACGCCAAACCGATCGCGACTATCGGATCGTCATCGTCGGAAATCAGCAGCCGGCCTTCGCATTACCCGAGCGCACCGAGTTCGTCGAGGTCGACTTTCCCCCACCGTCACGGGTGAACGGACCGCAGACCGGTCCGGCATCGGTGATCTGGGACAAAGGGACCAAAACGGCGATCGGGCTGATGGCTGCACAGAAATTCAGTCCCGACTACGTAATGCCTTTCGACGCCGACGACTTCGTCCACCGCGATATCGCGCAGTACGCCAACGCGCGCCCAGGGACCGGCGGTTGGGTGGTCAACCGGGGTTTGATGTACTCCCGCGTCCGCAATGCCTATGCCGTGCGCCGCAAGTTTTATCGCATTTGCGGCACTTCGTTCATCGTACCGATGGAGGCCTACGAAATACCGCCCGAACTCGACGTTTCCGCTACCCAGCGCGACATCGCAGATGCCTTCGGTGAGCGGCTCGAACACATCCTCGAACACGGCTTCGCGTTCGACTGGTGGCGCAAACACGGCCGGGTGCTTCAAGCGCTGCCCTTCGCAGGTGCGGTCTACCATGTCGATACGGGCGAGAATCATTCGGGCAACGTGCTTTACGGTCCCGCGATCCCCTATCGGCAGAGCCTCTACCGCGACTACGGTCTGCGTTCGGCGAAAGGCCGCGCCGCGACGCTCTGGAGTGCGCTCGGACCGGTGGCTTTGAAACCGGACCTGCGCTTCCGGCGGCGCACCCCGCCGGCGTCGTATCTCGCGGACTACACCCCGCCTGCCGCGTGAACTCCATCATTCGCTGCGCTCGATTGCCAAGGGCCGGTCGCGGTGTAAGAATCGACCGATCAGGGCCCCGTTTCGGTTGATTCCGTTATCTCGATCCGTGGGCTGTCCAGGAGGGGATCCTATGCGCACGAGGACGAGTTCGGTGATCGTCGCCGTGGTGGCGGTCATCGGCGTCGCAGTCCTGGCGTCGACGTCGACGTTCACGTCGCTCGTAGCACTTGCGGCCCGCACTTCCGTCCTGATCATGGGCGGCTCCGGTGACCCGCTCACCACCGAGAAGGACGGTGTCGAGTTCGTCCAGCGCTATCTCGGAAACGCCATCGGCAACTTCGTCGGACCTGCTGCCGATCTCGCGGATTCGGGCATTCCCGCCGGCGGGCCGGAGGGCTACCTGCCGGTGGCCGTGATCACCCCTGCTCAGTTCTCCTCGCCGCTGACATTCGATGAATCCGTGGCCGGGGGCCTGACCAACCTGGACAACTGCATCGCCCGGCCCGCGTCCGCGTGCGACTACAACCGCGACGTGGATGGCGCAGAGGCGCCGAGCGCCACCGACGTCTTCGTGGTGTTCGGTTTCTCCCAGAGTGCGACGATCGCGACCTTCGAAAAGCGCAAGCTGAGTGCGGAATTCGGTCCGGGCGAAGGCCCCGCCGTGTCGTTCTTCCTGATCGCCAACGGCAACCGCCCCAACGGCGGTTTCCTGGCGCGGGGTCCGCTGGGGTTCACCATTCCGGAGGGCCTGCCACTGGGCGGTGTCACGTTCTCGGGACCGACCCCGACCGACACCCAGTACCCCACCGTCGACTTCGCGATCCAGTACGACTTCTGGGCCGACCAGCCGGTGAACCCGCTCAACCTGCTGGCCTGGGTCAACGCCCAGATGGGCCAGGAGCAGCTGCACCCGCACTATCCCGAACGCAACCTGCAGGAACCCGGCATCATCGATCAGGGCCGCTACGGCGACACCTCGTACTACCTGGCCGCTACCCCGCTGCTGCCCCTGGTGAGCCCGCTGACACAGATCCCGGTGATCGGCAAAGCGCTCGCCGAGATGCTCGATGCTCCACTGCGAGTGATCGTGGAGTCGGCGTATGACCGGACCACCAGCCCGGGTGAGCCGACGTCCTGGAACATCTTCTACGGCCCTGACCCCCTCCGATTCGCATGGAACCTGGCCGTTTCCATCCCCACCGGCCTGGACAACGGTTTCGAGGAGCTCTACGGAGTCCGGCCGTTCAAGACCGTGCGGCCCGGGCCCTACGGCGTGGGTGGCCCCGACGTCACCTGGCTGAACCCCGACGATCCGGACGTGACGGCAGCGGAGACCGCGCAGGCGCAGGTCAACCGCGCCGAACTGGCGTCTCCCGACCAGGTTCGGCCATCGCCGACCGAGGACGCGACAGAACCGTCCGACGGCGCGGTACGGAGCCTCAGCTTCGCGCGGCAGGAGCGGGCCGAGGCTCGCGAACTGAACTCGGAGACGCCCGAATCGGAACCGCCGTCGGAGACGCCCGCACTGCCTGATGACGACGTCGACACGGACCCCCAGGACGACACGGGCACGGAGGACCCCACCGGTAGCGTGACCGAAGCCAGGAGTACCCGATCGTCCGCGGGCTCCGCCGGCTCCGAGAGCAAGTCCAGGACTCGGGCTTCGGTCGGCGCGGGCGCCCGCGCATCGCGGTAAGGTCCGGTCATGTGGAGCGCAGTGGTGCTTCTCGCACTGGTATCTACGGTGGATCCAGTGCGGGTCGGCATCACCGCGATGCTGATCTCCCGGCCGCGGCCGATGGCGAACCTGCTGGTGTACTGGCTGGGTCTGATGACCGTGGGTATCGGTATCGCACTGGTGGCGTTGCTGGTACTGCCGGAGTACATCCTTCCGGTATCGCAGGCGTTGTCGTCGGCGGCATCCCATCCGGTGGTGCCGCCCATCCAGATCGCCTTCGGCATCCTGGCGTTGCCTGCTGCCGTCGTCCTCGGCGTCCGTGCCTGGACTCCACAACCGATACCTGTTCCGGTGGGTGCGCCCGATCCCCCGGGCGTACTCTTGCCGCCGGGTCCCGAGAAGGCATCCCGCTTGTCCTGGCCGGCGTTGCTGGGCGGCAAGTGGGGGAACTCTCTCGGAATCGCCTTTGCCGCCGGTTTGTTCTCTGCGACACCACCGCTCGAGTACTGCCTGGTACTGCTGGCAATCGTGGCCTCGGGCGCGGCGATCGGCACACAGATCAGTGCGGTCGCGGTGTTCGCCGTCATCGCCTTCGCGATCGCCGAGATCCCTCTGCTGAGCTATCTGGTCGCGCCTGCGAAGACACGCCACGTCGTGATGAAGATGCACGCCTGGGTGAGCGTCTTCAGGATGCGGATCATCGCGATCGCCCTCGGCGTGTTCGCGCTGATGATGCTGACCCACGGCATCATGGCGATCTGAGCGCAGCTACCGGTCGGTCAGCCAGCGGTACACGCCGTGCTTGCGGATCAAATACCGCGCGGCGCTGTACTCCCACTTGCCGCGGCTCTTACCGCGGACGTCGATGTGGTGGTGCAGAACGTGCAGCGCCGGGTCGAACTGCCGCCGCAGCCCCGACGCCTCCAGGCGGATCGCAAGATCCTGCGCTTCGTGTGAACGCAGCTGCGGATCGTAGCCACCCAAGGAACGCAGGACACTGGACTCGATGAGGAGATTTCCCTCGTGCAGCCAATAGGTTTCGGTCGGAACGGGGGGCTCCAGCAGGTTCGGCCAGTCCTTGGCCAGTGGTCGGGTGACCCGCTCCGCGGTACGCGCGAGCGCCGGTCTGGTGCTCAACCGGTCGATCATCAGCGGAAATCCGGAGGTGACGTTGCCCCACAACGAGAACGGCGCACCGTAGTTGTGCGGCTCCTGCACCCCGTCGGCGCGCGTCACCAGTCCACCGATCAGACCGACACCGCGAGGTGCGTACCGCGCATGGAGATCTCGCGCCACATTCGCACAGTCCTGGGTCTGGAGTTCCATGTCGGCGTCGATGAAATGGATCAGGACACCGTCGTCGACCTGGTCGATGATCTGGTTGCGATTGGCGCCGGCCCCGCGGTTCTCGCGGCTCCTGACGAAGGTCACGTCGCCGCCGAAGCCGCGCACCACCTCTTCGCTGTCGTCGGTGGACGCGTCGTCGAGAACGAAAACGGCGTCGTAGTTCTGCGCCAGGACCTGACCCAGCAGCCTGGGGAGGTTGCCGGCCATGTTGAAGTTCGGTATGGCCGCGACGACGCGCTGATGGTCGATCATGCTGTGCAGCCGCCTATCCCGGCATCACCGGGGTGAACTCCCCCCGCACGTACATCTCCGCGGAGGTGGAGCGCCGGATCTTTCCGCTGGTCGTGATCGGTAGCGATCCGCGCGGTACCAGCAGCAAGTCCGCGGCCCGCAGCCCGTGCTTGTTGGAGAGCGCCGAGGTGATGGCCGTGTGCACAGCGCGCAGCCGGTCGAGTCCCTCGTCGTCGACCTGCCCGCGGGTCTTCACTTCGGCGATCACCACCAGTTCCTCGGTGCCCTCCTGCTCCTTGAGCACCGCTGCGGCGCGGCCCCCGGTGATCTCACCGACGGTGACCTCGATGTCGTCGGGGTAATGGTTGCGGCCACGCACGATGATCGTGTCCTTGATGCGGCCCACGATGAAGAACTCACCGTCCGACATGAAACCCAGGTCTCCGGTTCGCAGCCAGGGCTCGGTCACGGTATCGGTTGAGGCATCGATCATCTGGGCGCGGAACGTCGCGTCGGTGTATGCGGGATTCTCCCAGTATCCGGCGCAGACGTTGTCGCCCCTGATCCAGATCTCCCCGAGCGTCCCGTCCACACATTCGCGGCGCGTCTGCCGGTCGACGATCCGGACTTCCGGCGACTTGGGTGTCCCGTAACTGACCAGGGCCGTCCCTGCACCATCCTCGCACGGTTCCGCATGGCCTACGGCCAGCTGCGCGGGCTCGAAGTGGACGAGTCGCGGCGGCAGTCCTGGTTCCTGCGTCGCCACGAACAGGGTTGCCTCCGCCAGGCCGTAGCACGGCCGCAGCATGGTGCGCTGCAGACCGAAAGGCCCGAACCTGTCGGCGAATCGGCCCAGGGTGGTCGGGTGCACGCGTTCACTGCCGCTGAGCACGCACTCGATCCCGGAGAGGTCGATCCCCTCGAGGTCGTCGTCGGTTGTCTTGGCCGCCGCCAGTTCGAAGGCGAAGTTCGGCGCGGCGGTGATCGCCGAGGGGTTCGTCCCGAGGAGCTTCACCCAGCGTGCCGGACGGACGAGAAACGAAGCCGGTGAGGTGAACACGGTGTGCCATCCGGCCAGGATCGGCGCGCACACCCCCAGCATCAGACCCATGTCGTGGTAGAACGGCAGCCACGTCACGGCAGTGGCGTCGGGCGGGGCGACACTGCCGGGGAAGAAACCCGCCATGATCTGTTCGAAGTTGGCCATCAGGTTGCGGTGGGTGACCATGACGCCTGCCGGCGTGCGGGTGGACCCGGAGGTGTACTGCAGATAAGCCGTCGTCTGTGCCGCCCGTCGCGGTCGGCGCTGCCGGCGGCTCGAATCCAGGTCGAGGGTGTCGACGAGCAGCACCGCCGGAATCGAACGGTCGACGCCGGCACCGTCCGCTTCGCGCGACATGTCCTGCGCAACAAGGTGGTTGACGTCATCGGCCAGATCCGCGGTCGTCACGACCACGGTGGGGGCAGCGTCGCGCAGGACCGAGGTCACCCGTTCGTCGTGTCGGCCCTGCGCCGGCACCGACAGCGGTACCGCCACCATGTTGGCCTGCAGGCTGCCCAGGAACGCAACGATGTAGTCCAGCGACTGGGGCAACAGGATGACGACCCGCTCGCCGGGTTCTGCGTGTGCCGTCAGTTCGTGGGCGAAGTTGCACACCCGCCGGTAGAGCTGCCCCCAGGTCAGAGTCTCGGCGACGCCCTCCCAGTCGATGTCGTAGTTCATGTACGTGAACGCCGTATCGTCCGGGTGGAGGCTCGCGCGCTCCCGCAGCACATCGGTGACACTGGAATGGGCCATCTGACGTTCCTCTCTAGACCAGCACGCCGGAGACGTCGTAGTCCGCCATTGCGCGCGTGATGATTTCACGCAGGCGGGACCTGGTGTTGTCCACCCCGACCTCGTAGGCACTGATGCTGATCGACACCTTGCCGTTGATCCGCCCTGCGACCACCACCAACTGGCCGCCCGCCTGCTCGATATCGCGCCGACGGACATTCTGATCCACTCCGCGGAAGATCACGTAATCGGATTCGGTGCCGGCGGCGCGGCTGACCACCCCGTCGACGTCACCGAGGTTGGAGCAGTAGACGTCGAGATCTCCGCCGCTTCCGTGGAATTCACCGGCGAAGTGCGCCAGCAGGCGTTTGGGCACCCAAGGCACCAGTGGCAGCAGATCCAGGGACTCGTCCGGCGCTTGCCGCGCGTTGGCGAGCGCCTCGCGGATCGCGACCCGGGCGCCGCTCAGATCATCGGTGACCCGGCGCGCGTCGACGGTCACCTTGGCGAACGACAGGGCAATGGCCCGGGTGTCGTCGAGCCCGGTGCGTTCGTTGAGCGCGATCGACAGGCTCACGGCGCCGTCCCGGGCCCGCCCCATGCGCGCGCCGATCCTGGCGGCGAAACCTGCCAACAGCGAGTAGCTGGTGCCGCCGAGTGCGGCTGCGCGCGAATCCCACTCGTCGGCGTCGATGAGGACGGCGATGCAGGGCACCAGCACCTGGCAGTCACATCCTCGGCCGGCCGGCGCCGTCTGCACCGGGGTTTGACCGGTGGACTCCTGCCGAGCCTGCCGCAACATCTTCGCTGTCCGCACCGCGAGCCGGCCGACCTCGGGCAGGCTGCGCACCGCATCGCGACAGTCGTCGGCGGCGGCCCGCAGGGCGCCGCGGGACTTCGGCGGTGGATACCCGAGCCGTCGCTGCGAACCGGCGACAGCTTCGAAGACGGAAAGCAGCCCGGCGACTCCGTCGCCGAGGTTGTGTGAGGCGACCAGCGTCATCGCCGTCGCCCCGTCGGTCATCGGGAGCACCGCGAGATGCCAGCCCGGTCCGTGCTCGGGGTCGACGGGCACCTGTGACCGCTTGTCGAGCCATTCGCCGAGCATCTCCCTGTCCCAACTGACAGGCTCGACGTAGAGCGGTGCCTGGGGTCCGAGCACGGTCACCCAGCGCTGGCGCCCGAACGGCAACGGAGAGCGTTCCACGCGGCGCCCGGCCAGCCCGTAGCCGATGTTGTCGTGAAACCGGCGCACCGTGTCCAGATCCACCGGCCGCTCGTAGATCCAGGCGATCTGCATGAGCTGTTTGCGGCCGCTGGCGCGCATGAGGTGGATTCCCGCCTGATCCAGCAAGGCGAGGCGATTGTCGAGCGGGGGGCTCTCACCGGGCTGCCGTGTCCGCTGACGCGCTCGCCGCGCGCTAGTGCCGGTCGCCATCGATCCCCCTCCACGGTCCTTTCACGTCGCGAAGTCCATCACGCCGGAGAGGGCGAACTCGTCGAGGGTCTTTCCGACCAGTGCGCGGAGGTCGTCGCGGTCGAACGAACCGCCCGGCAGGTACGCCACGACCACCAGGGACACGCGCCCGGCGATCCTGCCGGCGAGCACCGTGAGCAGACCGCGCCTGCGCTCGAGGAATCCGCGATCGACCTTGCGGTCCACTCCCCGCAACATCACGTAGTCGGCCTCGGTGCCGTCCACCCGGGCCACGGCCGGCGGCACGTCCCCGAGGTTCGAACAGGAGACCGGCAGATCGGCCAGACCGAACACCACGTCGGAGCCGCGCCGCACCGCCGTCTTCGGCACGTAGGGAGTCAGCGGCAGCAGCTGCAGGGTCTCGTCGGGCACGTCCCTGACCTCTGCGAAGGCCTGCCGGATCGCGGATCGGACATCGGCCAGATCAGTGGTCACATTCTCGGGATCCACTGCGGCGTAGGCGAGTAGCGCGGCGTTCGCTCGAGTGTCGCCCGGCTGCCGGTCGCTGATCGGCAGTTGCAGCGTCACCGCACCGTCGGCGGGGCGACGCCGACCCATCCGTTCGGCGAGCTTCGCGGCGAAACCAGCCACCAGCGAATGGTTGTTTCCGCCGAGTTCGGCGGCGCGGGAGTCCCATTCGGCGATGTCGACGTGAACGGTGACCGATGGCACCACGACGTTCTGCCTGGCATCGGGCGGCAGATCCATGCGCGGCGGCTTGGACGCGCCGATCTCGTGTCTGCGGGCCATGGCCATGCGGGCCGCTGTCCGCAGGGTGCGCCCGACCTCGGGGAGGTCGCGCGCTGTCTGCCGCAGATCGGATCGCAACGCCTGCCACCGGGTACGGGAACCGGGTGCCGGATAGTCGAAATGGTGCACGGCCCCGTCGGCCGCCGCCGCGATCGTCGTCAATGCCCCGATGCCGTCGGACACGCAATGGGAGATCACCAGGCTCACGGCTGTGGCACCGTCGGTCATCGGCAGCACCGCCAGCCGCCACACCGGACCGTGTTCGGGGTCGATCGGCGCCTGGGCGCATTCGTCGACCCAGTCGGCGAGTTCGGGACGGGGCCGCGTGTCGGCCACCTCGAGTTCGGCTTCGGGGCCGGGTGCCGCGACCCACCGGTGCCGTCCGAACCACAAGGGGGAGGGCTCGATACGCCGCCCCATCAGACCGTGGCCGTAGCGTTCGTGGAATCGCCGCACTCCGGCGAGGTCCACCGCCCGGTCGTATACCCAGACGCACTGCATGACCAGTTCCTGGCCGGTCGCGCGTTGACCGAGGAACAACAGCTGGTCGGTGTAGGAGAGCAGGTCATCCGAACCCGTGGGGGGAGCTTCTGACGCTGGCACGGTCTCTCCGGCATCGGGGATCTCGGCCATTGCCCGCCTCAGGTCGAAATCAGGCTGGGTGCCGGGGTGACTGCGTGGCGGCTGGCCGCCACGCGGACGAACATGGCCTTCATCGCCTCGACGTAGCGGATCACCGAGTCGCGCGCGACGGGATTGTTCGGGTACGCCACCGTCACCGACGTGCCGTTGCCGAACCTGTTCACCCACATACCGACCTGATGGGCCGCCCCGGCCTCGCTGTAGATCCTGCCGCCCAGCGCGTTCCACTGCGCGACGACGTCGGGCGAGAAGGGGCCGCAGCTGGTGTCGAGGTAGGAGATCATGGGCACGCCCGAGCCCGGGTACTTCACGCCGTGGGTGGGTCCGGCCAGTTCGACCACGCGGTCGAACGGAACGTGGCTCAACGCCAGTCCGTTGTCGAACGATGCCTGCGCGCTGCGCAGGGTGTCGCCCAGGGAGTCCGCGTTGACCGTGACCGTGATCGGTACCGTGCCGGTGAACCAGCCCGTCGTCATCAGTTCCTCGGTACCCCGCCGTGTGCTCGTCGGAGTGATGGTGTGGTACATCGACGAGCCCGTGAGGCTGTGCTCGGCCATTGCCGCACAAGCGAAGACGCCACCGATGAACCGGGCGCCCGCCGCCGCGCACACCTTTTCGAACTCGTCCGACAGTCGCTCGTCCATCAACTCGACGGTCAACAGGTCGCCTTCGCACGGCACCTCGAAGTCACCGAGCGGAAGGGGGAAGCGCGGCAACGAGTTCCCGTTGCGCTTCGCATAGGCGATCCACTCCTGCACCTCCGGGGAGCCGGTGGTCAGCTTCGAGGTGAATTCACGCTGCCGGATGCAGTACTCGTCGTAGCTTCCGGCCGGCGGCAGCGGGATCGGGCAGCCACCGTCGACGATCGCGGCGTACATGAGGTGGATCTCGACGAACAGCAGGGCCAGGAACATGGCGTCGACGTGCACGTGGTCGACACACATGTAGAAGGTGAAGTGGTCCGCACGCTGGATGATTCCGAAGCGGAAGCAGTCCCATTCCACCGGTCCCGGGGTCGCCAGGATCTCGGCGCGCCATTGGTCGACCGTCTGCTCTCCGTGATCGACGGCGGTGAAACGGATATCGGAGGGCTTGGCCAGCGCGTGGCGCACCACCGAGCCATCGGTGTCGACCTCGAACCGGCTGCGGTAGGTGTCGTGGCGCCGCAGATAGGCGTTGATGACATGCGTCATCGCGCGGATGTCGCAGCGTCCTTGGATGTTCCAGACCGGCACGGTGAGCCGGGCCATCTGCGTACCGCGAGCGGTGTGCTCGAGGAAGCTGCGGACGTGCTGCGCCTGCTGATAGCTGACGGGCACATCACTGCGCGGCGCCTCTTTGGCCTTCGACGCCGTCGCCGCTGACGGACCCCACGAAACATGCACTCCGGGCTCGTCGGCCCACTCATGGATCGGCGTCAGTTCGAACAAGATTCCTCCCGTTGCATCGGCAACCACGGTCTGATCAGGACGCAGCTGCCGTAGCTTCGTCGGCGGTCAACTTGTCACAGAGCACCTGTGCCAGGGCGCGAACGGTGGTCATGTCCATGGCCCCCACCCGAACTCCGGTCTCGGCCTCGATGCGGGTACGCAACTCGAGGCTGCCTAGCGAGTCGAGACCGTACTCGGAGAGCGGGCGGTCCGGGTCCACGGGGCGGCGCAGCAGCAGTCCGACCTGCTCGGCGATCAGGCGCCGCAGATGAGTCGGCCACTCCTCGCGCGGCAGCGCTGCCAGCTCGCCGAGGAGCTTGCGCGTCTCCGTCGGGTCTTGGCTGCCGGACCGGAACGCCTCGGCGAACGGACTGCGCTGCGCGAAGGTGGCCAGCCACGGCGTCCCGAGGATCGGTGCGTAACCGGAGTACACGCGGTTGTGCCGCAGCAGCGCCTCGAGAGCCCGGGCCCCTTCGTCCGGTTCGATCGCCGCGTCGCCGTCGGCGAGCTTGGTGCCCAGTCCGATCTCACTCCAGGCGCCCCAGGCGATCGTCGTCGCCGGAAGTCCCTGTCCGCTACGCCATCTCATGAAGGCGTCCAACCAGCTGTTGGCGGATGCGTACGCCGACTGTCCGGGCGAACCGACCAGTGCCGCCGCCGACGAGAACGCGCAGAACCAGTCGAGTTGTTCGGACAGCGTGGCCTCGTGGAGATTCCAGGCACCGTGCACCTTGGGCGCCCAGTCCCGTCCCAGCAGGTCGTCGGTGATGTTGACCAGGGTGGCATCCTCGACCACCGCGGCCGCGTGCAGGACGCCGCGCAGCGGAAGTCCGGTCGCGGTCGCCGCCTCGACCAGTCGGTCGACGGTGCCCCGGTCGGTGATGTCGCCGCACACCACGGCGATGTCCGCACCCGATGCCCGGATCATCTCGATGATTTCCCGCGCCTTGGAAGACGGTTCACTGCGGGAGGTGAGCACGATCCGTCCACAGCCCGCGGCGGCCATCTTCTCGGCGAGGAACAAGCCCAGCCCGCCCAGACCGCCGGTGACGAGGTACGAGCCGTCCGGCCGGAACACCGGGACGTCCTCCGGCAGCACCGCGGCCGTGGGCGAACCAGTGTGCGGCACATCGAGAACCAGCTTGCCCGTGTGCTTGGCACCTGCGATCTGACGGATGGCCGTCGCGGCCTCGTCCAGCGGGTACGTCGTGACGTCGGGTCGCGGCAGCTCGCCGTCGGCGACCCGGCGGTACACCGTGTCCAGCAGCCTGCGGAGCTGGTCGGGGTGGGTGACGGTCATCAACGCGAGGTCCACGGCGTGGAAGGACAGGTTGCGTCGGAACGGGAACAGCCCGAGCCGGGTGTCGGCGTAGATGTCCCGCTTACCGATCTCGATGAAGCGGCCGCCGAAGGCGAGCAGCTCCAGACCGGCGCGCTGGGCCACCCCTGTCAACGAGTTCAGCACGATGTCCACGCCGTAGCCATCCGTCTGTCGGCGGATCTGCTCGGCGAACTCTGCGGTCCGAGAGTCGTAGACGTGCTCGATTCCCCAGTCGCGCAACAGTTGTCGACGTTCCTCGCTGCCCGCGGTGGCGAAGATCTCGGCACCGGCCGCACGGGCCACTGCGATCGCGGCCTGGCCGACACCGCCGGTGGCGGAGTGGATCAGCACCTTGTCGCCCGCACGGATGCGCGCCAGTTCCTGCAATCCGAGCCACACGGTGGCATACGCCAGGCCGATGGCGGCGGCGGAGCGGTCGTCCAGACCGTCGGGCAGGGTCGTCGCCAGCCTGGCGTCGCAGCTGACGAAAGTGCCCCAGCAGCCGTTGGGCGACACACCGCCGACCCGGTCGCCGACCTTGTGGGTGGTCACGTCGGGGCCGACCGCGGTCACCACCCCGGCGAACTCGGATCCGAGTTCGGGCAGGCGCCCGTCATAGCTCGGGCACCGACCGAAAGCGACCAGCACGTCGGCGAAGTTGATGCTCGACGCGCGGACCGCGACCTCGATCTGGCCGGGGCCCGGGGGCGTGCGCTCGAAGGACACCAGTTCCAGCGACTCGAGGTCGCCCGGGGTGCCCACGCAGAGTCGCACGCCGGCGCTGTCGTCGTGCACGACGACTTTGTGTCGCTCGTCGCGGTGCAGCGGCGCGGGATACAGGCGGGCGGTGAACCAGCGGCCATCCCGCCACGCCGTCTCGTCCTCGTCCGATCGGGAGATGATCTGGGCGGCGACCGAACGTGGTTCGGGCGCGTCGTCGACGTCGATCTGGGTGACCGACAGCCGCGGGTACTCCATGCCGATCGCACGCGCGAATCCGCGCACGCCGGCCTGCTCCAGGTTGGGCACATCGCCGTCGAGCACGACCTGCGCGTTCCTGGTGACCAGGTACAGCCGTGCCGACATCTCGCACAGCGCCTGGCAGACATGGACGAGGTGCCGGACGTGTTCGCCGCCACGCACACCGGTGTCCCGGTCGACCGCCGCACCGGCGGTTCCGTCCACGAGAACCACGCCGTCGAAATGCTTTTCGGCCAGGTGCGCCTCGAGTTCGGCGACGGACCGGGCGGTGTCACCGGAGGGTGACCACGCGGTGACGACGGACTCGGCACCCGCGGACGACAGCGCCGCACCGAGGTCGCCGGCCAAACCGGTTCCTGCGGAGCTGATGTCGAGGACCAACCACGAGCCGGCATCAGCCGTGTCGGCATCGGGCAAGACGCGTTCCTGCCACTCGACGGCCAACAGTCGCTGGTTGAGCAGGCGGTCGGCCTGGGCGACCGCGCCACCACCGGTTCCCAGCCGCAAACCCGTCGCGCTGAGCAGGATCGCGCCGTGCTCGTCGAGCACCTCGAGATCGGCCTCGATTCCGTCGCTGTCGACGCTGACGATGTGGCTGTAGCAGTAACGGGCGGTGCGCGTCGGCGCGAACGCTCGCAGGCGGCGCACACCGAGCGGCAGCAGGAGACCCGACGCGTTCTGCGCCTCCGGGTCTGCCATCACCGACTGGAAGCATGCGTCCAGCAGCGCCGGATGCACGCAGTATCCGTTCTGGTGCGAACGCAGCGGTCCGGGCAGTGCGATCTCCGCCAGTACCGTCCGGTTCGGCTCCGCAGGCGTTGCAGCCCAAGCCATTCCGGCGAACGCGGGTCCGTGATACACGCCCGCGGCGTGGAACGCCGACCGCAGGTCGGCGCCGTCGACCCGCTGCGAGTGCGCGGACAGCAGCGCCTCGATGTCACGGTCGTCCGGCTGCTCGACGGAATCCGCCTGCAGTTCCGCGAAGGACCGGCGAGTCCGCTCCCCCTCGCCGTGTGTCTCGACGACGAACTCGACGGCGTCGCCGGGAAGCAGCTCGGCCCACGCACTGACCGGCGTCTCCGGCTCGAGGAGAAGCATGTCCTCGAAGGTGATGTCACGGACCGCGCTGTGCTCACCGAACACCGTGCGCGCTGCCGTGAGGGCCATCTCGCAGAAGCCGGCGCCCGGGAGAACGGCGACGTCGTGCACCGAATGCTCGGCAAGCCAGGGCAGGGCGTCGGTGCCGACCTCGCCCTGCCACACATGCCGTTCGGGTTCCTCGGGCAGCACGACATGCGACCCGAGCATGGGGTGGACGGAGACCACCGGACCGTGCCGACCGGCGAGCTCGTGGTCGTCGCGACGCAACTCCAGTGCGACGTGGTTCCACGTCGGCAGCGGCGCGTCGATCAGCTGTCCGGACGGGTACATCGCGGAGAAGTCCAGCGCCGCACCCTCGTTGTGCAGGTCGGCCACCAATTCGAGCAGCCCGTAGGGCATCTGCTGCTCGCGTCGCATACCGGCGATGGCCGCCAGCCGGATGTCCAGCGGGCGGGCGATCTGCTCGACCGCGTGGGTCAGCAACGGATGGGGCGACAGTTCGGCGAACACTCGGTGTCCGTCTTCCAGCGCGGCCTGGACCGCCGAGGCGAAACGCACGGTGTGCCGCAGGTTGTCGGCCCAGTAGTCGGCGTCGAGGAAGGGGATCTCCCGCGGGTCGTACAGCGTCGCGGAGTAGTACGGAACAGCCGGGTCCTGCGGCTCGAGGTCGGCCAGCTCGTCGATCAGGTCGTCGAGGATGGAGTCGACCTGCGGTGAATGCGAGGCCACATCGACCGCGACCTCGCGGGCCATCACGCCGCGCTCCTCCCAGTCGGCGACCAGGGCGCGGACGGCGTCGCGGGAACCACCGACCACCGTGGACTGCGGGGACGCCACGACCGACAGCACCACGTCGTGGATTCCGCGGGCGGCCAGTTCCGACAGCACCTGCTTGGCCGGCAGCTCGACCGAGGCCATCGCCCCCGAACCCGAGATCGTGGCCATCAACCGGGACCGCCGGCAGATCACCTTCACCGCGTCTTCGAGGGTGAGCGCCTCGGCGACCACGGCCGCGGCGGCCTCGCCCATCGAGTGGCCGACCACCGCTCCGGGCCGGACACCGTGCGCCTTCATCGCGGCGGCCAGCGCAACCTGGATGGCGAAGATCACCGGCTGCACCCGGTCGATGCCGGTCACCACCTCGGGCGCCGTCATGGCCTCGGTGACCGAGAATCCGGATTCGGCGGCGATGAGCGGTTCCAGTTCCGCGATGGTGGCGGCGAAGACCGGCTCCCTGGCCAGCAATTCGGCGCCCATCCCGGCCCACTGCGACCCCTGGCCGGAGAAGACCCAGACCGGACCACGGTCGTCGGTCGCGACGACCGAAGGGTAGGTCGCTTCGTTCAGCCCGATGTCGCGCAGCGCGCTGATCAGTTCGTCACGGTCCTCGGCGATGACGGAGGTCCGCACCGCGCGGTGCCCGCGCCGACGCGCCAGGGTGTACCCGAGATCGCCCAGATCGCTGTCGTCTCGGAGTCCGTTGCCGTCGCCGTTCTTGGCCAGCCAGTCGGCCAGCCGGCCGGCCGTCCGGCGAAGTTCCTCGCCGGAACTGGCGGACAGCGGAAACACCCTGGGGCGCACGTCAAGCGGCGGTTCCTCGGACAACACCGCAGGCGCCTGCTCGACGATCGCGTGCACATTGGTGCCGGACAGCCCGTAGGCCGACACCGCGGCGCGCCGGGGATGGTCCCCGTACACCGGCCACGCCGATGTCGCCAACGGCACGAACAGCTGGGTCTTGATCTCCTCGAGTTCTGCGGGCAGACGGCCGAAATGCAGGTTGCGCGGGATGACGCCGTGCTGCACAGCCAGCACGGCCTTCATCAGGCCGAGCGCTCCGGCGGCCGACTGTGCGTGCCCGAAGTTCGTCTTGGCAGAACCGAGCGCGCATGCCGTGTCGATCCCGTACACTTCCGCGACGCTCGAGTACTCGATGGGATCGCCCACCGGAGTACCGGTTCCGTGCGCCTCTACCAGCCCGACCGTCGACGCGTCGATCCCCGCGACGGCCAGCGCCGAGCGGTACACGGCCGCTTGGGCTTCCGACGACGGAGTCGAGATGTTGACTGTTCGCCCGTCCTGATTGGTCGCGGTCCCCCGGATCACCCCGAGAACCCGGTCGCCGGCGGCGATTGCGTCGTCCAGCCGCTTGAGGGCGATGACGACACTGCCCTCGGCGGACACGAAGCCGTCGGCCTCGACGTCGAAAGCGTGGCAGCGGCCGGTCGCGGAGAGCATTCCGGCCGCGGAGCCGCCGGCGGCCTTCCGGGGCTCCAGGAGCACCGAGACCCCGCCCGCGAGCGCCATGTCGCTGTCCCCGTCGGCCAGGCTCTGGCAGGCCAGGTGGATCGCGGAAAGCGAAGATGAGCAGGCGGTATCGACGGTGACGGCCGGGCCGCGCGTGTTGAGCGCGTAGGCGATCCGCCCCGAGGCCAGGCTGAAACTCGTTCCGGTGAAGCCGTACGGGCCCTCGAGCGCGCCGGTATCGGCGGCGAGATACGTGTAATCGTTGTGTGTCAGACCCATGAACACGCCGGTCTGGCTACCGCCCAGTGTCGGCGGTGCTATTCCGGCGTGCTCCACGGCTTCCCACGCGGTCTCCAGCAGCAAGCGGTGCTGGGGATCGATGGCTGTCGCCTCGCGTTCGGTGATTCCGAAGAACTCGGCGTCGAAGCCGGCGAAATCACTGAGAAAACCGCCCCATTTGGAGACCGAGCGGCCCGGGACACCCGGCTCCGGGTCGAAGTACTCCTCGGCATCCCACCGGCCCGGCGGGATCTCGGTGACCAGGTCGTCGCCTCGAAGAAGCGCCTCCCAGAACTGTTCAGGTGAATCGATACCACCCGGCAACCTGCAGGCCATGCCGATGACAGCTACAGGAACTGCTGGCGTTCGGCGCACTCAAACTCCCCCTCACGGCACTTCTTGACGATCGTTCTTCGTATCACGCACACGGCGCGCCCGCCATTGGATCGCACAAGTCAACCGGCTTCGAGCCAGCGCAATTCGAGCGGGCGCACGATGCCCGTGAACAGGAACGATGACTGTGCCAAACCTGCGTAATCCACTACGCGGGGGCACATTCCAGCGACGTTGCTGCAAGCCCCGAAGGGGACCGACTCGAATCAGTCTGGATGCAAATTACCACCGCGCGAGGGAAATTGTGAAGTAGCCCGAACGGCTGGCTTAGCTTTCGGCCTTCCAGCAAATAATGGGCTGCCAGCCAACGAGATTCATCGCCGCAGCGCTTCCCGCGAAAGCGCGCCCCTCTCTGCGAGCCACACCGGCGAAACCGCGGCACGTGCGTAGGCTCATCCGGGTGAGGGTTGCACTGACGATCGCGGGCGGTTTGGCCGTCGTCGTCGCCGCCGTGACGGGCTGTCAATCGACGGTCGAGGGTACCGCTACCAGCGCTCGGTCCGGCGGCGAGGGCCACGACGAACCCGCGTTCCCGACACCCCGGCCGACTCGCACCACGGCGCCCACACCGAACCCGACGCCGTCGCCACCCGCGCGGCCGCCGGGCGGCGAGGTACTGCGGCCGCAGAACGGCTACGTATTCATCGAGACGAAATCCGGCAAAACTCGGTGTCAGATCAACGAGCAGGAGGTCGGCTGCGAGTCGGCCTTCACCGACGCGCCCGAGATAGAGGGCATGCCGGCCAACGGCGTCCGCTTCACCTCCAACGGACAACTGGCGTGGGTCCTCGGCAATATCGGCGCCATCCCGGCGGTCACCCTCGACTACCGCACCTACTCTGCGCAGGGGTGGACCATCGATGCGCGGGAAGACGGGACGACGTTCACCAACGACCGCACCGGCCGCGGCATGGACATCAGCGTTGAGGGCGTCGAGACCTTCTGAGGTGGGAGCCTGCCGAAGTCAGGTGATTCTCCGGCGGCGCAGACGGGAACCCCAGCACCCATGACCGTCGCTCAGCGCGAACGCGCCGCCCTGGTGTCCACCCTCCATGATGTGGGCCCCGACGCGCCCACCCTCTGCGAGGGTTGGGACACCCGGGACCTGGCCGCCCATCTCGTGGTCCGGGAGCGTCGACTCGACGCGGCACCAGGCATCCTGATCCCGTTCCTGTCCGGGTACACCGAACGCGTGCAGAACCAGGTGGCGTCATCCACCGAATGGGACCGACTGCTGGAGCAGACCGCGTCCGGGCCACCCTTGTACTCCCCGTTGAAGCCCTTGGACGCCGTGGCCAACGTCGCCGAGATGTTCATCCACCACGAGGATGTCCGGCGTGCGCGCCCCGGGTGGGAGCCGCGCCCGCTCGACGACCAGACCACCGCGGCGTTGCGCCGGCCGGTGGCCGCGATGGCCCGTATGACGCTGCGCAAGGCGCCCGCGACGATCGTGCTGGCCACCCCGGCGGGTGACACGCTCGGTACCGTCGGACGCGGACCGGAGGTCGTCGTCACCGGCGATCCCGGAGAGCTGTTGATGTTCGTCGCCGGGCGCGACGAGGCCCGTGTCAGCATCGACGGTCCGCCCGAGGTGGTGGAACGGGTCAAAAATGCGCGCGCCGGCCTCTGACCAGGAGGATGGAGCACATGGTGGATTTCCGTGTTTTCGTCGAACCCCAGCAGGGCGCGACCTACGCCGACCAGCTCGCTGTGGCCCGCACCGCCGAAAGCGCCGGTTATTCGGCGTTCTTCCGCTCTGACCACTATCTGGCGATGAGCGGTGACGGCCTTCCGGGCCCGACGGACTCCTGGGTGACGTTGGCGGGGCTGGCGCGGGAGACGTCGACCATCCGGCTGGGCACCCTGGTCACCTCGGCCACGTTCCGGCACCCCGGCCCGCTGGCGATCTCGGTCGCGCAGGTCGACGAGATGAGCGGCGGACGAGTGGAGCTCGGCCTCGGCGCGGGCTGGTTCGAGGCGGAGCATCAGGCCTACGCGATCCCGTTCCCGCCGCTGCGGGAACGCTTCGACCGGTTGACCGAGCAGCTCGAGATCCTCACCGGGCTGTGGGCCACACCGTCCGGGGAGAAGTTCGACTACCGCGGCAGCCACTACACCATCAGTGACTCGCCGGGGCTGCCCAAGCCGCTGCAGTCCCCCCATCCGCCGATCGTCATCGGCGGCGGGGGCGCCAAGCGCACCCCGGCTCTGACCGCGCAGTTCGCCGCGGAGTTCAACATCCCGTTCGTCGACCTCGACACGCTGACCGCCCAGTACGAGCGGGTCGCCGCCGCGGTCGAGAACGCGGGCCGTGCGAAGGATTCGCTGGTCTACTCGGCGGCGTTCGTGTTGTGCGCGGGCCGCAACGACGACGAGATCGCCCGGCGGGCGTCGGCCATCGGCCGCGAGGTCGACGAGTTGCGGTCCAACTCCCCGGTGGTCGGGACACCGGCCGAGATCGTCGACAAGCTCGGACCGTTCCTGAACGCCGGTGTTCAGCGCATCTACCTGCAGGTACTGGACATGACGGACCTCGAGCACGTCGAGTTCTTCGCCGAACAGGTGATTCCGCAACTGCGCTGACCCGTCCGCGTCCGCGCCCCGCCGTTACTATCAGCAGCCGTGACCGGCCGGCAGCGTGACGACGACGGGCAGGACTCCGTCGCTTGGCACAACCGCACCTCGACCTTGCTCGCCGCCAGTGTCGCGGCGCTGGCGGCCATCGCGGTGATGGTGTCTGCGGTCATGTACGTGACGCGCCAACCCGAACCGACGCGGACGCCGATGTACCTGACCGAGACCAGTCGCTCAGCCACCCCGACCACGACGACCCGGTCGACGTCGCGCACCACCACGACCCGGTCCACCCGCACGAGTCCGCCCCAGACCACCGACATCGACCCGGCGCTGCCCACCGAGTCGGTGACGGAGAGCGAAACCGAGACCCCGACGACCACGCTGCAGACCCGCGCGCCGCGGACCCGGGAAGACGACGACGGCACCAGCACCTCGCGGTCCCGGCCACGAACCAACGTGACACGCACGCTTTCCCCGGCACCGTAGCCTTTTACGCCTACTATCGGGATCCGTGGCCCGCTACGGAGACGACGACGAGAACTACTACCGCGACGACGACCCGACTCAGATGAGCGAGTACGCGTACGGGGACTACGGTCAGACCGCCGCGGAGCAGCCGGAACCGACTCCCTGGTACCGCAAACCCGTGGCGCTGGTGTCACTCGGTGCGGTCGGCGCGGTACTGATCGCACTGGTGGTCTACGGGCTGGCCAAGGTCATCACCGGCGACTCGACCTCCGAGACCACGACGACGACGTCGCTGACCCCGGTCACGACCACGACCGCACCCGCGGTCGCGCCTCCGGCGACGGTGACCGAGACGACCACCCCGGAGACCACGACCACCACCGAGGCCGTCACCACGACGCCGGCCACCACCACGCCCACGACGACCACGACCACCCCGTCGCCGAGCACCACGGTCGAGACCAGCACCAGCACCAGCACCAGCGTGGTGACGCAGACCGAAACCGAGACCCAGACGGTGACGGAGCCGCCGCCGGCCGACCAGCCCTGATCAGATCCTGATCAACACGCGCTGTCCGACAGCGCTTCGCAGTCGCTGACCGCAGCGGTGTCCTGCGGGGGCGCTGAGACCGGTGCGGATTCCACGGCCGGCGCCGAGGTGGGTGCGGACACCGCCGGCGAATCGGGTACCGATGTCGGGACCGACACGGTCGGCGAGACCGTGGGCCGCGGGCTCGGCACGGGTGCCGGGCTGGACGTCGGAGTCGGAGTCACCGGCGGGGTCGTCGGAGTGGGTGCCGGCGGGGACGTCGGCGTCGGGGTGGACGTCGGAGTCGGTGTCCGCGTAGGCGTCGGCGTAGACGTAGGCGTCGGCGTTGGACTCGGGGTCGGTGTAGGCGTCGGCGTGGGCGACGAAGCTGTCGGAGTCGGCGTGGGTGTCTGCGTCACCGTCACCGGCGGCGGGGGTGTCTGCGTCACCGTCACCGGCGGCGGGGGCGGCGCCGCAACGATCACCGGCGCCGGTGCGGGCGCAGGCGGAGGGGCCACCGGAACAGGTTGCGGCGCCGATTGTTTGGCCAACGGTTGCTGCGGCGGCAGCGGCACCTGGGTGGCCACCGGGACCGGCGCAGGAGCCCCCACCGTCTCGGTGACGGTCCGCGGAGCCGGTGGGATCGGCTCCCCCGCCGGCTGCGCGACGACCGGCACCTCGGTTCCCGCCGTTCCGGCCGCCACGGGAGCGGCAGGCTCGTTGTGGGAGGTGAGAATCAGGCCGGTCGCTGCCAGCGCAGCCAGACACGCCGCTCCCGCGAACAACACACCGGGTCGGTGATACCAGGGCAGGTCTTCGGGATCTGTTCCTGCAGAATCGAATTCGTCGAACGAGACCTCGGGGCGGGCATAAGCCGAGCCGTAGGCTGAGTCGTAGTCTGAATCGTGGTCTGGGTCGTAGGCCGAGACGTTGAACCCGCCCTCGTCGAAGAACTCGTCGGACCACGCCAGCGGAGGGGCCGCCATCGTGTCGTCGGATACCGACGTCGGCGCCAGGACGGTCGGCGGTTCCTGCGCCACCCGCTGCCGGGCTATCAGTTCTGCGCCGGCGGCCGCCACGACCTGTGCCGCGGGGACCGTGACCACCGGAACCCGCATCGCCTGCGAAAGACGTTCGGTCACAAACGGGATGCGCGCTCCCCCGCCGACCGTCGCGATCGCCGTGACCCGAGCCGGCGCAATGCCGTTGCGGTACAGCACATCCTGCAGCAGGGCGAGGAACCGGTCGAGTGGACCGGCGAGAAGTTGCTGGAGTTCGCCGCGGGTCACCCGCACCGTGGAGCCGGGCACGGCCAGACTCGCCACGGCGTGGGCCGACAGGTGCTCCTTGGCGGCGCGGCACCGGTCCCGCAGATCGGTCAGCGCCGCGACCTCCGACGTGGCCGCCGGATCCGGTGCGAGACCGTCGAGAACGTGCCGGAGCAACGCCTGGTCGATGAGGTCCCCGCTGAGCTCGGTGTCACGAACCGTGGGCGCCAGGACAGTGGGGCGGGATCCGCCCGCGTCGGCCAGCGTGATGCTGGTCCCGGTGGCGCCGAAGTCACACAGGACGACCACTCCGTGCCCCGGCAGCCCCGGATTGCACTGCAGCGCGGTCAACGCCGACACCGCGTCCGACAGCACCAGAAGCTGCGGAGCGCGTGACTGCAGCGCGGCGCGCGCCGATTCCGGCCAGTGCGCCGGGACCGCGACCGCCACGCTGTCGGGCCGGCGTGGGCAGATCTCCCGGGTGAGCGTGTCCACTGCCGCTGCCGTGAGGTCCTCGGCGCGGTGAGTGGAGCCGTCGAGGGCCACCAGCGGTATCGGATCCCCGACCCGTTCGACGAATCCGGTCATGGTCAGGCCCGGTCCGACGGTCACCTCGGTGCGGCGCACGGCCGGCCGCCCGTCGGCGACGGCCACGAGATTCGCCGCGCCCAGCGACAGGCCCAGAGATTCGCGCATACCTCTATGTCGCCACCGGGGCACGAAACGTTAAACAGCGCGCTCCGGATCACACCGGTGGCTATCCGCGGTGCGGATGATTAAACCGATGCCCGCTGCGGGCATAGTCGGCGACCAGCGCCTCCGCGCTGCGCACCGCCGCGCGGCAGGCCCGGGCCGTGAACGGGTCGTTGAGCGGGTGGTCGGCGCGGCGACGCCACCGCTGCGCTGCCGCGAAAGCCGCCCGCGGCCCGTCGTCCGGGTCGTCGGGACGCAGCCCCAGACGGCTGGCCGCATCGGTTCCCGAACCGCCGATGAGCCGCCGCAACGACGCCATCTCGTCCTCGTTGAGGGTGGTCGGCCGGGAGCGGAGCTGGCTGAGCAGCCGCAGTTCCTCGAACGCGTGCGTGTCGGCGAGCAGCGGTTCGATGTCGGCGAGGATCCGCGGTGTGGCGTAGATCGGGTGCCGCTGCACGAACTGCCGCAGCGACAGCAGCGCGGTGTGGGCCTTCAGCAGGTCCGAGCGCTGCGCGAACTGCTGGTCGATGACGTCGCGCAGCGCCACCAGCCCGCTGCGTTCGAGCAGTTCCTCGGCCAGGGCACCCGAATCGGCGACGCCCGCACGCAGCAGCGCCAGCGAGATCCGGATGCCGAACATGCCGAAGCGATCCAGCAGGGCGGCGCGGGTGGCGGCGTCGACCGGGAGCGCGGCGTCCTCGCGGACGAAGCGGTCCACCGAGAGCAACGCCTTGCTCAGTTCCGCGGCGTCGACGGCGGCGAGCCGCTCCAGCGCCACGAACTCGCTCTGCCGCAGTGTGCGCGCGGTGAACGCGAGCAGCCCCGACACCGGGACGACGGCCTGACAGATTCCGGTGCGGTCCATCTCGGCGGTGAACCGCTGCGCGACGTCGTTGGCCGACATCATCGCGTCGATCCGGCCGGCGCCGATCTCGTCGGCCCGCGACGCCACCCCGATCACGCCGAGTGCACCGGCCGCGCCGCCCACCAACTCCCCGATCTGTTTGAGCAGCGCGATGTCCGCGGCGTTGAGGGTGCGCAGCAGGAACACCACCGCATCCACCCGGGGCACCCCGTCGTCGGGAACCAGCAGGCTCAGCGTGCGGGCCGAGACGTCGCGCGACAGCGACGAGGTGCCCGGGGTGTCGATGATCGTGGTGGCGGCCAGCTCGGCGGCGGGCCACTCGACGTCGAGATCGACGACGTCGCCGGGTTCGAGCGTCGCGAAGTCGAACGTCAGACCGCCGCCCTGCGGGTCGCGGGTGATGGGCACGTTCGATCGTCGTCCGCCCCGGTGGTTGGCCGTCACCTTCGGGGTCGGTCCGCGCCGGAACCAGGTGACGATGCGAGTGGCCTCGGTCGCGTCGGTCGGCGCGATGTTCTCTCCGACAAGCGCGTTGACCAGCGTGGACTTGCCCGCCTTCAGCGTGCCCGCCAGCGCGACGCGGATCGGCTCGTTGAGCCGGCGTCCGATGCGGTCGAGCTCGTGGTGCACGTCGGCGCGCGCCGTATAGGCGGGGTCGGCGCGGTAGGCGGCGGTCGCGCCGCCGAGAATCGCGCGCACTCGGTCGCTGGTGCTCAGGGTGGGACCGCCTGCTCGGGGACTACGGACCTGTCGAGCTTAGTGACGGACGCTCCGCGGAATGCTCCAGAACCTGCCGCAGGATGTTGCGCCGCCGTTCGAGCTCCCGGACCCGCGTGTTGTGCTCGGTCTCCTCGAGCTTGGCGGCGGCCAGCGCGGCCTGCAGCGACTCGTTGAGAGAGCGGGTGATCTGGTCGGCGATCCCGCGGTAATGGTCACGCAGCTGGCGCTGAATGCCTTTGAGCCGGTCGCGGGACTCCTTGCTCACCGTGAACGCGACGTCGTCGACGAACCGGCGCACGTTGGCCTTGGCCTCGTTGCGTACCCGCAGCATCCGGTTCTCCATGTCCTCCTGATAGGCCTTGCGGCCGAGGATGAATCCGGCGCCCAGCGACAGCGGGTTGAACATGCCCAGCCCGGCGAACGACGTCAGCATGCCGAACATCAGCACGCCGCCGTACGAGCCGCGCATGCCCGTGACGACCTTGTGGCCCAGCTTGAGCGGTTTGGCGTCGAGCTGCGACACCGACCGGAACTCGCCCAGGTCCGCGCCCATCTCGCGGGCGTCGAGGGCGGGCATCCGCACCGCGTCGAGGCCGGCCTCCTGGAACGTCCGGGCCACTTCCGCGGCGAGCGCTTCGGCGCGCTGGTAGGCCCACACGAAGTTGTCGCCGACCGCGGTGGCGACCGCGTCCTCGAGTTCGGCGCCGATCTCGGCCCAGTTCAGCGTGGGATCGCCGGTGTCGATGACATGCTCGGTGTGAAAAGTGATGGCGCGGAAGCGCTGTCGCAGGTCGTGGTCGACGTCGGCGGTGAGGTCGGCGATGCCGTCGCTGAGCACCTGTTGCCACAGCGCGGTCTGCTGCAGCGCCTCCTGCGCCTCACGCTTGCGTTGCTCGAGTTCCGCGGTGAGTCGCTCGCGGGTGCGGGGGTCGGTCAGCGCCGAGTGCTCCGACTCCACGGTCAGCATCAGATGCTCTGCAGCGCTGCGGATCTCAGCGAGGACGAAATCACGTACCCGGCTCTTGTGCCGGGCCAGGACCTGCTCGGACAGGAAGCGCACCACTTCCGGGAAGTTCGATTCGTCGTTGAGTTCCTTGTCGTTCAGCGACACCGCGTGCGCGCGCAGTGTCGAGGACGCCGGGATGACCGGCACGTCGACGCCGTTACGGCGGAGGTGGCCGGTGTTGGCGTCGACGATACGGCGCCAGTGCGGGTAGAGGTCGGTCTTGGTGGCGACGATCGCCGCGACGGGACAGATCTCCAGAGCCTGCCGCAGGAACGTCATCTCGGGTTCGGTGAACTCGCTGCTGGTGTCGCTGACCATCAGGACGGCGTCGGCGTCGGGCAGCAGACCCAGCGTCGCCGACAGGTGCGGCTGGCCGTGTCCGCCGACGCCGGGGGTATCGACGAACGCCAGCCCCCCTTTGAGCAGCGGGCTGGGGGCGCGCACCTCCACGCGCAGCACCTCCCGGCCGCCGGCCTGCGGCGCCCGCCGCAGGTCGCTGCCCAGGTCGGTCATCGGGATCTCGACGATCTCGGGTTCCCGGCCTTCGCCACGCGCCACCACCAACCGCGCGGACGGCTGCTCCGCGTAGGACACCACGGTGGCCAGCACGGTCGATTCATCGTCCCCGACCCGCGCCACCGGCATGTTGAGCAACGAGTTGAGCAACATGCTCTTGCCCTGCTTGAGGTGCCCGGCGATCACGACGCGCACCTGCGGATCGTCGAGGCGCTGCCGCGCGCGGGCGAGCCGGTCCACCAGGTCGGCGCGTTCGTGCGCCTCGGCGATCGCGGTGGTGTGCTCGATCAACTCGACGAGCGCCCTGTCGTTCCGCTGATCGTTGGGCTGTGTCATTCGGTGTCGCCTCCGGCGTCGGGTGGTTCAACGGTAGGCGCGCCGACTGGCGGGGACCATCATGATCCCCGCCAGTGGCGTGCCCGCGGCCGGCTCAGAACGCGTCGAGCCCCGCCAGGGCGGCGTTGTGCGACGCGATGTCGGTGTCGAAATCGGTCGTGGTCTCGATTCCGGTGCTGTTGCCGGAGAAGAGGTCCGTCTCGGTCACGTTGCCCGATCCGATGTTCGACTCGTAGGTCGACGAGTTGTCCTCGATCGCCGTCTTCGTCGTCGTCGAGATGTCGGTCTGCACCGCGGTGTTGACGGAGTTGTCCTCGACGTTGCGGCTGCCGAAATCGCCGTCGATGCGGGTGCCGGTGTTGACGTCGGTGTCGGTGATGACGATGCCGCCGCCGTTGCCGCCGGAGCCACCCACCGCGTTGCCGCCGCCGATGCCGATCAGGCTTCCGCCGCCGTCGGCGCCGCCGCCGTTGCCGCCGCTGGTGTCGACGTCGTTGAGCACCGGGGCGTCGTTGTCGGCAATCAGGTCACCACCGGCGGTCTTGGAGTTGTCCTCGACCTCGTTGTCCTTGCCGACGACGACGTTGGAGCCCGAGCCGGCGAGGATGTCGCCGTTGTTCATCGTGTTGCCGTCGCCGAGCGCGGCGCCGTCACCGCTGACGATGTCGCCGTCGTTGTCACCGTCGACGACCACTCCGCCGTTGGTGGCGGTGTTGCTGGTCTTGTCGCCGAAAGTGATGTCACCGAAGCCCAGGTTGAACCCGCCGTTCTGGGCGTTGGCGCCCGCGTCCTGGACCGGGCTGGCCACCGGCACATTGTTGCCGCTGAGCAGGTCGGTGCTGGTCTCCGGGGCGAAGGTCGGCGCCCAGGAGGTCTGCGGCGAGAACGGGGACGCGAAGTTCGACGCCAGCTGGTGGTGGTCGGCGACCGCCCGCTGCAGGCCGACGATCGGATCTCCGCCGCCGAGCGCGTAGCCGGCCGGAGCGGCGGTGGCGGCCACCGAGGCGAGCTGCGCCGCCGTGACGTTCGGCAGGCCGGCGTCGCGCAGTGCGCCGTCGGGGTCCGCGACGAAGGACGTGGCCGCCGCGGGGCTGCGGAACAGGTCGAGGATGAAGTCGATGAGAGCCTGCATGGCAGTTCCTTTCTGGTTCCGCCGGTTGTCTCCGGCGATCTGAACACCACGGTATGGAGTTTCGAAGCACCCGGAAACGGGGTCGATTCCCGTCCCCGCATGACCCCCACTAGGGATTGTCGGCACCCCCCGTTAGGGGATTAGGGGATACCCGCAGGGATAAGGGAAATGCCAGTTCACAGCACAAAAAACCCGCACGGAGGGTTCCGTGCGGGTGTGCGGGTCGCGGGTCTCAGTCGAACAGGTCGAGTGACCCGGGCTGGTCGGGCTCGACGTCAGGGCCCAGCGTCGGGACGCCCTCGTCGAGCACCGCAGGATCGGTGTCCAACAGCTCGCCGACCAGCGGTTCCGGGGCATAGCCGACGGTCACGAGGTCGTCGAACTCCACGGTCGTCGAGATCTGCGACTCCTCGTCGAACATCTCGATACCGATGCGGGCCGGCATCGACGTGTCCTGCTCCTGCTCCACGGCGTCGAACGCGTCGAACGCCGCGGTGGCGGCGCCGCTGGCCCAGACGTTGCCCCCTGGATCGGCGCCGAAGGGGTCCACGCCCGAGGCGGATGAGTTCATCGACAACGACTCGGCGACGACCGGGATCAGGTTCTCCACGTCGGCGCTGGTCACGTCCGTCAGGTTCGCGGCCGCCAGCGTGCCGGCGGGGTCGGCCGCATACCGGGCCGCGGCGTCGGGGTCCCGCACCAGCGACATCACGAAGTCCAACAGCGAGTTCGCCATGATCGTCGTGTCCCCTCGGTCGCGTGCGGCGCCGGCACGCAGCCGACTGTCTGCCGTCGATGCTAGGTACGCAGCGTCGACCTCGAATCGGTGCGCAGCCCACCTCCGCCCCCGCCGCGTTAGGGGGTCGCCCCATAGGGGATCCGCCACGCTAGGGGGCGTTCCGCCGGTGTGGCCGGCACAGCCGCTATCGTTGTCGACGGCCAGACTCGGGGAGGCGCCGGCATGACCGAACCTTTGGGGTTGTCGATCGGGACGACCAACCTGGTAGCCGCCCGCATGGGTCGGCCACCGGTGACGCGGCGATCGATCCTGCACCTGTACGCCGACCGGGCGCCCGAAGTCGGCGATCCCACCCAGCAGCCCGACAACGGCGGTGTCGTGCTCACCGGTTTCGTCGAGCGTGTCGGCGACCCCGTGCCCCTGGTCGCCCCCGACGGATCGGCGCACCGCGCCGAGGAACTGCTCGCCGAAGCGCTGTCCGCCATGGCCCGCACCGTCGACGGCGGGGCGCCGGTGGCGGTGGCCGTCCCGTCGCACTGGGGACCGGCGACCGTCGGCGCCCTGCGCGGCGCGCTGCGCACCCGGCCGAACCTGTCCCCCGGCGGCGTGCCCGCCGCGCTCATCCCCGACTCGGCCGCCGCGCTGGCGGCGCTGCAGGCCGCGCCCGGCCTGCCCCGCGACGGTGTGGTCGTGCTCGTCGACCTCGGCGGCGGTGGGACCAGCATCTCGCTGGCCGACGCGGCCGCGAATCTCGACGCCATCGGCCAGACGGTCCGCTACACCGAGTTCTCCGGCGAAGACATCGACCGGACCCTGCTCGACCACGTGTTGAGCGGCATCAGCGACGCGGCGACGGCCGACACCGCCGGAACCGCAGCGGTCGGACCGCTGCTGCAACTGCGCGAGCAGTGCCGCGCCGCCAAGGAGAAGTTGTCCGCCGAGACCGTCGCGGTGATCCCTGCCGACGTGCCCGGCTTCCGCTCCGACATCCGCGTCACCCGCCCCGAACTCGACCAGCTGATCGCCGAACCGCTGGGTGGACTGCTCGCCGCGATCGAAGACACGTTGCAGCGCAACGACATTGCGTCCGCTCAGGTGTCTGCCGTGGCCACGGTCGGCGGCGGTGCCGCCATCCCGCTGGTCACCCAGCGGCTCTCCGAGCGGCTGCGGGCACCGGTGATCACCACGCCGGAGCCCCAACTCAACATCGCCGCCGGCGCGGCATTGGTGGCCAACCGGAGCATCGAGGCCGACGCTGCGACCGGCCTGGCGTCCGCCGCGGACATCCCCACCGCGATGGCTCCCGCCGCGTGGGCGGCCGGCGCGGCCGGACTGGCCGCCGGCGCCACCGCCGACGACGGCGCGGCATCGGCGACGTTCCGCGCGCTGGCCTGGTCCCAGGACGACGACTCCGCCGACGGCGTGATCCCCTACACCGGCGAGGACTACACGGCACCCGCCGGCTACGCCGACGCAGGCGCGACCGGAGCCCGCCCGCCCGTCGCGTTCGCGGGCGACCAATACGCCGACGGACTCACCGCCGAGCCGGCGCCGTTGCCGTGGTACAAGCGGCCCACCGTGCTGTTCGGTGCCGCGGCTGCGGCGGTGCTGCTCGCGATGGGCGGTCTGGCGATCACGCTGACCGGCTCGGATACCGAGCAGACCCCGGTCACCGAGACGGCGACCCCGCCGCCGTCCGACGCCGAGCCGGCGCCGCTTCCGCCGCCGGTGACGACCGTGACCGTCGGCCCCGACGGGGTGGCCACCACGACGGTGAGCCAGCCGCCACCTCCTCCGCCGACGACCTCGGACCCGGCGACGACGACGACGGCGCCGACGACCACCACCACGACGACCACCACCACGACGACGACCGCGCCGACCACCACGACGACGCGAACGACGACGACGCGGCCCACCACGACCCAGCCGCCGACGACGACCGCACCACCGCCGCCCACCACGACGGCGGCACCGCCCCCGACGGTCGAGCCACCCCCGACGGTCGAGCCGCCCGACCCGATCGTCACGACCATCGTCCCCGACGACGGCGCCTGATCCGGCAGCCATGACGAGTCCGGCGCCGGCCCGGCCGACGACTCTTCCGCCAGCGGCGCGCGAAGCCGTCGCTGCCGTGGAGGCCGACCCGCACGCCGTCGCCAAGCTGCTGGTCACTGGCGGTTTCGGCACCGGAAAGTCCAGCGTGCTGGCGGTACTGCGGACGGCGTTGCGCGGGGCCGGGCGACAGGTGGTGTCCGGGCCGGGACCGAACCTCGACGCGGCGGTCGTCGTCGACGATGCGCATCTTCTCGGCGACGCCGACCTGGAGGCTCTCGCGGTCCGGGCCGCCGATCCGGCGGCGACGGTGATCGTGTCGGCCCTGCCGCTGGCCCACCACCGGCTGCTGCGCGCGGTGACCGTGACGCTCGAGCGGGAGCAACCTCCCGTCGCGCTGGGACCGCTGTCACCCGCGGAGATCGCCACCGCCCTGCCTGCGCCCGCACCGCCGGAGCTGGTGCGGCTGCTGGTCTCGGCGACGGCCGGACTGCCGTTCCTGCTGCACGCCGCGCTGGCCGCCGCCGGCGACGGCGCGGCGGCGGTTCGCCAGGCCGCGCGGTTCGGCCTGATCGACCGGCTGCGCCGCGTGGACGGTCCGCTGCTCGACACCCTGCTGATGTCGTCGCTGAGTTTGGGGCTCGGACCCGACGACGTCGCCGCCGCGCTGCGGGTCCCGCCCGACGCGGCCCTGGCGGTCGTGGACCGTGCCCGGGCCAGCGGCCTGATCGAACCGTCCCACCCCGCGGAGTTCCTGCACACCGTGCACGACTCGATCGCCCAGCTGGTCGGGCCCGCCCGCCACCATGACGTCGAGATCGCCCTGCTGTCTTCGCAACTCGAGATGGCCACCCTGACCGAGGACCTCGCGCTGCGCCTGGCCGAGCACGGTCTCCGCGACGAACGGCTGGCCGCCGCCCTGACCGAGTTCGCCGGCCGCAGCGACGGCCCCGGTCGCGCCGCGCGCCTCTACCGGGGCGCCGCCGACGCCGGCTCCGCCGTGCCGAGCACCCACCTCGCCGACGCCCTCGCCCTGACCGGCGACACCGTCACGGCGGGCCGACTGGCCGACGCGCTGCTGGACTCCGCCGATGCCTCCGAGCGTGCCGCCGCGGTGCGGGTCGCGGCCGCCCTCGCCATGCAGGACGGCAGCGCGGGTCAGGCCCAGGAACTGTTCTCCTGGCTGGGCCCGGTCCCCGATGCCGTGGTGACCGCGGCGGCGGCGGTCACGGCGCTCGCGGTCGGAGACGCAGAGGCACTGCGTGCTGCGGCCCAGGCGCCGCCGTCCGGACCGCCCACGTCGGTGGCGCGGGCTGGGCGCAGCCTCACCGACGGTCTGCTCGCCACGCTCGACGGGCCCTATCCGGTGGCGGTTGCCCGGCTGAGTCAAACGCTGGCCGCCGACCATCGGAGTTTCGGCGCCTTCCCGGACACGCCCGCGGCCCTGGTCGCGTTGACCGCGCTGCACGGGGGCGATCCGGTCCGGGCCCGCAGCGTCCTCGGGCGCGCCCTGCACGGGCCGGATACCGACGCCGACCACGTCGACGTCCGGCACCGCATCCTGCTCGGCTGGGCGATGATGCTCGACGGTCAGGCCCCGCCCGCGGGCAGCGTCTCGGCGTCACCGCACCGGCGCGACGCCCTGTGGGCTGCGGCACTGCAGACCGCGGTCGCCCGCCGCGCCGGTGACAGCGGCGCCATGCAGCGGCACTGGTACGCCGCAATGGAGGTACTCGCCGAGTACTCGGTCGATCTCTTCACCCTGCTGCCCCTGGGTGAACTGTGGATCGCGGCTGCTCGGCTGCGACAGGTGGACCAGCTGCGGTACGCGCTCGACGAGGCGTTCGCGCTGCTGCAGCGCCTCGGCGACCCCGTGCTGTGGGCGGTACCGCTGCACTGGGCGGGCGTGCACGCGGGCATTCTCGCCAACGCACCCGACGCCGTCGCCCCGCACGGTCAGGCTCTGACTGCGGCCGCACCGCAGTCGGCGTTCGCCAGGGCCCTCGCCGCCGGCGGCCGGACGTGGCTGCGTGTGCTGGCCGAGCACGTCGAGCCGGCCGAGGTCGCGGCGGCCGCGCGGGGGTTGGCCCAGTTCGGCCACACGTCCGACGCCACCCGGCTGGCCGGCCAGGCGGCCCTGCAGACGGCCGATCCCCGGGTGTCCCAGGCGATGCTGCAGCTCGCGCGCGATCTCAAACAGGCCGTCGCCGGCACCGAGCCGGTCCCCGGCGTCGATGCCACACCGGCCACGCCGACGCCCACTTCCCCGCGCGGTGCCGCGCTGTCCGACCGGGAACGTGAGGTCGCCGAGCTACTGCTGCAGGGCTTGCCGTACCGCGAGATCGGCGCCCAGTTGTTCATCTCGGCGAAGACCGTGGAGCATCATGTCGCGCGGATCCGCCGCCGGCTCGGAGCCGAGTCTCGGACCGAGCTGCTGTCGATGCTGCGCGCCGTACTGGGCGCGTCGGACTGACCGCCGGAAGCAAGTTAGGACAGCCTTCGTAGCGCCACTTCCCCGCTGGGTGCAACTATGAGCAGGCCAAGAGCAAAAGTTACTCGCCAGTAACCAAGTCTAAGTTACCAGTCGGTAACATGAAGACCCGGAGGCCCGCGTGGATACGCAGATGCTGATAAGGCTCATCGTCGGTGTGCTGATGACGGTTGTCGTCGGCGCGCTCGCCGTGAAGCGCGTGCTATGGCTGACGAAGCTCATCCGCTCCGGCCAACCGATGAGTGAAGGCAACAGCCGCAAAGACGATCTGAAGAAGCGCATCACCACGCAGTTCGAAGAAGTCTTCGGGCAAACCCGCCTGCTGCGCTGGTCCATTCCCGGCATCGCGCACTTCTTCACCATGTGGGGCTTCTTCGTCCTGGCCACTGTCTACCTGGAAGCCTTCGGCCTCCTCGTCGACCACGACTTCCACATCCCGCTGGTCGGTCGCTGGGATGTGCTCGGCTTCCTGCAGGACTTCTTCGCCGTCGCGGTGCTGCTCGGCATCATCACCTTCGCAATCATCCGCATCGTGCGCGAGCCCAAGAAGCACGGCCGCGACTCCCGGTTCTACGGGTCGCACACCGGCGGCGCCTGGCTGATCCTGTTCATGATCTTCAACGTCATCTGGACCTACGCGCTGGTCCGCGGTGCCGCCGCGGTCGTCGGCAACCTGCCCTACGGCAACGGCGCCTTCTTCTCCCAGTTCATGGGCTGGATCCTGCGTCCGCTCGGCCACACCGCCAACGAGTGGATCGAGACCGTCGCGCTGCTCGGCCACATCGCCGTCATGCTGGTCTTCCTGCTGATCGTGCTGCACTCCAAGCACCTGCACATCGGTCTGGCGCCGATCAACGTCACCTTCAAGCGCATGCCCAACGCCCTGGGCCCGCTGCTGCCCGTGGAGTCCAAGGGCGAGGTCGTCGACTTCGAGGATCCCGCCGAGGACGCCGTGCTGGGCCGCGGCAAGATCGAGGACTTCACCTGGAAGGGCTACCTCGACATGACGACCTGCACCGAGTGCGGTCGTTGCCAGTCACAGTGCCCGGCGTGGAACACCGGCAAGCCGCTGTCGCCCAAGCTCGTGATCATGAACCTGCGCGACCACCTGTTCGCGAAGGCGCCGTACATCCTCGACGGCAAGGAGTCGCCGCTGGAGAACACCCCCGAGGGTGGTCTCGGCGAAGAGCTCCGCGGTGAGAAGCAGTCCGAGAAGCACTCCCACGAGCACGTCCCGGAGTCCGGCTTCGAGCGCATCCCGGCCGACGACCCGCGGCAGGCGACCCGTCCGCTGGTGGGTACCGCCGAGCAGGGCGGTGTCATCGACCCCGACGTGCTGTGGTCCTGCACCACCTGTGGTGCGTGCGTCGAGCAGTGCCCGGTGGACATCGAGCACATCGACCACATCGTCGACATGCGCCGCTACCAGGTGATGATGGAGTCCGAGTTCCCCGGTGAGCTCGGTGTGCTGTTCAAGAACCTGGAGAACAAGGGCAACCCCTGGGGCCAGAACGCCAAGGAGCGCACCAACTGGATCGACGAGGTCGACTTCGACGTCCCGGTCTACGGCAAGGACGTCGAGAGCTTCGAGGGCTACGAGTACCTGTTCTGGGTCGGTTGTGCCGGCGCCTACGAGGACCGCGCGAAGAAGACCACCAAGGCCGTCGCGGAGCTACTGGCTGCCGCCGGCGTGAAATACCTGGTGCTCGGCGAAGGTGAGACCTGCAACGGTGACTCCGCGCGCCGTTCGGGCAACGAGTTCCTGTTCCAGCAGCTCGCCGCACAGAACGTGGAGACGCTCAACGAACTGTTCGAGGGCGTCGAGCGGGTCGACCGCAAGATCGTCGTGACCTGCCCGCACTGCTTCAACACCCTGGGCCGCGAGTACCCGCAGGTCGGCGGCAACTACACGGTGCTGCACCACACCCAGCTGCTCAACCGCCTGGTCCGCGACAAGAAGTTGGTCCCGGTGCAATCGGTGGGCGGGCCCGAGGTGACCTACCACGACCCGTGCTACCTGGGCCGCCACAACAAGGAGTACTCGGCCCCGCGTGAGCTGATCGGCGCGTCCGGCGCGAAGCTGACCGAGATGCCCCGGCACGCCGACCGCGGCCTGTGCTGTGGCGCCGGCGGTGCGCGGATGTGGATGGAAGAGCACATCGGCAAGCGCGTCAACACCGAGCGCACCGAAGAGGCCATGGACACCGCGAACACCATCGCGACCGGCTGCCCGTTCTGCCGCGTGATGATCACCGACGGTGTCGACGAGGTCTCCGCAGCCCGCGACGTGGAGAAGGCCGAGGTCCTCGACGTGGCGCAGCTGCTGCTGGGCACTCTGGACAAGAGCTCCGTCTCGCTGCCCGAGAAGGGCACGGCCGCCAAGGAAGCCGAGGAGCGTGCCGCCCGGCTGGCCGCGGCGGCACCCGCCAAGGCCGACGAGCCCGAGGCCGAGGAGGCTCCCGCCCCCGCTGAAGACAAGGCCGCCACCGCGACCGAAGCCAAGACCGCGACCGCGACCGAAGCCAAGCCCACCGTGGCCGCCCCGGCGAAGGGCCTCGGTCTGGCCGGCGGCGCCAAGCGTCCCGGCGCGAAGAAGTCGGCCGCCCCGGACGCCGAGCCCGCCAAGCCCGAAGCCGCCGCTGAGCCCGCGAAGGCCGAGCCGGAGGTCAAGGGTCTGGGCATCGCCGGCGGCGCGAAGCGACCGGGCGCCAAGAAGAGCGCAGCCCCGGCGGCAGCGCCGAAGGCCGAGGCAGCCGCGCCCGCCGAGGCCAAGCCGGAGCCCGAGGTCAAGGGTCTGGGCATCGCCGGGGGCGCCAAGCGTCCCGGCGCCAAGAAGAAGGCCGCCAGCGCCTCGCCGAACGAGGGCGCCGGCACCGTGGTGCAGCCGCCCAACGTCGACCCGGATCAGGCCCAGGCCGGCACCGAGTCCGCCGGCACCGCCGACTCCGATCGTGGGCTCGAGACCGCCAAGCCCGAGCCTGAGGTCAAGGGTCTCGGTCTCGCGCCGGGTGCGCGTCGTCCCGGCGCCAAGAAGGCGGCTGCGGCACCGAAGCCGGCACCGGAGCCGAAGGCCGAGCCCGCCGCCGAGCCGGCTGCCGAGGCTGCACCCGCGGCCGAGGCTGCGCCGGAGCCGCAGCAGCCCGAGGCGTCGCAGCCGGAGCCGTCGTCGAACGGCGACCGCGTCGTCGGGGACGAGCCCCCGGTCAAGGGCCTGGGCATCGCCAAGGGCGCCCGTCGGCCGGGCCGGCGGTAAGCAATCTCACCGAAAGTGCATCCACGGTCGCGATCCACACCGATCAGCGACCGTGGATGCACTCTCGCTGGAGAATTTGATTGGACGGCGGTGGGATCATGGGTGACGTGAGTACCCATCAGGCGCCGTGGCAGGCGACCTCAGGCCAGCACGTGCGCCCCCGCGAGTTCGCGCAGTCGTCGAAGCTGCAGGACGTCCTCTACGAAATCCGCGGCCCCGTACACGAGCACGCCTCACGGCTGGAGTCCGAGGGACACCGCATCCTGAAGCTCAACATCGGCAACCCCGCGCCCTTCGGCTTCGAGGCCCCCGATGTGATCATGCGCGACATCATCGCCGCGCTGCCCTACGCGCAGGGGTACTCCGACTCCAAGGGCATCGTCAGCGCGCGGCGCGCGGTGTTCACCCGCTACGAGCTCGTCGACGGGTTCCCCCGGTTCGACATCGACGACGTGTACCTCGGCAACGGCGCCTCCGAGCTGATCCAGATGGTGCTGCAGGCACTGCTGGACAACGGCGACCAGGTGCTCATCCCGGCACCCGACTATCCGCTGTGGACGGCGTGCACGTCGCTGGCCGGCGGCACCCCGGTGCACTACCTGTGCGACGAGACCCAGGGCTGGAATCCCGACGTCGCCGACATCGAGTCGAAGATCACCGACCGCACCAAGGCGATCGTCATCATCAACCCGAACAACCCGACCGGCGCGGTGTACAGCCGCGAAACCCTGGAGCGCATCGCCGATCTCGCCCGCGAGCACCAGCTGCTGCTGCTGGCCGACGAGATCTACGACAAGATCCTCTACGACGACGCCCAGCACATCTCGATGGCGTCGGTGGCGCCGGACGTGCTGACGCTGACGTTCAACGGGTTGTCGAAGGCCTACCGCGTGGCCGGCTACCGGTCCGGGTGGCTGGTCATCACCGGGCCCAAGGAGCACGCAACGAGCTTCATCGAGGGCATCAGCCTGCTGGCCAACATGCGGTTGTGCCCGAATGTTCCTGCCCAGCACGCGATTCAGGTGGCCCTCGGTGGGCACCAGAGCATCGACGACCTGGTGCTGCCCGGCGGACGGCTGCTCGAGCAGCGCGACGTCGCATGGGAGAAGCTCAACGAGATTCCCGGGGTGTCGTGTGTGAAACCCCGGGGCGCGCTGTACGCGTTCCCGCGGCTGGACCCCGAGGTGTACGACATCGTCGACGACGAGCAGCTGGTCCTCGACCTGCTGCTGCAAGAGAAGATCCTGGTAGTGCAGGGCACGGGCTTCAACTGGCCCACCCCGGATCATCTGCGCATCGTGACGCTGCCGTGGGCGCGGGATCTGTCCGCCGCGATCGAACGCCTCGGCAACTTCCTCGTCAGCTACCGGCAGTGAGGCAGTGTCACACCACCATTCCCACTCGCTGAGCGGGCCGTCCCCGCTGGGTCCGCTGGCCGCCAGGATCGTCGTCGGACTTCTGGTCGCCTGCGGTGTCGCCGTCATCGCCGGTGCGGCGCTGCTGTGGCCAAGCGGCACACAAGCCGACATCCCGCTGCCGTTCCAGAACGCCGCCGGCGGCGCGGTGACCACCGAGTCCGGCCGGGTGGTCTCCACCACGACGGCGACGTGCGGCAGCCCGTCGGTCGGGGCGGTCCTGACCGGCGAGCCGCGTCCGGCGCTCGACGGCGCCGCCGAGTGCGTGCAGACGCTCGTCACCATCGAGTCCGGTCCCAACCAGGGCGCGCGGACGCTGTTGGAGTTCAGTGGCGGCGGCGGGCAGCCCCGGCTCGTGGCCGGCGACGACATCCGCATCACCAGGCAGGTCGACGGTGGCGGCACCACGACCTACTCCTTCTACGACTATCAGCGCGGCTGGCCGCTGACGGTGCTGGCGTTGGCGTTCGCGGTGGTGGTCGTCGCGGTCGCTCGGTGGCGCGGGCTGCGGGCACTGGTCGGGATCGTGATCGCGTTCGGAGTGCTGGTGGTGTTCCTGCTGCCGGCGCTGCGGGACGGCGCACCCGCGGTGCCCGTCTCGCTGGTGGCGTCGGCGGCGATCCTGTACGCGGTGCTCTACCTGGCGCACGGGGTGAGTCTGCGCACCAGCGCCGCGCTGCTGGGGACCCTGACGTCGCTGCTGCTGGCCGCCGGACTGTCCTGGGCGGCAATCGAACTGGCACACCTGACCGGGTTGTCGGAGGACCAGAACAACCAGGTGGCCGCCTACCTGGGCAACGTGTCGATCACCGGGTTGCTGCTGGCCGGGTTCATCATCGGCTCCCTCGGTGTGCTCAACGACGTCACGGTCACGCAGGCGTCGACGGTGTTCGAGCTCGCTCAGCTGGAGGGGTCCAGCCGTCGGCGGGTCTTCGTCGGGGCGATGCGGGTGGGCCGCGACCACATCGCCAGCACCGTGTACACGCTGGTGCTGGCCTACGCGGGCAGCGCGTTGCCGCTGCTGCTGCTTTTCAGTGTCGCCAACCGCTCGCTGGGTGACGTGCTCACCAGTGAGAGCGTGGCCATCGAGATCGCGCGCTCGGCGGTCGGCGGGATCGCGCTGGCCCTGTCGGTGCCGCTGACGACCGGGATCGCCGCGGTGTTGGCCACGCCGAAGCGCTGACCTCGCGTTTGGCGCCCCATGCCGAGGGTATCCGGGCCCGGTGAGCCAGCCCGCGCATGTTTCCGAGGTGGCATTGGTGGTCGACGGCCACAGCCACCACCTGACGATCGACAATCGAGTCACCCTGCTCGACGCGCTGCGTGAGCAGATCGGCGCGACCGCACCCAAGAAGGGCTGCGACCACGGTCAGTGCGGGTCGTGCACGGTGCTGGTCGACGGCCGCCGGATGATCAGTTGCCTGACGTTCGCGGTCGCCGTGGACGGCGCCGACGTCACCACCGCGGCCGGTCTCGGTGACGGCGAGCAGCTGCACCCGGTCGCGCAGGCGTTCCACGAGCAAGACGCGTTCCAGTGCGGCTACTGCACCCCCGGTCAGATCTGTTCGGCGGTCGGGATGCTGGACGAGGTGAAATCGGGCGCGCCGAGCTTCATCACCGACGACCTGGAGTCCAGCCCTGAGTTGACCGACGAGGAGATCCGGGAGCGGATGAGCGGCAACCTGTGCCGCTGCGCGGCTTACCCGAACATCGTCGCGGCGATCGGCAAGGTGGCCGGCCGGTGAAGCCCTTCGCCTACCACGTCGCGACCAGCCCGGCCGACGCGGTCGCGACCATGACCGACCACCCCGGCGCCGCGTATCTGGCCGGCGGCACCAATCTCGTCGACCACATGAAACTCGGTGTGGCAGAACCGGACATGCTCGTGGACGTGAGCCGGCTCGATCTCGCCGAGGTGGAATCGACCGACGGCGGCGGCGTGCGCATCGGCGCCAATGTCCGCAACAGCGATCTGGCGGCCCACCCCGTGATCCGTGCGCGCTACCCGATGCTGGCGCGCGCGTTGCTGTCGGCGGCGTCGGGGCAGCTGCGCAACTCCGCCACCACCGCGGGAAACCTGTTGCAGCGCACCCGGTGCGTCTACTTCCAGGACGTCACCACCCCGTGCAACAAGCGCGAGCCGGGCAGCGGCTGCTCGGCGATAGGTGGCTACGTGCGGTATCACGCGATTCTGGGCACCTCCCCCGGGTGCGTGGCGGTCCACCCGTCCGACATGGCGGTCGCGATGACCGCGCTGGACGCCGACGTGCTGGTCGAAGGTACGGACGGGCCACGCCGCGTCCCCGTCACCGAGTTCTACCGGTTGCCCGGCGACGCGCCGCACCGCGATACGGTACTGAGCCACGGCGAGTTGATCACCGCTGTCGAACTTCCGGCTCCGCCAACGGGTTCGATGGCGGACTACCGCAAGGTGCGGGACCGCGCGTCGTTCGCGTTCGCGTTGGTCTCGGTGGCGGCCGAACTCGGCATCGACGGTGACGAGATCCGTTCGGCGCGAATCGCGCTGGGCGGCGTCGCGCACAAGCCGTGGCGCGCACGCAGGGCCGAAGAGCAGCTGGTGGGCGCCCGGCCCTCCGACGACGTGTTCGCCGCGGCGGCCGACGCCGAGCTGGCCGACGCGCAACCCTTGCCGGGCAACGAGTTCAAGGTGGAGCTGACCCGCCGCACCCTGACCGCCCAGCTGCGGATGCTCGCCGAGAGGGGACGGTCATGACGCTCCTGGAGCCGCGCGCCATCGGCACACCGCAGACCCGCCGGGAGGGCCGCGCCAAGGTCACCGGCACCGCGCCGTACGCCTTCGAGCATCGCGTGGACGGCCCGGTGTACCTGCACCCGATCCAGTCGACCATCGCGCGGGGTCGGGTCACCGCGATGGACACCGCGGCGGCCCGGGCGGTCGACGGGGTGCTCGCCGTGCTCACGGTCTTCGACGCGCCGAAACTGGCCGACGCGTCGGACGGTGAACTCGGAATCCTGCAGGACAACGAGGTCCACTTTCGGGGCCAGCTGATCGGCGGTGTCGTCGCCGAGACCGCCGAGATCGCCCGGCACGCAGCTGGTCTGGTACACCCCGAGTACGAGGTGGAGTCGCACGACGCGCAGCTGCGCGCCGACCATCCCGGCCTCTACACGCCGGAATCGGTCAACCCGTCCTATCAGCCGGACACCGACGAGGGCGACGTCGACGCCGCGCTGGCCGATGCCGCGGTGACGGTGGACCAGACCTACACCACGCCCACCGAGCACAACAACCCCATGGAGCCGCATGCCTGCATCGTGGTGTGGTCGGAGGACGACGGCCGACCGGCGGTGACGATGTACGACTCGACGCAGGGCGTACACGCGGTGCGCACGGAGCTGGCGCCGATCCTCGGTCTGGAGCCCGATCAGTTGCGGGTCATCGCACCGCATGTCGGAGGCGGCTTCGGCTCGAAGGGCGCCCCGCACGCCCATAATGTGCTGGCCCTGCTGGCGGCGCAGCGGATGCCGGACCGGCCGGTCAAGCTCGCGCTCACCCGTCAGCAGATGTTCTCTCTGGTGGGGTACCGGACCCCGACGATCCAGCGGCTGCGGTTGGGCGCGGATGCCGACGGCCGGTTGGTCGCGCTGGTCCACGAGGTCGTCGAACAGACCTCCGCGGTGAAGGAATTCGCGGAGCAGACGGCGGTGACGTCCCGCAAGATGTATGACACGGCGAACCGGCGGACCTCGCATCGGCTGGCGGCGCTGGATGTGCCGGTGCCGTTCTGGATGCGTGCGCCGGGCGAGTGCCCGGGGACTTACGCCGCCGAGGTGGCAATGGACGAGTTGGCGGTCGCGGCCGGACTCGACCCGATCGAGCTGCGGATCCGCAACGATCCCGCGGTGGACCCGGAGACGGGCAAGCCGTGGTCGGGCCGGCATCTGGTCGAGTGTCTGCAGCTGGGTGCGCAGCGTTTCGGCTGGGCCGATCGCGACCCGCAACCCGGTGTCCGCGTCGACGGCGAATGGCTCGTCGGTACCGGGGTGGCGTCGGCGACCTATCCCGGCATGGCGATGCCCGGTAACGCCGCGCGCATCACGTACGTGGCCGAGGGCAGGTATTCGGTGGAGATCGGCGCTGCCGACATCGGTACCGGGGCGTGGACGGCGCTGCCGCAGATCGCCGCTGACGCGCTGGGCTGCGCCCTCTCGGCTGTCGAGTTGCACATCGGGGACACCGATCTGCCGTCCGCTTCGGTGGCGGGCGGGTCATCGGGCATCACGTCGTGGGGTTCGGCGATCGTGACCGCGGCGCGCCGGTTCCGGCGCGACCACGGTGACCCGCCGGCGGTGGGGGCCAGCACGCTGGCCGAGTCACCGGGGCCGGAGGTCGAGGATTTCACCGTCCAGTCATTCGGTGCGCACTTCGTCGAGGCGCGGGTCAACCGCTACACGGGCGAGGTGCGGGTGCCGCGGATGCTGGGGGTGTTCTCGGTCGGGCGGGCCATCAACCCACCGACGCTGCGTTCGCAGCTGATCGGCGGCATGACGATGGGTCTGTCGATGGCGCTCCACGAGGACAGCGTCCGCGACGAGCGGTTCGGGCATGTGGTCACCGAGGATCTGGCGACGTACCACATCAGCGGGCACTCCGATGTGGCCGACATCGACGCGATCTGGCTGGATGAGGCCGACGAGCACTTCAACCCGATGGGGTCGCGCGGGGCCGGGGAGATCGGCATCGTCGGGGCGGCGGCCGCGGTGGTCAACGCCGTGTACCACGCCACCGGCGTGCGGGTGCGCGACCTGCCGGTGACGGTGGACAAGGTACTGGCCGGTCTGGGCGACCCGTGAATCAGGCTGCCTGGGAACCCATCCGGGCCCGGCAGGACTGCACGAAGCCCTCCAGGATCCGGTAGGAGAACTCGCAGGTCGCCCAGTTCACCTCCGGATGCCATTGCACTGCGGTGAACGGGCGCTCGGTGGACTCGAACGCCTCGATCAGCCCGTCCGGCGCGTGCGCCACCGTCGTGAACTCCGCGGCCAGGCGGCGCACTCCCTGATGGTGCTGGCTGTTGACGGCCATGCCCGGGCCGGCCTGCGTCCACGCTGCCAGTCGGCTGTCGGGGACCAGTTCCACCTCATGCGCGGTTTCGACGAGTTCCTCCTCGCCCAGCCGGTGTGCGATGTCGGACGGGTGGTCCCGCGGCAGGTCGGCGTACAGCGTGCCGCCGCGGGCCACGTTGGCGAGCTGGGCGCCGCGACAGATTGCCAGCGTCGGCGTGTGGGACTGCCATGCGGCGTCGAAGGCGGCGATCTCGTTCTCGTCGCGAATCGGGTTCACCCACGCCAGCGTCGGGTCGTCGGGGTCGCCACCCCACCGGCGCGGGTCCACGTCGCCGCCACCGCTGATGATCAACCCGTCCACGCGGCCGACGGCGGTGTCGACGTCGACGATCGAGGCGCCGCACTCGACGGCCATCGGGATCGCGCCGACCGCCTGGAGCCCGTCGAACATTTTGCGCCAGTGCACCATTCGTTCGAGTTCGCGGGCGTTCAGGGTGACGGCGATGAGGGGTTTGGAGGTCACGGGCAGTCCCCTTGTTCGGTGGGCTGTGCTCAGCTGAGCCGGACGGCGATTCTGCGCAGCAGCTTGGTCGCCAGGATGTAGGGCGTCGCCCCGAACGGCCACTGCGAGACGACCTTGCCGGTGCCGGCGCGGAAGTAGTTGTTGGTCCGCGCCCAGACCGTCTTGGCCAGTTGCGCCTGCAGCCAGTCGTTGTAGATGACGAACGCCGACCTGCGCACGTCGATCACCCGGTGGCCGGTCTTGGCCGCCCGCCGGATCAGCGCGGCGGCGAAGTCGGCCTGCGCCTCGTAGAAGTGCACCAGCGGAACCGAGTTGGTGTTGGGCCCGTACATGATGAAGAAGTTCGGGAAGCCCGGCACCATCATGCCCAGGAACGCCTCCGGCTCACCCTGCCAGGCGCTGTGCAGTTCCTTGCCACCCTGACCGAACACCTGGTAGTTGCCCAGATAGTTGGCCGCGTCGAAACCGGTGGCCAGCACGATGACGTCGAGTTCGTGCTCGTCGCCGTTGGCGTCGACCCCGCCGGTGCGGGTCAGGCCCTTGAGCGGATGCGGCACCAGGGTGACCTTCGGGCTGCGCAGCGAGGCGTAGTAGGTGTCGCTGCACACGGTGCGCTTGCCCTCGAAAGCGAAAGTGGGCGTGACCTTCTCGAGCAGGTCCGGTCGGCCGGCCAGCTCGCTGCGCATGAACTCCAGCGACGCCTGGTGCCGGCGTCTGTTGAATCTGCCGGTGCTGCGGGCGTGGCTGGACCGCAGCTGGCGCCGGTCGTAGTCGAAGTAGAGCGCCCAGCGCCGCCAGGCGTAGACGGGTCGCAGCTTGTTCAGTCGACGCTCCAGCGGCGTGAAGGCACGACTGTGCTTCGGCACCAGCCAGTTCGGCTCGAGCTGGAAGATGGTGACGTCGCGGGCGACCTTCTCGGCCTCGGTGACCACCTGCACGGCCGAGGATCCCGTACCGACGATGCCGACCGACTTGCCGGTCATGTCCAGGCCGTCGATCCACTCCGAGGTGTGGCACATCGCGCCCTCGAAGTCGTTCTCCTCCCGGGCGAACGGCGGCAGCACCGGGATGTTGAGGAAGCCCACCGCGCTGATGACCGCCGTGAACTGTCCGTGGTCTGCGCCGGAAGAGGTCGTCACGGTGTGGGTCTGGTTCTCGTCGGACCAGCGGACGTCGAGCACCTTCTCGTTGAACTTCATCCTCCGCGGCAGGTCCCAGTCGTGGGCGACGCGCTCGAGATAGCGCTGCAGTTCCTGCCAGCCCACGTGGGTACGGGTCCAGTCGCTGCGGGCGTAGGAGAACGAGTACACGTGTGACTCGAGATCCACTTCCGCGCCCGGATAGCGGTTGAACCACCAGGTGCCGCCGATGCCGTCGGACTTCTCGAAGATGACGAAATCCTCGATGCCCCTCTGCCGTAACGCGATCGCCGCGGCCAGGCCGCTGAACCCCGCGCCGATGATCGCCACGCGTGGGGCTCGGTCGGTTGCGGTCATCGGTGCTGTCTCCTCACTCGTGCCCTACCGGGGACGAACGCTCGAAAAGTTCTATAGGTTGAGTATTTAGACCATTAGTAGGCGTGTCAATAGCCTCGGTCAGGCACGCGGCGGCTATTTGGTCTGCGCGATCCAGCCGCCGTCGACGACCAGGTCGGTGGCGGTGACGAAGGACGCCTCGTCGGACAGCAGGAAGCGGATGGCGCCGGCGATGTCGTCCGGCATCCCCAAGCGCCCCAACGGGGTTCGCTCTTCCATGCTGGTCCGCCGAGCCGGGTTCTCCTCGTAGAGCGGTTCGATCATCGGGGTGAGGATCGCTCCGGGACACACCGTGTTGGCCCGGATCCGGTCGGGCGCCAGCTGCAGCGCGAGGCTGCGTGTCAGCGACACCACCGCCGACTTGCTCACCTGGTAAGCGTCCAGCGGTGAGTCCATGTTGCGCAGCCCGGCAATGCTGGCGACGTTGACGATGCTCTTGCCCTGCCCGGCGCGAAGTCTGGGCACGGCGGCCACCGTGAGCCGGCGCATGCCGTGCAGGTTGACCCCGAGCGTCAGCTCCCACACCGATTCGTCGACCTCCAGGCTGGAGCCGTCACGGTCGAACATCGCCACGCCCGCGGCGTTCACCAGGTAGTCGAGCGCGTCACCCGGCACGGCCGCCAGGAGATCCTCGGGATCACCGGTGAGCAGATCGAATCGCACATAGTCGACACCGGGCGGCAATCCCGGGACGGCTTCGGCGATGTCGGTGGCGACGACGTGCACACCGTCGGCGGCCAGGCGCGCGACCGTGGCGGCACCGATGCCGCCACCGGCGCCGGTCACCAGCGCGGTGCGGGTCATCGGTCGGCGGCCGCGAGCGCCGCGGACAGTTGCTCTCCGGCGAACGTCATCGCCGGGGTGGCCGTCGGGAAGACCTCGTCGAGGCCGAAGAAGCCGTGCACCATCCCGGGCGTGAGATGGGTGCGGGTCGGCACCCCCGCCGCGACGAGCGCGTCGGCGTAGCGCTCACCCTGCGGCCGGATCGGGTCGCACTCGGCGAGGATCACCGTGGCTGGCGGCAGGCCGGTCAGGTCGGCGTCGAGGATGTTGACCCGGGGGTCGGTGGCGGCGTCCGGGCTGGGCAGGTAATTGTCCTGGTGCCACTGCATCTCGTCACGTTCGAGCATGACGCCCTGGTACTCGTCGTCGAAACCGCGCTGCAGGTCGGTGGTGGTCACCGGGTACACCAGCAGCTGATGGCGCAGCACCGGCCCCCCGGCATCGCGGAGGTGCAGTGCCACCGCGCCGGCGAGGTTCCCGCCGGCACTGTCCCCGGCGACCGCGAGGCGGGTGACGTCCACGCCCAGGCCCGATGCCGGGTCAGCGGCCCAGGTGAGGGCGTCGACGGCGTCCTCGACCGCCGTCGGGAAGCGCGCTTCCGGCCCGCGGCGGTAACCCACCGACAGCACGGCGCTGCCCGACGCGTTGGCCAGCATCCGCGTTGCCACATCATGGGAGTCGATGCTGCCCAGCAGCCAGCCGCCGCCGTGGTAGTACACCGTCAACGGCAGCGCGGCGGCGGTCTCGGCGGGCAGGTACAGCCGGCCCGGGATCGTCTGGCCGTCGCGGGTCGGGATCTCGACGTCGACGACGCGGTGGATCGGCGGCTTCGTCAGGGCGCCGAAGGTGTCCTCGAAGTTCTGCCGGGCGGTCGGGACCGGGAGCAGGTGGGCGTTGGGCCGCCCGGACTTCTTGGAGTCGTCGAGCATCTTCTGGGCAATGGGGTCGATCGGCATCGGAGCCTCCTGGAAACGGTTGAGGGGGACGGGGGAAAGGGACGTGTCAGACGCGCTCGTAGTAGCGGCGCGTCTCCCAGTCGGTGACGGTGTGCGAGTCGAAGGCCACCAGCTCGCTGCGGGACGAGGACAGCAGGTGGTCGAAGACCTCGTCGCCGAACGCGGCGCGGACCATCTTGCACTCGGCGAACAGGCGCAGCGCCTCGTGCAGCGAGGTCGGAACGATCGGCACGTCGGTTCCGGTCCAGGCGTTGCCGTCGAAGATGGCCGGAACCGGCAGGTCGCGTGCGATGCCGTCGAGGCCGGCAGCGATGGTGGCCGAGTAGGCGTAGTACGGGTTGACGTCACCGCCGGGGATGCGGTTCTCGACCCGGTAGGACGGTCCGCTACCGACCAGCCGGAATGCGCAGGACCGGTTGTCGTTGCCGAGGGCGATCGCGGTGCCGGCGAACTGGTCGGGCTGGAACCGCTTGTAGGAGTTGATCGTCGGCGCGAACAGCAGGGTCATGTCGGTGGCGTGCAGCAGCTGTCCGGCCACGAAGGACCCGAACTGGCCGGACATGCCACCGCCGGGTTCGGCCGACCAGCTCAGCGCGTCGCCGTCGGTCGACCACATGCTCACGTGCAGATGGCAGGAGGACCCGACCTCTTCGATCTTGGGCTTGGCCATGAAGGTCACGGTCAAATCGGCGGCGTGGGCGAGTTGTTTGACCCCGTATTTGAACAGCACGTGCCGGTCGGCCATCTCCAGGGTGTCGCAGTAGTCCAGGGTCACCTCCTGCTGCCCGAGCCCCCACTCCGGTTTCGAGGACTCGACGGACACGCCGAACGCGGGCATCTGGTTGCGAATCCGCTCGATGAACCAGTCATCGCGACTGGATTGGATCATCTGGTAGTCGGATCGATAGTCCGACAACATCTTCAGGTTCTGGTAGCCGAGCTCCCACGCCTGCCTGGGCGGGGTCGAGGACAGGAAGAACTCGAGTTCGGACGCGAACTTGAACCGCAGCCCCTGTTCTTCGGCGCGTTGGATCTGTCGGCGCAGGATGGTTCGCGGAGCCACCGCGAGCAGGGTGTCGGAGTCGCCCTCGTACGCGTCGCAGATCACCAACGCGACATGGGGTTCCCACGGCACCCGACGCATCGTGGTCAGGTCGGGGACCAGCCGGATGTCGGCCCATCCGTTGTCGGCGTTGGACACCGGCAGGTCGAGTGGGTTCATCTCCAGGTCGACGGCGAAGACGAAACTGCTGGCATTGACGCCGGCGCCGCTGAGGCCGAGCGCCCGGAACGCCGGGATGGTCAGTCGCTTCCCGACCAGCCGCCCGTAGGGGTCGGGGGCTGCGCACACGACGGTGTTGATCTCCCCGGCGCGGACCAGCTTCTCGAACTGGTCGAGGTCGAGGCGGGCGGATTCATCGGTCATTGGTGCTCCAGGTGGCGGGTCAGTTCCCAGGATGTGATGGTGGTGCGCAGCCATTCGGCGTAGCGGTGGGCCTCGGCCCGGCGGGTGGCGGCGAACGAGTCGCAGAACGCCTTGCCCAGCAGATCGGGAAGCCACGGCGAGTTCTCGAACGCCTCGATGGCGCTGGTCAGGTTGCCCGGCAGGCCTACCGGATCGTCGTCGCCGGCAGGCAGCGCGAGATCCTCCCGCAGACCGTGCAAACCCGCGGCCAGCAGCGCCGAGGCCGCCAGGTAGGGGCTGGCGTCCGCCCCGGGGCGACGGTGCTCGACGCGGGCCGATCTCATGTCGTTGAGGATCAGCCGGCACGCCGCCCCGCGGTCGTCGTGGCCGAAGGTCGCCGTGACCGGGGTGAACATGTCCGGGTCGATGCGCTTGTAGGAGTTGATGTTCGGGTTCAGCATCGCCGTGGTGTCGGCCATGCCGGCGAGCAGTCCAGCCAGATACTTCGTGGCCTCGGCCGACAGTTGTCCCGACGCATCGCTGAAGATGTTGCGGCCGCCGCGGTTCAGGCTGGAGTGCACGTGTCCCCCGGCTCCGGACTTGTCGCCGAACGGTTTGGCCATGAAGCTCGCGTGCAGGCCGCGCTCGGCGCACAGATCGCGCAGGTACTGCCGGGCGCGCACCGCGGCGTCGGCGGCCTGGCAGGCCGGTGCGGGTGCCATGGTGAACTCGAAGAACCCGGGCCCCAGCTCGGTGTGGAACATCTCGATCTCGACACCGACGGCGTTCATCCGGTTGATGAATTCTGTCGCCAGCGCGTGTGATTGCGCGACCCGCGTCAGGCTGTAGGCGTTCTCGGTGGCGCCCAGCGGCCGACGTGGCGGTGGGCCGTCCTCGAACACCCAGAACTCGTACTCGAAGCCCAGCACGGGTTCGAGGTCCAGGTCGGCGTAGTGCTGGACCAGTGCGCGCAGGCAGGCGCGTGGTGACATCTCCACGGGTGCGCCATCGGCGCCCACCAGATCGGCGATGACGGCGTCGGTGCCGGGGCGCCAGGGCAGCGCGACGCGGGTCGACTCGTCGGGCCGCAGCAGCGCGTCGGGGTATCCGTTGCCCGCGTTGCTGACCGGGGTGTCGGTGACGTCGTCGACGATCGACAGGCCGTAGAGGATGGTGCAGAACGCCAGGCTCGTCGGGTTGAGGGTCTTCGACGTGCGCACCAGCTTTCCGCGGATGCCCAGGTCGTAGTCGGGCACTTCCAGCTGGGTCATCGCCACCGGCTCGAGCACTGCCATCACATGCCTCCTCGGGTGGGCCTACGGTCGGGACTGCGCCCGACTCGCGCGTACACGTGGTCCGGGACGTCGGCGGGGTCGCGGTACACCCACCAGGTGCATTCGGTCACCGGGTTGTCCGGGTTCCAGGTGGGCGCGTCGATGACACGGGTGGGGTAGCCCAGCCGGTCGATCGGCATCATTTCGTTGAGCAGGCAGCAGTGCACGCAGTAGCTGCAGACGCCGACCTTGTTCCAGGCCCAGTCGTGGGGTTCGGTGGTGACGGCGAACCCGTGCGGGGCACCGGCCCGGGGGGCGCCGTCGGTGACGCGCGCATCCAGGGACCGTCCGCCGGATCCGCAGGGCGCGAACCGGAAGCCGATGCGGGTCGGCTCGTCGATGATCTCGATGTCGCCTTGTCGGCCGGTGCCGGCCAGGTGGGCGTGGAAGCCGTCGACGATCGCCACCATCAGTTGGTGCACGGAGACGTTCCACGGCTGGTTAGTCAGCGCGTAGCGCTGCGCGTGCCCGTCGTACCAGTCGGCCATCAGCGTGTTCCAGAGGTCACCGAGGCTGTCCTCTCCGACCGTACGCACGGCGATGTCGATCAGACCGCTGACCCGGTCCACGGCGCGGTCGTGGATGCCCTGCCAGACGCTGCGCGCATCCTCGATGGACTGGGCCGCCGTGGGGAGCTGCTCGCGGCACGCGTGGGCCGCGTGCTCGACCGCGGCGACGAACCGAGGCCACTCGGCCTCGATGCCGGCCATTGCACGCTCACCGATCAGCGCGGTCAGCCGACCGACTGCCTCGTCGACGACGTCTGCTGTGACACCCCGGGATTCGATCCACCGGCGCGTGGAGTGCGGCCAGCGCTCGTAGACGTCGCGCAGTTCCTCGGCTTCCTCGACCGACACCTCCACCAGCGCTGCCGCAGCCTCGCAGTCCCCGGCCTGGAGGTGTTCGTTGGCGGCGCGGAAGGTGCCCTTGGCCAGCTCCGCCCAGCTTCCGGTGCGTGCGGTGCGCCCGAGCGAGGGTTCGTAGGCCACCACCGCGGCGACGGGTTCGGTGTCGGTCATGTCAGCTGGAATCCTCCGTCGACACGCAGGTCGCTTCCGGTGATGTAGCCGGCCTGGTCGCTGAGCAGGAACGCGACGGCGTGCGCGATGTCGGCCGGCGCGGCGAACCGGCCCGCGGGCACCCGGGGTGCCAGGGCGGGTGGAAGCGTGCGGGTGTCGCCGTGGGCGGCGGCCATCGGGGTGGCGACGAAGCCCGGGGACACGCTGTTGACCCGGATCCCGTCGGCCGCCAGTGCCCGTGCCGACGTCTGGGTCAGCATGTGCAGCCCGGCCTTCGAGGCGGCGTAGTGCGGGTTGGGGTCGGGATTGGACAGCGCGATGACGCGGGCGGCTTCGATCGAGGTGATGTTGACGACCGCCGCGGGCGAGGCGGTCCGCAGCACCGGGGTCAGGGCGTCAATCGTGTTGTACGCGCCGACCAGATTGATCTCCAGGCAGCGCATCCACACGGCCCGGTCGACACCGGCGAACCCGGTGTCGTCTAGCACCCCGGCGCAGTTGACCAAGTAGGCGAGCCGGTCCGGCGTGGCCCCGGCCGCGGTCAGGCGGGCCAGCAGGTCGGGTTCGCGGACGTCCGCGGCCACGCCGACGTGCAGTTCTGCCGGCAGGTCCGGATCGGGTTGCGGTGCCCGCAGATCCAGGCAGATGGTCCGGACACCCGCGGTGATCAGGGTGCGCGCGATCGCCGCGCCGATCCCTGACGCCGCCCCGGTCACCAGGGCTTCTCCCCCGGTGAACGTCAGCGGCAGCGCGGCCACCGGGCCCCGGGCACTCATCGGTTGCCGAACCGGCGGTCGTGCTCGGCGAGCGCGTCGGCGAAACACTCTCGGGGAGCGCGGATCACGCCGGCGCCGATCTGACCGCCGTCACGCCCGGCCAGGCCCACGTCCATCACCGGCAGCACACCGGTTTCGAGGACCTTGCGCGCGTCGATCCCGGTCGGGGTGCCGCGGAAGCTGAACTGCGGGATGCGGTAGGTGCCGTTCTCGCCGTGGGTGATCTGGTACATCTCCTGGTTGCGTTGGATCATCACCTCCGGTGAGCCGCCCTGGTACTCCTGCAGCGACAGCGCGCACGCCTGCGCGAAGCCGCCCAGGCCGACGGTCTCGGTGATCGGCGATTCGCCACCCATCCAGGTGATCTCGTCCTCGGTGTGTCCGGCGAAGAGCTTGCCTTGATGGATCGGCGGCGGGCCCTCGAACCAGGTGTCGCCCAGTCCGGCGAGTTTGATGGCGAATCCGCGGCAGCTGAACGCCATGGCCGAGACCAGGGTCGACCCGGGGACCGCCATGGCGTCGGCGGAGGCCTTCGCGGCGGCCATCGACAGGCGCAGGAAGAAGTAGTCGTTCTCGGCGAGGTGCAGCATCGTCTCGCGGACGCCCGGCACGCGATCGTCGCACATGTCCAGGATCGCGGGCAGGATCTCCCGGTTGAACAGGATTGACGCGGCCGCGTTGCGGCTGTGGACCTCGTCGCCCATCCGCAGGGCGCGCGCGATCAGCGGCTTCAGCGCGATACCGCCACGGCGGCGGATCGCCTCTCCGACCACGGGTGCCAGCACGGTGTTGACGTGCAGCAGGCGCTCGTGCACGCCCGCGTCGTAGCAGCCGTAGTTGAGCCGGCGCGGTTCCTTGCCTTCGTAGAAGTTGCAGAAACCGCGGTTGCCGTGAGTCCGGTTCTCCACCACGAACACCGGCATCGAGGCGGTGTAGATCCCCGCGAGCGACCCGACCGCCGCGTAGTCCTGGCACCCGCCGACCTCGATACGACCGGACTCGAAACCGGCGATGGCTTCCTCGCGGCTGTCGGCCAGACCCTCGAACAGGGCCCCGCCGATCAGTGCCTCCCGCTGGCCTCCGACGTAGTCCGACCAGGCCATCGGGGCGCCGGAAGTCAGGACGAGGTTGTCGCGGTAGCCGGGCAGCACATCGCGCGCGGGCGCCACGTCGACGACCCACGGGTCTGAGCTGTCGAGCCGACGGAACGCCTCGTCGTTGGCCTCCTCGACTGAGGTGAACCCCGTTGCCGTGGCGTCGCGAACGTCGGTTGCGCTCACCATGCGACGACCCCACCGTCGACCAGCAGGGTCTGCGCCGTGATGAACGAAGCGCGGGGCGAGAGCAGGAATTCGACGGCCTCGGCGACCTCTTCGGGTTCGCCGATGCGCTTGAGCATCGCGTAGGAGGCGCTGATCTCCTCTCCGCCGGAGACGCGTGCCATCGACGGGCTCATCGGAGCGCGGATGACGCCCGGTGCGACGTTGTTGACCCGGATGTTGCGGGGTGCGAGTTCTTCGGCGACATACCTTGTGTACGCCGCGATCCCGGCCTTGGTGGCGCCGTAGACCGAGGCGCCGCGGAAGCGGCCGAAGTGTCCGGTCAGGCTGCCCACGTTGACGATCGCACTACCGCCGGAGAGCAGTGGCGCGACCGCATCGGTGACACGGGCCATGCCGGCGATGTTGACCTGGAACATCAGTTCCAACTTGTCCTCGTCGAGTTCGCCGAGGAACGAATCCCGCAGGATACCGGCGCAGTTGACCAGACCGAAGAGGGTCTCGCCCTCGTCGACGGTCGAGGCCACCGCGGCGTCGACGCCGGCGCGGTCGGTGACGTCCATGACCAGAGGCACGATGCCGGTCAGGCTCTCCTGGTCGAAGTCCACAGCCTCGATCGCGCCCTTCAGATCAGCCGCCACCGGCGCGTATCCGCTCTGCTGGAGACGGCGGCAGATCGCCTGTCCGATGACGCCGGCGCCGCCGGTCACGATGACCTTATTTCCCACTGCCTCAACCCTTCTCGACCGGTGACTCGGTTCATGATGTGTGCCGCAAGTCTCATCCAAAAAGACCTATTGGTCAAGTTTTTAGTTCTTTTATTTTCGGTGCGGTTCTCCGCAAATCCGGCCGCATCCCGTTATGGTCCATTGGGCGGGGCAAAGCCCCCACGTGCCCTGATGCGGTAACGTGCTGGAAAAAGAAGGGGGCCTTCACATGACCGCGGACCGCCCATCGGCGCTGAGCCCCGTGCGCCAGATCCCCGCACACGAACTCGTGGTGGACCAGATGCGCAGGGCGCTGGAACTGGGCCAGTTCCGACCCGGCGACCGGTTGCCCACCGAGCGGGAACTCGCCGAGATGCTCGACGTGTCCCGAACCACCGTCCGAACTGCCGTCGCGGTCCTCGAGCGCGAAGGCCTGATCGCGGTTCGGCGTGGCCGCGGCGGCGGATTCACGGTGCAGGCACCGCCGGTGGACGCCGCGGCAATGCGACGCGAATTGCGCCGCAACAAGCGAGACATCCGCGACGCCTTCGACTACCGGATCATCGTGGAGACCGGTGCGACCCGGCTCGCTGCCGATCGACGCCGAGCCGCCGATCTGACGGATCTGCGAAAGTTGCTCGCGGGCATGGAATCTGCGCTGGAGGCGGCGCTCAAAGACCAGTCGGCTCAGCGCACCACCGAGTTCCAGACCCTCGACACCGCCTTCCACATGGGTATCGCCGCAGCGGCCCAGAACGACCGGCTGCTCGATGCGGTCGCCGACGCACGACGCCGGATGTGGCTGCCGGTCGGCGCCATCTTCGGTCGCCTCGAACCCAATGCCAATGACTACCACGAGTCCATCCTCGAAGCGATCGAGAACCGCGACCCCGACCTGGCCGGCGCGCGGATGGAGGCTCATATCAACGACACCCGTTGCACAGTCGAAAGTTGGCTCAAGCGTTGAACACCCGCTGACAGAACGGCCCGGTCGGCCGGTCCGTGGCGGACCGGCCAACCGGAGCTGTCCGGTCAGTTGCCGGGCTTGTCGTCGAACACCGTCGAACCGATGCGGGCATACAGGTCCGGCCTCGCCTTGCGCCAGTAGAGCGCCAGCGCCATCGAGCCGAACAGCAGCGTCAGCAGGATGTACGGGATCAGCTTGAAGAACAGCGTTTCCGATGCGGTACCGGCGGCAGCCGACATGTTCGAGGCCATCAGGTAGATCACGTACACCATGCCCGCGCCACCGATGATCGGCGCGGCCAGAGTCCGCCACCAACTCGCGGTCTCCGGGTGCTGCTTCTTGACGTGGAAGAACACCACGGTCGCGATCGACGACATCGTCTGGACGGTCAACAAGCACAGTGTGGCCAGGATCGCCACCAGCACGAACAGCACCGCGTAGGGATCGGCTCCGCTGAGGGCGCAGACGATCAGCACGGCGGCGGCGAACACGCTCTGCGTCAGCGAGGCCACATACGGCGACGCGTGCCGGGGATGTGCCTCGCCGAGACGGCGCGGCAGCAGACCGTCCCGCCCGAATGCGAAAAGGTAACGGGCAGCCGAGTTGTGGATCGCCAGCGCACAGGCGAAGGACCCGCCGATCATCAGCCACTCGAACACCACGATCGCCCAGTGGCCCAGATACTGCTCCGTCGGCGCGTAGATCAGGTCGAACGGGTTCGGCCCGGAAGCGAGTTCGACGGCCTTGGTCGGGCCATTGCCGACGATCATGCCCCACGCGATGAAGGTGTAGAACACCCCGATGCCGATGACGGCGATCATCGTGGCCTGGGGGACGATCCGCTTCGGGTTCTTCGATTCCTCACCGTAGATCGCAGTGGACTCGAACCCCACCCAGGACCAGAACGCCATCAGCAGACCCAGCCCGACCACGCCTCCGGCGACTCCGTTGGTGCTCAGCGCCGTCGCCGGGTTCAGAGAGGTCCAACTCATCCCTTCGGGGTGATGCAGCAGCGACGCCGTGGCGGTCAGGCTCAGCATCACGATCTCGGCGACCAGCACCACTCCGAGAACCTTGGCGGCCACCGAGATGTCGAAGTGCGACAGCGTCGCGATCACGATGACGCCGATGGCGGCATAGACCAGCCAGGGCAGGTCGATCCCGAACTGCGAGGAGATTGCCTGGTCGGCGAAGACGCTGAAGATGCCGATCAGACCGGCCTCCATCGTCATGTAGGTGAACATCGACATCACGCCGGCAGGCAGGCCCGGGATCTTGGACCAGCCGCGGGAGACGAAGGTGTAGAAAGCGCCGGCGGCGGTGATGTGGCGGGCCAGCGCGATGAACCCGATGCTGAAGATGCTCAGCACGATGGTGGCGATGGCGAAGCCGGCCGGAGCGCCCAGTCCGTTGCCGAATCCGACGGCGACCGGCAGGTTTCCGGTCATCGCGGTGATCGGTGCCGAGAACGCGACGACCATGAAGACCACGCCGGCCAAGCCGATCGCGCCCCGCTTGAGGGTGTGACCTTCGGGATTCGCGGGATCGGCCTGCACCGGCGGATCTGAACGTATGGCCATACACGCAACCTTTCGTCGAGGTGACACACGTCACTACTGACGAGAGCGTAAAGGTCTAAAGAACTAAAAACAAGACCTATAGACCAATGTTTACATCGGTTGACATCGCGGTCACCTGTGGGCGCGCCTCAGCCGCGCACGGCAGGGTCTGCCGGTCGGCCGGAGGCCGACGGGTCCGTCGGTCGGCCGGAGGCCGACGGGTCCGTCGACGCCCCGCGATTCGAATACTCTAGGGTTCTTCGAAACTCAGCGTTGCAGCAGTTCCAAAAGGTATGCGCCGTAACCCGACTTGGTCAGCGCTCGGGCGCGCGCCGCGAGCTGCTCATCGTCGATGAAGCCGACCCGCCATGCCGCTTCCTCGGGCACGCTGATCTTCAGGCCCTGCCTGCGCTCGATGGTGCGCACGAAATCACTTGCATCCAACAGGGAGTCGAACGTCCCGGTGTCCAGCCACGCGGTGCCCCGGGCGAGCGTCTCGACCCGCAGCCTGCCCTCGCGCAGGTACGTCTGGTTGATCTCGGTGATCTCGTACTCGCCGCGCGCGGACTTGTGCAGCGACCGGGCGATCTCGAGGACGTCGTTGTCGTAGAAGTACAGCCCCGGAACGGCATAGTGCGACTTCGGGGCCGCGGGTTTCTCCTCCAGCGAGAGCGCGGTGCCGTCGGGGCTGAACTCGACGACGCCGTACGCGCTGGGGTCGGCCACCCAGTAGGCGAAAATCGCTCCCCCGCTGATGTTTTGGAAGCGGGACAGGCTTGTGCCAAGCCCGGGACCGTAGAAGACGTTGTCGCCCAGCACCAAAGCCACCGAGTCGTTGCCGACATGTTCGGCGCCGATCACAAATGCCTGCGCCAGACCTTCGGGTTCGGGCTGCACCGCGTAGCTCAGGTCGATGCCGAAGGCCGAGCCGTCGCCGAGCAGACGCTGGAACGCCTCGGCGTCGTGTGGGGTGGTGATGACCAGGATGTCGCGAATGCCCGCCATGATCAGCGTGGACAGCGGGTAGTAGACGAGCGGTTTGTCGTAGACCGGGAGCAGCTGCTTGCTGGTGCCCATCGTGATGGGGTACAGCCGGGTGCCCGATCCACCGGCCAGGATGATTCCGCGCATCAGCCGGTCAGATCATCCTCGGTCAGCTCGGTGGCCGCGAGCGCGTCCTGGAGACTGTCATGCCGGAACGCCGAGGTGACGTGGTCGTCCACTACACGGAACGCCGAGGCGGCTGTTCCCGTCTCCCCGGTGACGGAGGTGATCTGCTGCTCGACGACCACCACGCCGCCGCGCACGTAGGTGCGACCGGGTTCGATGGTCCCGTCGACGGACCGTGCCCAGTCCAGCAGCGCCGCGTGGCCCTGGGCCGCGCCGTGCGGATCGCCGATCTCGATGTCGGGGCTGGACAGCTTCAGCAGGGTTTCGGTGTCGCCGGCATTGAGCGCGTCGTGCCAGGCCAGGACGGTGGCCATTTCGGAGATCGTCATCTGGTCGAAGCTACTTCACGTCAGAACGGGGTGCGTTCGAGCCAGCCGGTCCATACCGTCTCGTCGCCGAAGATCTCCAGACCGGAGTCGGCGACGGACGTGCGGCGGGCGGCGGTCAGGAGGAGGTCACGGGCGGGGCCGCGCAGCGCGACGCTCCCCTTGCCGTGGTTGTGCGACCACCAGACACCGTCGTCGTCGTGGACGATGGTCCACTCCCCGGTGGGACCGAGTTCCTCGTCGGTGGCGTGCAGGTGAATCGACTCGCCGTGGTTCAGCGGCAGCGCGTGGCGCCGGTCTACACACGCCAGCTCGATCCACTCGGACAGGCAGTCCGCGGCGAGGTCGGGCGGCAGGTCGAACTCCGCGCCGGTGGCCAGCGCAGCGTCCGCTCGGTGCACGACGATCTCGTGCAGTCGGCGACGCAACCACCAGCCCGGGGGCCGCGGGCCGACGAACGTCCACACCCGGGTGTCGCTGCGCGCGCGGTCGACGGCGTCGATGAGCAGTTCCACCCCGGACTGCAGCCACTCCGCGGCGCCGTCAGGGTCGTCGGGTGGTCGCCCGTCGAGCACCTCACGCGGGTCCAGGGGTTCGTTGCGTCGTTGCGTGACGATCTGCGCGGCCCAACGGTTTCCGCGCCCGACGTGCCGGAAGAGCTGTTTGAGGTTCCAGTCACCGCAAGTCGGGACGGGCGCCGCAGGGTCTCCCGATCGGATCAGGTCACCGAAAGCTCGAGTCTGCTCGAGCAGGGCTGCTCGGAAGTCCACCCTTACGAACCTAGCGCGGCGCGGGCCGTCCCAAGCGTGATCGGCAATGTTGCCCAACCTCGTAAGACCCTGGTGTCGCGCCTGCTGCCGACGCCGGTCAGCCGGGCATCGGGGAAGCGTTCGAAGAACGTGCGCAGACCGACCTCGCCCTCGGCGCGCGCAAGCGCGGCACCCAGGCAGAAGTGCCGTCCACCGGAGAACGACAGGTGGCGCCCGGCGTTGTCCCGCTCCAGGTCCATCCGGTGCGGGTCGGCGAAGACCTTGGGGTCCCGGTTGGCTCCGGCGAGGTAGACGATGACCAGTTCGCCTTGCCGGATCTCGGTGCCGGCGATCTCGACGTCACGGCGGGCGATCCGCGCGCTCATCTGCACCGGCGAGTCCAGCCGCAGGATCTCCTCCACCGCGGTGGGCCACAGCTCGGGGCGGCGGGTCAGCGTCTCGAGGTGCTCGGGGTGTTCCAGGAGCAGCCGGATCCCGTTGCCGAGCAGGTTCACCGTGGTCTCGAACCCGGCGGCCAATACCAGTCCGGCGGTGGCCTGCAGTTCGCGCTCGCTCAGCCGGGCGGACTCCTCGGCGTCCTGGCTGGCCCGGATGAGCTGGCTCATCAGGTCGTCGCCCGGGTGTCGGCGGAGGTGGTCCAGATGCCCGGTGAGCCACTCGTTGAAGCCCACGATGCCCTCGTGCACCTGCATGTACTGCGACCAGGACAGTCCGATGTCGAGGCTGGGTGCGCCGAGCTCGCCGAACCGCAGGATGTGCCGGCGGTCTTCCTCCGGAACCCCGAGGATGTCGCTGATCACCGCGACCGGCAGCTGCGAGCAGTATTCGGCGACGATGTCGACCTCACCGCCGCGGTTCTCGAGGTCGTCGAGCAGGCGGTCGGCGGTCTCCTGCACGCGGTCGCGCAGCGCTGCGACCGCGCGGGTGGTGAACACCGACGAGACCAGCTTGCGGCACCGGGTGTGGTCGGGCGGTTCGATGCTCAGCAGCGACGGCGGCTCGATGGGGTGCAGCAGTCCAGGGTGGGTTTTCTGGTTGATCCACCGCAGCGGGGCGGGTAGTCCGGAGCCCAGGGAGGAGACCCGGAAGTCGTCGGACCGCAGCAGGTCGTTGGCCACCTGGTGGTCCACGGTGATCAGCACCGCGCGGCAGCGGATCACCGGACCGCGGGCACGCAGTTCGTCGGCAAAGGCCGCCGGGTCCTCCCGCACGGACGGGTCCGCGATGAGCCGGGCCTGCGGGTCGCGGTCGCGGCGGGCCGCGATCTTCGACATCCCGCGGATCACCCCGTGCATAGCCGCCCAACGCACCCGGTGTCGGAGTTGCTCGCCTGCCATCACCCGAGCTTAAGCAGCGGGCGCAGATCGTCCAACCGGTCGAACAGATGCCAGACGTACGACGACGACCCGTTCTCCCGGTGGGCGTGCAGGTCGGCCAGATCGGGGTCGTCGCGGTAGCTGTTGAACGCCTCCATCGAGTCCCACTCCACGAGGATCAGCACGGTGCGCGGTTCCACGTCGCCCGTGACCGAGCGGCGGAACCGTCCGAGCGCGACCACCCGCCCGCCGTGTCTGGCGACTTCGTTCGGGGAGCGCTTGGAATAGGCGAGGTACTCCTCGCGGTCGGCGATGTCGAACAGGTTCAGCGCGTAGACGGTCACTCCCTGACGCTACGGCCGAGCGCATACGCCTGCCAACCGGCCTGTCGCCAGGCCGCCAGGTCGAGGCAGTTACGGCCGTCCACAACGACTTTCGTGCGCACCACGCTCGCCAGCGCGGCCGGGTCCAGGTCGACGAACTCCGCCCACTCGGTGAGCACCAGCACGGCGTCGGCGCGTTCGCACGCCTCGCGCGCCGACGTGGCGTAGGTCAGCGTCGGGAACAGGCGCCGGGAGTTGTCCATCGCTTTGGGGTCGTAGACGCAGACCTCGGCGCCGTGCAGTTGCAGCAGACCGGCGACGTTGAGGGCCGGCGAGTCGCGCACGTCGTCGGAGTCGGGTTTGAAGGCCGCGCCCAGGACCGCGACGGTGGCGCCGAGCAGCGAGCCGCCGCATGCGGCGGTCGTCAGCTCCACCATGCGGGTGCGGCGGCGCATGTTGATGCTGTCGACCTCGCGCAGGAACGTCAGCGCCTCGTTGGCGCCGAGTTCGCCGGCGCGGGCCATGAAGGCTCGGATGTCCTTGGGCAGGCAGCCGCCGCCGAAGCCCAGTCCGGCGTTGAGGAACCGGCGGCCGATGCGTGCGTCGTGCCCGAGCGCGTCGGCCAGCACGGTCACGTCGGCCCCGGCCGCCTCGCACACCTCGGAGATGGCGTTGATGAACGAGATCTTGGTGGCCAGGAACGCATTCGCCGACACCTTGACCAGTTCGGCGGTCTGCCAGTCGGTGACCAGGAACGGGACTCCGTCGTCGAGCAGCGGGGCGTAGAGCCCGCGGATCGCGGCTTCGGCCCGGCCGGTGCCGGGCGGGACGCCCAGGACGATCCGGTCCGGGTGCAGGGTGTCGTGCACCGCGAAACCCTCGCGCAGGAACTCGGGGTTCCAGGCCACCTCCACGTCGACCGCGGCCCGGTTGCGTACGCGGGCTGACAGTTCGGCCGCGGTCCCCACCGGGACGGTGGACTTGCCGACCAGCACCGCCGGACGCATCAGCAGCGGAACCAGCGTGTCGACCACGGCGTGCACGTGGCGCAGGTCGGCACCGTACTCGCCCTTCTTCTGCGGGGTGCCGACGCCGAGGAAGTGCACATCGGCGAAGTCGGCGGCCTCGGCGTAATCGGTGGTGAAGGACAGCCGGCCGGCGGCGATGTTGCGCTGCAACACTTCCGGGAGGCCCGGCTCGTAGAACGGCACCTCGCCGACGGCCAGCTTGGCGATCTTGCCGGGGTCGATGTCGACCCCGAGGACGTGGTGACCCAGCTCGGCCATGCCGGCGGCGTGGGTGGCGCCGAGGTACCCGGTGCCGAAGACGGTGCATCGCATACCGCTTCTCTAAGCGGCTCCGATGACCTGTTCGCGAACCGACACCGAGCGCCGGGCCAACGGCGGGTGACGGTCGTCAGCCGCGGCCGCCGCCTGGGGCGCAGAAGACCAGGAAGCAGCCGTCCCCGTTGACGTCGCCGGGGACACCGCTGCCACCACCGCGCGACGATCCGCGACCGGAGTCACCGTCGCCACGTCCGGGGCCGTCCCCGCGACCGGAGTTGCCGGAGCCCGGCCAGCTCGGCCGCTGCGGCATCTGCGGAACCGGGGTGGGCTGCACCGTCTTGGTCGGCATCGACGGCACGGTCGGCATTGTCGGCCGGGTCGGCCACTTCGGACCGTCGTCGCGCGGTTTGACGGGTTCGAACAGCCGCGGCGCGCGCGGCGGCGTCCACCGCGGCCACTGTTGCGGCGGTGCGACGAACGCCGGCGGCGGTACCACCACGGGAGGTGCGACGACCGGCACGGGCGCCGGCGCCGCGGGCGGTGCCGGCGGCGGCGCGGCCGGTGCGGGCGCGTTCTCGACGAACACGGTGCGCGGCGCCTGCTGCGGGGCCGGGGCCTGGCGCGGGGCTTCCTGCACGACGGGCACCGGCGCCTTGATGGTCTCGGGCGCCGGGGGCGGCGGCGCGGGCTTCTCGGCGGCCTCCTTGACCGGGGCCGGGCGCGGCGGCGCGACCTGACTGTTGGGCACGATCGCGCTCTGCGCGGGGCTGGGGCGCTCGTCGGCAGTGGGCCGGATGCTGACCGCCAGTGAAATCACCAGCGCCACAACGCCGATCACGAAGACAGAGGACAAGGCGCTGCCGACGAGCAGGAACGGCTTGCGCTCCTCGGCGGCTGGGCGCACCTCGGTCGGTGCGAACTCGTCGACCGTCGCGGCGGCGCCGGCCGGCGCCAGTGGCGCGGCGACCCCGGTCAGACCCAGGTAGGCAGAGCCGGCAGTAGGTCCCTCGTCGGGGTCCTGGGAGTAGGCCAGGCCGACGGTGCTGGCCTCGAACGCCGGTGCGGTCGCCGAAGCGAGGGCCGCGCCGCGGGCCAGCGCCAGCTCCGCGTCCTCGGGGGCGCTGACCGGCGGCGCGACGAGGTGCTCGAGGTGGTCCTTGACGGAGGTGACGTCGACGCCCGACCCGACCACGAACAGGCCTTGCGGCGGGGTCTCGTGCGTCGCGACGGCCTCGGCCATCTCGGTCAGCACCGACAGGGCGTCGGCGCTGTGCAGGGTGCGGCTGAGCACTTTGACCACCGAGCCGTCCCCGGTCTGCACGACCGACAGGGTCGCGGTGTCGCGGTCGATGAACAGCAGGGCGGTGGTGTCATAGCCGACGGCGCGGCCGGCGGCCTGCGCCAGCGAAGCGGCGGCGTGGCCTTCCGAGACCAACATGACGTCGTCGATTCCGAGCGCGGCGAGTTTGTCCCGCAGGACCGCGGCTTCAGCGTGATCGCTCCACGCGACACCGACCGAATGCAGGTGATGGCCCCCGGTCTCGGCGCTCTCCTGGGTGCCGAGCACCGCCGCGACGACTTGGTCGGCAACGTTTGCCGACGGGTCGCCTGACGTGGCATCGAAAGCGTCGTGGTCGACGGTGACACCGTCGGCTGATTTGCCCTCGACCAGCACCATGCGGACCGTCCTAGGTGTCATCGACACACCTAATACGATGTCCACTCGATCCCTCCCAATCGTTTGCTGCACTCTTGCGTTGTGCGCGCCGGGAAGCCGCCTGGCGAGCCGACACCTCGATCGTTCATCGTCGGCCCGGATCGCGGCGTTACAGCGATCCCGTTAGCTGACGCGGTGAAGACGTTCTTGACAGTACCCGCGTGACAGGTGTTTCGTCAGTGACGTTTTCGTCAATTGGACTGGAGGAAATTCTGATAGGACCGCGACGGCGTCGGACCGCGCTGGCCCTGGTATTTCGACCCTGTCTTGGCGCTGCCGTAGGGGTGTTCGGCCGGGCTGGTGAGCCGCAGCAGGCACAGCTGGCCGATCTTCATCCCCGGCCACAGCGTGATCGGCAGATTGGCCACGTTCGACAACTCCAACGTGATGTGGCCGGAAAAGCCGGGATCGATGAACCCCGCGGTGGAATGGGTGAGCAGACCCAGGCGGCCCAACGACGACTTGCCCTCCAACCGGCCGGCGAGGTCGTCGGGCAGGGTGCAGCGCTCCAGCGTCGCGCCGAGCACGAACTCGCCGGGGTGCAGCACGAACGGCTCCCCCTCTTTCGGTTCCACCAGGCTGGTCAGGTCGTCCTGGCGCTTGGCCGGGTCGATGTGGGTGTAGCGGGTGTTGTTGAACACCCGGAACAGGTTGTCCAGGCGGACATCGACCGAGGAGGGCTGGACCAGGCTGTCGTCGAACGGATCGAGGCCGAGCCTGCCGGAGTCGATCTCGGCGCGGATGTCGCGGTCGGAGAGCAGCACCCGACGAGCGTAACGGCGCGCGCCGATGTCAGGGGCAGGCGGCGGGCGCGTCGTCGCGGACCGGCCGGTCCGCGGGCAGGGTGTAGGTGACGACGGCGCGCGAGTCGCCGGGCCCGTCGGTGCGCACCACGTGCGGGACACCGGCGGGGATGAAGACGGCCTGACCGGCCGGGTAGGCGACGGGCCGGCAGTCTGGTGCGCTCTGCACGACGACCGTGCCCTCGGTGATGACGGTGTGTTCGGTGCCGGGGTGGGTGTGCCAGCCGCTGCTGGCCGCGCCGTGCAGAACCAGCTCCTGGACATAGAGGGTGCTGGGCTGGCCGACCGAGACGATGACGACGGGCGCGGTCGTGGTGCCCTTGGCCAGGTCGGAGCGGTCGATGTCGCCTTCGGCCGGCGTGGCGGTGGCAGTGGCCGGCGAGAGCATCAGCGCGGCGAGCGTGGCGGACGCGGTGACGGCGAGTTTCATGCGGACCCCCTTGTCGCAGCAGCCTAAACCGCTGGCCACGTCCACGGGGGCGGTCGGCGAGGTGCTAGCCTTCCGAGTCGAGCATGCCGGTGTAGTTCAATGGCAGAACATCAGCTTCCCAAGCTGAATACGCGGGTTCGATTCCCGTCACCGGCTCCACGTCGGGCCGGTCCGAAGTTTTGGGTGAACGGTTGATCACCCAGTACCGCGGGTAATGCATACGTCAGGCGCCGTGGTTGCGCGCCGTCAGCGATACGCACCGGGGGCACGACACCTATGGACAGCTATTCCGCCACGTCCGTGCAAGCCACAAGCCCGCCGCACGAAGAGTTGCGCCGCGGCCGACGTCCGATCCCGCCTGACGAGGACCCGTTCTACGCCGCACCGCCCGGCTACGAGAACACCGAACCGGGCACGGTGTTGCGATCGCGCGAGGTGGAGATCGGATTCCTCGGTCTGATCAGCCAGCGGGTGAAAGCCACCCAGCTGCTGTACCGGACGACCAACCTGCACGAGGAACCGGAAGTCGCCGTCACGACGGCGCTCGTCCCGGAGGAGCGGAAGTCCTCAGCCGGAAGTCCAGTCCTGTCGTATCAATGCGCGATCGACGCCGTGGCGTCGCGATGCTTTCCTTCGTTCGCCATGCGGCAAGGCGCGGGGCCGATCGGCGCCTTCGTCCAGGCCGAGTACCTGCTGGTGACGGCCGCACTGGCCGAAGGCTGGACGGTGTGCGTGCCGGATCATGAAGGCTGCCACGGCATGTGGGGCTCCCCCGTGGAGCCCGGCTACCGCATTCTGGACGGGCTGCGCGCAGCGATGCGGTCTGAGCACGTGGACGTCTCACCGTCTGCACCGGTGGGCCTGTGGGGATACTCGGGGGGAGGCTTGGCCTCGGCGTGGGCGGCCGAACTGTGCGAACGGTACGCACCGGAGGTCAATATCGTTGGCGCCGTGCTCGGTTCGCCCGTCGGCGACCCGGGCAGCGTGGCCCGTCGTCTCAACGGCAGCTTCTTCGCCGGCCTCGCCGCGTTGATGATCTCCGCACTGACGCAAGTCTTTCCGGGCGCACAGCACGTCGTCGACGAGCACGCCACCGAGGAGGGCAAGGAGCTGCTCGACACGCTGCAGACGATGACTACAGCGCAGGCGGTCTGGCAGCTGCGCAACGTCGACATCGGGTCATACGTCGACATGACGGCCGACGAGTTGTGGGACCTGCCCGAAGTGCGGCACATCTTCGACGAGACCAAGCTCGGTAAGTCCAGGCCCACGCCCGCGGTTCTGGTCATCCAGGCGGTGCACGACGGCATCATCAGCGTCGTCGACGTCGATGCGCTGGTGGCCGAGTACGAACGCCTCGGTGCATCGGTCACCTATCACCGCGACCGGTTCTGCGGTCATCTGCTGTTGCATCCGCTGTCGGCCCCCATGACGCTGCGGTGGCTGCGCGATCGGTTCGCCGACCTGCCGGTAGACGAGCACCGAACTCGCACCGTGTGGCCGACGTTGTTCAACCCGTCGACCTATCTGGGTATGGCGAAGTTGGGCGTGATCACGGCGAAGGTCGTCCTCGGCCGCGCCGTGGGAGGCCATCCGCTGTCGACGACGGACGCCCGGTGACCTCCGTCGGCCCCCTGGGACCACCAGCCCTGAACCGCGCACGACTGCCTGTGACGAAGGTCACACCTGCTGCGCCGACGGTGCGTGGGGCCCTCTTCGGGACGTTGCGAGTTCCGCCGTCTGGCGGCGCGAGACTGCGGTGAGCGCGACGCATCCGCGAACTTCCCGAGCGAACCCGGAGGCGAAACTCCCATAACCAGAATTTCACCGACTTAGGATCGCCTAATTAGGGTAGGCAACCCTAACCAACCAGGTCAGCTCGGTTGCCGCCTCCGCAGCGGCATTTGCTGATGATTCCAAATTGTGGGCAACGTTGGGGCGCTACCTTCCGCGGCCAGCAAAATCAGGCGACCAGGCCACCCTGCCATCACCGCGATCTACCGGACCCAGCTACTCCGTCATTTCACGGCAGATTCTCAGGTTCACTTCCTGCCCGATTCGCCTGTCCACTAAAGGCGCAGGTAAGACGTAGGCATTGTTCCTCAGGTTCTCTTCAGTTACGTTCACGCCGCCGAGAACGGCATCACTCAGTTACTTAGATCAGGAGAACAAGTGCACGCAGCACCCGCCCTCGCGTCGGGCACCTATTCCGCTTCACCGAAGCCGCGCGTCAGCAAGTTCCTTGCTGCCGGTGTTGCCGTCATCGGCGCCGGCACGTTGGCTGTCACTCCGGTCTCGCCGGTCGTGGACATCCAGGCCCAGAACCACGCCATCGCTCTCACGGCGTCGGCCAACCCGACGTACGGCAGCGACACGGGCGCGGTGTACCGGAACCTGTTCAACCAGTCCGGCGCCAACCTCTCCAACATCTTCCAGACCATCGCCTCCGATCCGTTCCCGGTCGTGCGCCAGCTGCTGGCCAACCAGTGGGCCTACGGCGAGAAGGTCGTCAACGGCTTCGTCGGAGTCCCCGCCGCCTTCAACTCGTGGTGGAACGGCGCCAACGGGCAACCGTTGTTCCAGGAAGCCGCAGCGCACTTCCGTGCCGGTGAGTACGCGGATGCCTGGGATCGCCTCAACCGTTCGTTCGTCTACGCGCTGAACATCGGCTCGCCGCTGTACTCGGCGTTCTGGTCGCAGGCTCCCAGCGAGCGGAACCCCAACGGCAACATGGGCATTCCGGAGCAGATGGCCACCAACCTGCAGCAGGTCATCAAGGCGGTCTTCGACCGGAACTCGATCGTCAACGACATCACCAAGAACGTGCTCGGCCCGTTCCTCGCCATCGGCTTCGAGTTCGCGCTGCTGGCCGACGCCGTCACCGGCGCCATGCGGGACGGCGACGGCAAGGCGCTGTTCACCGCGCTGGTCAACGCGCCCGGCGTGATGCTCAACTCCTTCCTGAACGGCTACGTCAACCCGGAGTGCACCGGCACCGAGTGCGACCAGTTCCCGGGCCTGATCAACGCGACGAGCGCCATCGTGAGCATCTTCTCGACGATCCCCAAGGCGATCGCCGAGGCGCTCAAGCCGGATCCGGTGCCGGGTGCGCCCTGGACGCCGCCGGCCCCGGCCCGCGAGTCGCTGACCTCCACCGAAGCGGTCCTCGCCGCGAGCAACGTCGTGACGCTGGACGTCGAGCCTGCCGCCCGCAATGCCGCCCCGGCGACCGACACCGCCACCGAGACCGAGTCGGCAACTGAGACCGAACCGGTCACGGAAACCGCTCCGGTCGTCGAGACCGAGCCGGTTGCCGAGGCCCCGGTCGAGACCGAGCCGGTTGCCGAGGCGCCGGTCGAGACCGAGCCGGTTGCCGAGGCCCCGGCCGAGACCGAGCCGGCCACCGAGGCCCCGGCCGAGACGGACGAGACCGAGGCTCCGGCCGAGGACGAGACCGCGCCCGTGGAGAACGACGAGACCGAGGCCCCGGCCGAGAAGGAAACGACCGAGGCCCCGGAGACCGGCAATGACTCCGGTGCTGCCGCCAAGTCCGGCGGTTCCAGCAAGTCGGCGAAGTCCGACCGGTCGTCGAAGCGCTCCGCCCGGTAACGATCGACTCCGCAGTTCGCAGTAGCGGCGGCCCCTCCCATACGGAGGGGCCGCCGTCTGTTTGTCATCGGATCCGGTGCAGTGACGCCAATCTGACGTTTGCGCTGATTTGCTGCCCGATTCGTCACCCCCCGGGATAGGTTGCGGCTCGTGACGTCACGACGCTGGCTGGTGTGGTTGGGAACGGCAGGCGCTGGAGCCTGCCTCGCGCTGGGAGCCGGGGCCGGTGTCGCCGGAGCTGATACCGATTCCGGCGACACCAATGGTTCGGCAAGCAGGACAGCAGACTCCGCACCGGCACGTACCGAGTCACGCCGCGTCGACGCCGATACCGGTTCCTCCACATCGTCGGCGAGACAACGTACCCGGGAGCGCGCGGAGAACAGCCCCGACCCCGCCGACGTGTCCAGGGTGTACACCCTGGACCGGGATGCCAACGCGGACAACGAATCCACCGCGGCAGTCCAACGCACCGCGGAGCGGTCCGCCGCACGGGAGGCCCGCGAGACGCGTCGGCGCGCCGCCCGCACCCTTGAGACCCCGGTAACAGCCCCGACCGCCCCGGCCGTCCCTGTCGTCTCGAATCCACCGGCTGCACAGCGTCTTTCGGCTGAGTCGGCGGTCACGGCCGGACCGGTGACCGGCGTCAAGAAGACCCGCGCATCGCTGACCATTCCGGTCGGATCGCGCGAGTACAACGCACGCGCGGACTGGTACCTGCCGACACAGGCCGACGGCTCGACCACCGCGACCGGCGTGATCTGGCTGCAACACGGGTTCCTCGGCAGCAAGGCGTCGGTTTCGGCGTTGGCCCGCAACCTCTCGCAGCAGACCAACAGCATCGTGGTGGCGCCCAACCTGCCGTCGTTCCCCGGCCTGGCCTGCATGGCCTGCTGGATCAACGGCGCGGCGATGCAGCAGGGCGTCGCCACGATGTTCGTCGGGGACCGGTCGGCGCTGAACAGCAGCGCCGGTGCCGCCGGCTACCAGGGCACGCTGCCGGAAGACTTCGTGCTCTCCGGGCAGTCCAGCGGCGGCGGCTTCGCCACGTCGGTCGGCGGTTTCTACGCCGCCGATCCGACCGCGACCGGAGGTCTGCGTGGCATCGTGATGTTCGACGGGGTCGCCTGGCGGGGACGGCTGACGGCGGCGCTGCAGAGCCTCGAGGACCCGTTCGTCCCGATCTACCAGGTCGCCTCCCCGTCCTCGCCGTGGAACGACAACAGCGGGACCACCAACGAACTGGTGGCGGCCCGCCCCGGCCAGTTCGTCGGCGTCACCCTCGCGCGCGGCTCGCATGCCGACGCATTGATCGGCGGCAATCCGCTCCTCGACCTGTTCGCCCAACTGGTGTCGGGTTTCTCTCCGCCGGGGAACACCGCGGCTGCGACCACGTTGGCGACGGGCTGGATCAACGACCTCTACCGGGGCCTGGGCCCTGCCGACGGCACCGGCATCTACGGCGCTCCGGACCAGTACATCGTGCTGGGTGAGGCTGCGGGCGTGGTGCTTTCGGCGCCGCCGGTCGTCGACCTCGACCGCTACCTGGGCACCTGGTACGAAGTGGGCAGTGTCAAGCAGTTCTTCTCGCTCGGGCTGGTGAACACCACCGCCGTGTACAGCCTCAATCCCGACGGATCGATCAGGGTGCAGAACTCGGGCAACTACTTCTTCGACAACGGACCCCGGTCGGCGATCACCGGCGCCGCGCTGCCGGTCGATCCCGACGACAACAAGCTGAACGTGCGGTTCTTCGGGCCCGCCTCGTCTGAGCCGCCCGGCAACTACTGGATCGTCGACTTGGATCCCGACTACCAGTGGGCGATCGTCACCGACCCGAGCGGTTCCAGCGGGTTCCTGCTCAGCCGGACCCGCACGGTGTCCGCGGACTTCTACCAGGAGCTGTTGGACCGCGCCTCGGTCAAAGGTGTGGTCGGGCGGATCACCCCGACCCGCCAGCCCGCGGCCGACACGACGTCGGCATAGCCGTCAGTGCGACGGCGCCAGGTGGATACCGAGATCGGTGCGGCCCGGATGGAGGTCCTCCCGGAGCGCGCGTGTCCCGTGGTAGTCGCCGTCGCGTAGACGCCGGAACCGTCGGGCTTGTTCGGCGTGAATGTTCTGCAGCCTTTCCCGTAGTCGCTGCGCTTCGCGGTCGGCGCCCGCGGCGCCCAGGGAGTCGGCGTCGTAGACCACATGGATGTCGAGTGTTTCGATGCCGACGTACCAGAGTGTGCCGTGGGTGAGGGGGAACAGCAGGGAGTCGAGGTCCCCGCTGATGCCCCGCGGGCCGATGGACCGTGCGTCTTCTCCGGCGGTCACCACGATGAGCGCGCGACGCCCGACGAGGTGGCCGTCACCGTAGCGTCGAGGTATCCCGAGTTTGGGATCGTTGTCGCCGTAGGCGAATCCATTCGTGAGAACCCTGTCGAACCAGCCTTTCAGGATCGCCGGTGGCCCGTACCACCACAGTGGGAACTGCACCACGAGCAGCTCTGCCGCGGCGAGTTTGTCCTGCTCCTCACGCACGTCGGCGGGTAGCTCCCCGCGGTGGTACGCGTCGGCGGCCAGTTCGGTGATGTTCCCCGGCCGACCGACGGGCTCTCCGAAGTCGCGGTCGCCGAGCACGGGGTCGAACTTCTGGGCGTGCAGGTCGGAGGTCAGCACTTCATACCGTTCAGACAGCGCCTCGGTGCCATCTCGGAAGGGGCGCGCGTTGAGTGAACTTCGGCGCGGGTGCGCGAAGAGCCACAACGCCGTTCCCGGCGTCGGGCGATGAGTGGTGGTCATGGCTTCCTTACTCCGTTTCGCGGCGGTCGGTGGTGGCGATGGCTGTGATGACGCGGGTCAGTGTGCTGCGCGCATCGGCGGGACTGATCCTGTCGGCCAAGGCATCTCGGACCAGGGCATCTCCCGCTCCGATGATCGCCCGGAGACCTGCGGCGTCCAGTGGTCCTGCGAACGGTTCCAGGGCCTGACGACACAACGCGAGATAGGCGTCCTCGCCTTCGTGACGCAACTGGCTCAAGGTCGGGGAACCCGCGAGGGCCGCAACCACATCCGCCAGTTCCCGCCCCTCGGCCAGACAGCAGTCGACGTAGGCGTCGGCGACCAGTCGTGCCACCGCCGGCAGTTCGGGCGCAACTCCCTGCAGCGCGGCGGCAAGCGTTTCCCGCTGCCGCACTTCGAATTCGCGGTACAACTCCGCCAGCGCCCCGGCTTTGTCGCCGAAATGGTCGTAGACCACGGGTTTGGTCACGCCGGCCCGGTCCGCGAGTCGGCCGAGCGTGAAGTGTTCGGTACCCGCTTCCCGGATCAGCTCTCGGGCCACGTCGAGAAGTTGAACTCGCCGGGCCTGCTTTGACAAGCGTTGCCGCGGAGTGCGTTCCGTCCCCATCCTGCCCTTCCGAACAGCCGATCTACCAAAAGTAACTTACTCTTGGTAAGTTACTCCCAGTAGGTCCAACTGGCAAGGTCGGCGCGGCGGCCAGGTGTTGCGGGACGGGACGTTGTCGACGGCTCGCGCCGCGGTTGACATTCAAGCGGGTTGAGGCCTGACGATGTTCAGGTGACCAACCCGGAGTTGATGTCGATCGGCGCGTTCGCCAAGCTCGCCGGACTCACCGCGAGCGCTTTGCGGTTCTACGACGATGCAGGCTTGCTTCATCCCGAGCAGGTCGACCCGGTCACGGGATACCGGCTCTATAGCCAAGCGCAGCTCGCCCGCGCCGCGCAGTTGCGGCAGCTGCGCGAGATAGGGATGCCGCTGCCCACCATCGGCAGATTCTTCTCCGCCGGCACTCAGGAGGCGACGCAGCTGATCGACTGTCACGTCGCCAAGGTTGCCGCCGAGGCAGCCGGGATGCAACGGGCAGCCGCGACGCTCAAGGCCTCCCTTGGCGAGGCGGCTCCCCTCGATCTCTGCACGCTCTCGGGCCCGGTCCTCGCAGCGGCGATCGACCAGATCCTGGCCACCACGATGCACGATGCCGACCTCCCCGTCCTGAATGGTGTACGCCTCGAAGCGAATCCCGATGCCATCTCGCTGACCGCGACCGATCGCTACCGCCTGGCCACGCGGACGCTGGTGCCCAATCAACCCCCTGCCGCGTCCTGGGCGGGAACGCTGGCCGGAGACGATCTCCGGGCCGCAGCCTCGCGGCTCAGACGAACTCCCGTCGTGACGCTGGAAGCAAACGAACAGACCCTGGGCCTGCGCTCGGTCGACAGCACGGTCGCACACTGTCGTCTGCTGACCGAGGCCTTTCCTGACTACAAGCTCATGGTCAGTTCCCTTCCCGCGGTGACACATCGCGTCACCGTCGAGAAGAAGAGCCTGCTCAAGGCGCTGGAGCAACAGGCTCCGGAGAGGATCGGCCTTCGAATAGCTTCCGGTCAGCCGAGCGTGCTGCTGGGTGACGACTGTGCGGTGGAACTCGACGGAAACGCATCCGGTCCTGATCTGACCGTCTGGTTCGAGCTGACCACGTTGTACCCGGCGATCAGCCACGCACTGGGCAACGACTTGATGCTCGACCTCCGTGGCGCCGACCAACCGGCCACCATTCGATCAGCCGACGACGGCGACTCCACCACGCTCGCCATGCCATGCCTCGAATTGCCATGACTGAACCTTGCTCAGCACGACACCCCGAAGGACTCTCATGACCACCAACGTCACCTCGCCTGACCCGACAATGGAAGCCATCACCACCGCAGTGGTCCTCGGACGCGACGGCGAGAAGGAGTCCGCGCGACATGCCCTGCTCGCTATCTGGAAGCAGATCGGCGTAGCCGGCGACCCGTTCCACCGCTGCACTCTCGCTCACTACCTGGCTGACCTGTACGAAGACCCCGCGGCCGCGTTGATGTGGGACGTCCGCGCCCTCGATGCCGCCGATACCCTCAGCGATGATCGAGCCCAGCAGTACCACGCAAGCCTTCACGTCGCCGGCTTCTACCCCAGTCTCTACGTCACCATCGCCGACAAACTCCGCCGGCTCGGAGCGTTCGACGCGGCCGCCGAGCACATCAACAACGCCGAGCACCACACCGCATCGCTGGACAACGATGCCTACGGGGACATGATCCGAGCGGCTATCACCGAAGTGCGCCAAGCTATCGACGGCCGCGACACCACACGCCGTGCAGCCCCGCCCGATCCGACGCAGTGACCCACCCGAATGGGCCGCTGACGTCGAAGGCCGCCAGCCTCCATGCTCCCGCCTCGCGTCACCGACGCCATGCCTCCTACGCTAGGCGTCGGTCAGGCGCGGTGTAACACGGCCGAAAGATGGTGCTGCAGTGGCTGACCCACCGCGGCCATCCGCAGGGTGTAGCTCAGCGTGTCGCCGTCCAGCTCGATCGACCTCTCGACCGCGCTCACGTCCTTCGCGGACCCGCTGCGGCCGATCGACGTTGAGTGCATCTCCAGCCGTAATCTGTCACGGCCGGTGTCGAGCTCGCCTTCCTGGATCTCGGTGATACCGGTCGGGTGCGCGAGGATCCATTCGACGCGGTTCGGCGGCACCAGCCGCAGGTAACCGGTCTCGGCGTGCAGGAGCCGGCCGTCGTCGGTGGCGCGGGTGCGCTGGCTGTAGGTCAGAAAGGGCTTGCCGACGTGGCCGAACGTCACCTCCTCGGTGTATCCGAAGGAGTCGATCGTGGGGTACTCCCCGGAGCCCTGTCCGGTCCAGGTGCCGATCAGCGGTGCCAGCGCGGCGATCTGGGGATGTACTCGAGGGGTCGGCTGGGCCATCAGTCCAGAGTAGGTTCACTGTCGACGGGGTTAGCTCGCCGCGCGGCGCCCTGGTTGGCGAGCCCCTGAGCCGGCCGAAGAAATAGCGGGCATCGGCGAGTTTTCCAGCCCGAATCCGCCGTGCGCCATCTACCGTTCAGTAATGCCAAGCATGGATCGCCGCAGCGCGATGATGATGTTCGGATTCGGCGTGGCCGCAGCAGCGCTGCCCTTACCCACCGCAGGGGCGCAACCGGCCCCGCCGCCCAACCCGGGCGGGCCGGGACTCCCCGAGATCGCCGAAGCCGGCCCGGTGATGCTGTTCGAAGACGAGTTCAACGGGCCCGCGGGCTCCCCGCCCGATCCCCGCTGGTGGTTCATCGTCCCCGAGCGGGAGACGATCCGGAACCCCGTCGAATGGGACAAGCCCTTCAACATGGGGCGCTACGTCACCGATCAGGAACACGTCTTCCAGGACGGCGACGGCAACCTCGTCATCCGCGCCACCCGCGGCCCGGGCACCACCATCCAGGAGAAGTACGCCAGCGGCAAGGTCATCGGCAACTGGCGAGGCGGCGTCGGCACGACCTGGGAGGCGCGCGTCAAGCTCAACTGCCTCACCGACGGCGCGTGGCCGGCGTTCTGGCTGCTCAACGACAATCCGGTCCGCGGCGGCGAGGTGGACCTGTTCGAGTGGTACGGCAACCAGGACTGGCCGTCGGGGACCACCGTGCACGCCCGCCTGGACGGCACGCAGTTCCAGACCCAGAAACACCCCATCGACAGCGCCTGGCACAGGTGGCGCATGACCTGGCTGCCGTCGGGCATGTACTTCTGGAAGGACTACCAGCCGGGGATGGAGCCGTTCTTCACCGTGCTGGCGAGTTCCCTGCCCGAATGGCCGTTCAACGACCCGGGTTACACCATGGCTCCGGTGTTCAACATCGCGATCGGCGGCTCCGGTGGTCGCGAACCTGCCGGCGGCGACTATCCGGCCGAGATGCTGATCGACTGGATCCGCGTCTTCTGAAGGGCGCCGCGACGCCTTCCCGGCGGCCCCCACCGCCACTAACGTGGGCACGGTGACCGCAAAGACCACGTGCGCGATCGTCGGGGGCGGGCCGGCCGGAATGGTGCTCGGTCTGTTGCTGGCCCGCGCCGGTGTCGAGGTCACCGTGCTGGAGAAGCACGCGGACTTCCTGCGTGACTTCCGCGGCGACACGGTGCACCCGACCACGCTGCGCCTGCTCGACGAGCTCGGTCTCTGGCCAGAGTTCGCCGGCATCGCACACAGCCGTCTCCGCCAGGCGGCGTTCGACGTCGCGGGGCGTTCGGTCACCCTGGTCGACTTCACCCGGCTGCGCCAGCCACACCCCTACATCGCAATGGTCCCGCAGTGGGATCTGCTGAATCTGCTCGCCGAAGCCGGAAAAGCCGAACCTACCTTCACCTTGCAGATGAACAGCGAGGTCACCGGACTGTTACGCGATGGGCAGCGCATCGCCGGTGTCCGGTACCAAACCCCGGACGGCCCTGCGGAATTGCGCGCGGACCTGACGGTCGGTTGCGACGGTCGCTGGTCGGTGGTGCGCCGCGACACCGGGCTACCGATGCGGGAGTGGCCCACCGGCTTCGACGTCTGGTGGTTCCGGTTGCCGCGACCACCCGACGACGCGAGCTACACCCTGTTCCCCCGCGTCGCGCCGGGCAGAGCCATGATCGTCATCCCGCGGGTGGGTTATTTCCAAGTGGCGCTTCTCATTCCGAAAGGCGCCGACACGAGGCTGCGCGCCCGCGGGCTGGCGGCCTTCCACGCCGACGTGCTGGAGTTGATGCCCGAAGCCGTCGACACGGTCACCACGATCACCACGTTCGACGACGTCAAGTTTCTCGACGTGCGCATGAACCGTTTACGCCGTTGGCACACCGACGGATTGCTGTGCATCGGCGACGCCGCGCACGCCATGACACCGGCCGGGGGCGTCGGTATCAATGTCGCTGTCCAGGACGGGGTGGCGGCCGCTCGGCTGCTGGCCGGCCCGCTGCGGAACGGGACCGTGACCGATCGCGACCTGGCCGCGGTGCGCCGACGCCGTGTCGTGCCGACGGCGGTCACGCAGGCGCTGCAACGGCAGATCGACACGCGGCTGCTGGGTCCGATCGTGCGCGGCGAGAACGTCGCCGGTCCGCCCGCGGCTCTGTTGCGCGTCATCGAGGCGATGCCGTGGTTGACGGCCATCCCGGCCTACCTCGTCGGGGTGGGGGTCCGACCGGAGCGGGCACCCGAGTTCGCGCGGCGCGCCCCTGCGTAGGGTCGGTGCCGTGACCGATGCGCCTCCGACCGACAACCCCTTCGACCTGACCGGCCACGTCGCCGTCGTCACCGGCGGAGGATCGGGCATCGGGCTCGGCATCGCCGAGGGACTGGCCCGCGCCGGCGCCACGGTCGCGATCCTCGGACGCAACGCCGGGCGCCTCGACACCGCCGCCGAGCAACTGCGCGCGCACGGCCGACCGGTCCTGCCGCTGGTCTGCGACGTCGCCGACGAGGACGCCACCACCGCGGCCATGGCCCGGATCCGGGACGAGTTCGGTTGGCTGGATTCGTGTTTCGCCAACGCCGGGGTGCGCGGCGTCTTCACCCCGGTACTGGAGACGTCCCTGGCCGAGTTCCGCGAGGTGACCAGGGTCGATCTCGACGGTGTGTTCGTGACGCTGCGTGAGGCGGCGCGCCAGATGATCGCGGCCGGCCGCGGCGGCAGCCTGGTGGCGGTGTCCAGCCTCGGCGCGTTCCAAGGCATGCCGCGCCAGCCGGCATACGCGGCGTCGAAGGCCGGGGTCACCGCTCTCACCGACAGCCTGGCCGTAGAGCTCGCCCGTTACGGCATCCGCGCCAACTCCGTGGCGCCCGGGTGGTTCGACACCGAGATGACCTCGGAGGGCCTGAACAACGAACGGTTCCGCGAGCGGGTCCTGCCCCGGGTGCCGGTGCGTCGGTGGGGCGCCGCCGAGGACATGGCCGGTGTTGCGGTCTATCTGGCCGGCAGCGCGAGCCGGTACCACACCGGCGACGTCCTGCGGCTCGACGGCGGCTACCTGAAGTTCTAGATCCCCAGCGATTCCTGCACCGACCGCAACGTCGCGGCGGATGCGTGCAGCCCGGTCGATTCGGCCTCGTCCAGCGGCACCTCGAGCACGCGGCCGGCACCCCGCGCCGACACGATGGTGGGCAGTGAGAACGCCACGTCGTCGATGCCGTACACCCCGCGCTGCACCGTCGACACCGGGAGCACCCGGTGCTGGTCGCCCAGGATGGCCTCGACGATGCGGGCGCTGGACAAGCCGATGGCCAGGTTGGTCGCGCCCTTGCCTGCGATGATCTCGTAGGCGGCGTTGACCACCCCGGCGGAGATCTCGGCCCTGGTCTGCTCGTCGAACACCAGGTCTCCGTCGCGCCGGAACTGCACCGCGGGCACACCCCCGACCGACACACTCGACCAGAGGGGGATCTCCGAGTCGCCGTGCTCGCCGATGATGAAGCCGTGGACATTGCCGACGGCGATGTCGGCGCGTTCGGCGATCAGGTAGCGGAACCTGCTGGAATCCAACAGTGTTCCCGAGCCGAAGACTTGACCGGGTGCGACGTCGACCGAGTGCGCCGCGGCGAAGGTCACCACGTCGACGGGGTTGGTCACGAACACCACCACTGCGTCCGGGGAGCGCTCGAGCAGGGCCGGTGTCACGGTCTGTGCAATCGAGACGTTCGCCGCGGCGAGCTCGAGGCGGCTCTGGCCGGGCTTCTGCTTGGCGCCCGCGGTCACCACGATCACGCCCGAGCTCTCGGTCACGGCCAGGTCGTCAGAGCCGGTGACGCGGCAGTGCGGGACGAACTGACTGCCGTGGTTGAGGTCGAGTACCTCGGCCCGCACCTTCGTGGCGTTGATGTCGTACAGGGCCAGTGAGCCGGCCGAACCGCGGATCAGGCAGGCATAGGCGATGGCAGTTCCGACGCTGCCCATCCCCACAATCGAGACTTTTGTGTTTCGGATGTCCGACACCTTGCCATTGACGATGAATGGACGCGGTTCGATCGGCTGTCCCCTCCGCAGCCGATCGACCCGACTCTTCCAAACCCTAGGCGGAGCGGCACGGCAGGGGAATCGGGGAAATCCCTAATCCTGACCGGGGGTCACTGGTTGTCGGGCACCACGATCGGGATGTCCGGCAGGAACGGTATGTCCAGGTAGGTGGTGGTGACCGCCGGTGGATTCGGTGCGGTGGTGGGCGCGACCGTGGTCGGGGGAACAGTCGGCGCCGCGGTGGTCGGTGGGGTGGTCGGCGCGGCGGTCGTCGTCACCACGGTGGTGGTGGGAACGGTGGTGGTCGGCACCGTGGTGGTGGTCGTCGGCGGCGTGGTGGTGGTCGTCGTCGTAGTCGTGGTGGTTGTCGTGGTCGTTGTCGTCGGCGACGTCGTGGTCGTCGTTGTCGTGGTCGGCACGGTCGTCGTCGGGGCGGGCGCGGCGGGCTGTGTCGTCTCGACCGCCGGAGGCGGCGGCGCCGGTTGCTGTGGGACCACCGGCGGTGGCGGTTCGTTGGTGACGGTGATCGTCTGCTCGGCGGGCGGCAATTCGCGGCTCAGCGGGTTGTTGCCGGGCCGCGGGGGGTCGTTCTCGGAGCTGTCCACCGAGGTCAGGGCCACCGCGACGCCGCCGACAGCCACCAGCGCGATGACGGCCACGACACCCATCACCGTCAGCGGCAGCCGTTCCCAGGGCTTGATGTCGGGTTCGTCCGGTCCGGGCTCGTGCAGATGCGGGGCGTAGTAGGGGTTGGCCGTCTCGTAGGTGTCGGCTGCCGCGTAGGAATCGTCGTGCTCGTAGGGGGCGCCCTGGTAGGGGACAAGATCGTCGTCCCCGAAGTCGGCGGCCGACCAGGCCAGCGCTTCGGTGCTGCCGGCGGCCGGGGGCATCGCCTGCGTGCCGTCCACCGCGGGCGCCAGCATGGTCGAGGTATCGGCGCTACGGCCGTATGCCGCGAACAATGCCGCTCCCACGGCGCCGTCCAGTCCGCCCCGCGGGGAAGTCAGCACTGGTACCGCCGAGCGCTGGGCGAGGTCCCGGCCGATCAGCGGGATCGCGGCTCCGCCGCCGGCGAGCACCAGGCCCGTCAGCTGGTCCGCGGCGACACCCGCCTGCCGCAGCGCGCTCTCCAGCGCGTCGAACAGCCCGTCCAGCGTGGGGGCGATCAGGCTTTCCAGTTCGGCCTGCGTGACCTCGACCTCGGCGGGCTGACCGGCCACGGTCACCGGCACCGTCGTGACGGCGTCGGTGGACAGTCGTTCCTTGGCGGCCCGGCATTCCTCGCGCAGCTGCGCCAAGGAGGCCACGGCGGCGGTCTGGTCGGTGTCCGCGCCGCCGGCCTTGTCCAGCACGAGCGCCAACAGATCCTGGTCGATCTGGTCACCGGCGAGGTCGCCGTAGCGCTCGGTGTCCCCGATCTGCGTGAACGCCGCCGACGCGTCGGCCAGCGAGATGCTGGTGCCGCTGCCGCCGACGTCGATGAGGGCGATCACCCCGGAGCGGTTCAGTCCCGGGTTCGCGTTCAACGCCGTCAAGGCGGCGACGGCGTCGGAAACGAGCCGCGGCGCCTCGCCATTGGGTCCGCGCAGCGCGCTGGCGGCCAGCGCGCGCTCCAACGCGGCTGTCGCCGCGGCGGACCAGTGCGCCGGTACGGCGATCGTGACGTCGGCAGGAGGTTCCGGCAGTGCGATCCCGGCCATCGTTTCCAGCGCTTCGACCAGGAGCTGTTCGGCGGGGTAGCTGGACCCGTCGTCGGCGACCAGGGGCACGCGGTCGCCGACCCGTTCGACGAAGCCGGACAGGGTCAGCCCGCCCGGTCCGGTGCCCGCCGCGCCGACCTCGGGCGGCGCATGACCGAACAGGGTGACCACCGCACGCCGGATCACCGGGGCGCGACCGACACCGGCGGCGACGAGATTGGTGGTCCCGACGGACAATCCCAACGCATCGCTCATGACGTGCGCCACCCTAAACCCTCTGCAGCCGCGAAGCTCATGAGACACTCATGCGCCATGGGCGACATCGACGAGATCAAGCAGGTCAAGTACCGATATCTCCGCGCACTCGACACCAAGAACTGGGACGAGTTCACCGACACTTTGACCGAGGACGTCATCGGGCGTTACGGCGAGTCGATCGGCGAGGAGCACCACTTCACAACCCGTGACGAACTCGTCGGCTTCATGCGTAATTCCCTCGGGCCCGAGATCATCACCGAGCACCGCGTCAACCATCCGGAGATCTCGGTGACGGGCGACGAAGCGACGGCGACGTGGTACCTGCAGGACCGCGTGATCGCGCCGGACTTCAACTTCATGCTGATCGGCGCCGGCTTCTATCACGACCGCTACCGCCGCACCGAGAACGGCTGGAAGATCTGCGAAACGGGATACGACCGCACCTACGACGCGTCGATGTCCTTGGACGCGTTGAACTTCAAGGTCAAGCCGGGACGCGCGCTCAACATCTGATCACTGCTCGGTGGTCGCGATCAGGGCTCCGGGCCGCAGCCACTGCATGATCTTGACCAGTGTCGCGTCGTCGATCGCGACACATCCCGCGGTGGGACCGCCGTCGGTGCTGTGCACGAAGAACGCCCCGCCCTTGCCCGGGATGCGTTGTTTGTTGACGCCCATGACGACCGCGTGCGCGTACTGGGGGATGTCGAGGTTCTCGGTTCCCGCGCTCAGCGACGTGTTGAAGCGGCACTGGTCCTTCTTGCACACCTGCATCGTGTTGTAGGTGGGGCTCTTCATGTCGCCGTCCCACCAGTGGTCCGGGCCGACCTGCACGTAGCGCAGGCCCCCACCCGGATTGGGCTCGGTGCCGAACGCGAAGTCCAGGGTGTAGATGCCTTTCGGCGTCATCATCGACCCGTCGAAGTGGTTGGGCGACATGCCTTTCGCGCCGATCTTGGCTGGGACCCCCACTCCCCCGGTGACCGGTTGCCAGCCGGTCGGACCGCGTTGCCACACATCGAGCTTGGCGTCGGACCCGCCGGTGCCGGTCACCGCGAGCACCTGGGTGGCCGCCCCCACCGAACGGGCGAACCAGGGCGCGAAGCCGGCGACGGCCGACGGTGCACCGACCATTCCCATCGCTGCCCAGACTGCCGCCGCTACAACCAGGGTCGACAATCGGCGCACCTGACCATCGTTACCCGCAAAAGGTTCGACGCTGCGTCAAGGTTGGGACACGATCAGGTCGCGATCCCGTCGACCCGGTTCCACTGCGCCATCCAAGTGCGCCACTTCGTCGCCTCCGCCACGGCGGGAGCTGCCGCGTCACGTCCCGGAACTCGTCGGTGTGGTGGATTCGGTGCACCACACCCTTCAGTCGGGGCGAGACGTCGCCGGATCCGACCACGCGCGCACCAGGTCCGCGGGATGCTCGGCCGCGGCCGATGCGATGGTGGCGGGACCGGGTCCCCCACCGAAGTCGAATTCGATGGCACCGCCGAGCTTCTCGTCGACCGTCGTGGGAGTGAACCAGGCGCTCATCCCGGGGCCCGTGGCGATCGCATCCCAGACCTGCTCCGGAGAGCCCGGCACCAGGAACTCCATTTCGACCCAACGGCGCCCTTCACCGTCGTTCTTGACCGTCATCGCTGTCCTTTCGTGTCGGCGCGGGATACGAAGCCAGCACCACCCGGTGGGCGCGTCCACCGGATGCCGTCGTGTCGTGATAGCGGGCCGCCAGGCCGGTCACGGCGTCGGCGAGTTCCCGGGTGAACTCGGCGCGATCCGCGGCGGAGGCGAACGTCACCGTCGTATCGATCGTCAGCGTCGCCAGACGCTTGTGTTCGGCACGCGCGGTACGCCACAACTCGCCGACCTCCCGCACGGTCCGCGCCGCGACGGCGATCAAATAGCTCGCCGACAGGCGATCTCGCGTCCGGTCCGGGTTCGCGGCGACCTTCCCGAGCGCGCCGGGCGAGACGACGTAGGACGACGCGGTCGCGACCATGAGCCGTTCGGTGAGCCCACCCCACCGGCGCTCCTCCGCCACTGTCACCAGCCCGTGCTGCTGCAGTGCGCGCAGGTGGTAGTTGACCTTCTGCCGGGCGAGCCCCACGCGCGTGGCCAGAGTCGCTGCGGACGCGGGTTCCCTCAGTTCGGCGAGGAGGTCGGCGCGGATCGGATCGAGCGCGCTGACGGCGGCCGCGGGATCGGCGATGACCTCGACTTCCAGCACGAGGCCCATCGTCGCCCTTGACAAATTAAACTGTCAATAGCGGTTTGCCGTTAGGTTGGATCCCATGGACCTACTTCCGGCACGCCACCGCGGGATTCGTCAGATCGGCAAAGGGCTGGGCACGCTGGACCGAGAGGTCTTCGAGGCGGTCGCCAACTCGCCGAGTCCGCTATTCGACGCGATGATGCCGCGGCTCACCCGAGCCGCGGACCATTCCAAGCTGTGGTTCGCCATCGCCGCCGGACTGGCGGCATTCGGAAACGAGTCGTCCAAGCGCGGCGCCGTCCGCGGAGTCGCGACGCTCGCGGTGACCAGCCTGCTGACCAATCAGGGGTTCAAACGGATCTGGCGGCGGGAGCGGCCGAACTGGGTGCTCGTCCCACTGGCCAGGCAGACCCGGCGGCACCCCACGTCGAACTCGCTGCCGTCCGGTCACTCGGCCAGCGCGGCAGCCTTCGCCATCGGGGTCGGACTGGAGAACCCACCGGTCGGCCTCGGAGTCTCGCTGTTGGCCGGGCTGATCGGGATCTCCCGGGTGGCCACCGGCGCGCACTACCCCGGCGACGTCCTGGCGGGGTTCGGCGTCGGCGCCGGCCTGGCCGTGCTGGGCGCGCGCATCGTCCCACCGGTCGTCGAGCCCAGGCTGCCCACCGCGGCGCCGCTGCGCGTGGAGACCCCGCCCCGCCCCGACGGCGAAGGCGTTGTGCTGGTGATCAACCCGGCGTCGGGCAGCGGCACCGGCGCGGAGGTCCTCGACGTCGTCCGCGAGGCGTTGCCCCGGGCCGAGATCGTGCAGATCGGCGCGGACGACGACGTCACCGAGGTGATGCGCGACGCCGCCGAACGCGCGGAGGTGCTCGCCGTCGGCGGCGGTGACGGTACCGTCGCGTCCGCAGCCACCATCGCACTGGACGCCGGCGTACCGCTGGCGGTGTTCCCGGCGGGCACGTTCAACCACTTCGCCAAGGACATCGGCTGCGACACCGCCGCCAAGACCATCGCCGCGATCCGCGACGGCTCGGTGTCCAAGGTCGACCTCGTGTGCATGAACGAGAAGCAGATGCTGGTCAACACCGCCAGCATCGGGGCCTACCCCCGGTTCGTGCAGACCCGCGAGAAACTCGAGCACAAGATCGGCAAGCCGCTGGCCGGCATGTACGCGATGTTCCACACGCTGCGCCGCGCCGAGCCCGTGCGCATCTCCTACGACAACCAGACGCTGCAGACGTCGCTGTTCTTCCTCGGCAACTGCTCGTACCTGCCGTCGGGGTTCGCGCCCTCACGGCGGACCAGGATGGACGACGGGTTGATCGACGTCCGAATCCTGGAAACCGGGCGCCGACTGGCCCGGCTGCGCATCATGACCGCCGTCATCCTCGGCCGGTTGACGCGCAGCCCGCTCTACCACGAGATGCGGGTGCCGGAGTTCTCGTTCCGCGCCGTGGACGGACCGACTGTCCTCGCCCTCGACGGCGAAGTCGGCACCACGGTCGAGGAGGCCACCTTCAGCGCACAGTATCGGGCGTTGCCGGTATTTCGTCCGCTGCCGTGACGGGTCGTCGCGGCGGCACCAGCCGCAGGCACAGCAGGAAGTACGCATAGCCCAGCGCCCACCCGGCCACCACGTCGGACGGGTGGTGCACGTTGAGCACCACCCGTCCCGCCCCGACGGCGACGATCAGGGCGACGCCGACGGCGATCAGCAGACCGCGCGTCCGGCGGCGCACCAGGGGCAAGCCCACCGCCAGCAACGCGCACACCGAGACCATGACCCCCAGCGCGTGCCCGGAGGGAAACGACGTCGAGTGCGCGGTCACGAACGCGGTGTCCGGACGCGGCCGGTCCGCCAGGTACTTGCCGATCTGGGTGATCAACCCGCTCAGTTCGACGCTGATGACGAGGAACAGCGCAACCGGCAGATCGCGGCGCGCCAGGGCCACGACGATGACCACGAGCGTGACGATGCGAAACACCGTCGGGCCGAACACGGTGCAGAACACGTCCCACGCCGTCACCCATCCGGGATGCGCCGCACCGAACCGGTGCATCGCCGTCAGCGCCCAGGTGTCGAAGGACACCAGCGGCGACCAGCCGCTTCGGTAGCCGATCCACATCGCCACGTAGATCCCGACGGCGATCGCGGCGCTCACTGCCGCGCTGCGGCCATGCGTCTTCACCCCTCCACCTGTACCTGAGTTAACGTCGTGGGATGGCTGTCTTCCTTCGGAAGCTGTTCCGGATCGGCAAACTCCCCCGTGAGTTGCGCGACGAAGTCGAGGCCGAGGGCATCCTGGTGTTCGCGGAGTACGTCGCGGTCACCCGCAGGTTCCGCGGCACCGTGCCGGGATTGCGCTCCGGCGGCAGCATCGCCAGTTATGTGGGCTCGCTGGTGCTGACCAACCAGCGGGTGCTGGCCACGCTGTCGACCGTGCCCAAGCTGGCCGGCCGCACCGTCGACGTGCGGTGGGACGCACCGCAGGGCGGCGCGGTGAAGGCCGAACTCGCCGAGGACGGGCTGACACTCACCGCGGACGTGGCCGAGATCGACCCACGCTGCTCCGGTGAGTTGTCGCTGCACTACAAGCACCCCATCCCGCCCGACATCCTGGCGCGGCTGCCGCGGACTTCGCTGGCCTACGACGTGCCCCCGGAGTTCGTGTTCCGCGCGGTCGGTGTGCCGTACAACCCGTAGACACCACGGAACCCCGGTGGCGTGCCGGGGTTCCGGGCTCGGGTGGTCCGGTGCCGGACCGTCGGACGTGACCTGGAGAGCTACTCCGAGGAGTCCGGGGAGTCAGACGACCCGACGCTTTCGGCGGAGCCGGAGGTGTCCGCCACGGTCGAATCGGTCTCGGCCGTCTCCTCCTGGACGTCAGTGGACGGCGCCTCCGTCTCCTCGACCTGATCCGTGTCGGTCGACTCCTCCACGTCGGCGGCCTCCTCCTCGGTTGCCTGCCTCGCCTCGCTTCTCGCCTGTCGGCTCTCGGCACGGGTCGGGGCCACCCGCGCCGCCTCCGGGGCCGGGGTCGCCTCCTCGACAGTCTCGGGGGTGCCGTCGGACTCCGCGGCGGTTGCGACGTCGGTGCTGCTCGCCACCGGCGCGGTCGCGGCGGCGGTGTCACTGTTGCGGCGCACGGGGACATCCTCGGTGGCAGCGGATTCGGTGGCAGCGGCCGCGGCCGTCGCGAGGGCAGGGGTGGGCTCGGCGGTCTTGGTGTCGTTGCGGCTGTAGGCCTTGTCGATCTTGGCCTTCAGTTCTGCTTCGCGCGAGCCGAGGAAAGGCAGCAGCCGCACGATAGGTAGCTGCTCCGCGCGGAGGAAGTAGCGGGTGGTGACCCCACCGCGGGCATTGGTCTGCGAGGTGATGTCGCCCTTGGGGACCTCCGACAGATCCGCGTAGGCAGACGGCACGTGCAGGAGGATCGCCCCGGCCAAGGCGTTGGCGAGGGCCCAGAAGTTGCCCGGACGGTCAGGGAAATCGGCCAGCCCGTCGTACTCGGCAGTGACGACGACGGTGTCGTAGGGGGTGACCGCTGCCGGCCGGTAGGTGTAGTCGAGCCTGTCCGCGTATTTGTTGCTGAAGTCGTTCTGGCGGCTCGCGTCCCCCGCGACGACGAAGGTGATCAGATTCTTCAGCGGGGCCGTCGACTCGCGAGCCAGATCGCGCATCACCTCGTTGACGACCAGCGCGCCGGCGGATATCCCCATGACCGTCACCTTCTGCCCCTCGACGACATTGCCGTTCGCGTCCCGGTCGAGGCCGGCCAGTGCGGTGCGGATCGCCGTACGCAGATTGGCCTTGCCCACCTCGATGGACTCACCGAGCGTCTTGTCGAAGAACCCGGTGTAGGGGCGCGCCTCGGCGGGCCACCTCACACTCGTGCGCTCTTGGTCTTCGAAAGATCCGCCGAGCAACGGGCGCAGCAGCCCGTCCCCGAGTGACTGAGCGTTCAGGCCGGCGATGACGACAGCGGAACTGGCGGCACCGGCGCCGGTGGCGGTGGACAGGGCGACCGCCGCGGCGGCGAAGGTGGTGGCGCAGGTGAGGCCCGCAGTACGCAGTTTGGTGTTCACGATATTTCTCCAGGATTTTTAATTCGATGTTGATCTCCGCAGTTCGTACGGTGTATCGCGAGGCTATGCCCATTCAAAATGTCCGCGAAAATGCCATTTCTGGATTCAGCTACCCATTTCGGCGGAGACATTCGCGATAACCACCGGTTACTTCCACAACTTCCGACAGGAAATATCGACGCGCCTATAACACCAGGCCAGGGAAATCATGAAGGGCGTTCGAGGCCGGCTATATCACCACCGTGATAGCCATGTGATCGTCGACATATTTGCCAATACCGCGCCCGATCGGCGAAGTGAACCACCCCGGCAATTCTCGGCAGCACGATCGTGCATCGGTTTGAAAGTTATGTCGAAATCCTGACCATCGCCGCAAGGGGGCACTTTTTTCCGGCCCGCCCTGCATTTCGCGCCGCGGCGAGGCCGTGCCGGATGGGCGCAGATGACATGATCGACTCGATGGATGAACAGGAAGCGGTGCGCCGGATCTGGCAGACCCTCTCGCTACCCGGTGTCATCGACGTGCACACGCACTTCATGCCGAAGAACGTGATGGACAAGGTCTGGAAGTACTTCGACGATGCCGGACCACTCATCGGCAGGCCCTGGCCGATCACCTATCGGAGCGACGAGCAGGACCGGTTGCGCATTCTGCGGTCATTCGGCGTGCTCGCCTTCACCTCACTGGTGTATCCGCACAAGCCCGACATGGCCGCCTGGCTGAACCAGTGGGCGGTCGCGTTCGCCGCTTCCACGCCGGACTGCTTGCAGACCGCCACCTTCTTCCCTGAGCCCGCCGCCGGCGGATACGTGCGCACCGCCCTGGAATCGGGCGCCCGCGTGTTCAAGGCGCACGTCCAGGTCGGCGGCTACGATCCCGCCGACCCACTGCTGGACGAGGTATGGGGCCTGCTCGCCGATGCCGGCGCCCCGATCGTCATCCACTGCGGGTCGGGCCCCACACCGGGGGCACACACCGGGCCGGCGCCGATCCGCGCCGTCCTTCGGCGCCATCCTCGGCTTCGGCTGATCATCGCTCACATGGGCGGTCCCGAGTATCGCGAATTCCTGGACCTCTGCGAGGATTTCGAGGATCTGTATCTGGACACCACGATGACCTTCACCACGTTCAGCGAAGAGGCGATGCCGTTTCCGCGCCAGGAGTACGGGCGGCTGCGCGACATGGGCGAGCGCATCCTGTTCGGCAGCGACTTCCCGAACATTCCCTACGGTTACGCCCATGCAATGACGGTGCTCACCGAGCTTCCCGGGGTGGATGACGACTGGCTCCGCAACGTCTTCCATGACAACGGGATTCGCCTGTTCAGCATCCCGGGTGCCGCAGCTGACGAGGTGGCTGCGCGCCGCGAGGCACCTGGTGGGGCGGGCGGGGGTTGAACCCGCGACCCTCGGATTATGAGTCCGGAGCTCTGACCAACTGAGCTACCGCCCCGAGATGATCTCTAGGGGCGGGCTATTCGGCACTGCGGCGTACGCAAGACGGGGCGCGCTCGCAGCACGGTGTCGGTCTGCACAGCGTCCCTCCCTCGTCGTGGCGCGAAGGTTATTGTGCCGCATCGTCGACTTGCCCGCATCACTGCGGACAGATTTCCTGCTGGGGGTCGACAACCCGCGGGTTAGGGCTAGGTTCGGTGGGGTGCCTGTAGCAGCCCAGATTAAGGACGGACCTGAAGTGAGCGACCGGCAGCGGGACAACGTCCTTCTTGTGCACTGGCACGACCTCGGTCGGCACCTCGGAGCCTATGGTCACGCCGACGTGTCGAGTCCTCGGATGGACCGGCTCGCCGCGGAGGGCATCCTCTTCACCGACGCGCACGCCACCGCTCCACTGTGCTCCCCATCGCGCGGGTCGCTGTTCACCGGCCGCTACCCCCAGAGCAACGGGCTGATCGGCCTGGCCCACCACGGCTGGGAGTACCGCCCGGGGGTCCGCACGCTGCCCACCCTCCTCTCCGACAACGGCTGGTATACCGCCCTTTTCGGAATGCAGCACGAGACCTCGTATCCGGCCCGCCTGGGGTTCGACGAGTACGACGTGTCCAACTCGTACTGCGAGTATGTCGTCGAGCGCGCCACCTCCTGGCTGACCGACGCCCCGGACCGGCCGTTCCTGCTGACCGCGGGGTTCTTCGAGACCCACCGACCGTACCCGCACGACCGTTACGCGCCGGCCGACCCACACACCGTCACCCTGCCGGATTACCTGCCCGACACCGCCGACGTCCGCCAGGACCTGGCGGACTTCTACGGCTCGATCTCCGTCGCCGACGCCGCCGTCGGCCGCCTGCTGGACACGTTGGCGTCCACCGGGCTGGACCGAAACACCTGGGTGGTGTTCGTCACCGACCATGGACCGGCACTTCCCCGCGCCAAGTCGACCCTGTACGACGCCGGTACCGGCATCGCGGTGCTGATCCGGCCGCCGCGCCGCTCGCAGATCGTGCCGCGAACCTACGACGAGTTGTTCAGCGGGGTCGATCTGCTCCCCACGCTGCTGGAGCTGCTCGGCCTCGAGGTACCCGAGGATGTCGAGGGGCTGTCGCACGCAAAGCATCTGGTGCACCAGGAATCTGACGGCGCGCCGGTGCGCGGTGCAGTGTTCTCGATGAAGACCTACCACGATTCGTTCGACCCGATCCGGGCCATCCGCACCAAGAAGTACAGCTACATCGAGAACTACGCGACCCGACCGCTGCTGGACCTGCCCTGGGATATCGCCTACAGCGCGCCCGGGCGCGCGGTCGAGCCGTTGGTGCGGGACCGGCGGCCGCCGCGCGAGCTCTATGACCTCAGCACCGACCCCACCGAGAGTCGCAATTTGCTGGAGGCCGAACCGACAGACCACGCCGAGCAGATCGGCAGTGACCTCGCGCTGCAACTCGACGCCTGGCGCCAACAGATCAACGACGTCATTCCATCGGAGTTCGCGGGCACCCGCATCGCCGAGCGCTACACCGAGACCTACCGCCACATTCAAGGCATCGAATTGCCAAGCCGCTCAGCGAATGCCGCCGAAAGAGGGATAGAACAAGAACGCAGTGCGGGGCAATGATTACACTCACCGTGATCGCAAATCCCAACGCTGCCAGACCCGCTCGCGTGTGGTTAAGCTCTCGCCATGTCAGCCAGCCGGACGGCCTACCTGGTGCTTGCGTCGCAGCGCAGCGGGAGCACGTTGCTGGTCGAGTCGCTGCGAGCCACCGGTGTCGCCGGGGAGCCCGGCGAGTTCTTCCAGTACCTGCCGACCACCAGCCAGGCGCCGCAGCCCCGGCAGTGGTTCGAGAGCGTGGAGGACGAGTCGATCCTGCGCCTGCTCGATCCACTCGACGAGGGCAAGCCTGACCTGGCACCCGCCGAGGTGTGGCGGGACTACATCCGCACCGTGGGCCGCACGCCCAACGGCATCTGGGGCGGCAAGCTCATGTTCAACCAGACACCGCTGCTGCTGCAACGCGCCGAAGGACTGCCGGACCGGTCAGGCAGTGGCCTGCGCGCGGCGATCCGCGACGTCGTCGGCAGCGACCCCCTGCTGATCCACGTCCACCGTCCCGATGTCGTCTCCCAGGCGGTCTCGTTCTGGCGGGCCGTCCAGACCCGGGTCTGGCGGGGCCGGCCCGACCCGGCCCGCGACGCACGCGCCGAGTACCACGCCGACGCGATCGCCCATGTGGTGCGCATGCTGGGCGCGCAGGAAGAGGGCTGGCGCGCGTGGTTCGCCGAGGAGAACGTCGAACCCTTGGAGGTGCCGTACCCGACACTGTGGCGCAACCTCACCGAGATCGTCGCGACGATCCTGGAGGCACTCGGCCAGGATCCGCGGCTGGCGCCCGAGCCGGTGCTGGAACGCCAGGCCGATCAACGCTCCGACGAGTGGGTGGACCGCTATCGGGCGGACGCCGCCGAGAAGGGCCTGCCCACATGACGACCGACGCCTACGACACCCTCCACGTCGACGAGCTCCGCCTGCTCGAAGCCGAGGCCGTGCACATCATCCGCGAAGTCGTCGCCGAACTGGAGCGACCGGTACTCCTGTTCTCGGCCGGCAAGGACTCCATCGTGCTGTTGCGGCTGGCGGAGAAGGCGTTTCGCCCCTCGCCGCTGCCGTTCCCGGTGCTGCACGTCGACACCGGTCACAACTTCGCCGAGGTCATCGAGTTCCGCGACCGCCGTGTCACCGGTGCGGGCCACAAGCTGATCGTCGCGTCGGTCCAGGAGTCGATCGACAGCGGTCGGGTGCCCGACCCGGGCCCCGGGGCGTCGCGTAACCGCGAGCAGACCCGCACGTTGCTCGACGCACTGGAGGCCGGCGGTTTCGACGCCGCATTCGGCGGTGCGCGCCGCGACGAGGAACGGGCCCGCGCCAAGGAACGGATCCTGAGCTTCCGCGACGAGTTCGGCCAGTGGGATCCGCGCGCACAGCGGCCGGAGCCGTGGTCGCTGTACAACGGGCGCATCCGCCGCGGCGAGCAGGTGCGCGTCTTCCCGCTGAGCAACTGGACCGAACTCGACGTCTGGCGCTACATCGCGCTGGAGAACCTCGAGCTGCCGTCGATCTACTTCGCCCACGAGCGTGAGGTTTTCGAGCGGGACGGCATCCTGCTCGCGGTATCGCAATACGCCATACCGACCGACGCCGAGGCCGCGGCGGTGGAGTGGGTGCGGTACCGCACCGTCGGCGATCTGACGATCACGGGGGCGGTCCGCTCGACGGCTACCACCATCGACGGCGTCATCGAGGAGATCTCCGCTGCAACGGTCTCCGAGCGTGGGGAGACCCGCGCCGACGACCGGACGTCGGTGGCGGCGATGGAGGACCGTAAGCGTGAGGGCTACTTCTGACCAGGGCGAGCGAAGCGACGGGGGAGGACACCGTGACGAGGCAGCTTCTGCGGATCACCACGGCGGGATCGGTCGACGACGGCAAGAGCACGTTGATCGGCCGGTTGCTACACGACACCGACAGTCTGCCGATCGACCACCTGGCCGCGGTTACCGACGACGAGGGCACCGCGGATCTGGCGGCGCTCTCCGACGGGCTGCGCGCCGAGCGGGAGCAGGGCATCACGATCGACGTCGCGTACCGGTTCTTCTCGACCGAGACCCGCAGCTACATCCTCACCGACACCCCGGGGCACGAGCGCTACACCCGGAACATGTTCACCGGCGCGTCCAACGCCCACGTGGCGGTGCTGCTCGTCGACGCCCGCGCGGGAGTGCTGCGACAGACCAACCGACATGCCCGCATCGCAAAACTACTGGGTATCAGGCACTTCGTCGCGGCAGTAAACAAGATCGACCTCGTCGGCTTCGAGCAGGCTCGGTTCGCCGAGGTCGAGAAACAGCTGCAGAAGCTGGCAGCCCGCCTCGGTGTTCTGGAGATCACGGTGATCCCGATCGCGGCCAAGCACGGCGACAACGTCGTGCACCGTTCCGACCGCACCCCGTGGTATGCCGGGCCCACACTGCTGGAGTACCTGGAAAACGTGGAACTCGTCGCCCCGCAACCGGAATCAGCCAAGTTGCGATTGCCGGTGCAGTGGGTGTCCAGGCCGCCGTCACCCCAGGAGCGCCGCCGCTACACCGGCCGGCTCTCCGGCGGCACCCTGCGGGTCGGCGACCCGGTGCTCAGCCTTCCTGCCGGAACCCGTTCCACCGTATCGCTTCTCGATACGCTCGACGACGAGCGCACCACGGCGGTCGCGCCGCTGTCGGTTTCGATCGAGCTGGCCGACGACATCGACGTCGGCCGCGGTGACGTGCTGGTCAGCGGGTCCGACGACGCGGTGCGACCGGTGCTCGCCCGCGAGCTGGACGCGACGGTGTGCTGGTTCGCCGACACTCCGCTGCGGGCCGGTGACCGACTGGCACTCAAGCAGGGCACCCGCACCGTGCGCACCACCGTCGCGACTCTGCACTCCCGGCTGGATCCCGAGACCCTGGACGAGGTCGACAACCCGGTCGAGTTGGTGCTCAACGACATCGGGACGCTGACGCTGCGCACCAGTTCGGTCGTCGTCGCCGATGCCTACCTCGACAACCGCGACAGCGGGGCGTTCATCCTCATCGACGAGACCACCAACGACACGGTCGGCGCGGGCACCATCACCGAACCGCGCGAGGTCGAACCGGGCGCGCAGACCCGCAATGACATCCGTTGGCACCCCTCCTCTCTGGACCGCGAGTACCGCCGCTCGGCGACGGGTCAGCGCGGCGCGACCATCTGGTTCACCGGGCTGCCCGCATCGGGCAAGTCCACCATCGCAGTGGCCGTCGAACGTGCTCTGGTCGACGCGGGCCAGGTGGCCTACCTGCTCGACGGTGACAACATCCGCCACGGGCTGTCCGACGATCTGGGGTTCTCCGCCGGTGACCGGGCCGAGAACATCCGCCGGGTCGGGCACCTGACCCGGTTGTTCGCCGACGCCGGGGTTGTCGCGCTCGCTTCCCTGGTGTCACCGCTGAAGTCCGACCGGGAGATCGCCCGTGCCCTCAACGCCGCCGCGAAGCTGCCGTTCCTCGAGGTGTATGTGGCCACCCCCAGGGAGGAGTGCGAGAAGCGCGACCCCAAGGGCCTCTACGCCCGCGCCCGCGCCGGGGAGTTACGCGGCCTGACCGGTGTCGACGCCCCCTATGAAGCGCCCGAGAACCCGGACCTGGTGCTGGACACCACCGGCGCCGATGTCGACGCGCTCGTCGCACAGGTCATCGAGCTGCTCGAACAGCGCCGCTAGCGCATCTGCGCGACCACGAACACCCGCCGGAACGGGAAGAAAGTCGTCCCGTCCGCGCGCGGCGGGTACGCCTGGTCCAGCAGCGGCGCCAGCTCGGCCCGAAACCCTGCCCACTGCGCGGCGTCGAGCCGGTCCCGCACCGGCCGCAGCGTGGTTCCGGTGATCCAGTCCAGCACCGCGTCGGCGCCCGACAACCGATGCACGTAAGTGGTCTCCCACGCGTCGACCACACATCCCGCGTCGGTGAGCAGCTCGGCGTATCCCGCCGCCGGCCGCACCGCATCGCTGCCGGCCACCACGCCGTGGCCGAGCAGAGCGGACCAGGAGGGACGTTCCGCCACCTCCCTGGACAGCCGGTGCGACGGCGCGTCGAAATTGCCCGGCACCTGCACCGCCAGCCAGGACCCGGCCGGCAACTGGTGTGCCCACCGCTCGAGCAGTTCGGGATGCCGAGGAACCCAGTGCAGTACCGCGTTGCAGACCACCACGTCGGTGTCCGGCGCCGGCGCCCAGTCGGCGACGTCGCCGACACGCGCCGCGACACCGCGCTCGCGCGCGGCGGCAACCATCCGTTCCGATGAGTCCCACGCCTCGACGATGGCGTGCGGCCAACGCCGGCTCAGCGTTTGGGTGAGATTTCCTGGGCCGCAACCCAAGTCGACGACACGGCGGGGATCCTGGGCGCCGACCCGGGCCATCAGGTCGACGAACGGCCGGGCGCGGTCGTCGCCGTAGGCGAGGTAGACGTCGGGATCCCACACGTCTATCCGCCTTCGCCGGAAGCCATGTCGCGAGCATAACGCCGCTCCGTCGAGATGACGGCGCGTTAGCATCCCAGGGTGGAGTCTGACCTGGTACCCGACGAGGTGCCGCAGCGCATTCCCGACGAGCCGGCACCGCCGATCCCGGTCCCCGATGTTCCGGGGGCCGAGGCAGGCCCACGGGGGTTGCCCCGCCGGGTCGATCTGACACTTCGTCAGCGCGCCATCGTGGATTCCTCGGCGGTGGCCGATCTGGCGCTGCGCACCTCGATCGCCTCGCTGCTCAGTGTCACGATGGTGCCCTCGGTGGTGACCGCGCTGCGCCGCTCGGAAGCCCGCGCCGAGCGCAAGCATCTGGAGTTCTACGCAGAGCTGGCCGCGGCCAGGGACCCGCAACTCGCCTTTCCGGCGCCGACACGACCGCCGCGGGTGTTCTCCCGCCCGGCCAACCCCGTCGCCGAATGGGTGGCTCGCGGCAATGTCAGCAACATCCGCTTCGAGAGCAGCTTCCGTGCGGTCAACCCCGCCCTGCGCGACCGCTGTGCCGGGTTCACCCGCAACAACGTCGTCCACGCCCAGCATTGGCGACACGACGACGGACCCCGGCCCACCCTGTGCCTGATCCACGGCTTCATGGGATCGGCGTACCTGTTCAACGGGTTGTTCTTCTCGCTGCCGTGGTTCTACCGGTCCGGCTACGACGTGCTGCTCTACACCCTGCCGTTTCACGGCCGGCGCGCCGAGAAGTTCTCGCCGTTCTCCGGCCACGGCTTCTTCGCCCACGGATTCGCCGGTTTCTGCGAGGCGATGGCCCAGGCGGTGCACGACTTCCGTTCGCTCCTGGACTATCTCGAGTTCACCGGCGTGGACCGCATCGCGCTGACCGGGATGTCGCTGGGCGGCTACACGTCGGCCCTGATCGCCAGTACCGACGACCGGATCGACACCGTGATCCCGAACGTGCCGGTCGTGACACCCGACCGGACCGTCGACGAGTGGTTTCCCGCCAACCGGCTGGTGGCGCTGCGCGAGTGGATCGCCGGGACCGACAGCGCGCTGACCGATGCCGCGACCATGTACTCGTCGCCGCTGAACTACCGTCCGCTACCGGCCAAGGAGCGGCGCCTGATCATCGCCGGACTCGGCGACCGGCTCGCACCGCCCGAGCAGGCCGAGATCCTCTGGAAGCACTGGGACCACTGCGATTTCCACTGGTTCCCGGGCAACCACGTGCTGCATGTCAGCCAGCCGGACTATCTGCGACGGATGACCCGGTTCATGGCGCCGTTCATGTTCGACTGAGAGCTGTCCCGGTCGGCCAGACCGGCATCGCCGGCACAGCCGCCGCAGTGGCGTGCAGGCGCCGGTCGGACTGCGGGTGCAGCGCGGTCAGCGCGGGCCCGTGCCCGCCGCGCTCCGGCGTCAGACCCGGCACCGGGGCGCCCGCGTCGGGCCGCTCGCCGGTGCGCACCGCGCAGGCGGCGGCGAGCTCGGGCGACGTTCGGGTACCGGTGATCTCGATCGCGCTCCACACCTCGACAGCCGCCAGGTCGCGTACCGCGGCCAGGGTCTGCGCCACGTCGCCGTCGACCGCGATGCGGTAGGCCGCGACGTGGCCGCGGGAGTCGGCCACCGCGCGCCACGTCTCCTTCACCGGCTCGGGCAACACCACCGGCGGCTCCGGGGCGGGCGAGACCTCCCAGCCCAGCTCGCGAAGTTGATCGGCCAGTCGCCGGCCGGCCAATTCGACGGTGTCCTGCAATGGGATTCGGGCAGAACGCGCAGTCAGTGCGCTGAGGTTGTCGGCGGCACCCAGGGTCAGGCTGACCCACGTCGTCCGCTGCCCGGCTTCGTCACGGCTGGTGACCCGGACCTTGTCGAAACGGAGGCCGTACCGGTCGACGTAACCGGTCAGCACATCGAGCGGCAGGTCGGTCGCCTCCCGGGGCTCGACCCGCAGAACCACGGTGGCGTACTCGGTGCGTCGGTGGGCGCCGGCGACCCGTCCCCGCCGGCGCCACATCGCCAGCCGGCAGCCGATCATCGTGGTGACGAACATTCCCCGCCACCAGGCGAACAGCACCACCACCACGGCCACTGCGATGCCGAGCAGCCATCGCGAAGCGGGGGTGTCCCAGGGGTAGGCCATGACAGCGGGGATGCCGAACAGCAGCGCCAGCGTGATACGGGCGATCACGGGGTCGGGTCCTTCCGTCGGGTGCGCACCACGAAGGCGGCGAGCACGAGCAGCGCGAGCACGCCCACACCGGCGAACGCGACGATGCGAGGTGTCGGGTCCTGCACCGGCGGCGCAGGCGGAGCAGCGATCGGACGTGTTGCGGCGCCGTTACTTTCGACGCGTTCAGGTACGTCCCAGGTCAGGGCGGCCACCGGATCGACCCGCCCGGTACCCACCAGGTTCGACGGAGAGCGCGCCGCTCCGTTGGCGGTCCCGGTGAGGCGGTCGACGACGCCGCGGGCGGTCAGCGCGGGGAAGCGGCTGCGTACCAGCGCCGCGACACCGGCAACGTAGCCGGTCGCATAGCTGGTGCCGCCGACGGGGACGTATCCGTTGTCTCCGATGTCGTTGTCGGGTAGCCCATTGGCCAGGCCGCCGGTCTCGTCGTTGCTCACCGAGACGATGCCTTCCCCGGGTGCGGCGATCCCCACCCACGGGCCGGCCATCGACGACGGCACCGGGCTGCCCGACGCCGACAGCGCTCCGACCGAGAGCACGTAGGGCTGCCAGACCGACGGAATCGAGACGGTGGTCGCGCCGTCCCAGTTGCGCGGATCCGAAGGGCGCGCCGGGTCGGTGAGCGGGTTGGACCGGCACGATGCCCCGGTCGCCGCACCGGCCCCGGTGTCGCCGGCGGCCGCAACGACGACGGCGTCCTTGTCCACTGCGGCGTAACGCAGCGCCGCGCCGAGCGCGTTCTGGTCGACGCTGCGGTTGGCGGGCAGACAGACCGAACTCGGGATCGCGATGACGCGCGCGCCGGCATCGGCTGCCCGGACCACCGCTCGTGCGAGGGTCTGGACCTCCACGGTGGCGCGTGCCACCTCGGGGTCTTCGCCGATGCTGCGGGGCGAATAGTGTTGCGATGTCTGCCGGATCGCGAGGATTCGGGCGGCGGGCGCGACGCCGGAGAAAGCATCGTCACCGGGCTGCCCGGCGATCAGTCCCGCCACCAGGGTGCCTCGTCCGTCGCAGTCGGTGGTGCCGTCGGTGGACTCGACGAAGTCGCCGCCCGCCTCGACGTTGGGCAGCCGCGGTCCGGGTTGCACACCGGTGTCGATGACCGCGACCAGTTGGCCCTCCCCGCGGCTGTGCCGCCACGCCTCGGCCAGCTTCAACGACGACGAACTCGGTTCCGCCGCGGCGGGATCGGTGCCGGCGACCACGCCGCTGGTGACGCACGGGCTGCGCTGACTCATCGTCGCGGCCGGGCCGGCGGCGCCGCTCGGTGGCGCCACCTCGGGATCGATCTGCGGCGGCGTGATGGCGCCCGCAGCCGACCCGGTGAACGACAGTGCCAGAGCGGCGATCACCGCCGCAGCGGCGACACGCCGCAGGTCAGAAACCATTGAGAACCCACGAGAACAGACCGGTCACATAGGCCATCACCGGGATGATCGACGCGTCGAGTGCCGACGCGAGGAAGCCCAGGAGGCGCCGCATCGGCAGCGAGTAACTCTCGGGTGCTGCGATGCGCGGGTTGAGCGCGACGACAACCCACGCAGCGGCCAGGATCGCCAGCACGCCCAGGGCCCCCCAGGCCGCGGTGTGGTGGCCGCCGACCGCGAAGCAGGTCAGCACGGCGACGGTGACCAGCGCCGGATGCGCGAGAAGCCAGGCCTTGCAGGACGCCGAATCCCAGACGCGGGCGCGCAGCGCCGATCCCAGCGCGACGGCCACCACCAGGTACCACGCCCACGGCGACGCTGCTCCGTATTCGGTGAACGACGGCCACAGCAGCGCGATGGAACCGAGCACCCCCAGGAGCACACCGGCGGCGATGAAACCGGTCTGGTGCGCATCGGTGGCCCGCACCCGTCGGGGCAGGTCCTCGAGCACCCGCAGCGGCGGCGCCGGCGGCGCCGGATCGCCGGGAGCAGGAATGGTGGGGACCGGAAGTCGCGCGCACATCGCCGAGAGTTGCGCCGCCGCAACGGTGACCAACAGGCCGGCGAGGATCAGTCCACATCCGAGTACCAGCGGGGACACCTCCCAGAGGGCCGCCGCGCCGGCGGCCAGAAGGACACCGAGGCCGGTCGTGGCGGTCGCGGTGAACAGGGCGATGGCCCGCTCACCGACAATGATGCTGATGATCGACCAGGCGGCGACACCCGCAGCCGACAACACGATGTGCGCCGCACCGAAGTCGCCGGGCACCGCGAGCGCGAACGCCCCGGCCACCGGGACCAGCGCGGTCGCCGCCAGGGCGGTCGCCAACTGCGGAGACGCGGGCCGGGTCAGCAGCGCGCCCAGCACGGCCAGCACCGCGGTGGCGGAGACCACCACGAGGCCGAGCGTGTCTCCGGTGACCAAGCGGTGGGTCACCGAGAGCGCGGTGGCCACCAGGATCATCCCGAGAACCGCGAGGGCGGCGGCGCGGCGGATCTGTGCGATGCCCCAGGGGTTCTCGCGCGTCCGGGAGAAGATCATCGCGGCGTCGGCGATGTCCTCCACGATGCGTGGTGCCGGCGGCCCCAGTGGCACCGGTTGCAGCACCAGCAGGTCACCGTCGACGACGCCGACCGTGGCCAGCGTCGCGTCCAGGCTGAACGGCGCACCTCCGATGGGTGCCAGGCTCACCCGCTCTGAGTTGTCGGCGACAGCGTCGGTGGGTGTCACGATGCGCTGGACGGCGGGGATGATCTCGCGCAGCGGCAGTTCGGCGGGCAGCGCGATGTCGGTCAGCCGGCCCGGGTCGCCGTCGCCCACCGCGGCGGTGAGCACCGCGACGCGCACGATCGGCATCACCGCGTTGTTGGTGGCTACAGCGTGCTCTGACATTGTTCTTCTTTCTGCCGTGTTCTGTCGGCGGTGTACTCGTCGAAGTCTCTGGTGAGGGTCTGGTCGGGGAACCACGGTCCGTCGGGCAGCGCCGCGCACAGCCGTTCGACCGCGGCCGCGATGGCTGCCGGTTCGCCCGGGGCGAACGTGGAAATCCATTCGCCGTCCGACGCTTTGGCCGGGCTGACCAGGACCCGGCCGGCCGTGGTGTCGACGATGCTGACTCCGACGTCGGTGCTGACGCGGTGCCCGTCGCGATGCTGTCCGGCGACGATCTCGACGTAGGTCCGGGATTCCTCGAACGCGGCCACCACCACAGGGCGCGCGTTCGGGGGAACCCCGAGATAGTCGAGAAGGTCGCGGACCGATGCCCCGTTGCGGATCTGTTCGTCGGCTTTGGCGCCGGTCTGCGCGGGCAGCGTGAACGCGTCGAAACGGGCTGGTGCGCGGCCGGACAAGCCGACCGTCAGCACCGGCACCAGCGCCTGCGGATGGTCGATGTCCATGGCGGTGAGCGTGATCAGCTCACCGGTTCGCAACGCGACTACGGACTGGGTTCCGTTGCGGGCCAACAGCCCCCGCAGCATGGATCCGTCCTGGCCGACGAACCGCAGCTCGAGCCACTGCGCGGGCCGGCACACCGAGCGGATCCACCGGGCCACCGAGGGGTCGACGTGACCGTCGGCGTCCAGGATCCCCATCTGGGTGAGGCGTTCGGTCTGCCCGGCCTCGAACTCCGCGCGCTGCGCGTAGTCGCTGTAGGGCGGGGTGATCGCCAGGACCCAGGGTAAGGATCCGGCGCCGAGGATCTCGGCGAGGAACCAGGCGGCCTCTGTGCTCAGCTCGACGGCGTTAGCCCGCACGGCACCCGGTCAGCCCCACTTGGCGCCTTCGGCCTGGTCGCGGGCCGCCATCGAGGTGGTGTTCATCTCGTGGGTGCTGGCCATCGCGCGGTAGGCGCGCACCAACTCCTCGAGAGCGCCGTTCCACTGCGCCTGCCACGCCTGGTAGGTCATGGCCGTGTCGCCCTGCCACGCGCCCTGCAGCGCGGCCTGCTCGGCGGCGATGTCGGCACCGACGGCGTGCAATGCGCCTGCGTAGCTGGACATCTCGCCGGCGTGGCCCAGCATCGCCGGGTAGTTGTACATGATCTGAGACATCGAGGTCTTCCCTTCGCTGGTGGAACGGGGTCAGATGGCGGTGTAGGTGCTGGCGGCGGCGGCGTCTTCGGCGACGTAGGACGCTGCGGCATCGCCGATGTTGGCCTGCGCCAGGTCCAGCAGCGCGTTGACCTTCGCGGAGGCCTCGACGAAGCGGGCGTGCGCACCCTGGAATGCCGCGGACGCCTCACCCATGTGGAAGGCCTGCGAGGACATCGCGGCCTGCTCGGCCTGCGCGATCGTGCTGCGCATCAGCGCGGCCTTGGCGCCGAACGCGCTCTCCGATGCGACGAGCTGGGGGATGTGAGCGTCGAGGAGGCTCATGGGTTTTCCTTTCGGTGGTGGTGGTGTTCTTCATCTGAAGTCGTTCCGGACTCCCACGTCGACGGCAGCATGGGGTTCTTGGGTCCCCCGCCGAAGGAGTCGCCGGCCAAGGTGGTCAGGCCCGCGGCGTCGGTGTCGCCCTTGGTGACGGTGCCCGAGAAGCCCATCGGTCCGGTTCCGCGCTGCGACGCGCTGACCCGGGGCTCGGGCGCGGGCGGCGCGTCGCGGTCGGGCTCGTCGGAGTAGTCGAGGTAGGCGTCGGCGTACTGCCGGCCCTCCATCTCGTCTTTCTGGCGCCGGCGCCGCTTGCGCCGTTCGGCCGCCGACGCCGCGATGCCGGATGCGGCGGCCGGAATGCCCGAGGATGGGGCCTTGGCGCTCGTCGAGTCCCGGACAGTCGGGGAAAACCCTTCGCCCGGATCGCGATTGGCGACCACGTAGGGGAAAGCGGGTGCCGCACCGGCAGGTGCGGCGACACCGGCCGCCGAGCCGCTGACCACGGTGGCGGCCGAGGCGGGTGCACCGGCCGGCGCACCGGCGGGGGCGCCCGCGGCCACCGGCAGCGACTGTTCGGGCCGCGCCGGCTGCGCCGGGGCCGGGTTGTCCTGGGGGGCGTCCTCCGGCGGCATCGGCGGGTTCTGGGTGAGTACCAGCAGCCCGATCACGCCAAGCGTGATGATCAGCGGGATCAGGAACGGCGCGGTGGCCACCAGGGTCCAGAACGTCCAGCCGATGGGCTGGAAGATGGCCTGGTAACCGACGGCGAACAGCAGCGGGAACCAGGTGACCAGCGCCGCCGAGGGATTCGTCGCGAAATCCCTGATGAGTTGGGCGAAGTTGCCGATCGGGTCGCGCAGGAAGTCGATGATCGGCTCGAAGAGCATCCGCAGGAAGTCGACATAGAAATCGACGATGTTGAACGACGTGCCCGCTTCGGCGGCCTGCGCCTGCGCCGCACTGTTCATCATGTCGGCGGCCGCTCGGCCCGCCTCCCCCACCCCGGGCGCCAGCAACATCGGCGGCGGCGCCGACGTCGGGGTCGCGGCGACCGCCGCGGCCGACACGGCCTGGTAGGTGCTCATGGTCGTGGCCGCCTGAATCCACATGCGCACGTAGTCGGCCTCATTGAGTGCGATCGGGATGGTGTTGATGCCCAGGAAGTTCGTCGCCAGCAGGACGGTGTTGGTGGTGCGGTTGATAGCCAGTTCGGGCAGGGTGGGCATCGTGGCGAGCGCGGTCGAGTACGCGGCGGCGGCCGTCTGGTGCTGGGCCGCCACGGCCGCGCTGTGCGCACTCTGCTGCGACAGCCAGGCCAGGTACGGCGCGTGCGCGGCGACGTAACGCTCGGCACTGGGCCCCTCCCAGGCGCCGGCCTGCACGGAGGCCAGGACGTTGGTCAGTTCTGCTGCGGCCGCGGCGTATTCGGTGCTCAGCGACTGCCATGCCGCGGCGGCGGCGAGCAGTGAGCCCGGTCCGGGCCCGCTGCTGAGCAGCGTGGAGTGCACCTCCGGCGGCAGCGCCATCCAGACGGGGGCTGTCACCTCGTCAGCCTCGCGCGATCAGGTATGACATCGCTGCCATGGCGTCACCACTGGCGTAGCTGGCGGCGGACTCCCCGACCCCGACGCCGGAGCGGCCCAGTTCGGTGACCCCCTGCGCGGCGACCGTCTGATGCTCTGCTCCGGCGGCGCTGAAGGCGGCGGCGGTCTGCAGGGAAACCGCGTCGGCGGCCGGCGGCAGCACTGCGGTCAGCGCCGGTGCGGCGCCCGCGTGGACGGCGGCCATCCGCGCGGCCAGCGCCTCCACGGCCGCCGCGGCGGCGACCAGTCCCTCGGGTACGACACGAAGCGTCATCGTCACTTCCCTCCTCGCGGTAAACGGTGGCGTGTCACAGGTGTTCGCTGCCTCCGGCCCGGGTACCGGCGGTCTCCGCGGCCAGCGGGTTGACCAACTGCACGTGGGTTGCGGTGTCGCGTTCGTCGAGCAGCATCGCCCGGCCGGCCGGGAGCCGGCTGAACCGGTGACCGCGGATCTTGCCGCTGTCCTGCGGGTTGCCCGACATCAGCAGCGTCGTCGCCTGCAGTTCGTTGAGTCTGCGCAGCAGCGGTGCGGTCATCACCGCGTGCGCCGCCCCGGATGCGCGGGCGGTCACGATGACCCGCAGGCCCAGGTCGGAGGCTTGCGCGAGCAGACCGATCAGCGCTGTCCAGGGCCGTTGCCCGACGAACGGCCCGCTGACCGCGGGCCCGTCCGGGATCTGGTCCACGTCGTCGATGATCAGGTAGTGCAGGTGGCTGTCCTGGCCGTTGCGGTAGGACCACCCGGACAACTGCTGGGGCGTCAAACCGGCCGGCGGACGGCGCTTTTCCAGCAGCGCCGACAGGCCGAGCATCGCGGGCAGCACCCGGTCGATGTTCGGGGTGTACTCGTTGTCCGGGAACAGCGGCTCGTCGACGAGCTGCAGCCGGCGGTCGATCACCGTGAAAGCCACTTCGTCGGGGCGTGAGTTCTCCCGGATCGTCCGGATCAGATGCCGTAGCAGCGTGCTCTTGCCGGTCTTGGCGTCGCCGAACACCATCAGCAGCGGGTTGTCGGCGAAGTCGACCGCGACCGGCGAGAGGTCCTCTTCGCGTTGACCGATGACGACCTGTTCGGGTGCCGGGTAGAGCACCGGAAGCGCCGAGGGCGCCAGGTTGGTGGGCAGCAGCCGGACCGGCGGAGCCACCCGGTCGGGGTATCGCGCGTTGAGCGCCGGGATGGAATCGACTGCGGGACGGGCGAACAGGAAATGCTCGGCCGACATCGTCAGACCCCGGCCGGGCTGATCGGCGGGCACGCTTTCGGCGGGCCGGCGCAGCGCGCCGGCCAGCCGCACGTTGCTGTCCTGCGGATCGTGCAGTCGCAGCTCCAGCCGCAGGCCCAGACCCTCGCGCATCGCCAGCGGCACCTCCAGCCAGTTCGGCGTGCTGATCACCACGTGGATGCCATAGGACAGGCCGGTGTTGACCAGCTCGGTGACCTTGGCCAGCAACGGGTTCCGGGTGTTGAAGGTGTCGGTGTTGTCGCGACTGAACGCGTAGAGGTTGTCGATGACGAGGAACACCTCGCCGTAACCATCCTGGTAGCCGCCTCCGGAGGCCGCCCCACGCTGCTGCCGCGCCCGCAACAGCTGCTCGAGTTCACCGAACGTGCGCCGGATCTTCTCGGGCTCCAGCGGGGAGGCGACACTTCCGACGTGGGCGAGCTGCTCGAGGCCGCGCAGCTTCCCGCCGCCGTAGTCCAGGCAGTAGAACGACACGTCGCCCGGGGCGTGCAACGAGGCGGCGGACAGGATGAACGTCTGCAGCGCGGACGACTTGCCCGACTTCGGTCCGCCGTGGATGACCATGTTGGCCGCAGCCGAGCCGGCGTCGAACACCAGTGCGTCGCGGCGCATCTCGAAGGGCCGGTCGATTTCGCCGAGCGGCCAGCGCCATTGCCGTTCGCCGACACCGGCACGCGGCAGCAGGTCCTCCAGCGGGATCTCCTCGTCCAGCGGCGGCAGCCACAGCTGCGGTGCGCGCGGACCGTACTGTGCGAGCTGGTCCCCGATCGTGGCGATCAGCTTGCGCGGCGGCAGCACCTCGACGTCGGCGCCGTCGTCGACGATGACGGTGTCGGGTTCGGGTTCGACCCATCCCGCGCTGAAGGGCTGCGGACGTGGAATCGCGTGCACCACGATGGATTTGTCCACCCGGGGCGGCTCGTAGATGCCGTCGACATAGGTGCTGCGGAACTTGATCGGGCGGGCGCCCGGTGCCGGCACCAGGAAGCCCACGCCTTTGTGTTCCCGCCCGGACTCGATGTGGTACGCGTCCTCGACACCGATGATCTGGCGCGAGACGCTCGGGCTGGCCACCTTCAGACCGATCCGGTAGGAGGTGTTCTTGTCGATGTCCTTGATCCGCCCGACGTCGAGGGTCTGCGACGCGAAGAGCAGATGGATCCGGAACGACCGGCCCTTGCGGGCGACGTAGTCGAACAGGTCGGCGTACTCGGGATGGTCGGCCAGCATGAGCGTGAACTCGTCGGCCACCACGAACAGCGTCGGGATCGGCGGCAGGTCGGCCCCGGCCTCGGTGTTGCGGGCGGCCTCGTACTCGGTCACGGAGTTGAACGCGCTGCCCTGGACCCGGCGCCCCGCGTCCTTGAGCAACTGCTCGCGGCGGGCTACCTCGCCGCGCAGGGTATCGGCGAACCGGTCGGCAAGCGAACGCTTTTCGGCCATGTTGGAGATCACGGCCACCACTTGCGGGAAATGGCGGAAGATGTCGGCACCGGCTTCACCCTTGAAGTCGGCGTAGATCACGATGAGCCGGTCGGCGGGGTGGGTCGTCAACAGCGACAACAGGATCGACATCAGCGTCTGCGACTTGCCCGACCCGGTCATGCCGATCATCAGGCCGTGCGGTCCCATTCCGCCTTCGGCCTCGTCCTTGAGGTCGAAGATCAGCGGTTCACCGGTGGCCGTGACGCCGATCGGGACCCGCAGTTCATCGTCGCGGTTACGCGGCGCCCACAGTGCCGCCACGTCGAGCGCCGAGGCATCCGGAATGCCCAGCAGCGTGGTGAAGGTTGCGCCACCGGTGGTGGCCGAACGGCCGCGGTGGGGATTGGAGTCCCAGCGGGCCAGTCGCCTCGCCAGGTGGGCGGCGCCGTCGGCGCCGAGCCGGTCTGCGCTGTCGACGAACGAGCCCCACCCGCCGTTCTGCCAGCGGCCGATCCGACCGCCGGCGATCCGCAGGATGGGCCGCTCGGGATCGGTGTACTGGTCACGGTCGGGTTCGCCGCCGCCGCGGTGGATCACCGTCACCCCGGACAGTCCTCGCCCGACGAACTCAGCCGGGTCGGCCTCGGGGTCGTCGAGCACGATCACCAGGTGTTTGACATCGGCGACCTCGGTGCCGGTGAACGGCCCCCGGTCGGCGAGTTCCGAGGCGAGCCGGTCCCGCAGTTCGGCGGCCGTGGTCGCCAGGTACCGAGCCGGCCCGACGCCGTCGACCGCGTTCGGCACATCCACGTGCGGCAGCCACTTCAGCCACGACCACTGCGGGGACTCCAGATCCGCTCCGGCGTAGGCGATCCCCAGCACCGAGGGGTCGTGCCAGGTCGCCGCCTGCGCGAGCCAGGCCCGCAGGGCGCCGTCGACCTCGTCGGCCTCGCCCAGCACGGTGATCCGCGCGAGCCTGGTCAGTTCCAGCCCGGCCGGTGCGGCGTGCAGGGTCCGCTGGGCATCCAGCAGCCCGCGCAGCGTGGTGTGCGAGACCGGTTCGAGGTCGATCTCGTCGGTGATCTCCTTGACCCGCAACGTCGCATCGAGCGCCCGGTCGTGCAGGCCCGCGCGCAGCACCAGGAAGTCCGGGTCGTGCGGATCGCGCTCCCACTGGCGGCGGGTTCCCGGCACCGCGGCCAGTGCGGCGGGTTCGGGATGCGACCAGTCGAGCGCCGCCCGCTGCGTGTCGGCGTGGGCGCGGATGTTGTCGCGCACCACCGACAGGTAGCGCAGGTAGTCGGCGCGCTCGGCGTCGACTTCCTCGGTGCGCATCTTGTTGTCCGAGCCGCGGTAGAGGGCGGTGGCGGCGAGCAGCAGCACGAACGGGAAGAACAGCGTCGTCGGCGAGATCAGGCGCAGACCGGTGGCCACCAGCGCGACGATCATGCCCACGATCAGAATGACGATCAGGTAGGGCAGTGCGCGGCGCAGCAGCGACGGCGGCACCACCCGCGGCAGTTCCGGCGGCGCCTCGATGGTGATGGCGCCTTTGCGGGACACCGGCGGCGGTACCCGCTTCCGGTGCTCGAAGATCAACCTGCTCACGGGTTCTCCAAACGGGGGGCGGTCTGCAGCCGCGCCGGTGCCGGGTTGGGCGCCAGCGTGTCGTGGGCCAGCAGCGCATCGGTGCGCGACAGGGTGGGCCCGGCGGCGAATTGGGAGAGCACCGACCACGGGATCGGCAGCGGCGCGGTGGTCAGCCCGAGGGCCTCGACGGTGTCGGTGTCGCCGGCGGTCTCGATGCCGTAGCGGACTCCGGTGTCGCTGAGCCAGAACAGCCCGCTGCCACTGTCGACGAAGTAGCCGGTACCGGCGGGGGTGGCGACGCGTGCGGCCGGGCCGCCCGGCGCTCCGGCGGTGACCAGGTCCACGGTCCGCACCCCGTCCGGGATCGGCAGCGTGGCGCCCGACAGTACTGTCAAGGACTCCACCTGTGCTCCTTCGGGTTTGGCCCACGCGGCGCAGATCACCGGATCGGCCTCGGTGTCGACGAGGGTCACGGGCCGGGCCGGGTAGCTCGCGGTGTCGACGCCGCTGACGGTGGGCAGCGCGGCGACGGCGTCGGCGCCCAGGCGCGGCGGCTGGTCCAGTCCGTAGGAGTCGGTGTTGCGCAGGATCGATGCCAGCACCGGAGAGATCGGCTGCAGGCCGTCGGCGAGCACGACGTAGTGACGCAGGGTGTTGTCGGTCTCGTAGGCGACGACGACCGCGCCGATGGGCGCTGGGACCGGCAGCGGCACCGAGGACGGCGTTCCCGCGCCCGGGATCACGGGCGCGGTCAGTGCCGGCGCCTCGGGGATGGCGTTGAACAGTCCGGTGGCGATCGGCTGGACGCGCAGAGGTGCGCCGCCGAGCCCCAGTGCGTCGATGACGGCGCGGTCGTTGATGTCGACCGCGCTGCGCCTGCCGTCCCACAGAAGCCATGTGCGGCCTGCGTTCTCGACCAGCAGCGCCTCGTCGCCGGACAGCGGTGCGGCCTTCTCGCCGCCCTGCGCGGGTGGACCGGTGATCACGGTGACACCGGTGACCGAGCCGGTCGCCGCGTCGCACACCGACCAGTGCGCGTCGGTGGTGCCGGCGGGCACCATCCGTTCCGGCGCACCGGGGATGCCGAGCATGTTGCCGCGCGCGAACCTGTCGATCTCCGCGGTCTTCACCAGGGCCGGGTTGTCCGGCCGGCCGGTGATCAGTCGCGCGGAGGTCAGGTTCAGCACCGGATGTAGCTGATCCCCGACCCGGACGTAGAGCGCGGCGGTCTCGCGGTCGGCGAGCACTTCATCGGTGCCGGCCACCCCGCCCGGACGGATCAGGGAGAACAGGAAACATCCGATGACGCCGGTGACCAGGATCAGCGCACCGACCAGTACCGACCGCGACTGCGTCCGCAGCGGGTCGACGAGCATCCGGGTGTCGTGCAGCGCGACGCCGGCGGCGATGCGGCGGCGCAGGAACCGCCACCCGGTGACCTGGTGGCGGGTCACGAAGCCGCGCCGGTGCTCGACCTGCTCGGGATTCTCGTTGACCGGCGTGCGGGACTGGAATGAGCGGCGGTCGTCGTCGGGCGCGCTCATTGCGGCACCGACAGGCCCAGGCCGCGCAGCAGCGGACCGGCGGAGTTCGCGACGTCGGTGGCCGTGATGGTCATCAACTCGTCGTCGGTGAAGTCGTCGGAGTTCTCGGAGTGGTCGAGGCGGTACTCCCGCTCCTCCTCCGAGCGCTCGACGAGGTTACGGACGAAGCGGCCGTTACCGGCGATGTCGAGGCAGCGTCGCTGCACCCCGGTCGCGTCGGCGGTGGTGGACCGGGCCAGGTGTTCGAACAGGCGCTCCATGTCCTGGCGGGCCGCGTCCTCGAAGCGCGAGTCGCGCTTCTCGGCCATGCGTGTGGCGATTTCGGCGAGCTCCTTGCCTGAGTACGACGGGAAGTCGATGCTGCGGGTGAACCGCGAGCGCAGACCCTCGTTGGTGTCGAGGAACGCGTCGAGATCCTTGCGGTAGCCCGCGACGATGACCACGAGCCGGTCCCGGTCGTTCTCCATGCGGGCCAGCAGCGTGTCGATGGCGACCAGGCCGAAGTCGTTCTTGGCGCCGGTGGACACCAGCGCGTAGGCCTCGTCCAGGAACAGCACACCGTCGAGCGCACTGTCGATGATCGCGTTGGTCTTTGCCTCGGTCTCCCCGATGTGTTGCCCGATCAGGTCGGCGCGGTGTACCTCGCGCACCGTCTCCTTCTTCAAAAGCCCGAGGCCGCAGTAGATCTTGGCCACCACGCGAGCGATGGTGGTCTTACCGGTGCCGGGAGGCCCGGCGAACACCAGGTGGTTGGTGCGCTGCGCGACGGCCAGGCCGCGTTCCTGGCGGCGGATCGCCATCGCGACGGAACTCTTCAGCCGGGCGACCTGGTACTTCACTTCCTCCAGCCCGATGAACTCGGCCAGCTCGGCTTCGGCCTCCACCAGCAGGTGCGCCTTGCGCTCCTTGGCGCCCGGGTCGACGAAGTCGGCCTCTCCCGGCTCGGTGTTGGGGTCCCAGGGGTCCGAGCGGGCCTCGATGCGTGGGGCCGTGGTGGTCGGGATGCCGAAGCTGCTGTCCGACAACGCTTCTTCGATCTGCGCGTTCTCCGGGTTGGCGGCGTAGAGCTCCTGCAGCAGCTCCTGGGCGTCCTCGTCCTCGCCCTGGGCCCGCAGCGAAAGCGCCTTGGCCAGCGCACCGTCGACGGCTGCCACGGCGATCGGCCCGTCCGGGTTGTCGAGATGCGACAGCGCGGGGGCGAACATGCCGAGGCGGGCGAGCGCGATGCCCAGTGCGATGCGCGCGGCGTGCGCATAGGCCGGGTCCAGGGACTCGTCGGCCACCACCGGCGTCAGCATCCGCACGACGTCCGACCAGCGGCCGGCCCGGTAGTGGATGGCCGCGCGCACCCAGCGGGCCGGCAACCAGCCGGGCCGACGGTCGAGGAGCTCGCCGACCAGCCGGTCGGCCGCCGCCCGCTCGGCCGGGGTGTCCGATGCGTCGCAGCGGGACACGGCGTAGGCCAGGGCGAAGTCGTCCGGTCCGGTGGCACGGAACCGCAGGTAAAGGCCGGTGTCGTAGACGAATCCCAGAGCATCGGGGGCAAGCTCGACCTCCCGCTGCAGGACACCGCTGGTCGCCGAGGTTTGCCAGACGGCTTCGACCACCGAGGGTGAGACGTCCCCGGCGGCGGCCAGGCCGGTCCACGCGTCGCACTGGTCGTGGGCCACCCGGGTGAGCGCGGCGAACCCCGCGCGGGCAGCCGCGAGGTCAGCCGGTCGCCGCCGGTCGTGGACTGACAGGCCGAGCGTGCGGCAGCAGGTGGCGAACCGGCTTACGATGTCGGGGTCCACCCGCGCCGCCGCGCTCGCGCGCGACGTCAACGTGTCACTTCGCATGTTCATGACTAGTCGCGGTACGGCGTCCGGCAGGTTTGCCAGAGTCCGGATGCCCGCCCAACTCCCTCAGCGTCTGTTATGTATGCCTAAGCTAACTTGCGCTGAAGTTAGCACCACGCGGGCCTACTGTCGAGATGCACGTCCGCACTGCTGTCAGTGGCCGGCGAGAGCCTCGAGCCTGGTCCGGTGGTCCACCACCGCCGACCATCGCGGTGGACGCATGGCGCTCAAGGCGGCGATGTTGCCGACGACGTCGCGGGACTCGTCTTCGGCGATCTCGCGGACGCAACCGACTGCGACCGGTGGCGGGTACAGGTACTGCTCGGTCAACTGCACGTAGTTCAGGTCGCAGCGCTCGATCACCGACGCCATGTCGGCCGCCGCGGCGCACTTGAGCGCGAATGCCCAGGCCATGTCCCGGAACTGGATGATGAGCCACTCGAAGAACTCGATCTCGGCGCCGAATGCCCAGCGACGGATGCGCCGGATGCGGGGAGAGACCTGCTCCACGGCGTCGAGGACGGCGTCGACCTGGCTGCCGAGCACCGCGTTGACGAGGTCGAAGTCACTGCGCAGCAACGCCATTGGCAGATCGTGCGTCCGGGCCGCCTGCGCCGCCGCCACCCCCAGGTCGAGGTTCATGTGGGCGTTGAGCGCGGTGAGCAGGTGCTGGAAGATGATCGGCTCATCGGCGGTCTCGGAGTGAAATGCCTTTTCCCACAACAGACAGCGGGTCGGGAACCGGACCCCGCAGTCGTTGCCGTTGTACAGGTCCAGTGCCTGGAAGTAGCGTCCCGCGAAGACCAACTGGAAGCTGCGCATCCACGCGTTGTGTTCGAAGCAGTCCCCCGCCTCGATCGCCTGGTGGATCGCCAGGGTGGCCTGGCGGTAGATCACCGCGAAGTACCCGATGGGGGTCTCACACCGCTGAGCCCACTCGATGGTCTTCTCGAAAGCGGCCAACACGCCGTCGATGCTGTCGAGCGGCCCGATCGGATCGAGCCGCGCGGTCGGCGGCCGGAACGACATCGCCACCCTGCCCCGGTCAGTCCTGCGTATCGGGTTCGTCGAGGCGCCGCCCGAGTTCGGCGCGGGACCGGATGCCGAGCTTGCGGTAGACCCTGCCCAGGTTGTGCTCGACCGTCTTCGGACTGATGAACAACCTGGCGGCGATGTCCTTGTTCGCGACACCGGCCGCGGCGAGTTCGGCGACCCGGTGCTCGGAGGGGGTGAGCCCGTGCGCCCCGGCGCCGACGGTGGCGCGCGACCGTTCGGTCTGTGCCCGCTGGGCCCACAGCACCGCGCCCATCCGGTCGAACTCGCTGTGCGCCTCGGTCAGCAGCGCGACCGCCGCTTCCTTGCGCCGCCGGCGGCGGTGCACCTGCCCCGCCAGCAGCAGGGTCCGGGCACGTTCGAACCGCATCGGCAGCCGCTCATGCTGGGCCAGCGCCGCGCTGACAGCGGCCTGCGCGCCATCGAGATCGCCCTGCGCGGCCAGCAACATGGCCCGGCACCGGAGGCTGGCGGCGAGCATCCAGCAGCGATCCAGACGCCGACCGTTGTTCTCCAGCAACTTGATCAGCGGTTCGGCCTCGTCGAGCCGGCCGATCGCGATCATCGACTCGGCCGCGTCGGGCAGGTACCCGGCACCCATGATCTCGATCTCGGGGACGAGTTGCAGCCGCTCGATGAGCGGCATGAACACCGCGGAGGCAGCGGTGTGATCGCCGCGCGACAGTTCGAGGAAGCCGAGCGTCTTGACCGGCCATTCCTCCATGCGCGGGGAACCCGCGCATCGCGCCTGCTGGAGGGCCGCCAGGGCATCGGCGTGCGCCGACTCGACCTGGCCGAGGTGGGCAAGCACCGCTGCCCGCACACTGAGCGGGATGACCGCGACGGTGTCGCCGCCGAGCTGGCGGGCCCGCTCCACCGCTTCGTCGGCGAACGTTCGGGCTGCGGCCAGTTCGCCGTCCCACATCTCGATCAGCGCGCCGTAGGACGCAACCGCCATCATGTTGCGCTCGGAGCCGCGGTCCAGGCACCGCGTCCGGACCTCCGCCATCTGTCGCCGCGCTTCGGCGAGGTGCCCCGTCCAGGCCCGGACCAGCGCCAGCACCGCCGAGGCACGAAACGGGATGGGCACGTCGTCGTCGTAGTCCTCGAGCGCCACGGCCCGTTCCAGCGCTTCTTCGTCGACGCCGTTGCCGAACAGGAAGTTCGCGTGTACCCACAGCGCCTGCGCCTTGCTGATCACATCGGGGATGCCGAGATCCTCGGCGATGTCGGCGGCCCGGCGCGCATTGCGCAACGAGTCGTCGAACAGCCCGACCTCCGACGTGCCCTCGGCGAACGAACCCATCCCCTGGGCGAACGACAGACTCATCAGTGTCTGGACGAACACCGCAGGGGCGGATTCGGCGTCTTCCGCGGCGACCATGAGCGCGTCGCGCGCCTCGGTGAACCGGTTGTCGTACATCAGGACTCCGGCCAGCAGGTTCATCGCGATCGCGCGGAGCATGCCGGGCCGCAGACCGCCGACGGTCTCCTGCAGCAGCGTCAGGGCACGGGCGGTGGCACCGGCCTGGAAATGGTCGCCCGCGGCGCGCACCCGCCGCCAGGGCTTGTCGCCGCCCAGCCCGATCGCCAGCTCGGTCAGTTCCGCGGCTGCGGCAGGCGCTCCGCGGGACCGCGCCGACTCCGCTGCGGCGTCGAGGACGGCCAGTGTCGCATCGTCGGCGGCCGTCGTGGCCAGAGCCAGGTGCCGGGCCTGCAGTTCGGGATGCCCCTCCAGTTCGGCGAGGACGCGGTGCATCTGGCGGCGCCGCGCTGGGGGCGCCTCGGCGTACACGCCGCGCGCCAGCAGCGGATGGGTGAACCGGACCCGGCCGTCGTCGACGACGACGACACCGTCGCGCTCTGCCGACGCCAGGCAGGCGGCGACGTGGTCGGGCGTGCAGTCGCAGGCCCGCGCCAGCAGTCCCACCGTCGGTTGCGCCACGCTGGCCGCGGCCAGCAGCACGTCGCGCACATCCCCGCTCAGTTCGCCGGTGCGGATCCGCACCAGATCGGCCAGTGTCCCGGGCATCCGCAGGTCGGCGTCGGGCGTGCGCTCGTCCATGGCGCGCGCCAGTTCGAGCGCGAAAAGCGGGTTGCCACCGGATACCTCGGCGATGCGGGTCATGCTCGGCGCCGACAAGGTCCGTCCCAGCCGGTCGGTGATCATCGCGTGCAGCGCACTGACCGTGCAGGGCCGCAGGCGAATTCGCGTCGGACCGTCCGCTCCGACCTGCAGGCACGCCTGCGCGGTCGCCTCACCGGGCTCGCGGCGTTCGGTGGCCAGAATCCCGACTCGTCCCCGCAGGCGACGCACCGCGACGGTCAGCACCGCCACACTGCTGGGATCGAGCCATTGCACGTCGTCGATCCCGATCAGCACCGGCGCCCGGATCGCTAAGCCCTCCAGCACCGAGACCAGTCCGGCCGCCACCACCCACTGATCGGTGGGCGGGCCGTCGTCTCCCGCGCGGAACAGCACGCGATCCAACGCCAGCCGCTGCAGTTCGGGCAGTCCGTCGAAGACCTCCGGCTCCAGGTCCCCCAGCAGGTCGGCGACCGCAGCGTAGGCCAGCACCGACTCGGCCTGCCCGATGCGCGCCGACAGCACCGCGAAGCCGCACTGACGAGCCTCGTCGAGTCCCTTCAGCCACTGCGTGGTCTTGCCGATCCCGGCTTCGCCCTCGAACACCAGGGCCGCGGGGCGGCTGAGCGCGCGCTGGAGCAGTTCAGCAACGGCGCGCTCTTCCCCGGTGTCCACGACTACGTCTCCCACCACCCGACCATGGTCGCACCAGCAAATTGGGTGCGCTGCCCGAACGGCGAAGTCGTCAGACCAGGGGGCGACCGGTACGAATGCGCCAGTCGAGGTCCTTGAGCAGGACGTTGAACGGGAACTCGCGGATGAATCGGGGCGAGAAGTCGTTGGCGAATCGCAGTGCGGCCATCAGCCGGTCGAATCGCCGCTGCTGTGTGGCGTCCCACGGCAGCTCCATCTCGTCGCGGAACCGTTGCGGCAGGAAGCCGGTGGTGATCAGTTGTGCCAGCGATTCGTTGAACCGCTGCAGCGGGCCGGGCAGCGTGAGGCCGCGTAGCCGGGCCACTGCGATCGGGTGGAGGAATTCCCGCACCGTGTCATCGATGTGGACCTTGTCGAGCTGCTCCTCCCAATACCGGTCGAAAGCCGCGCGGTCCGCCGGCCACATCTCGTCGTCGACCTGCAGCATCGTCGCCAGCGCGCGCCCCTGCTCGTAGAGCCGGTCGGCCTGCTCCTCGTCGAGATCACCGACGAACAGCCGGTTGACGTCGACGACGCCCTTGTAGAGGCAGGCCCCCACCCACAGCTGCAGGTTCTTGTCCATGGCGTGGTACTTCACCGGGCTCTCCTCGGTGGAGAACACCTGCTTGTGGGCGCCGTTGACGGCGCGCCGGTACGCGAGCTTCTGCGCGTCGGTGCCGTTGGTCGACACGGCCAGGTAGGTGAACGTGGTCCGGGCCCGCTTGATCGGGTGCCGGTCGATGCGTCCGCTCTCGACGCGGCTCTCGGCGACGCCGTACCCCACCTCCGGGCGCGCGAGCTGCATGATCACGTTCGCCGGGCCGGCCAGCAGCCCGAGACCGAGCATGCTGCCGTCCCCGCGGTTGAGCCGCCATTTGCGAGGGCGCACCTGTCCGGTGAGGTCGCTCATCGGCCGTTCGACGACGGGCAGGTCGGTTCGGACCACCGGCTGGTTCTCCGGCTTGACCTCGGGCTGCGCTGCCTCGTCGACCGTCACGGCCGCTCCTCTCGGACCCGCCGCACAAATTGTGCGAACGCTTGTTTCCTGATATTGCCGCCGACTCCGGGCGCTGTCAATATGGATTTCATGGCCCAGGTCCGTCCCTACCGCGGCGTCGACGCGCCCCAGCGCATCGCCGAGCGCAAGCAGAAGCTGCTTCAGGCCGGGCTGGACCTGCTCGGCGGGGAGTCGGCTCCCGCGGACCTGACGGTGCGCGCCATCTGCGCCCGGGCCGGGCTGGCGGCGCGCTACTTCTACGAGAGCTTCGTCGACAAGGACGCCTTCGTCAGCGCGGTGTTCGACTGGGTCGTCGCAGACATCGCCGCCACCACGCAGGCCGCGATGGCCGCGGCACCGGCGCGCGAGCAGACCCACCAGGGCATGGCCAACATCGTGCGCACCATCTCCGAAGACGTCCGGGTGGGCCGGTTGCTGTTCAACATCCACCTCACCAACCCCGTGGTGGTGCGGAAACGCGCAGAGTCCGGGGCGCTGTTCGCGCTGCTCTCCGGCCAGCACGCCGGTAATGCGCTGCAGGTGGCCCCCAGCGAACAGATCAAGGCCGCCGCGCATTTCGTCGTCGGCGGGGTCGGCCAGACGCTCAGCGCCTGGCTGGCCGGAGAGGTCTCCTTGCGCGGCGAGGAACTCGCCGCGCACCTCGCCGCGCTGATCGACCGCCTTGCCGATCCGGCGCTCTACCTGCCGCGGGGTTAGCCGCCCGCCGGCAGGCGCCGGTCGGCCGCCGTCTTCGGCGTGGTGCCGGTGTCGCTCTCACCGAATTCCTTGGTCCAACAGGCGAATTCCAGCGTGATGCCGTCGGGGTCGAGAAAGTAGAACGAGCGCACGTACACCCCCGGGTGCAGTGTCGGCGAGACCTGCACCTCGCTCTCGTCGTGGTTGAGTACGGGTCCCACGCGCACTCCCTTCTCCTTGAGCCGCCGGCGGTACTCGTCGAACTTCTCGGCGGGTACGTGGAAGGCGAGGTGGTTCATCGTGCTCACCGCGCTGACGATGTCACCGATGCCGGGGATGGCGGCCGGCGACGAGATCCCCGGGACCCGATCGGGCGCGTCGGCGAACCAGAAGAACGCCACGCAGTCGCCGTTTCCGGCATCGAAGAAGAAGTGCTGCCCCATCCCGCCCGGCAGGTCCAGGGACTTGACCAGCGGCATGCCGAGTACACCCGCGTAGAAGTCGACGGTCTTGCGCATGTCCGAGCACACCAGCGCGACGTGGTTGATCCCGCCGAGCTCGAACTCAGTGTTGGTGTTCTGCGGCTTGATCACGATCCCGCCCCCTCACGCCGGACTGAATCTAACATCGGGATTGCCCATCAGAACGTGCAACGAGCCACCCATCGACGAGAAGGCCGCACATCCATGACCGATATCAGCCGGGAGTTCATCGGTCTGGACTCGACCACGGCGCACCGGGCCGGTTCCGGCGGTCACCCGTGCCAGGGGCTCTACCACCGCCCCGCCGGCAGCACACCGAAGGTCGCGATGGTCGCCACGCACTACCAGATCGACTTCTCCGAGCACTACCTCGCCGACTACATGGCCGCACGCGGCATCGGATTCCTGGGCTGGAACACCCGCTACCGGGGATTCGAGAGCAGCTTCCTGCTCGACCACGCGCTGGTCGACATCGGTGTCGGAGTGCGGTGGCTGCGTGAGACCGCCGGTGTGGAAACAATTGTGCTGCTGGGCAATTCGGGTGGCGGATCGCTGATGGCGGCCTACCAGGCCAACGCAGTGCACGGTCACGTCACCCCGCTGCCCGGGATGCGGCCCGCGGCCGGACTCGACGACCTGCCGCCGGCAGACGGCTACGTCGCCACCGCCGCACACCCCGGCCGGCCCGATGTCCTGACCGCGTGGATGGATGCCTCGGTGATCGACGAGAACGACGCGGTGGCAACCGATTCCGATCTCGATCTGTTCAACGAGCACAACGGCCCGCCGTATGACGCGGACTTCGTCGCGCGCTACCGGGCCGCGCAGGTGGCCCGCAACGAAGCGATCACCGACTGGGCCGAGGAGGAGCTGACCCGGGTGCATGCGGCCGGGTTCTCCGACCGGCCGTTCACCGTGATGCGCACCTGGGCGGACCCCCGCATGGTCGACCCCACCCTCGAGCCGACGAACCGGCCCGCCAACACGTGCTACGCCGGTGTGCCGGCCAAGGCCAACCGCTCCACCTACGGCATCGCCGCGGCGTGCACGCTGCGCAACTGGCTCGGCATGTGGAGCCTGCGCCACGCCCAGACCCGCGCCGAGCCGCACCTGTCCCGCATCGACTACCCCGCCCTGGTGGTCAACGCCGAGCAGGACACCGGCGTGTATCCGTCGGACGCGCAACGCATCCACGACGCATTGGCGAGTACCGACAAGACGATGCGCTCGATCGACACCGACCACTACTTCACCACGCCCGGAGCCCGGACCGAGAAGGCCGACCTCATCACCGAGTGGATCACCCAGCGGTGGTGAGAGTCCTGGCGCACTTCGTGGCGACCCCGAAGGTTACGGATTTTCTTGCTCCGCATCGGGATTGGCTCGATGTCCGGTTCTGCGCCGAGGACGACGACGACACGTTCTACGCCGAACTTCCTGCCGCCGAGGTGATCTGGCATGTGCTGCGCCCCCTGTCGGCGCAGGACATCGCGCGGGCACCGCGACTCGAGCTCATCCACAAGCTCGGCGCCGGGGTCAACACCATCGACGTCGACGCAGCCACGGCTGCGGGCGTCGCGGTGGCCAACATGCCCGGCGCCAATGCGGCATCGGTCGCCGAAGGCGCGGTGCTGCTCATGCTGGCGGCGCTGCGCCGGTTACCCGAGCTGGACCGCGCGACCCGCGCCGGGCACGGGTGGCCGTCGGACCCCAGTCTGGGCGAGACCGTCCGCGACATCGGCGGCTGCACGGTCGGACTGATCGGCTACGGCAACATCGCCCGGCGGGTGGAGCAGATCGTGACCGCGATGGGCGCCGAGGTGCTGCACACCAGCACCCGCGACGACGGCCACCCCGGCTGGCGCACCCTGCCCGACCTGCTCGCGGCCTGCGACATCGTCTCGATCCATGTGCCGCTCACCGAGGACACGCATGCGCTGCTGGACGCCGACGCGCTGGCCACCATGAAACCCGGGGCGGTGCTGGTCAACACGGCCCGCGGACCGGTCGTCGACGAGGCCGCCCTGACCGACGCGCTACGCCGCGGCCACCTGGCCGCCGCGGGCCTCGATGTCTTCGCCACCGAACCCGTGCCCGCCGACAATCCCCTGCTGCGCCTGGACAACATCGTCCTCACCCCGCACGTCACCTGGTACACGGCCGACACCATGCGGCGGTACCTGGAACTGGCGGTGGACAACTGCGCGCGGCTGCACAACGGTCACCAACTCGTCAACCTCGTCAACGCCCCAGCGGGGTAATGTCGCAACCGACCAACCGGTTGGGACCAGCCACGACGCAGTGGAAAGGTGCAGCAGCTATGCCCATCGCGATCCTTGAGGAGCACAACGACCTCGCCGACTCGGTCCGCTCGTTCGTCGAGCGGGTGGCGCCGTCGGAGGTCCTGCACGAGGCCCTCGAGAACCCGATCCCCAACCCGCCGCCCTACTGGAAGGCCGCGGCCGAACAGGGACTGCCCGGCGTGCACCTGTCCGAGGCGGTCGGCGGCCAAGGCTTCGGGATCCTCGAATCCGCCATCGTGGCAGCCGAATTCGGCTATGGCGCGGTGCCCGGCCCGTTCGTCCCGTCGATGATCGCCAGCGCGCTGATCTCCGCCCACGATCCCGAGTCCCCGCTGCTGTCCGGGCTGGCCTCCGGTGAGGTCATCGCCGCGTACGCGATCGACTCCGGGTTGACCGCCACGCGGCACGGCGACGGCCTCGTCATCCGCGGCGAGGTGCGCGCGGTGCCCGCCGCGGCGCAGGCGTCGCTGCTGGTGCTGCCGGTGGCCATCGAGTCGGGCGAGGAATGGATCGTCTTCGACGCCGACACACTTGAGATCGAACCGGTCGCCAGCGTCGATCCCCTGCGCCCGGTGGCGCACGTGCGGGCCAATGCCGTCGAGGTGTCCGACGACCGGGTGCTCAGCCGCCTGAACCGTGAGCTGGCGCGCGCGTTGATCACGACGCTGCTGTCCGCGGAGGCGATCGGCGTGGCGCGGTGGGCCACCGACTCCGCCGCCGCCTACGCCAAGATCCGTGAGCAGTTCGGCCGCCCGATCGGTCAGTTCCAGGCCATCAAGCACAAGTGCGCCGGGATGATCGCCGAGACCGAGCGGGCCACCTCCGCGGTCTGGGACGCTGCGCGCGCCATCGACGAGCACCTGGCTCACCCCGGGGCCGACCCCGCCGACAGTGCCTACGAATTCGCGGCCGCCGTCGCCGCCACGCTGGCCCCGGTGGCCGTGCAGCACTGCACGCAGGACTGCATCCAGGTGCACGGCGGCATCGGCTTCACCTGGGAGCACGACACCAACGTCTACTACCGGCGGGCTCTGGTGCTGGTGGCCTCGTTCGGCCGCGCCTCCGAGCACGCCCAGCGGGTCGTGGATCTGGCGACCACGCGCGGCATGCGCACGCTGACCATCGACCTGGATCCCGAAACCGAGAAGCTGCGCGACGAGATCCGGGCCGAAGTCGCTGCGCTGAAGGAGATCCCACGCGAGAAGCGCAACGCCGCGATCGCCGAGGGCGGCTGGGTGCAGCCCCACCTGCCGGTGCCGTGGGGCCGCGCCGCCAACCCGATCGAGCAGATCATCATCGCCCAGGAGTTCGCGACCGGACGGGTCAAGCGGCCCCAGATGGGCATCGCCGCGTGGATCATCCCGTCGATCGTCGCGTTCGGCACCGACGAGCAGAAGGAGCGGTTCCTGCCGCCCACGTTCCGCGGCGAGACGATCTGGTGCCAGCTGTTCTCCGAGCCCGGCGCGGGGTCGGACCTGGCCAGCCTGACCACCAAGGCCACCAAGGTCGAGGGCGGCTGGCGCATCACCGGGCAGAAGATCTGGACCACCGGCGCGCAGTTCTCCCAGTGGGGCGCGCTGCTGGCCAGAACGGATCCGAGCGCGCCGAAGCATCAGGGCATCACCTACTTCCTGCTCGACATGGCCAGTGAAGGTGTGGAGGTCAAGCCGCTGCGCGAGCTGACCGGCAACGCGATGTTCAACACCGTGTTCATCGACGACGTGTTCGTCCCCGACAGCATGGTGCTCGGCGACGTCAACCGCGGCTGGGAGGTCAGCCGCAACACCCTGACCAACGAGCGGGTCTCGATCGGCAGCAGCGAACCGCCGTTCCTGCCGAGCCTGGACAAGTTCGTCGAGTTCGTCGCCGAGGGCCACTTCGACCAGGTGGCCCACCACCAGGCCGGCACCCTGATCGCCGAGGGGCACGCCGCGAAGGTGCTCAACATGCGCTCGACGCTGCTGACCCTGGCCGGCGGGGACCCGATGCCCGCCGCCGCGATCTCCAAGCTGCTGTCGATGAAGACCGGTCAGGGCTACGCAGAGTTCGCGGTGTCGTCGTTCGGCACCGATGCCGTCATCGGCGACCACGGGCAGCCCACCGGCGTCTGGGCCGAGTACCTGCTGGCCAGTCGTGCCACCACGATCTACGGCGGCACCTCCGAGGTGCAGCTCAACATCATTGCCGAGCGTCTGCTGGGTCTGCCGCGCGACCCGTAGGCGTTTATCTGCGGGTCAGGCGGGAACGCAGGGCCCATGAACAACGACCGTGACTTCGCCGAGAAGCGGCTCGAGAAAGCGGGCGTCTTCCGCGCGGCGGCGACCTATCTGGGCGCCGTCGTCGCGGTGGGCGCCGTGGTGTTCGTGTTCTTCCTGGTCGCCGCGCGCGACTCGGAGTTCGTCGCATGGCTGGTGCCCGCGGTGTTCCTGCTCGGCGGCATTGGCGCCTTCGTCAAGACCTACCGCGAGTGGAAAGCCGACCGCGGCTGGGCGGCGTGGCAGGGCGCGGGCTGGTTCCTGCTGCTGATGGTCCTGGTGACCCTGGCGGTGCCGGGCATGGCGACGCTGGCCGGCAGCGTCGAGTAGCCGCGCTAGTCCACGTCGATATCGCGCAGTTCCCGCTTGAGGATCTTGCCGGTGGGGTTGCGCGGCAACTCGTCGAGGAAGACGACCTCGCGCGGCACCTTGTACCGCGCCAGGTTCTCGCGGACGTAGGCCTTGATGTCGTCCTCACTGACGTTCGCGCCCTCGACTTTGACGACGAACGCCCGTAGCCGGTGGCCCCACTCCTTGTCCTCGACTCCCAGCGCGGTGGCCTCGACGACCTCGGGGTGACCGCTGATGAGGTCTTCGACCTCGGCGGGGAATACGTTCTCGCCGCCGGAGACGATCATCTCGTCGTCGCGGCCACTGACGTAGAGCAGGTCGTCGTCGTCGAAATAGCCGACGTCCCCGGACGACATCAACCCGTCGATGATCTGCTTGTGGCCGCCGCCGGTGTAGCCCTCGAACGGGAAGAAGTTGCCGACGAAGATGCGCCCGACCTCCCCGCGGGGCACCTCATTGCCGTTGTCGTCGAGGATCTTGACCTTCATGCCCTTGACGACCGGGCCGACCGTCGCCGGGTTGATCGAAAGGTGTTGCGGCCCAGCGATCGCCGCGAACGCGACCTCGGTGGAACCGTAGAGGTTGTAGACCACCGGTCCGAGGTCCTTGAGCGCGCGGGTCGCCAGTTCGGCGCCCAGCTGCGAGCCGGAGACGAACACGATCCGCAGGGAGGACAGGTCCGGCTTCGGGTTGGTCTTCTCCAGTTCGTCGAGCATGCGCGACAGCATCACCGGCACCACCACGATGGCGGTGGCCCGGTACTTCTCGATGTCGGCCAGCACCAGAGCGGGCTTGAACCGGCGCCGCAGCACGAGCGTGGTGCCCAGCATCATCGCGATGGTGGCGTGCAGGAAGCCCAGCGCATGGAACATCGGCGCCGGCAGGACGGTGACCTCGTTGGCCTTGAACGGGACCGACGAGACGATGCCGCCGATCGGCGCCAGCGACGGCGGCGCGCTGCGGTTGGCGCCCTTCGGGGTGCCGGTGGTGCCGCTGGTCAGGATGATGATCGACGCGTGCTTGGTGGCCTTGGGCGGCGGTGCCGAATTGGTGCGGGCGATCAGCTCGGCGAGGGTCTCGTCGGTGCTGCCCGACGGCTCTTCCTTATCTGGGTTGAAGCCGAGCGCGCGCAGCCTGCCCAGCGGCGGGTCGGCCTGCGACACCGCGGCGGCGTACTCGTCGTCGAAGATGATCAGCTTGGCGCCCTCGCGCTCGCCGACCTCTTTGATCTGCGGGCCGGAGAACTCGCTGTTGAGCAGGATGATGCGGGCCCCGACGCGGGCGGCGGCATAGAGGGAGACCAGGAACCACCGGTGGTTGCGGGCCAGGATCGCCACCCCGTCGCCGCCCTTGACTCCCTTGGCCAGCAGACCGTTGGCCACCGCGTTGGCGGCGTCGTTGAGTTCACCGAACGTCATCTCGCCCTCTTCGTCGATGACGGCGGTGCGGTGCGGCCAGCGACGGGCGTTGAGCGCTGGGATCATGCCGATCTCGCCCCAGCGCCGGATGTCGGCCAGCAGGGCCGCCATGTCCTGCGGGGCTTCGAGTTTCAGCGCACCCGCTTCGAACATCTTGCGCGCGTAGTGCAGTTCGGCCGAGCCGCGCTCGACGTACTTGTTCACCGACTGCGCAAGCTTGGCCGCAGTCTGCACCGAGAGATCAGCGAGCTTTGACATGCGACAACTCTAGGGGACGCCGTCGGCGGTCATTCCCGGAACGGGCGACTGCCGACCCCTACCATCGAAGACATGGCCGCGGCGCAGGAACTCGACGTCGACGGCATTTCGGTGCCGATCACCCATCCGGACAAAGTGGTCTTCGGCGAACTCGGCGTCACCAAGGGTGACCTGATCCGCTACTACACCGCGGTCGCCGACGGCGCGCTGCGCGGCGTGCGGGACCGGCCGATGATCCTCAAGCGTTTCGTGAAGGGCATCGACGTCGAGGCGGTGTTCCAGAAGCGCGCACCGGAGAAGCGGCCCGACTTCATCGACGTGGCCGAACTCAAGTACGCGTCGGGCACGTCGGCCAAAGAGGCCGTCCTGCGTAACGCCGCCGGTCTGGTCTGGGCGGTGAACCTCGGCTGCGTGGATCTCAACCCGCACCCGGTACGCGACGACGACCTCGACCACCCCGACGAGCTGCGGGTCGACCTCGATCCGATGCCGGGGGTCGGATGGCGGCAGATCCTCGACGTCGCGTTCGTCGCCCGCGAAGTCCTCGAGGACCACGGTCTGACCGCCTGGCCGAAGACGTCGGGCTCGCGCGGCTTCCACATCTATGCCCGCATCCACCGGCGCTGGCCGTTCAGAGCGGTCCGGCTGGCCGCTGAGGCAGTCGCGCGCGAGGTCGAGCGGCGGGCCCCGGAGTCGGCGACCGCACGCTGGTGGAAAGAGGAACGGCACGGCGTCTTCGTCGACTTCAACCAGAACGCCAAGGACCGGACGGTGGCCTCGGCGTACTCGGTGCGCGCCACCCCGGACGCGCGGGTGTCGACGCCGCTGCTGTGGTCGGAGGTGGCCGATTGCCGCCCCGAGGAGTTCACCATCGCCACGGTGCCCCGGCGCTTCGAGCAGGTCGGCGACCCGTGGGAGAGCATGGACGACCATCCCGGCGAGCTGGACGCGTTGCTCGAGCTCGCCGACCGGCTGGGCCCTGCGGAACGGGCCCCCAAGGGGGCACGCCGTTCGACCGACGGGCGGCGGCAGTCGACGATGCCGCTGATCGAGATCGCGCGCACCAAGACCAAGGGCGAGGCGCTGGCGGCGCTGCAGCAGTGGCGCGACAAGTATCCGGCGGCGTCCGAAAAGCTGCACGCGGCAGATGTTCTCGTCGACGGTATGCGCGGGCCCAGTTCCATCTGGTACCGGATCCGGATCAACCTGCAGCATGTGCCCGAGGAGCACCGGCCACCGCAGGAGGAGCTGCTGGCCGACTACAGCCCGTGGCGCAACTACACCGGGGCTCAGCAGCCGCCGCGCGATTGAATTGACGGCGAGTTTGCTATTGGGACCCCGCCGAGTTCTTACCGAAGTATTAGTAGTTACACCCAGCGGCCTTAAATTGGCTCATTACCTTGAGTCATGTATCGCCCGAAGGTGGGCCACGTCAGTACTGGACTCGAGGAGGTCGCGATGTACGGCAATCCGATGTTCGACTGTGGTGGTGGTGCCGAAATTCGCGCACACTGTCGCCAGCTCGCCACCGTGGTGCGGGTCAGCGGCGAACTCGATGCGTTCAACATCGAACGGGCGACCGCATACACGCGGCGGTTCATCATCGCCGAGAAGCCGTTCGTGCTGGATCTGAGCGATGTCACGTCGTTTGCCGAGGACGCAGTTTCCCTGCTGTTCACCATCGACGACGTCTGCGCCGCCGCGGGCGTGCAGTGGTCGATGGTCGTCAGCCGCCCCGTGGCCCAGGCGCTGTACAACCTCGGCATCGAATTCGAGTCCGCCGGCTCGGTTCCCGAGGCGCTCAACGGGTTCGCCGATGCGATGGTCGCGCGCCGCCAGCTCCTGCCCCTGCTCACCAAGACTGCGTAAGGATCAATCGTGTTACTTGATGTTCGTTGGCTCCGGTACCTCCTGCAGCGCCGCCATCGGTCATACGCCGAGCGTCTGGCACTGACCGCCGGCTAGGTCTACCGCCTCACGGCCAGACTGCGCCCAGCGCAGCGCACACTCTGATTTAGTGTGCAGCTATGGGCACAGATGCCGACAGGGTCGCCGACGCCGCGCGCCGCGTGGTCGCCGAGCACGATCCGAAGACTGTTCCTGTCCAAGAGTTCCTAGGCGCCTGTTTCGATGCCGGTCTGTCCTGGGTGCACTTTCCTGAGGGCTTCGGCGGGCTCGGGGTGTCCCGCGGCCTGCAGGCCGTCGCCGACCGCATCCTGCAGGGTGCCGGAGGTCCCGTCCCTCTGGGCCTGAACCCGATGGGCTACGGCATGGCGGCACCGACCGTGCGTGAGCACGCCCAGACCGACGACGTCCGTCGTCAGCTGCTGCGGCCGCTGGCCACCACCGAGCACATCTGGTGCCAGCTGTTCTCCGAACCGGGCGCCGGCTCCGACCTCGCCGGGCTGGCCACCTCGGCCGTCCTCGACGGCGACACCTGGGTGGTCAACGGCCAGAAGGTGTGGACGAGCCTCGCGCACCGCGCACGCTGGGGACTGCTGCTGGCCCGCACCGATCCGGACGCGCCCAAGCACAAGGGCCTGACCTACTTCGTCATCGACATGCACGGCGAGGGTGTCGAGACCCGGCCGCTGCGCCAGCTGACCGGGCACGCGGAGTTCAACGAGGTCTACATGACCGACGCGCGGATCCCCGACGCGTTCCGTCTCGGCGCGGTCGGCGACGGGTGGCGCGTGGCGATGACGACCCTGATGAACGAGCGCAGCGCGCTCGGCGGCAGCGGCAGCCGTCGCGGCGCCGGCACCATCTCCGATGCCGTGGCGCTGTGGACGTCGCGCCCCGATCTACACACCCCGGTGCTGCGCGACCGGCTGGCCGCCCTGTGGCTGCGGTCGGAGGCGCAACGCCTGACCGCGGAGCGTTCGCGGGCGGCGGCGACCACCACCGGTGGGCCCGGTCCGGAGGCGTCGATCGGCAAGCTCGTCGGCGCCGAACTGAACCAGCACATCTACGAGTTCTGTATGGACCTGCTCGGGCCGGAGGGGATCCTCTACGACGGCTACGGCATGGGCGACGGCGATCCGGAGGACTACCGCGGCCCGATCCAGCAGAGGTTCCTGCGCAGCCGCGCCAACACCATCGAAGGCGGCACGTCCGAAGTCATGCGCAACATCCTGGCCGAGCGGGTGCTCGGGCTGCCGGGTGATCTGCGTGCGGATGCGGGCATGGCGTGGAAGGAGATCCCGCGTGGCTGAGGAGCTTGCGGAACAGCCCAATGGGCAGGCTGAGGAGCTTGCGGAACAGCCCGACAGGCTGGCTGAGGAGCTTGCGGAACAGCCCAATGGGCAGGCTGAGGAGCTTGCGGAACAGCCCGACAGGCTGGTTGAGGAGCGCGAGTTCGTGTTCTCCGAGGAGCAGGGCGCGCTGCGGTCTGCGGTTCGGAAGTTCTGCGCCGACCACATCGGCGAATCCGCGGTGCGCGCCGCGATGGAGTCCGGCCCGCCGTTCGACCGCAAGGTCTGGCAACGGCTGGGCTCGGAGCTGGGCGTGCTGGGGCTGTCGGTGCCCGAGTCCGCGGGCGGAGTCGGCGGCAGCCTGGTCGACCAGGCCGTCGCCGTCGAAGAACTCGGTGCGGTACTGGCATTCGGGCCCTGGTTCGGCACGGTCTACTTGGCCATTCCGGCGCTGGTCGCAGCCTCTGAGCCCAGCGCACTGCTCGACGGTCTGGTGGACGGCAGCCGTACTGCGGCCTTCGCCGTCAACGACGTCGCCGGTGCCTTCGATCCCGGCGCCGTCACGGTGAAGGCGACCGACGACGGGCAGTCCTGGACCGTCACCGGAACCGTGAAGTGCGTCGTGGATGCGCAGGCGGCGGACCTGATCCTGGTCGCCGCCACGACCGGCGACGGCGTCGGACTGTTCGCGGTGGAGACGGATTCTCCTGCGGTGCAACGCAGTCCGTTGGGAACCCTGGATCTGACCCGGCCGCAGGCCACCGTCACGTTCTCCGGCGCGCCTGCCGAGTTGGTCACCGGCCCCGAGGACGCCGAGCGAGTCATCACCCACGCGCTGCACGTCGGGGCGGCGCTGCTGGCCGTCGAACAGGTCGGCGCCGCGCAGCACCTGCTCGATCTGAGCGCCGACTACGCCCGGACCCGGCTGCAGTTCGGCCGGCCGATCGGCTCCTTCCAAGCCGTCAAGCACCGGCTGGCCGACGACCTGGTGGCCGTCGAGCACGCCAGATCGGCGGCGTACCACGCGGTCTGGGCGCTCACGCACGGTTCCGACGATGCGGCCCTGGCGGCCAGCATCGCGCAGGCGACATGCTCGGCGGCCTTCGTTCAAGTTGCGGGCGACACCATTCAGGTCCACGGTGGAATCGGTTTCACCTGGGAACACCAGGCGCACCTGTACTACAAACGCGCTTACACCGACGCGGCCCTGCTGGGCAGCGCCGAACAACACCGCGCGCGCATCGCCGAGTTCGTCCTCGACGTCGCGCCGGAGAAGGACGCTCCGCGCGTCGCCACCGGAATGTCGAGCTGAGGGAGAAGACGTGGCCCGATCGACCCAGCGCATCGTGCGCTGGCTGGCCGGTGCGGCGCTGGTCGCCGCGCCGCTGGCCGCCCTGGCCGGGACGCCCCCGACCAGCACCACCGCGCAGTGCCCGCCCGGTGAGACCGGCGTGATCTACGGGTGCTCGCCGTTCTGCGTCGCCGGCAAGTTCCTCGACACGCAGACCGGTCTCTGCATGCCGATCGCGCCGCCGCCACCGCCGCCCCCCGCACCCCGGGTCTGAGGCCGCGCATGAACTTCGTGGACCGTTTCTTCGAGATCTCGGCCCGCCAGTCCACCGTGGGCACCGAGATCCGCGGCGGCGTCGTCACCTTCATCGCGATGGCGTACATCATCGTGCTGAACCCGATCATCCTGTCGAGTTCGACCGACGTGACCGGCGGCCGACTGGAGTTCGCTCAGGTGTCGGCGACGACGGCACTGGCCGCCGGTGTGATGACGATCCTGTTCGGGCTCATCGCCCGGTTGCCGTTCGCGTTCGCCGCCGGCCTGGGCATCAACTCGTTCCTCGCCACCACCGTGGTCGGGCAGGTGACCTGGGCCGAAGCCATGGGCCTGGTGGTGATCAACGGCCTGCTCATCGTGCTGCTGGCCGTCACCGGTCTGCGCCGCCTGGTGTTCGACGCCGTACCGATGCAGCTCAAGCTGGCGATCACCGCCGGCATCGGGTTGTTCATCCTGTTCATCGGTCTGGTCGACGCCGGGTTCATCAGCTCCACCGGCGCGGCCTCGCCCCCGGTCGGGCTCGGCGGGGAGGGCAACGGATCGATCAGCACGGTGCCGACGCTGGTGTTCGTCGGCACGCTGCTGCTCACCGGCGTGCTGGTGGTGCGCAAGGTGCGCGGCGGCATCCTGATCGGGCTCGCCGCCGGCACTCTGGTCGCGGTGCTGATCGAGGCGATCTGGGAGCTGGGTTCCAAGCAGGACAATCCCGGCGGCTGGAGCCTGTCGGTGCCGACCCTGTCGGGATCCCCGTTCGCACTGCCGGACCTGTCTCTGGTCGGCGCGTTCAGCCTCGACAGCTTCGGCCGCATCGGCGCGGTGGCCGCGGTGATGCTGATCTTCACGCTGGTCTTCGCGAACTTCTTCGACGCGATGGGCACCATGACGGGGCTCTCGCGCGAAGCCGGGCTGTCCGACGAGAAGGGCAACTTCCCGCGCCTGAAGTCGGCGCTGATCGTCGAGGGCGCCGGCGCGGTCGTCGGCGGTGGTACGTCGTCGTCGTCGAACACGGTGTTCATCGAGTCCGGCGCCGGCATCGAGGAAGGCGCCCGTACCGGCCTGGCGAACCTGGTCACGGGCGCGCTGTTCCTAGCGGCGATGTTCATCTCGCCGCTGGCCTCCGTCGTGCCCACCGAGGTCGCGGCCGCCGCGCTGGTGGTCGTCGGCGCGTTGATGGCCTCGCAGCTGCGGCACATCGAGTTGACCGAGTTCTCCATCGCGCTGCCCGTGGTGCTGACGGTCGCCGTGATGCCGTTCAGCTATTCGATCGCCAACGGCATCGGCGTCGGGTTCATCGCCTGGGTGGTGATGCGCACCGCCGCCGGCAAGATCCGCGAGATCAGCCCGCTGCTGTGGGTGGTGGCCGCCGGTTTCGCGATCTACTTCGCGCGCACCCCCGTGGAGTCCGTACTGGGGGTGTGACGACCTAACCGTCGGCATTACAGTAAGCCCATGAGCGATAGCCTCGGGCAGTTCCGCGATGCGCCGATCTTCGACGCCGACCAGCACATGTACGAGACGGCTGAGGCGCTGACGAAGTACCTGCCGGAGCGGTACTCCCGGGCGGTGCAGTACGCGCAGTTCGGCCGGCACACCCGCATCGTGGTGAACAACCGCGTCTCGGACTTCATCCCGAACCCGACCTTCGAGCGCGTCGCCGCGCCCGGCGCGCACGAGAAGTTCTTCGCCGGCGAGAACACCGAGGGCCTGACGCTGCGCGAGATGCAGGGACCGGCCATCGAGGCGCCAGCGGCTACCCGCAACCCCGCCGACCGTGTCGCCGAACTCGACCGCCAGGGTGTGCGCGAGGCACTGAACTATCCGACCCTGGCCAGCCTGATCGAGCACGCCACCGCCGACGACCCGGAGTTGACGCTGGCGGTGATCCACGCGCTGAACCAGTGGATGCTCGAGCACTGGACTTTCGACTACCAGGGCCGGGTGTTCTCCACGCCGATCCTCAATCTCTCCGAGGTCGACGCCGCCCAGCGGGAACTCGAGTACATCCTCGCCAACGGCGCCAAGGTGGCGCTGATCAAGCCGGGCCCGGTCAACGGTCTGCGCGGTTGGCGCTCCCCCGCGCTGCCCGAGTTCGACCCGTTCTGGCGCGACGTCGAAGCCGCGGGTCTGCCGATCGTCCTGCACGCGAGCTATCCACCGCTCGACGGCTACGTCAACTCCTGGGAGCCGCCGCACACCCAGAACTTCATGGCGCAGAGCGCATTCCGCTGGATGGTGCTGGGCCACCGCGAGATCTCCGACATGATCACCAGCCTGATCTGCCACGGCACCCTGACCCGTTTCCCGAAACTGCGCATCGCGTCGGTGGAGAACGGCAGCTCGTGGATCTTCCCGCTGTTCAACGACTTCGAGGAACTGACGAAGAAGATGCCGCAGAACTTCCCCGAGCACCCGCTGGAGGTGTTCCGCCGCAACATCTGGGTCAGCCCGTTCTGGGAGGGCTGCGTCGCCGATGTGGTGAACACCCTGGGCTGGGACAAGGTGCTGTTCGGGTCGGACTATCCGCACCCGGAGGGACTGGCCGAACCGAAGGGCTACTGGCGCTACGCCGAGGGCATGGACCGGCGCCGGACCTACGACTTCATGGGCGACAACGCCCGCCGCTTCATGGGGCTGCCGATCGCCAATCCGGACCCGGCCGCGGCGCAACCGCCGGAGCTCGCCACCACCTGAGCGTCGAACGTGGGGCTGGAGTACGCCCAAACGACGCAATGCGTACACAGCGCCCACGGTCGAGCCGACCGGGCCCGCCGCCTAGACTGCCGTTCGATGACTGACCGTGCGGTGCACTTCGTCGGCGCCGGTCCCGGTGCCGCCGACCTGCTGACCGTGCGCGCCGCGCACCTGCTGGCCGACGCCGAGGTGGTGCTCTACCCGGGCACCTATCTCGATCCTGAGGTGCTGGCACACTGCTCCCCCGCCGCTGAACTGGTCGACACCGAGCACCTCGACCTGGACCAGATCGTCGACCGCTTGGTCAACGCGCACCAGTCCGGCCGACGGGTGGTGCGGCTGGTATCCGGGGATCCGTCGCTGTACTCGGCGGTCTCCGAGCAGACCCGCCGGCTGGACCGCGCCGGCGTGCCGTGGAAGGTGACACCCGGGGTGCCGGCCTACGCGGCGGCCGCGGCCGCGGTCGGCCGGGAGCTGACGGTGCCGCTGGTCGCGCAGTCGGTGGTGCTGACCCGCACGCAACAGCGTTCGACCGCGATGCCGAATACCGAGTCGCTCAAGGCTTTCAGCGCCACCCGGGCCACCCTGGTGCTGCACCTGGCCATCACCCGGATCCGGGAGCTGATGGCCGAGATCGCACCCGATTACGGTCCGGACTGTCCGGTGGTGGTGGTGTACCGGGCGTCGCAGCCGCAGGAGCTGATCCTGCGCGGGACGGTCGCCGACATCGCCGACGCGGTGCAAGCCGCCGGACTGCGGCAGGCGGCGGTCATCCTCGTCGGCCGGGCGCTCGCGGGCCGGCCCGACCCGGAGGCCGGCGAGAGCTTTCTGTACGACCCGGCCCGGGAACGGCGGCAACGGTGAGCGCGTCGCTGTACGACGTGATCAACCGTCGCCGCGACACCCGCCGGGAGTTCACCGGCGCGCCGATCGCCGACGACGTGCTGGAGCGGGTGCTGCTGGCCGCGCACGCCGCGCCGTCGGTCGGCATGTCGCAGCCATGGGACTTCGTGCTGGTGCGGTCACCGGAAACGTTGCGCGCCTTCCGCGATCACGTCGCCGCCGAACGCGACACCTTCGCCGCCGAGCTCAGCGGTGAACGCGCGGAGACGTTCGAACGCATCAAGATCGAAGGCATCTGCGAGTCCGGTCTGGGCATCGTCGTCGGCTACGACCCGACCCGCGGCGGACCGCAGGTGCTGGGCCGCCACGCCATCCCCGACGCCGGTCTGTACTCGGTGGTGTGCGCCATCCAGAACCTCTGGCTGGCAGCCACGTCCGAGGGTCTCGGGGTGGGCTGGGTGTCGTTCTACCGCGAGGACTTCCTGCGCTCGCTGGTCGGGATGCCCGAGCAGGTGCGTCCGGTCGCGTGGCTGTGCGTCGGCCCGGTCACCGATCTGCCCGACGTGCCGGATCTGGAGCGCTTCGGCTGGCGGGCCCGCTCGTCGCTGGAGACCGTGCTGCACTCCGAGCGCTACGGCGGCTGACGGCGCACAGCGGGTCCGTCAGAGTCGCAGTACCCGGCCGGCGATCACCAGGTGCAACTCGTCGCACACCGCCGCGACCTGCTGGTTGACGGTGCCGAGCAGATCGCGGAACAGCGCTCCCGACCGGTGCGACGGCACCACACCGAGCCCGACCTCGTTGGTCACCACAACGGCATCCGGGACGTCGACGAGCGCCTCACACAACGCAGCCACACTCACCTCCACTGCCCGGCGCGCGTCGTCGGTGGAGGCGTCCCACAGGCCGTCGTCGAGTTGGGCGGTGAGCCAGGTGCCCAGGCAGTCCACGAGCACGGCTCCTTCGACGTCCCGCAGCGCCGCGGGCAGGTCCGCGGTTTCGACGGTCAGCCAGTCGGCGGGCCGGCGCGCACGGTGCTGCGCGACGCGGTCGTCCCAGTCCGGGTCGCTGCCGTCGGCGGGCCGCCCGGGCGCCAGGTAGGTGACCCGTCCGGCGCTGTCGAGGAGCGCCTCGGCGTGGCGCGACTTGCCGGAGCGGACGCCGCCGGTGACCAGGATCCTCACGTCGCCATCGTAGGGAGGACACGGACCCACGCCAGCGCGTCGACGACATCGTGGACGGTCCGGACTCCGGGGGTGCGGGCCGGGCGGCGCACGACGACGACGGGCACGCCGAGCTGCTCGGCGGCCTCCATCTTCGGCCAGGTGTGGTCGCCGCCGGAGTCCTTGGTGATCAGCACGTCGGCGCTGTGCTCCAGCATCAGCGCCAGCTCGCCGGACAACCTGTAGGGGCCGCGGCTGGTGACCAGCCGCCACGCCGCGGGCAGGGCCACCTCGGGGGCTTGCACGACCCGGGCGAGCACCGCGTGCTCCCGCAGGGCGGGGATGAACCGCTCGATCTCCTGGCGTCCGACGGTCAGGAAGGGCCGGCGGCCGAGCCGGGCCGCGGTATCGGCGGCCTGTTCGTGGGTGTCGACCCAATGCCAGAAGTCGCGGCTGCGTGCGCTCCAGCCGGAACGTTCCAGGCGCAGCAGCGGCGTGTCGGGCACGCACGCGGCCGCGGCGTTGGCCGAGATGTTCTTGGCGAACGGGTGGGTGGCGTCGACGACGGCGTCGTAGTCGCGCAGCACGGCGCGCAGGCCGTCGACGCCGCCGAAGCCGCCGATGCGGACCTCGCCGACGGGCAGCCGGGGGTCGGCGACGCGGCCGGCTAGCGACGAGGTGACGTCGACGCCGTCGGCGGTCAGCTGCTCGGCGAGGGCGCGAGCTTCGGCGGTCCCGCCCAACAACAGGATCCGTGTCATGGCGCCCCCGGCGGCAGGAACGGAAGGTCTTGCGGTGCACCGGATGCGGCGAGGCTCAGGAGCGTGTCGACGTCGAGGTGCGTCTCCACGAGGTCGGCAAGCAGGTCCAGACGCCGCTCCCGCGCGGCCGGGAACGAGACTCCCGAGGCCGCAACCCCGAGGGTTTCGGCGAGGAAGCGCGCGCGCAGCGTGTCGCCTTCCAGCGCGCCGTGCCACATGGTCCCGAACACCGCGCCCGCCCGGGCGCCGCCGAGGAAGTCGTCGACGCCCGAGCCTCGGGTGATGCGGCCGTGATGGATTTCGTAACCGGCGGCCGCGGCACCGCGCCACGACCCCTCCGGCAACCGGAGGGTCTTGGCCGCGAGGAAGTCGGTCTCCACGTCGAGCAGGCCCAGCCCGTCGACCTCCGCGCTGCGTCCCTCGATGCCGTCGGGGTCGCGGATCACCCGGCCCAGCATCTGAAACCCTCCGCAGATGCCCAGCACCGGCTTGCCCGCAGCGGCGTGGGCCAGCAGCGCCTCGTCCAGGCCGCGCGCGCGCAGCCAGGCCAGGTCCGAGATCGTCGACCGGGTTCCCGGCAGCACCACCAGGTCCGCATCGGCGAGAGTGCTTGGGTGCGAGGCGAACACGACGTCGAGGTCCGGTTCCAGACCGAGTGCGTCGACGTCGGTGAAGTTGCTGATCCGCGGGAGCCGCACGACCGCGACGCGGCGCGCGCCGGAATGCGTGGCGCGCCGGCCCGCGAGCTCGAGGGCATCCTCGGAGTCCAGCCAGACATCGGACTCCCAGGGCAGCGTGCCGTAAACCGTTCTGCCGGTGAGCCGTTCAAGGTTCCGCAGGCCGGGGTCGAGCAGGGTCTGGTCGCCGCGGAACTTGTTGACCACGAACCCGGCGATCAGCGCCTGGTCCTCGGGACTCAGCAGCGCGACGGTGCCGAAGAAGGCCGCGAACACCCCGCCGCGGTCGATGTCACCGACGACGACGGTCGGCAGCCCGGCGTGGCGGGCCAGCCCCATGTTCACGTAATCGCCGGCCCGGAGGTTGATCTCGGTCGGGCTGCCGGCCCCTTCGGCGATGACGACGTCGTAGCGCGCGGCGAGGTCGTCGAAGGCGGCGTGGGCGGCGGCGCCGAGCGCGCGACGGCCCTCGAGCCAGTCCGCGGAATCGACGTGCCCCCACGGCTGCCCCATCAGCACGACGTGACTGCGCCGGTCACTTCCCGGTTTGAGCAGCACCGGGTTCATCGCGGCCTCGGGTGTGGCGCGGGCAGCCAGCGCCTGCACCCATTGCGCGCGCCCGATCTCGGCCGTCCCACCGGCCGGGGCGGCGCACACCATCGAGTTGTTCGACATGTTCTGGGCTTTGTACGGCGCGACTTTCACGCCGCGCCGGGCCAGCGCGCGGCACAGCCCGGTGGTGACCACGCTCTTGCCCGCATCGCTGGTGGTGCCCGCGATCAACAGTCCCGCCATCAGGTCCGCCGCACCAGGAAGAGGTCCATGACCCAGCCGTCGCGCTGCTCTGCGGCGGCGCGCGCTGCGGCGATGTGCGCCCGGACCGCCGACACGCTCCCGGTCAGCAGCTGCTCGCCCGGCGCGCCGAGGTTGGCGCCCCACCAGATGGTCCAGTCGTCGAGCCCGGTGAAGTCGAGGCGCTCAGGCGGCGGGTTGAGCATGGCGAGGATGTTGTCCAGGCCGGCGCCGACCGCCTCCTGCAGCCGCCGCCCGGTGGTGAGGTGCACGGGCCGACCGACCTCGTGCAGGACGATGCGGTGCCGGGCGGCCAGCAGTTGCGGGGCGCTGATGCCGGGCAGCACGTCGTAGTCGACCTCGAGGCCGAGGGCCCGGACCTTCTCGACGATCCGGATGGTCGAGTCGTAGAGCGACGGATCGCCCCACACCAGGAACGCCGCGGTGCCGCCGCGCCCGCGCAGGACCTCGGCATAGCGGGCGGCGCGCGCGTCGTGCCAGTCGGCGACGGCGCCCTCGTATCCCGCGGTGGTCAGACCCTCGGACCGGTCGCGCGGCGGGTCGGGCACCGCGACGAGCTCGGGGTTTCCGTGCCGGCGCAGGATCTCGCGACGCAGCGCGAGCAGCGCGTCGTCGCCGGATTTCTCGGCAGCCAGTACGTAGTCGACGGACCGCAGCGCCTCGGCGACCTCGGCGGTGACGTGCTGCGGCCCCATGCCCACACCGAGGATCCGCACCCTGACCGACGCACTCATGTCCGCGATTCTTCCCCGCCCTGGTCCGTCATACTGAATCGGCCCGAGAGGACCAGAGCAATTCCGACGAACCGTTCCACGCCGGCCGGCCCGCAACGCCGAAGCAGCGGCGGCGCGGCTCTGTATCTCGACGACGCGCTACGACGCCGGATGCTGCTCTCCTACCACGGCATCCTGCTGGTGCTGTACGCATCGGCCGTGGTGCAGGCGAAAGTCTTCGACGTGGTGCGCACCGACGTGCGCGGCGAAGTCCTGGCGGCGGCGTTGACCGGTGTCGGTCTGGCGCTGTGCCTGCGGTCTCCGCTGCGCGGCGCGCGGTACGTGGCCGCGGTGGTGTGTCTGGCCACGGCCCCGATCGCGGCCGTGTTGTTTCACGACCACCTGGTCGCTCAGGTGTGGTCGGTGGTGCCGCTGATCTTCGTGGCGATCTTCCTCCGGACCTGGCATGACCCCGCCACCGCGCGGACGGCGAGTGCGGTGATGACGCTCGGGGCGCTGGCGGCGCTCGTGGCGGCTCCTGCGCCGGTACCCATCCTGTACCTGATCTTCTACGCTGCCAGCGTCATCGGAGCGTGCGAAGTCTTCGGCCTGGCCAACGCCGTACTTCTCGAGGCTGCGTTCCGGGATCCCCTGACCGCAGTGTGGAACCGCGCAGGCATCAAACGGCAGGTTCGACGGTTGGTGATGCAGGCACGGCGCCGGCGTCAGCAGATCGCGGTGCTGGTGTTCGACGTCGACGACTTCAAAGAGGTCAACGATCAGAGTGGCCATGCCGCCGGTGATCTGGTGCTCAGCGAACTGGCCCGGCGATGGCGGACCCTGGCGCCGCGGTCCAGCGTGGTCGGCCGCATCGGCGGCGACGAGTTCGTGATCGTGGTGAGCGGCTACGCCGAGCAGGAGGCGCGGAATCTGGCGGTGGAGCTCGCCGACGGCCACCCGGTCAAGGTGACCTACGGCGCGGCGGTGGGACCGGCCGATCCGGGCGCATTCGAGAGCATCCTGGCTGCCGCCGACAACGATCTCTATGCGCGCAAACGGTCGCGCCACCCCTGAGGGCTCATACGAGCTGACCAGCTTTGTCTGAAAAGGCGCGGAAACCGCAGGACCCGACGGCCTTGGTCATACATTTCGAAGATGAACGTCCAGACGGGTGCCCCGAATGTCTTCGACGCCGGTCTTCCGACGCTCGACTACGACCTGACCGCGACGCCCGCCGACGTGCGGGCGGATCTGCGGGCCGCCCAGCTGCGCGCACCGGTGGCCATCGGGCCGGCCGGTCCCGAGGTGTTGTCGTATCAGCTGGCGCGGTCGGTGCTGCGGGACCAGCGGTTCGCGCCGCCACCGGGGATCAACCTCGCGATGGTGGGCGTCACGTCGGGACCGCTGTTCGACAAGGTGATGGGGTCACTGCTGTGCCTACACGGCGCGGAGCACCAACGGCTGCGCAAACTGGTCAGCCGAGCGTTCACGCCGCGCGCGGTCACGCGTCTGCGCACCACGGTCGACGAGGTGGTCAACGGTCTCGTCGACGACGTCGTCGCGGCCGGCGGCTGTGACGTCGTCACCGACATCGCCCGCCCGTACCCCGTGCCGATCATCTGCGCTCTGCTGGGGGCGCCGCGGGAGGACTGGCAGCTGTTCTCCGAGTGGACCCACACCATCTTCCAGGCATTCAGCTTCAGCACCGACATTCTGGACAACCAGGACGTTGTGATGGCGGCGTGGACGGAACTCGACGGATACGTCGACCAGATGATCGCCCGCCGCCGACGCGACCTGACCGACGACCTGCTGTCGGATCTGATCCGCGCCGAATCGGACGGTGACCGGCTGAGCACCGCCGAACTGCAGATGCTCGCCGCCAGCCTGCTGATGGCCGGGACCGACACCACCCGCCACCAGCTGGCCGCGTCGGTCCAGGCGCTCTGCGAGCACCCCGACCAGTGGGATTTGCTCCGGGACGAACCGGACCTGGCGGTGCCCGCCGTCGAAGAGACCATGCGCCACTCACCGGCAGTCTGCGGTACCCCGCGTGTCGCGCTCGAAGACGTCGACATCGATGGATTGGTCTTCCCGGTAGGCACTTTCGTGTTGGTCAACACATTCGCAGCCAACCTCGACCCGGACTGCTACGAGGATCCCGAGCGGCTGGATCTGCGTCGCGTCGGCGCACCTGCGATCCTGACGTTCGGAGGCGGCGCCCACTACTGCCTGGGCGCCAATCTGGCCCGCTTCGAGTTGGCGCACGCACTCACGATCCTCACTCGACGACTGCCCCGGCCCCGCATCGTGGGAGACGCCCCCTGGGATCCGCTGCTCGGCATGACCGGCCCGACCACATTGCCCGTGGAGTTCGGTGCGTAGCCGGGCCTGGGCGGGTTGCGCGCCGGCCTCTGACCGGGCCGCCTTCGACCGGATCCTCGATGCCGCAGACGCGGCTGCCGCGCAACAGGACACGACGCCACGTATCGGTGACGTTCGCCAGGGACGATCCTGCATCGCTTCGACGTCGATTGGGCGAGTGACGGGTTCGACGACCGGGTGCTCCACGAATGGCCGAGGTCAGTCTGCGCACCCTGCATTCGATGCCGGCCGACGCGGGAGCACCGGTCCGCTCGGGGCCGGTGCTGCGCCGCTTCGTGGCCCGCTGGCTGGGCCCGGCGATCTGCTATCCGCGTTGGGCTGCAGCTGTTTCAGCGATCGGCGCGCGGTAGCGCCACCACGGCCGACGCGCCCGCCTCGCTGCCGCGAGCACTGGAGCTGTTGGCCGGCGTCGCCGCCGACGAGCGCAGCGGCTCGTAGACGAAGACGTTGCGGCCCAGGAAATCGAACACGGCGGTCAGCGTCCGATCCAGCCACACCGGCCAGACCGGGCGGGCCGGATATCCCAGTGGCAGCACCGTGGCCGTCGCGGTGCCCGCGGGCGTCGCGACCGCGATCACCTCGTGGGGATCGCCGTAGATCCCGTTCTCGGTGGTGCCGACGAACAGATCGTTGACCCATCCGGCGGTGATCAGCCCGGCGGCGTGGACGTTGCGCGGCTGGCTGAACCCGCCGATGGCGTACTGGGCCAGTTGAAGCAGGACGTTACCGCCCGTCATGTAGTCGATGTGCGTGCCTGCCTTCAGGCCCACCCCGGTGAACTCCCCCGGCCGCGCGGTCGAGAGCTTGTCGGCCATATCGCCACCGCGGCTCCAGAAGTAGCGTTCCGAGGAGATCAGGTAGACCGGCCGGTGTGCGTCAGCGGTCAGTTTGCCCAGCGCGTCGGTCAGCAGTCGCGACCCGGCGGGCTCCACGCCGTCGAGCATCACGACGCCCGCGAGGTTCTCGACGGCACCGTTGTCGGCCATGAAACCCGCCACACTGGTGACCATCGTGCCGCCCGCGGAGTGTCCGACCAGGACGAACTGCGCCGGCAGGTCGATGGCGTAACCCGCTGCGGCACGGACACTCTGGGTCAGCGCAGCACGCGGACCGACAAAGAGTTCGGCGACCGCGCGGTGCATGGTGGACCCGCCCACCCACGCCGCGCCCGGGTCGAAGAAGTTCGATGACAACGACGGCGCGACCACGATGCTGTTGGTCCGTTCGGCGAGCTGGGCCGCGGTGTAGCTGTACATCGGGCCGCTGGCCAGGAACCCGTGTTGCAGGTAGACCAGTCGCGTTGTGTCGGAGACGTTCTCGGGGAAATACCAGTCGGCCAGTACGGTTCGGCCCTTGCCGATCGGCAGGTTCAGCGACGAGGTCCGCACCGTCACGGTGCTGCCGGCGGGCAGCGCGGGCGGGCCGTCGACGAGATGGACCACGCCGATCAGGAGGTTGACCACCATCGACCCGACGACGTTGAGCAGGGTGGGCCGCCGGTTCTGTTCCGCGGGCCGCATCGTCGGGGCGGTCATCTCCACGTCCGTGCGGCGCGAGGCGGATTCGTCGGCTGGGGCGGGAAGGCGTTCCCGGCGCGGCGTGCTCGATTGTCGCTGCACGGCCGGCACCGCCGCCGTCGCGTCTGCGGCGGTCGACTCGATGTCGATCGGGCCGGTGTCGGCGGGCCCCGATTCGACCGGACCGGCTTCGACCGGACCGGCTTCGACCGGATCAACCGCCGCCGGTCGAAGATCGGCCGGTTCGACGGTGTCATCGTTTTCGGGAGCTACCGATTTCTTCTCCAGCACAGGCGATCTAGGTGATGACCCACGACCGGCGGCCGCACTGCGGCGGTGCTCGCGCTGGGTGGCCCGGCCACCCTGGCGGTCGCGCGGTTCGCTGCGCTGCGCTGATGGTGTACTCGCCGACGTGCCCGCGTCCGCCCCGGTTTCCGCCGCTACCGCGGATGCGGTCCCGAGCGCCAAGCCGGACAACGACGCGGTCAACAGGCCGGCCGCGAGGACACCCGCCACGCCACGAGCCATCCGCGTCTCCCCCGGTCGATGTCAAATAGACATTCAAGCGTTGATGTCTCTTTATAGTTGCGTGGCGGACCCACCACAAGAGCCGGCTGCGACATACTTGGGGCTCGAACCCTTCGAGGAGCGGGATGCCAGTCGACGAGTCGCCGCCCCGGCGCCGGGGCCGGCCCCCGGGCGGCGGTAACAGCGCAGAGCAGGCCCGGACCGTGCTGATGGACGCCGCGGAGCGATCGATCCTGCAGCGGGGTTTCGCCGCCTCGACGATGGAGCTCATCGCCCACGAGGCGGGTTATTCGCGTGCGGCGATGTACCGCCACTTCCCCAACCGACAGCGCCTCCTCGAAGCGCTCGTCCATCGCACCACCCGTCGCTACCAGGCCGACATGCTGAGCCGTCTGCCCGCCGACGGCACCCTGGCCGACCTGCTGGTCGAGAGCATGGTCATCGTCGCGACCGATCTGATCCATGACCCGCTGCTGCAGACGCTCTCCGAGCACACCGACGAAGGCACGGTCGCCCATCTGGTGGCGCATGACCCAACGCTGTCCGAGTTGGTCCACGAGCTCGTCACCGCATTGCACGACGACACCACCGCGGCGCAACTACGCGCCGGCGTGCGTCCGCGAGACGTGGGCCAGTACCTGATCACCACGGCACTGACGATGCTGCTGGGCATCATCCCCGGCAGCGATGCACCCGAGACCGCCCGTCGGTACCTGCAGACGTTCGTGCTGCCGGCAATACTGGCCGATCCGCCACCACCGCGGCCGGTGTTCGACCGCTGAGGTCAGGCGGATTTTGCGCGCTGCACGTAGTTCTCGGCTGCGCGCGCGATGGAATGCTCAGTGGGTGCGGGCCGCCAGCCCAGTTCGTGGGTGGCCTTGGCGTGGCTGGCCGGCGAGGTGAACTCCAACAGGAAAGCGCTCTGCCTGCTCATCGGAAAGTCCTTGCGCAGCAGGGTTCCCGCCATCTCCGACACCCAGGCCAGGCTCCGCACCACCGCCATCGGGACCCCGAACCGCGGTGGGCGTGCGCCGACCGCGTCGGCGGCGGTGGTGAGCAGTTCGCGGTGGCTCATGAACCGCTCCGAGATGATGTAGCGCTCTCCGACCCGGCCGCGCACCCCGGCGCGGAGCATCCCGTCGGCGGCGTCGTCGATGCCGACCACCTCGGCACCGACCCCGCGTACGTAGAACGGCAGCTTGCCCAGCGCGGCCATCTGCACGAACATCCCTTGGCGCGGTTGCCAATCCGGTGGGCCGTACGGGTTCGACACGTTGCAGACGACGACGGGGACTCGGCGGTCCACCGCGTAGGACAGGGCGAGATCCTCGGCGGCGCGGCGTGACTCGATGTAGTTGCCCGCGCGGTCGGCCCAGTTGAAGGGGGTGTCCTCGTCGACGGTCTCGCCGTTCTCGCCGACGGCGATGGTTCCGATGGTGCTGAGGAACACGAAGCGCTGCAGATCCGCGTCGACGGCGGCCTCGAGGACCGTGCGCAGCCCCTCGACGTTGGTGGCGAACAGCGGTGCGGGATCACGCAATTCAGCGCGGGTGTCGACGATGCAGTAGTAGACCACGTCCCGGTCGGCCATCGCAGCGGCGACCGTCGCGGCGTCGAATGGATCGCCGTAGCGGCGTTCGAGGTCGAGTCCGTCGATTCCCTTGGTGGAACTGGTCTTGCGCAGCAGGACCCGGACGTCGGCACCGCCGGCGGCGAGTTGACGGGTGACGCACGCTCCCACATTGCCGCTGGCACCCAGCACCAGTGCGCGCTGCCTCGACACCGTCACGCCATCACCTTCTGCCATGACGAGGGATCGTAACCGAGGTCACAACTGTGATGTCGACAGTTCTAGCGGACCAACTGGTTGAGTTCGGCCGCCGAGTCCGAAGCCGTGTCGTACACCCGGACCACGGCCCGGTCCCCGCGCTTGAGGAACGTGCTCTCGCCGAGCTCGGTGTAGCGGGTGGCGCCGATGCCGATCAAAACGTTGGTGGGGTGCCCGCTCGCGACCATCAGCGCCCCGACGTCCTCGAGCGGCGTGTCCGGGGAGCCCTTCTGGTTGGCGAGCCGCTCGACGATCCAGTCCAGCAGCACCTCGCCGTAGTACGAGTAGCCGATCAGCGGGCTGTCGACGCCGTAGGCGTGCTCTTCGCCGTCGCTGATCAGGTTGCAGACCAGGCGCATGGTCGCCGTCGGTCCGTCCGGGGTCAGATCGCTGACATCGAAGAACTCGGCCGACACGCCTTTCGACGACGGACCCCAGTTCTTCTTGTGACTGATCTTGGGCGCACCGGGCCGTCGGATGGAGCAGTCGTTGAACGCACCCAGGGCGAACGGCTTCAGGGTGACGATCGTGTCGCCGTTCCAGACCACCTCGCAGGCCAGGCCGACCTCGGGTTCGATCTGGAGGTTCAACGGTCCCGAGTCCTCTGCGGGCGGCAGCACGATCTCGTCGTTGGACAGCGGGAACTCGCCGAGGAACGTGTCCGACCCAGGTGCGTACCACGGGAAGATGCCCTTGGGCGCCTGGCCCTCACTGGACACGTTGGCGAAATCGACGGCCTCACCCGCCTGCTCGAGATGCCCGGCGAAGTTGCCGGCGACGCCGAAGCCGAACCAGCCGGTCATCTCACTGAGAGCGATTTCGATCACACTGGGAAGCGTAGCTGCTGGGCTCAGGCCGCCGGAGAGGGCTGCGGGGATGGGCCGCACCGGGCCCGACGGGGGCACCGAAATGTGAAGATCGGGCCAGGACAACAGCAAAGATGAGTGGTCGGTCTTGTATACCTATGGTGTGGATGACAACACCGACGGAGGCGAGGCAGCCGACGCGGACAGCGCGCTGACCGCCGAATTCTCGATTGACCAGCGGGTACGGGTCCGGCCTGGCACCCCCGAGGAGAAGTGGGGCGTCATCGTCGAGGACTTCGGCGCCGACGCCGGGTACCCCGTCGAGGTCGGCGATACCCGCATCGTGGACCCGAGCCGCCGGTGGGCGGTGGCGCTGGACGACGGCGGACTCGAGTTCGTCGACACCGACGACCTGGCGGCAGGCGACGACTGACTTCCGACGCCACTGGCGCCGGAACTAGGCTGGGGCGAGCGCCGCTGTTGCGTGCGCTCACGACTCCGAAAGGCACGTCCATGGGTACCTTCGCCGTCACCGGGGCAGCATCAGGCATGGGCGCGGCGACCGCGGAGCGGCTCCGCGCGGCCGGTCACCGTGTCCTGAGCGTCGACATCAAAGAGGCCGATGTGGTGGCCGACCTGTCCACCGACAGCGGGCGCCGCGAGGCCTCCCTGCGGGTGCTCACCGCTGCCGAGGGCCGTCTCGACGGCGCGGTGCTGGCGGCTGGGATCGGCCCCACCCGCGGACCCAACGTCGGCCGGATCGCCGCGGTGAACTACCTCGGTTCCGTGGAGTTGCTGGCGCGCTGGCAGCCCGCCCTGGCCGCTACGGGCAGTGCCAAAGTCGTTGTGATCTCAAGTAATTCGACCTCCACCACCCCGCTGGTGCCGGGCCGCGCGGTGCGGGCACTGCTGGCCGGTGACATCGCCCGCGCCGAACGCGCGGTGCGGCTCTACGGCCCGGCCGCCCCGGCAATGATGTACGCCGCGTCGAAGATCGCGCTGACCCGGTGGGTGCGCCGCCACGCCGTCCAGCCGGACTGGGCCGGCAAGGGAATTCGGCTCAACGCGCTGGCGCCCGGAGCGATCATGACGCCGCTGCTGGAGCAGCAGCTCGCCGATCCGCAACAGAGCAAGGCCGTGCGCCGCTTCCCGGTTCCGGTCGGCGGCTTCGGGGATCCCGACCAGCTGGCCGAGTGGGTCTGTTTCATGCTCTCCGACGCGGCTGAATTCCTTTGCGGCAGCCTCGTTTACGTCGATGGCGGCACCGATGCGTACTTCCGCACCGATGACTGGCCAAAACCTGTCCCGGCGCGGCAGCTGGTTCGGTACCTGCGCCGGTTCCGCAACGGCTAGGCCGGTGGGGGCCAGCGCGTGACGCCCGGCGGCCGGGGCCGCTCCCCCGGCCGGCCCCGGGACTCGTCGATCGACGAGCGCGTGGTGGCGGTGACACGCGAACTGCTGCTCGACGTCGGGTGGGACGAGCTCAGCCTGCGGCTCGTCGCCGCCCGCGCCGGAGTGGGCCGGGCCAGCCTCAGCCGCCGCTGGAAATCCAAGGCAGAGTTGGTGTTACACGCGATCCTCGGTGAAGCGCCGGACATGGGGCCGTTCTCGGGCACCGACCTGCACGGGTGGATCGAGTGGGTGGTGCGCGGCAGTCACGAGCTGTTCGAGCGGCCCGACGTACAGGCCGCTGTGCCGGGTCTGATGCTCGCGCTGGCCGAGAACGCCGAACTGCGCACCGGGTTGTGGACGACGTTCAGCCGTCCCGCAGTGGAGCTCTACCTCACTCATGTGCAGGCGTCCACTGACGCGCAGCGCCGGCGCGCCGAACTCGACGCCCGCGCCCTGCTGACGATGGCGGCGGGCGCGGCGCTGTTCTCGGCGACCATCTCGGGCTCTTCCGTCGGGGATGGCCACCCCGAGCGGCTACGGGAGAGGATCGCCGAGCTGCTCACCGCTGCGGTGCGCTAGCTGAAAGCGGACGGACTCGGCGATGGTGTCCCTCGGGTCACGCCAGGTGACGCCGAGGTCGGAGGTGGTGCTCCGGTCGTCAGTCGGGGTGGCCGAGGTCAGCAGCCACGCCGCCTCGTAGCTGAGTCCATCGGTCAGGGGCAGGAACCGGCCGGCCACGTCGGCCACGCGGCCGATGGTGCGGAACGCCCCCGGCACGATCCGCAGCCGCCGCACCCGCCGCCCCAGCCCGGCCTCGAGCGCGTCGATCATCTCGTCGAACGTCAGCAGGTGCCCGCCGCAGACATAGCGGTGCGGTCCGCGCCCGGGTTGCATCAGCCGGGCGTGCACCTCGGCGACGTCGCGCACGTCGACCATCTGCATGCCGCCTCGCACGCTCGGCGCCACACCGGCACGCAAGATCGGCGCCCAGCCGCGTTCGGTGACGCCGAGGACGGTGTGGAACGGCGGCCCGACCACGCTCGAGGGGTAGGTCACCACCACCGGGGCGCCGGCCTCCTGCAGTCGGCGGGCCACGCGGTCGGCGTAGCCCTTGGTCCGGCCGTAGGCGCTGCGTCCGTCCGCGGTCGGGGTGTCGGCGGAGATGATCCCGTTCGGCGGCGGGAACAGCGCGCTGTAGCTGCTGACCGAGACCACCGGGTCCAGCCCGGCCTCGACCGCGCGGGTGAGGATGGCTTCGGTGGCGTAGGCGTTGATCTCCCACATCAGGGCGGCCTGACGCTCGCTGGTACCGACGACGCCGGCCGCGTGCAGGACCGAGTCGACGTCGCGGAGCAGCTCGGTCACCGTGTCGGCGGCCCGCACGTCGCCGACGAGGACGTCGACGCGGCCGAGCGCGCTCAGTTCGGTGACCACACGGCTGTCCGCCTCGTGGGGCAGGGCCAGCAGCTTGACGTCGTGGCCCGCCTCTAGCAGGGCCCGCACCGTGTGCGCGCCCAGATACCCCGTGCCGCCGGTGACTGCGATGCGCACGACCGTCGCTCCTTCCGCTCCGAGGCGCCCACATTACGATGCCAATGGCATCGGAACAAGTGGCTGCCGGTGCGATGGTTTAGTTGGTCCGATGGAGCTGAAGGTGCCGACGGGCCCCGCCGACGACCCGGACGCGCTGTTCGCCTCTTACGAAGAGTGGGCCGCCGCGCAGGGCACCCCGCTCTACCCGGCCCAGGAAGAGGCGCTGATCGAATTGCTCAGCGGCTCCCATGTGGTGCTGGCGACACCGACCGGCTCCGGCAAGTCGCTGGTGGCCACCGGAGCGATCTACGCCGCGCTGGCCGACGGGCGGCGCAGCTTCTACACCGCCCCGATCAAGGCCCTGGTGAGTGAGAAGTTCTTCGCGCTGTGCGAGGTGTTCGGCGCGGACAACGTCGGCATGCTGACCGGCGACGCCGCGGTCAACGCCGGGGCGCCGGTGATCACCTGCACCGCCGAGGTGCTGGCCAACATCGCGCTGCGCGGCGCCGACCCCGCCACCGCCGAGGCGACGGTCGTGATGGACGAGTTCCACTTCTACGGGGACCCCGACCGCGGGTGGGCATGGCAGGTACCGCTGCTCGAGCTGCCGCACGCCCAGTTCCTGCTGATGTCAGCCACTCTCGGCGACGTCACGACGTTGCGCGCCGACCTGACCCGCCGCACCGGCCGCCCGACCGCGCTGGTGGCCAACGCGGTCCGGCCGGTCCCGCTGTTCTACTCGTATGCCACCACCCCGATGCACGAGACCATCGGCGACCTGCTCGACACGGGGCAGGCCCCGATCTACGTCGTGCACTTCACCCAGGCCGCGGCTCTGGAACGCGCGCAGGCACTGATGAGCGTCAACGTCAGCAGCAAGGAGGACAAAGCCGCGATCCGCGACCTGATCGGCGACTTCCGGTTCTCGTCCTCGTTCGGGAACACGTTGTCGCGCTTGGTCCGTCATGGCATCGGCGTGCACCACGCCGGGATGCTGCCGAAGTACCGGCGCCTCGTCGAGCAGTTGGCGCAGGCCGGCCTGCTCAAGGTCATCTGCGGTACCGACACACTCGGCGTCGGCATCAACGTGCCGATCCGGACCGTGGTGTTCTCGGCGCTGTCGAAGTACGACGGCACCCGGATGCGGTTGCTCAATGCGCGCGAGTTCCACCAGATCGCCGGCCGGGCGGGCCGTGCCGGTTTCGACACCGCCGGCACCGTGGTCGTGCAGGCCCCCGAGCACGAGGTGGAGAACCTCAAACAGTTCGCCAAGGTCGCCGACGATCCGAAGAAGCGCCGGAAACTGGTGCGGCGCAAGGCCCCCGAGGGCATGGTGCCCTGGGGCGAGGCCACCATGACCAAGCTGGTGGCGGCCACCCCCGAGCCGCTGGCCAGCAGGATGCGGGTGTCCACCGCGATGATCCTGGACGTGGTGGAGCGGTCCGGCTCCGAATCGAGCGACCCGTGCATCGCGATGCGCCGCCTGCTCACCGACAACCACGAGCCCCGCAAGCGGCAGCTGGCGATGATCCGCGAGGCGGTGGGCATCGCCCGATCGCTGCTGCAGGCCGGCGTGATGGAACGCGTCGACGGACCCGACGGCCGGGCCTACCGGCTGACCGTCGACCTTCCCCCCGATTTTGCTCTGTACCAACCGCTTTCGACATTCGCACTGGCGGCGATCGAACTGCTCGATCCGGCGTCGGAGAGCTACACGCTGGACGTGGTGTCGGTGATCGAGGCGACGCTGGAGGACCCGCGACAGATCCTGGCCGCGCAGCTGAAGAAGGCGCGCGGTGAGGCGGTGGCGCAGATGAAGGCCGACGGCATCGAGTACGACGAGCGCATCGAACTGCTCGACGACGTGACGTATCCCCGCCCGCTGGCCGAACTGCTCGAGAGCGCCTTCGACGTGTACCGCCGCAGCAACCCGTGGGCCGGCGACACCCACCCGTCCCCCAAGTCGGTGGTGCGTGAGATGTGGGAGCGCGCCGCCACTTTCCAGGAGTACGTCAGCCTCTACGGGCTGACCCGTTCCGAGGGCGCGGTGCTGCGCTACCTGTCGGACGCGGTCAAGGCACTGCGCTCGGGGGTGCCCGCGGCGGCACGCACCGAGGAGCTCGGCGACATCGTCGAGTGGCTCGGCGAGCTGGTGCGCCAGGTGGACTCGAGCCTGCTCGACGAGTGGGAACAGCTGACCAGTCCGCAGCCCGACGTCGCCGCGGTCACCGTGCCGGCCCGCCCGCGGCCCCTGACCGGCAACGAGCGCGCGTTCACGGCGATGGTCCGCAACGCGCTGTTCCGGCGGGTCGAGTTGTTCGCCCGGCGGCAGTGGGACGAGCTGGGCCGGCTCGACGGCGACGCGGGCTGGTCCGCGCAGCGCTGGGCCGAGGTGGGCGCCGAGTACTTCGCCGAGCACGCCGACGTGGGCACCGGTGCGGATGCCCGCGGCCCGGCGCTGCTGATCTTCGACCGCGGCCGAGAATCCTGGCGGGTGCGCCAGATCCTCGACGACCCGGCCGGCGACCACGACTGGGGTTTCGAGGTCGAGGTGGATCTCGAAGCATCCGACGAGGCCGGCGTCGCCGTGGTACGGCTGGTCGATGCCGGACGGATGGACTGACGCCCGACGGGGTATCCGCGCTCACGACCGAAGGAGTTGGTGATGGCCAAGAAGGAAGACGCCCACGCGCAGGATCGGGAGCCCGAAGAGCCGCAGGGCGGACGCCCGGGGCCCGAGGATCACGGGCGCGAGGGCGGCATGGCGACCCGCGAGATCGCCCCGGAGATCACCGAACCCGACCGCTGAGGATTCAGCGGCGCCGGCGCAGCCAGATCACCAGGCCGATCGCCGCGACCGCGGCCGCAATGGCGCCGAGCGGAATCGCGGGCCGTGCCTTGGCGGTGTCGACCACCTCGTGGCTGCGCTGCGCGACGGCTTCCTTGGTGTGCGCCACCTTCTCCTGGGCGCGGGCCTTGACGTCCATCTTGTCCGACAACGCGCCCACCGTGTCCGCGAGCTCCTCGCGGGTGCGCTCGATGTCGGCCTGAATCTCGTCGACGCCGGCGTCCGGTCCCGGCTCGGGCCGATCAGCTTCGGCCATGGCGCGCCTCCTTGATCTCGGTGATGTCGCGCTTGACGCTCTCCGCGGATTCGGTGGCCGGCGGCGGCACCTGCTCGACCTGCTTCTTGCTCACCAGCGCCGCGATCCCCGCCGCCACGAAGAGCACCACCGCCACGATCACCGCCGCCGCCCACACCGGCAGCACCAGCGACAGGGCAGCGACCGCCGCGGCGATCAGCGTGGCCAGGCCCAGCACTGCCAGCAATCCGGCCGCGCCGATGAGCCCGGCGCCGACCCCGGCATGCTTGACCGACTCCTGCAGTTCCTTCTGTGCCAGCTTCATCTCGTCGCGGACCAGACGCGAGGTCTGCGCGGACAGCTGGGTCATCAACTCCCCGACACTGGGTTCGGCCCTTCGGTCGGTCGTCGGATTCGCCATCTCGTTGGCCATGTCGTCGCCTCCTGATCGGCAGCTCCTGCAGCGTCGGATGCCCGTTGTGGCCGGTGACAAACCCCGGCCCCGGGAAGACCTCGGGGCGCCGCATCCGCCAGGGTCCGGAGCGCGTTTCGCCACCCGCCCCGGCGGGCACCGATGTGAGGTGCTGACAGCGTTCCTGTTCGGCGCCGCGGCGTCGAGTTCGTTGGTGATCGGCAGCCTCATCGGTGCCCGCTGGAGCCCGCCGCGGCGAGTCACCGGAGTCCTGCTGGCATTCGCCAGCGGAGCGTTGATCTCAGCACTCGCGTTCGAACTGTTCGAAGACGCCTTCCAGAAGGGCGGGGCACTGCATTCCGGGCTGGGCCTGATCGCCGGGGCGGCGACATTCGTCGTCGCCGACACCCTGCTGGACCGCTATGTAGCCGGTTCGTCCGGTCCGGACGGGCGCGAGGTGACCGCCGCCGGATCCCGCGGAGGTGTCGGGCTGGCTCTGCTGGCCGCGGTAACCCTCGATGGCGTCCCGGAGAACATGGCGCTGGGCGTCTCGCTGGTAGGAGGGGCGTCGCTGTCGCTGCTGGTGGCGATCTTCTTCTCGAACCTGCCCGAGTCATTGGTCGGTGCGGTGGCGATGCGCGAGTCGGGGACCAAACCCGCGACCGTGGTGCTGACCTGGACGATCTGCGCAGTGCTGCTGGCCGCCGCGGTCGTGCTGGGTCGCGCGGTCGCCGCGGACCTGAGCGAGCCCCTGCTGGCGCTCGCGCTGTCGTTCGCCGGCGGCGCGGTCCTGGCCTCGCTGGCGGACACGTTGATGCCCGAGGCGTTCGAGCACGGGCGCCCCCTCAACGCATTCGCGACCGCCGCCGGATTCTTCCTGTCGTTCGTACTGTCCGGCTGACGGTTTCACGGCGCAGTCCAGGGGGCATCAACGCCGCATGCAGTACCAGTCGGGGTCCCTCGCACCCCCGCCGCAGCGCCGCCGGCCCGGGGCCCTGATCGGCGCGTTCCTGACCGGGCTGGCCGCCGGGGCGCTGACGACGTCGCGCGCCCGCGGCGCGTCGGCCGCCGCGCCGCCGCGCACGCCGGTGTCCGCGCCGCCGGCCGACGGGCGGGTCTCGCCCGAGCCGGAACCACCGGAGACGCCGCCCGACACCGGTGGCGACCCGAACGACGGGGTGCCGCCGCCCGACGATCCGGTCAAGCCGCAGTCCCCCACCGAACTCACCCGCCCGTCGACCATCTACGTGCTGCGTCAGACCGTCGGCGAGTTCAGCCGGGACCAGTGCATGGACCTGGCCGCGGCGCTGACGTACTACGCGGTGCTGTCGCTGTTCCCGGCGATCGTCGTGATGATGTCGCTGCTCGGCCTGTTCGGTCAGGACCAGCGCACCGCCGACGCGCTCCTGCAGATCGTCGGCGACGTCAGCCCCGGGGCGGCCGTCGACACCCTGCGTCAGCCGATCGAGCAGATCGTCTCCGCATCCACCGCCGGGCTGACGTTGGTCATCGGTCTGCTCGGCGCGCTGTGGTCGGCATCCGGGTTCGTCGGCGCGTTCAGCCGCGCGATGAACCGCATCTACGAGGTCGAGGAAGGCCGCCCGGCGGTCAAACTCCGCCTGCAGCAACTCCTGATCACCTTCGCAGGGCTGATCATCGCCGCCGCCGTCGCCTTCCTGCTTGCGGTCAGCGGACCGGTGGCCGAAGCCATCGGCGGCTACATCGGCCTCGGGTCGACCGCGCTGACGGTGTGGAACGTGGTGCGGTGGCCGGTGGTGCTGCTCCTCGTGGTGCTCGGTGTCGCGATGCTCTACCGGGTCAGTCCGAACGTGCAGCAGCCGAAGTTCCGCTGGATCAGCGTCGGGGCCGCGGTGGCGATCCTGACCTGGGTGGTCGCGTCGGTGCTGTTCGGTCTCTACGTCGCGAACTTCTCCAGCTACGACCGCACCTTCGGCGCGCTGGCCGGGGTCATCGTGTTCCTGCTGTGGGTGTGGATCACCAACCTTGCGTTGCTGTTCGGCGCCGAGATCGACGCCGAGCTGGAACGGGGACGCCAGCTCCAGGCCGGTATCCCCGCCGAGGACACGCTCAAGCTGCCCTTGCGCGACACCTCCGCGATCGACAAGGTGCAAGAGCAGAGCCGCAAGGACCGCGCCCGCGGGCGGCTGCTGCGCCGGTCCCGCGGCCACCGCAGCTAACCGCCCCCGTCTCCGCGTAACGGTGCAGGTGAGCGGGTACTCCTGCCGCCTACGGTGAGGACGCCGTGTGGGGCGGAGGTCGTGTGATGCTCACGTGGCTGGATCGGCTGCAGCAGCGCAGCCGCACGGCGGGGTTCGCCATCGCGGTGGTCTACAAGTACGTCGACGACCAGGCCAACTATCTCGCGGCCCTGATCACCTACTACGCGTTCGTGTCGCTGTTCCCGCTGCTGCTGCTGTTGACCACGGCGCTGGGCGCGGTGCTCGGCAACCGACCGCAGTGGCGGGAGAGCATCGTCGACTCGGCGGTGAGCCAGTTCCCCCTGCTGGGTGATCAGCTCAGCCAGCCCGAGGCCCTCAGCGGGGGCACCGTCGCGGTCGTCGTCGGCATCGTCGGCGCGCTCTACGGCGGGCTGGGCGTCGGTCAGGCGCTGCAGAATGCGATGGACAGCGTGTGGTCGGTACCCCGGTTCACCCGGCGAGACCCGTTCCGGTCCCGGCTGCACAGCCTGCTGCTGCTGGCGGTGCTGGGGTCGGCGCTGATCGGCACCACGCTGCTGACGGCGTTGGGCCGCAACTGGTCCGGGCTCGGCGTCTTGGGCACCGCAGCGGTGGTGGCCGCGTCGATCACGCTGAACACCGTGGTGTGCATCGTCGCGTTCCGGGTGACCACGGTGCGGTCGCTGGGCGTGGCGCAGGTGCTGCCGGGGGCGGTTCTGGCGGCGGTGATCTGGCAGATGCTGCAGTGGTTCGGTGCAGCCTACGTGGCTCGCGTGGTCGCTTCGGCGAGCGTCACCAACAGCGTGTTCGCGATCGTGCTGGGCATGCTGGCGTTCCTGTATCTGGTGTCCGTGGTGCTGATGATCTGCGCGGAGATCAACGTGGTCCGCGTCGACCGGCTGCACCCGCGGGCGCTGCTCACCCCGTTCATCGACAACGTCGAGCTCACCGACGCCGACCGCAAGGCCTACGCGGGTCAAGCAGAAGCCCAGCGCGCCAAGAGCTTTCAACAGGTCGACGTCAGCTTCGACGACTCCGCACCCGAGACCGACACCGAGCCCGACCGGTGACGCCGCGTTTGACGGTGTCCGGCGCCGGGTACGGCCCGTGCAATTGTGCTGAAAGGAGCCCATTTCCGTGAGCGTCACAGGCCGAGCCCGATCCCTGACCAGCAAGGGGCTGAAGATCCAGCGCCGCGTCGCGGTCGTCCAGATGCTGTTCTGGCCCTCCGTCGCGGTGACCGCCATGGGTGCCGTCGGCGCCGGGCTGCTGCTGCTGGCGCGTCGGCGGGACCTCACGCCCGGCGCCGCCACCGTCACCGGCTGACGCGGTGCGCATCGTCGTCACCGGCGCGTCCGGCAATGTCGGGACCGCCCTGCTGCGCCGGTTGACCCGGCAGCTGGGTGTACACGACGTGGTCGGTGTGGTCCGGCGGCCGCCGCCGCCCACCGGTGTCTACGAGCATGTGCGCTGGCGCAGCGTCGACCTCGCCGCCGAGAACGCCGCCGATCAACTCCGCCCGGTCTTCGACGGCGCCGATGCCGTCGTCCACCTGGCCTGGGGCTTCCAGCCGACCCGCAACATCGAATACCTGCACCAGGTCGGGGTGGGCGGCACCGCTGCGGTGCTGCAGGCCGCGCACGCCACCTCCGTCGGGCATCTCCTGCACATGTCCTCGGTCGGAACCTATGCCGCCGGCAGCTACTGCACCCCCGTCGACGAGTCCTGGCCCACGTCCGGAATCCCGTCCTCGCCCTACAGCCGCCACAAGTCCGCGGCCGAGGCGCTGCTCGACGAATACGAGAGCACCCACGCCGACGACGGGGTGCCGATCACCCGGATGCGGCCGGGCTTCATCGTGCAGCGCGCCGCGGCCAGCGGGCTGATGCGCTACGCGCTGCCGGGCTACCTGCCGATGCTCATGGTGCCGCTGCTGCCGGTCCTGCCGCTCGACCGTGATCTGTGCATCCCTCTGGTGCACGCCGACGACGTCGCCGCCGCCTACGTCAGCGCCATCGAACGCCGGGCCACCGGTGCGTTCAACCTCGCCGCCGACGCGCCGCTGACCCGCGACGACGTCGCGGATGTGATGCACGCCAGGCCGATTCACGTGCCCTCTGGCGTGCTGGGCGCCCTGGCGGAGGTCAGCTGGCGGACGCGCCTGCAACCGGTCGACCGCGGCTGGCTGGACATGGCCTTCGCGGTGCCGCTGCTCAACTGCGCGCGGGCCCGCGCGGAATTGGGCTGGCGCCCCCGGTGGTCGTCGGTCGCGGCGCTGTCGGATGTGCTGACGGGCGTCGCTCAGCAGGCGCACACCGACAGCCCGCCGCTGCGCCGGCGCTCGCTGCTCGAACAGCTCCGCCGCGATCTCAGCGAGGGCCTGCTGACCACGCGCCACCTGCCCTGACCTTTTTGGAGGGTTTGACGCGGTCCCACCGGGAAATGCAAGGGCGATGAACGAGTGGGAGTGCATCGTCATCGGCGGAGGCTCGGCGGGACTCAGCGGGGCCCTGGTCCTCGGGCGGGCGCGGCGACGCACCCTGGTCATCGACGCCGACCAGCAGAGTAACCGGCCGGCGGCCGGGGTCGGGGGGCTGCTCGGCCACGATGGGATCTCGCCGGCTGCCCTGTACGCGCAGGGCCGGCGCGAGCTCGCCGCCTATCCGAGCGTGGAGTACCGCCACAATCTCGCGGTACGCGGCGAGGTGGTCGACAGCGGCTACGCGATCGATCTCGACGACGGCCAGACCGTCTACGGCCGCCGGATCCTGCTGGCGACCGGGATGGAGTACTGCCCGCCCGACCTCCCCGGCGTCGCGGAGCTCTGGGGGACGTCGGTGTTCCAGTGCCCGTTCTGCCACGGCTGGGAGGTGCGCGACTCTCAGCTGGCCGCGCTGGCGGCCGGCGAGGAGGGTGTGCACGCAGCGCTGATGCTGCGCGGGTGGTCCGACGACGTCGTGCTGTTGACCGACGGTCCGGCCGGTCTCGACGGCGACCAGCAGCGGCTGCTCGCCGGCGCCGGCGTCGCGGTGGACGAGCGGCGGGTCGCCGAGCTGATCAGCCGCGACGGCAAACTGTCCGAGATCGTGTTCACCGATGGGCAACGGCTGGCCCGGGACGCGCTACTGGTCGAGTCGCCGCTTCGGCAACGTTCTCGGTTGGCCGAGGAACTGGGAGCCGCGTGCACGCCCGGCCCGCTGGCCGCCGACACCATCGGGGTGGACGCGATACACCGCACCAGCAGCGCGACGGTGTTCGCCGCGGGTGACGTCTGCACCGAGCAGCCCTATGTCGCCGGAGCCGCTGCGGCCGGAGCGCAGGCGGCGATGATCATCGTGCAGAGCCTGCTGGCCGACGAATTCGGTCTGCCCTATCCGCCGTAGTCCCGGTCACCCCTGTTGCAGCACCGCGTCGAGCCGCTCCTGGCGGGGCAGTACGGGTCCGTCGTCGAGGGAGTCGCCGACGCCGAGGTCGCCCAGCCCGACCGCGGTCAGCATCGAGGTGCCGTAGGCGGCCAGCGCCAGCTTCGGGTCGTCACTGTGCCCCTCGTCGACGAGCATGGCGCCGACCAGGCAGATCACCGCCATCTTGAACGCGTTGAAGGCGCGGTACCAGGGCCGGTCGACGACCTCGGCGCCGCCGGCGCGTTCGTAGTGGGCGATCAGGTCCTCGATGTTCATCGCCCCGGGGTGGCTGGTGATCCCGACCGGCTGCATCCACAGCAGTTCCAGCCAGCCGATGTCGGTCAGTGGGTCGCCGACCGTCGTCATCTCCCAGTCGAAGACCGCACTGACCTCACCGTCGGTGAATGCGAAGTTGCCGGGTTTGGCGTCGCCGTGCACGAGCGTGCTGAGGTGGCGCGGCGCCGGTGTGGTGCGCCTCAGCTCCGACAGGAGCCGTTCCAGGGCTGGTAACGGCGCGCGTCGGACGCGGTGCAGTTCGGCGGCCCACCTGGACAGTTCTCGATGCAGGTGGCGCGCGCCGTCGTCGAGCGCGCGCAGACCGGTGGCATCGAGATCGACGGTGTGGATGGCCGCGAGTTGTTCTGCCAGGCTCTCGCACATGCGCCGGACCGTCCGGTCGTCCGCGTCGGGGGACTCCATCTCGTAGACATCCCCGTACACGCGTTCCATCACCAGGAACGGTCGCCCGAGCACGGTGTCCCCGCCCTCGAGCCACAGTACCCGCGGAGCCCGCACGGCGGTTTCCTCCAGCGCCTGCAGGATCACGAATTGCCTTGCCAGATTGTAGGGTTCGAGCAACGCCGGTGGCGTCGGGCGCAGGCGCAGCACCACGTCGCGGCGGGCTTCGCCGCCGTGGTGGGCGCTGACCACGGTGAAGGTCATCATCTCCGCCGAGTGCCCGAAGTCCACCCGGTCCAGTCCTTCGATGCGGACCACGTCGGCCTCGGGCAGGCGTGCGTGCAGCCAGTCCACGAGCCGCTGTTGGGTGTCGGGACGCAGGACGGGCACCTCAGGCATCGCCGGCCAACCGCTGCGCGGGCGTTCTGGTCTGGGTGAACGAGGACATGTCCATCGCCGGCCAATTCGGGTAGCGCCGGTAGCCGGCCCCGCCGGACAGGATCTCGAACACGCCTTGGCCCCGGTTGCCGTCGTAGGCGAACTGCATGAGTTGGTCCATCGCCATCGACTTTCCTTCCGTCTCGGCGAGATGTTCGGGATTGTTGCTGTCCCACTGGAAGTGGATGAAGTAGCCGCCGCCACCGAGGTCCTCGTACGCGCAATGCGACATCGGCAGGCCGTAGTAGGCGTTGACGGCTTGCTGGGCCGCATCGGCCGTCACCCGGTAGCGCCGGCCGTCCTCGTCGGTGAATACCAGGGTGGCCCGCGATGGCCGCTTGCGGTCGCCGTCGAACTCGATGTCGTGCTCGAGCGCGACGAACCTCTTCGAAAGGGTGCCGTCATTGCGGGTGATGCCGCCGTCGACGTAGTTGACTGTGCCGTCCGATGATTCGATGACCCAGGCTTCGATCGCGTGGTCCTCGAATCCGGCATCCAACCACAGCCAGAAGTCGATCTTGTCGGCGACGCGCAGCCCGAAGGTGCGATCGCGCCCGCCGTGGAAATCGTCGACGTCGATGCGCTCGCCGTCGATGCGCACCCATCCGGTCCACCGCCCGGGCTCCTTCATGTGGTACATGTCGGCCAGCAGGTGACCGGACCGGTCCCGCACGTGCATCGGCAGCAGTTCCCAAATCGGCGCTGTGGGTTCGTAATACAGTTCCCACTCGATGCCCGAGGAGTTGGGCTCCACGTCGAGACGCCACTTCTTCAGGGGCTCCACACACGTCCACCGCAGCGGACCGGCACCCACCGCGCCGCGATCGTCACCGGTGACCGGCCGGCCTGACATCAGGTCCCAGTGCCGCCCGTCAGCCAGGCTGACCTTCACGTATCCCAGGCCGGTCCCGGTGTTCGGGTTGTTGCCGTAGCCGCTGGCCAGCAGCATCGAACCGTCCGGGGCGGCCGCGAAGAAGTAGCAGCGGTCCGACCACGTGGGGTCGGGATCGTGTACCTGGTCGAAAGTCCTTGGCAGCTGGTGGGTGAACGATTCGTCGGCAGCGGAATACACCATGGCGGTCCTGTCCGAGTTGGGCGCGGCGTGACACTGATCGTCCCGAGCGTAGTGTCCCTTGCGTTCACATAGGACACTTTTCCGTAAGTGTCCTAAGGTGCGAGCGCACGCAGCAGGTACCGGTCGACGAACCGCCGGTGCGCCGACGGTGGGCGGTGGCGCCAGTGGGTGGTGAGCAGGAACGAGGACGTGGCCGAGATCCACTGCAGCGTCTCGCGCAGGTCGAGGTCGGGATAGAGCTGACCGTCGGCTTTCCACTGCTTGAACAGTGCGCCGACGTGGCGGGCCATCACGTCGGCGATCTGTTCGGCGCCGTCGTCGAGCACCGACACGAGCGCACCCCGACCCCCCGAGTACAGCGCCAGGTTGACCGGGTCCTCTTCGACGGAGACGACGGGTCTGAGCACCAACTCCCGGATACTCGCCGCGGCGTCATCGGGCCGGCGCAGTTCGGCCACCCACCGGGCGGCGGCCCGGTCGACGCGCCGCACCACCAGGGCCAGCAGCAGCTCGTCGCGGGCGGCGAAATACCGGTACAGCGTGGAACGGGCCACCGCGGCGGCGTCGGCGACCTCGACCATCTTGATCTGCGTATCACCCTTGCGGACAATGCATCTCTCGGCGGCATCCAGCAGGTGTGTGCGGACCTGCTCGTCGTCGGTCACAGTTCGTCGCGCAGCAGACCGACGACATCGAGGTCCTCGATCGCCGCGGTTGTGCTGAGCAAGGCCGGACGGGTCACCTCGACGGGTTGCCACCGGGTGCCCATCGCGGCGGTGGACGCCGCGGCCACCCAGGCGTAGATCGAGAACAGTCGGTACTGGCGCTGGAGTTCGGCGGTGTCGGTCTCCCAGCCATGGGCTGCCAGCGCCGAGTGGTAGCGCTTCAGCAGGCCGTCCTGTTCGGCGCGGCGAGTCCCGACGGGCAGCGAATTACAGAGGAAGTACGCGACGTCGCGCATTCCTGGCGCACGCCCGGCCACCGCCCAGTCCAGGAAACCGGTGCGTCCACCGTCGACGAACAGGTTGCCGAAGTGGTTGTCGCCGTGGACAAGTGTGGTCTCGCCACGGCCGTACAGCGCGATCACGTCATCGGCGCGGTCGATGTAGAGCTCGGCCAGACCCCGGAACGCCGATCCCATGTCCGTGCCGAACTGGTCGAGCGCGGACCGGATGAACTGGGTTCGCCGCGCGGCGGTTTCGGCATTGTCCGGCCGCCGCCTGACCCCGTCGGGGGTCGCCATCCACGACAGTGCGACTCCGCGGTAGGTCGCATGCAGCAGCGCGAGTTCGTCCATCAGAGATTCCGCGACCACCGCGATGTCGTCGTCCCGCACGTCCGGAAAGCGGCAGCCGGCTGCGGCGAGGTCTTCGAGCACCATCACGAAGGACCCGTCCCGGTCGTACGCGGAGTGCCAGACGTGCGGCACGCGTACGGGCAGCTCGGACCCCAGGTGCCGATAGAAGCGCGCCTCGGCCACGCCGAGTCCGACCGCGCGCAGGAAGGCACGCTGCTCCTCGCCGAACGGGGCGAGTTTGACGAAAGCCGATCTCGGTAGCCAGTCCGGCCCGGCCAGGGCGACCCGCGCGCGGCCCGTGGTTCCCGAATGCGCGTCGAGCACCGTCACCGCGGACACCGACGCCTCGAAGATCTCGCTGAACCATTCGGGGGTCAGCTCGTCGACCGTCGCCGGGATGCGCACAGCGCAGAACCTACCCCCCGACCCGAGGCCGGATCGGACAGATTCGCGATTTCGTCCGACGCGATATTCGGTTCTGTTCGGGCCGCCGACCTGCTTACCTAACCACTGTGCACCCCGGACTTCTCGCCCTGGCCAGCGGTTTTGCGACCGCGATCGCGCTGATCGCGGTCATCGGCGCGCAGAACGCGTTCGTGTTGCGGCAGGGACTGCGCGGCGAGCATGTGGCACCGGTGGTGCTGACGTGCGCCCTCGCCGATGTCGTACTGATCTTTGCCGGCATCGTCGGATTCGGCGCGCTGATCGCCGCCCACCCCGGCGTCGTCACCATCGCTGAGTACGGTGGTGCCGCCTTCCTCGTCGGCTACGCCGTGATCGCGGCGCGACGGGCGCTACGACCGGGGACGCTGACGCCGGCCGAGTCGGCGCCGACCCGCCTTTCCGGGGTCCTGACCACCGCGCTGGCCCTGACGTTCCTCAATCCACATGTCTACCTGGACACCGTGATCCTGCTGGGTGCACTGGCCAACGACCACGGCACCCTGCGGTGGATGTTCGGCGCCGGGGCGGCCACCGCCAGCGTCGTGTGGTTCTCCACTCTGGGATTCGGCGCGGCGCGGCTGCGGGGGTTGTTTGCCACCCCGGCCACGTGGCGAGTGCTCGACGCCGCCATCGCCGTCATCATGATCACGCTCGCCGCTTTGCTGCTTTTGCAATGATCCGCGAGTAACTGGTGTCGACCTCGTCAATAAAGCTGCTGCCCGGGACCGTACTGAGGAAGAATCCCGCTCATGGCCGAACGACCGGCCCCGGCCGAGATGGGGCTGCGGGAGCGCAAGAAGCGCCTGACCCGCGAGGCGGTGCGGACGGCGGCGTTCCGGCTCTTCGAACTCAATGGCTACCCCAACACCACCGTGGAACAGATCGCCGAGGCGGCCGACGTCTCCCCCCGCACCTTTTTCCGCTACTTTCCGAACAAGGCCGCGCTGCTGATCCCCAACCACATGCTCGACCCGATCATCGACGTCTTCGTCGCCGCCCCGGCCAGCCTCTCCCCGATCGGGGCCTATCGGTACGCGCTCGAGCAGGTCTTCAACGGGATCGCCGGCGACGAGTGGATCGAGGAGATCGGCCGCCAGCGGCTGCTGTACACGCTGCCCGAGGCGGCCGGTGCGCTCTACAACGAATACGTCCGCCTGATCGGGACGATCACCGAAGCCCTCGCGCAACGACTGTGTCTCCCGGTCACGGACCCGCGGTTGCGGATCACCGCTGGGGCGATGACCGGCGTTCTCATGGGCGCCCTGCACAACACCCCGATGAATCCCGCCGCCATCTTCGAGGCCCTCGACTTCCTCGAGGCGGGCCTGCCGTTGCCCTGGCTCAACGGCGACGAAACCGCGCGGGCCGGCGCGGAAACCACTAACCTCGCCTGATGGCCTTCTCGCCCCGTCACCGCGTCGCCAAGATCGCCGCGGCCGGCGCGCTGACCGCCGGCGCCGCACTCGTCGCCGCGGCGACCGCCGGCGCCCAGCCCGCACCCCCCGTCGATCCGGCGGTGCCGCCGCCTGCACCCGGCGCAGCGCCCGAGGCGCCGCCGGTGTTCGCCTACACCCCGTTGGCCCCGGGCGAGGTGCCGCCGCCGGCACCCCCACCGGCCGGGGCGCCGTTCGTGCCGCCGGTGCCGAACGCGAACTTCGGCAACACCGGACAGATGGACTTCCTGCGCGAACTGTGGAACATGCGCAACTCCGCGGAGTTCTTCCAGGCCATGGGCCCCGGCACGATGGATCCGGGTACCTGGGTTCCACCGGCCCCCTACGGTTCTCCGCCACCGCCCCCGGGCGCACCACCCGCACCGGCCTCCGCTCCGCCGCCGGTGTGGCCCCCGGCCGGGATGGTCCCCGGACCCGTTTCGTAGTCGACCAGGCACGCCATCGGAGTTGCGCTCGCGCTGAGCGCAACCGGTGACGCGGCGCCGGGCCGACCGTACGGTCGCGTCCCATGGCCGATCCGCAAGACGCCGAACCCCGCCGACGCCTCAACGAGGACTGGCTGGCGGTCATCGTCGGACTCACCCTGCTCGCGCTGGTGCTCGTCGGCGCCATCCCCGGAAGCCTCGTCCCGTGACCGAGCAGAGCGCGGACCCCACGGCCCCGGCCACCCCCGCCCGGTCCAGAGGAATCGGCTACGCCGTCGCGGGTGTCGCCGTCGTCCTCGTGCTGGGCGCCCTGACCCGGTTCCTCGAAGCCCAGGTACCGCAGTGGGCCGACGGGACCGCGTTCGAGCGGGTCGCCAAGTCCATCGAGTTTCCCATCTATGCGATCGCACTCGGCCTGCTCGGCAACGTCGTCCTGTCCCGGCTGGCGCTGCGTGACGCGCTGGCCGACGGTTTCCGCACCGAGTTCTTCATCAAGACCGGACTGGTGCTGCTCGGGGCATCGATCAACCTGAAGGTCCTCGTCACCGCGGCCGGCCCGGCGATCGTGCAGGCGCTACTGCTGATCACCATCGTGTTCGGTTTCACCTGGTGGCTGGGCGGCCGGCTGGGCATCGAGGACAAGCTACGGGCCCTACTGGCCTCGGCCGTGTCGATCTGCGGGGTCAGCGCGGCGATCGCCGCGGCCGGCGCGGTGCAGGCCCGGCGCGAACAGCTGGCTTACGCCGCATCGCTGGTGATCGTGTTCGCGCTGCCCTCGATCTTCCTGCTGCCCTGGCTGGCCGGGGTGTTCGGGCTGTCCGACGCGGTGGCCGGCGCCTGGATCGGCGGCAACATCGACACCACCGCGGCCGTGGCGGCCTCCGGCGCGATCGCCGGCGAGGAGGCGCTCCAGATCGCCACCATCGTCAAGACCACGCAGAACGCGCTGATCGGCATCGTCGCGATCGCCCTGACCGCCTACTTCGCGTTGAAGGTCGAGCGCAACGCGGCCGCGCGGCCCACCATCGGGCAGTTCTGGGAGCGGTTCCCGAAGTTCGTGCTCGGGTTCGTGGCCGCGTCCATCGTCGGGACGCTCTACCTGCAGTGGGGCGGCGACAAGGCGGCCATCTCCACGGTCAACGACCTGCGCACCTGGTTCCTGATCTTCGCGTTCGTCGCGATCGGCCTGGAGTTCTCGCTCAAGGGGCTCCGGGAGGCGGGGTGGCGCCCGGTCGCGGTGTTCGCCTCGGCCACGGTGGTCAACATCGTCGTCGCGCTGGGCCTGGCGCTGCTGCTGTTCGGGAACTTCACCCTGGATTGACAGACCGCAACGGTATGGCCGTGGACTGATCTAATGGGCGCGTGACCGAGCCGACCACCGCCGACGACCACGTCGCGTTCGCCCGTGTCGGTTCGGCCTACTACCCGGTGCTGGTCGCGGTGTTCACCGCGCTGGTGATCATCTCCAACGTCACCGCGACCAAGGGCGTGGAGTTCGGCCCGATCATCACCGACGGCGGGTTCATCGTCTTCCCGCTGACCTACGTGATCGGCGACGTGCTCAGCGAGGTCTACGGCTTCCGCGCCGCACGGCGCGCCATCCTGACCGGCTTCGCCATGAATGCTCTTGCCGCTCTGGCATTCTGGATCACCGTCTATCTTCCGGCCGCCGACTTCTACGCCAACCAGGAGCATTTCGCCAACGTCGTCGGCGCCTACACCCAGCTGATCGTCGCCGGCCTGGCCGGCTTCCTCGTCGGCCAGACGCTGAACGCGTGGACGATGGTGCAGATCAAGCAACGCACCCGCGAGAAACATCTGTGGGCGCGGCTGATCGGGTCGACGTTCGTCGGCCAGCTCGGGGACACCCTGGTGTTCTGTGCGATCGCCGCGGGCGCGATCGGCATCACCACCATCGGCGACTTCCTCACCTACGCCGCGCTGGGATGGCTGTACAAGACGGCCGTGGAGATCGTGGTACTGCCGGTCACCTACCGAGTGATCGCGTTCATCAAGCACCGCGAACCGAGCTACCGGCCACACGATTGAGCGGCGCCGTCCGCGGGTAGCGTTGATTCATGCGAACCGGCGCCATCCGTGACTACGGTGACTGCGCGCTGCTCCTCGAATTCGCGGGCACCACTGAGGTGTTGGCGATCCACGAGGCACTGTGTGCGGCCGAGCTGCCGGGTGTGCTCGACATCGTCCCCGCCGCCCGAACCGTCCTGGTCAAGCTCGCCCACCGCACGCACGTGGAACCGGCCCGGCGCCACCTGGCCCGCGTGGTCGGCAATCGCGCCGAGGTCGCGGCCGCCGCGACCCCGCCCGCCGAGGGTGCCGACGTCGTCATCGACGTCTGCTACGACGGGGCCGACCTCGACGAGGTGGCCGAGCTTACGGGGCTGACCCCGGCCGAGGTCGTCGCCGCCCACACCGGGCAGCTCTGGCGGGTCGGCTTCAGCGGATTCGCGCCCGGCTTCGCCTACCTCGTCGGCGGCGACGAGCGCCTCGCGGTGCCACGCAGGTCCGAACCGCGCACCAAGGTCCCCGTCGGGTCCGTCGGGCTGGCCGGCGAGTTCAGCGGCGTCTACCCGCGTGAGTCTCCCGGCGGGTGGCAGTTGATCGGCCGTACCTCCGCGGTGCTGTGGGATGTCGAGCGCCCGCGGCCGGCGCTGCTGACCCCGGGGCTGTGGGTGCAGTTTCGGGACGCGGACGCAAGGAGCGATCCAGCAGGGGCGGACGCAAGGAGCGATCAGGCAGGGGCTGATGCCGCTTCGGTGTCCTCGGAGGCGAAATGAGCACCGCGTCGCTGGAGGTACTGCGTACCGGTCCGCTGGCGCTCATCGAGGACCTCGGCCGGCCCGGACTGTCCCACCTCGGGGTCACCCACTCCGGTGCCGCCGACCGCCGCTCCCACGCTCTGGCCAATCGGCTGGTGACCAACCCGGACGACCGGGCCACCGTCGAGGTCACGCTCGGCGGTTTCGCCGCCCGGGTGCACGGCGCGGGCAGCGACGGACTCGCGATCGCCGTCACCGGCGCCGACACCGATCCCTCTGTGGACGGAATCCCATTCGGCAGCAACAGTATCCAGTTCGTATACGACGGCCAGGTGATCTCGCTGGGCACCCCGCGCACAGGGCTGCGGTCCTACCTCGCGGTGCGCGGCGGGTTCGACGTCGAACCGGTTCTCGGCTCACGCAGCTATGACGTGCTCTCCGGGATCGGGCCCGCGCCGTTGCGTCGCGGCGACCTGCTGCCGGTGGGCCCGCACAGCGACGACTTCCCCGAGGTCGAGCTGGCGCCGGTCGCATCATTCTCCGACGAGCCACTCGACCTCGACGTCGTGCCCGGCCCCCGCGACGACTGGTTCACCGACCCCGATCTGCTGGTCCGCACCAACTGGCAGGTCACCAACCGAAGCGACCGGGTCGGGGTGCGGCTGATCGGCATGCCGCTGGAGTACCGACACACCGACCGGCAGCTACCCAGCGAAGGTGCCACCCGCGGCTCGATCCAGGTGCCGCCCAACGGTTTCCCGGTCATCCTCGGCCCCGACCATCCCGTCACCGGCGGCTACCCGGTGATCGGCGTGGTCACCGACGACGACGTCGACAAGCTGGCCCAGGCCCGGCCCGGCCAGACGGTGCGGCTGCACTGGTCGCGCCCGCGGCAGCCGTTCGAATCGGTGGACCTCTGACACCCGGCACTGGTACAACCGACAGGTGCGCGCGCGTCTGGTCCACACTTCCGATCTGGATGCCGAAACCTTCGAGGATGCCCGCTCGATGGTCGTCGAAGCCTTCGACGGCGAGTTCCATCCGGCGGACTGGGAACACGCCCTCGGCGGCATGCACGCGCTCATCTTCCGGCACGGTGCGCTGATCGGCCACGCTGCCGTCGTGCAGCGCCGGCTCTACATCGGCGACAAGGCCCTCCGGTGCGGGTACGTCGAAGGGCTCGCGGTCCGCGAGGATCACCGCGGCCGGGGACTGGCGACGGTGCTGATGGACGGGGTGGAGCAGGTGCTGCGCGGCGCCTATCACCTCGGGGCGCTCAGCACGACCGACCTGGGCAAACCGGTCTACGAGGGTCGGCACTGGACGCCGTGGACCGGTCCGACGTCGGTGCTCAGTCCCGACGGTCCGCTGCGCACCCCCGACGATGACGGGGCGCTCTACGTCCTGCCGTGCACCTTGCCCGAGGGATTCGCACTCGACCCCACCGCGCCGATCGCCTGTGACTGGCGCAACGGCGACGTGTGGTGACCTCACCGGTCGGCGCTGCCCGCGGTGAGCGGAAATTCACGCTCTGAGCGGCGGCGATACGGTCGGGCAATCACCGGTTAATCCGGGCGAAACACGCACTGCATAGACAGGTGGCATGAGTGAGCCGGAATGGGCGCCGCTCACCGGGTTTCGTGTCGCGGTGACGTCGGCGCGGCGGGCCGACGAGCTGGCCACGCTGCTGCGCCGCCGCGGGGCCACCGTGACCAGCGCCGCGGCGATCGAGATGGTGCCGCTACCCGACGACGACGAGCTGCGCGCGCACACCAGCGCGCTGATCGCCGAGCCGCCCGACATCGTCATCGCCACCACCGGCATCGGGCTGCGTGGATGGATGGCCGCCGCCGACGGGTGGGGCATGGCCGGTGAGCTGACCGCCGCGCTGGCGGGCGCCCGGATCGTGTCGCGCGGCCCGAAGGCCACCGGGGCGCTGCGCGCCGCCGGGCTGCCCGAGGAATGGTCCCCGGAGTCGGAGTCCTCCCGCGAACTGCTGCACTACCTCCTCGAGGGCGGCATCGCGGGGGCGCGGATCGCCGTCCAGCTGCACGGCGCCACCGCCGACTGGGATCCGTTCCCCGAGTTCCTCGACGAGTTGCGTGCCGCGGGAGCCGAAGTCGTTCCGATCCGGGTGTACCGCTGGCATCCGGCGCCGCGCAACGGCGACTTCGACCAGCTCGTCGCCGGGATCGCCGCCGAGGGCTTCGACGCGGTCAGCTTCACCTCCGCGCCGGCGGTGGCCTCGGTCCTGCTGCGGGCCACCGAGATGGGACTGGAGGCCCCGGTGCTGTCCGCGCTTCGCACCAGCGTGCACGCGATGTGCGTGGGCCCGGTGACCGCGCGGCCGCTGGTACGGCTGGGCGTGCCGACCTCGTCCCCGGAGCGGATGCGGCTGGGCGCGCTGGCCCGTCACATCACCGACGAGCTGCCGCTGCTGCAGTCCCGGACCATCCGGGTCGCCGGTCACCTGCTCGAGATCCGCGGCACCTGTGTGCTGGTCGACGACGCCGTACGGCCCATGTCGCCCGCGGCGATGGCGACGATCCGGGCGCTGGCCCACCGGCCGGGCGCCGTCGTCTCCCGGGTCGACCTGCTGCGGGCCCTGCCCGGCAGCGGCACCGACACCCACGCCGTGGAAACCGCGGTTTTGCGCCTCCGGAATGCGTTGGGCGACAAGAAGATGGTCGCGACCGTGGTCAAGCGCGGCTACCGGCTGCCCGTCGACGAGGCCTACGCGTCGTGAGCTACGTCCTCGTCGCGCACGGCACCCGCAAGCAGCGCGGTGTCGCGCTGGTCGCCGACATCGCCGCCGCCGTTTCCGCGACACTCGAGCAACCGGTGCACGTGGCGTTCGTCGACGTGCTCGGACCCACCCCGGCCGAGGTGCTGGCCGCACGGCACAACGAGCCGGCCGTGCTGGTCCCGGCGTTCCTGGCGCGCGGCTACCACGTCGGCGTCGACATCCCCGGCCACGTCGCGGCCAGCGGGCACGACGACGTCACCGTCACCCCGGCACTGGGTCCCGACCCGCAGCTGGTGCGCGCGCTGGTCGACCGCCTCGTCGAAGCCGGTTGGCAGCCCGAGGATTCGGTCATCCTGGCCGCCGCCGGAACCTCCGACAAAGCCGCGATGCGCGACCTGCACACCACCGCGGCCTGGTTGTCGGCGACGCTGGGCTCGCGGGTCGAGTTGGCTTTCGCCGCAACCGTCGAGCCCAGCGTGGCCGATGCGGTGGCCGCCGCGCGGGAAAGGCACGGACGACGCGTCGTCGTCGCGTCCTACCTGCTCTCCGACGGCCTGTTCCAGGACCGGTTACGCGCCAGCGGCGCCGACGTGGTCACCGATCCCTTGGGCACGCACCCGGGGGTGACACGCTTGATCGTCAGCCGCTTCGCGCGGGCCCGGTCAGGGGTGCGCAGCCGTTGACGCCGGCAGGGCCGCCACCAACGGGGTGTCGGCACCGACCCGGCCCAGCCGAGCGGCGCCGCCCGGGTCTCCCAGCGGCGCGTCCCGACCGGGCAGGACTGTCGTGAAGAACGCCGCGTTGTCCTCGAGGAACGCGGTCTGTTCGTCGGGGAGGTCGGTCTCGTAGTAGATCGCGTCCACCCGGCACGCGATGCGGCACGCGCCGCAGTCCACGCACTCGTTGGGGTTGATGTACATCGCCCGATCGCCCTCGTAGATGCAGTCGGCCGGGCATTCCTGCACGCAGGACTTGTCCACGATGTCCACGCACGCGCTGCCGATCACGTAGGTCATGGCTACGACGGTAGGAAGTTTCGCGCGCGTCGTCGTGGGCCGAAAGTCCCTACTTCGGTCACGACTGGACCACAGCCGGCTCAGGAGCCGACTTCCACCACCCCGTCGGAGGTGACCCGCGTCGCGTAGACCGGCAGGTCGTGAGCGGGATCATCGAGGCAGCTGCCGTCGTCGAGGGCGAACGCCTGCTTCTTGATCGGCGACTGCACAACCGGGCGGCCGCCGCGGTCGCCCACGAGGCCGCGCGAGATCACCGCCGCACCCGAGAACGGGTCGATGTTGCCGAGCGCGTGCACGCTGTCGTCGTCGAGACGGAAGAGCGCCGCCTGGGCGCCACCGGGCAGCAGCACCGCCACACCGCGGTTCGGGATCAGGAAGTCGAAGCGGCACGCCGCGGTCCACACCGTCACGTCGCCCAGCAGGGTCATCTGTGCACCACCTTCGGCATTCCGATGTCTGTCGTGCCCGTCACGCGCGCGGCGGGCACCTTGCGCCCGTGCTGGTCGGTGAACTCGATGGTCGGGTCGGGCACGTCGGGGGCGTTGACGAAGGACACGAACCGCGCGAGCTTGTCGGGGTCCTCCAGCACACCCTTCCATTCGCAGGCGTAACCCTCGACGTGCCGCGCGATCGCGGCCTCGAACTCGCCGGCCAGGCCCAGCGAGTCGTCGCACACCACCTCGCGCAGGTGCTCCAGCCCGACCTGTTCCACCCATGGCGCCGTGCGCTGCAGGCGGTCGGCGGTGCGGATGTAGAACACCAGGAAGCGGTCGATGTAGCGGACCAGCGTCTCGTCGTCGAGGTCACCGGCCAGCAGCTCGGCGTGCCGCGGGGTCATGCCGCCGTTGCCGCCGACGTACAGGTTCCAGCCGTTCTCGGTGGCGATGACCCCGACGTCCTTGCTGCGAGCCTCAGCGCACTCCCGGGCGCAGCCGGACACTCCCATCTTGATCTTGTGCGGTGCCCGCAGCCCGCGGTAGCGCAACTCCAGGTTGATCGCCATCTGCACCGAATCCTGCTGGCCGTAGCGGCACCAGTCGCTGCCGACGCAGCTCTTCACGGTCCGCAGCGACTTCCCGTATGCGTGACCGGATTCCATCCCGCCGTCGACAAGCCGCCGCCAGATCTCGGGCAGTTGCTCGACCCGGGCTCCGAACATGTCGATGCGCTGCCCGCCGGTGATCTTCGTGTACAGCCCGAAGTCCCGGGCGATCTCACCTATCAGGATGAGGTGTTCGGGGCGGATGTCCCCGCCCGGCACCCGCGGCACCACCGAGTAGCTGCCGTTGCGCTGGATGTTGGCCAGAAAGTGGTCGTTGGAATCCTGCAGGGAGGCCTGTTCGCCGTCGAGGATGTGCTGCGAGCCGGTCGAGGCCAGGATCGATGCGACGACGGGTTTGCAGATGTCGCAACCCTTTCCGGTGCCGAAACGTTCGATCAGACCGGAGAAGGTGCGGATCTCGGTGGCGGTGATGATCTCGAACAGTTCGGCGCGGGACTGGGTGAAGTGCTCGCACAGCGCCGTGGACTGCTCCACCCCCTCTGCTTCGAGGATCTGCTTGAGCAGCGGGACGCAGGATCCGCACGAGGTGCCGGCCAGCGTGCACTTCTTCAGGTCGGCGACACTGCAGCATCCCGAGCCGATGGCGTCGGTCAGGTCGCCTTTGGTGACGTTGTTGCACGAGCAGATCTGCGCTGCGGCCGGCAGCGCGCCGACTCCGAGTCCCGTTGCGCCGTCTCCGGATCCGTTCGGCGAGATCAGGCCGAGGGGATCACCGGGCAGCGGTTCGCCGACCATCGGGCGCAGGATTCCGTACGCCGAGGCGTCCCCGACGAGGATGCCGCCGAGCAGCGTCTTCGCGTCGTCGGAGAGCACGAGTTTGGCGTAGGTCTGGTTGACGGCGTCGTTGACCACGACCGAGAGGCAGTCTGGAGTGGTACCCATTGCGTCACCGAAGCTGGCGACGTCGACGCCGAGAAGTTTGAGCTTGGTGGACATGTCGGCTTCGGGGAACTCCGCGGCGCCGTCGAGCAGCCGGTCGGCGACGACCTCGGCACTGGTGTACCCGGGGCCCACCAGTCCGTAGCACCGGCCTTCGATCGCGGCCACCTCGCCGATCGCGTAGATCGTGGGATCGCTTGTCACGCAGGACAGGTCGGTCAGCACGCCGCCGCGCTCGGCGATGTCGAGCCCGGCCTCGCGGGCCAGCTCGTCGCGGGGCCGCACGCCGGCGGCGAACACCACCACGCCGGCGTCGATGAACGTGCCATCGCTGAGCAGCACCCGTACCGAGTCGTCGTCGGCGGAGCGGCGCAGCGGCCGGTTCCGTTGCGTCGGCCTGATCGACTCGGTGGCGACGTCGGTGTGCACGGTGATGCCGAGGTCGCCGATCATCCGGGCCAGCAGGGCGCCGCCGGCGTCGTCGAGCTGCTGGGACATCAACCGTGACGAGCGCTCCACCACATGCGCCTGCAGGCCGAACCCCCGCAACGCGTTGGCGGCCTCCAGCCCGAGCAGCCCACCACCGATCACCACTCCGACCGGTGCACGGCTGCTGCTGCGCGTCCGCTGCGCATCGGCGTAGATCGCGTCGAGGTCGTCGAGGGTCCGGTAGACGTGGCACGCCGGCAGGTCGCGTCCTGGCACCGGCGGCACGAACGCCGACGAGCCGGTGGCCAGCACGAGCGCGTCGTAGTCGACGCGGGCGCCGTCGGCCGTGGTGAGCGTCTTGGCGACCCGGTCGATGGACGTGACCCGGCTGCCCAGCCGTACCTCGACGAGGTCGTCTCCGAGGTAGTCGTTGCCGGGCAGGGCGAGACGGGGACGCTCCCAATGCTCCGTGTAGCCGGTGAGGCCGACACGGTCGTAAGCGGCGTCGAGCTCCTCGGCCAGCACGGTGACCCGCCATCTGCCCTCGGTGTCGCGGGCGCGGAGGGCCTCGACGAACCGGTGTCCGACCATGCCGTGGCCGACGACCACCACGTGTGATGTTGACGCCATGGCGGCCACGCTAGGAAGCCGATATTGCCGTGGTGTCGCCGTGTGTGAATCGCCCATCACGGTCTGCTCACGTCCCGCGCCCGACCGGTGTGAGCGTTCGCCGAATGTGCGCGCAGGGCGGCAGACCAGCCCAGCTGCCGCCACCACCGCACACTCGGTGGGCGACCCAGCACCAGCCCCTCCCGAAGCGTTTCGCCCACAGCGAACAACAGCCGGGAACATGAGCGAGGTCGACTCAAGTTTCATATGACGTACGCACCGGTAGTCCCACCGGTCCCGAACTCTCGAGGAGAAGACATGAGCACCATCGCCTTGTGGAACCGGCCGGCCTGGCCTGCCGACCGCTGGGTCCGCGACTTCTTCGGGCCCGCGACCGCCCACGACTGGAGCACCGTCGTCACCCCCGCCGTCGAAGTCACCCAGGACGGCGACGACGCGGTCATCCGCGCCGACCTGCCCGGCGTCGACGTCGAGAAGGATGTCACCGTCGAGGTCGAGAACGGCCGACTCGTCATCCGCGGCGAGCGTCGCGACGAGCGGTCGGAGGAGAAGGACGGCCGCCGCGTCAGCGAGGTGCGCTACGGCTCGTTCCGGCGGTCCTTCGCACTGCCCGCCCACGTCACCGGCGAAGCGGTATCCGCGTCCTATGACGCCGGGGTACTGACCGTCCGGGTGGCCGGCGCGCATCGCAACGCCGAGGCCCAGAAGATCGCCATCGAAGCCAAGTAACGCCGGCCAAAGCCGGTGGAGCCGACCGCTCGGCTCCACCGGCTTTGCTGCGTCTGGACATTTCGGGTAGTTCACTACTCACACCGCACCGCGCGCCGCGACTTACGTTGACGATCGCCAGATCTGGCACTGCCGCCAGATCGGCTCGGCGCGAGGAGTGGACATGGCCAGAGGGTCCTCAACAAGCACAATCCCCAAGGCCGGGCCGCGTGCGATCGGCGCGCTCGTTGCCGCGGCCATCGCAGGAATAGCGCTCGGGGCCGGGAGTTGGCCGCATGCCACGAGCTTCCCCGGCCTGCTGCGCTACACCTTCGGCGACAGGTCAGTGCCACCGCCGACCGACCACCTGGCCGGTCCCCTGGTCGCCGACTTCGGTGTCATTGCCGGCTACGCACTGTTCCTGTTCGCGTGTGGAGTCGTGGTTACGCGGCTGGCCACGACACCCTGGGCGGCTCGTTTCGGCCGAATCACGCTGAGCTGCACAGCTATCGCAGTCGTAGCGGACCTGCTGGAGAACCTCGGCTTGTTCGCGAGCACCTTCGCTGCCCCCGGCAGCACAACCGACACCGGTCTGCGTACCGCCGTCGCGACTGCCGCGACATTGAAGTTCGCGATGCTCATCGTGGCGGTCATCGCATTTCCCACCGCGGTGACCATGCTCGCCATTCGCACCAGATGTACTCATAACCAGGATATTTCGCGACAGAACCTAATCGCGCTGACCAAGAACGACAACATCGGCCAGTGGTGGACGGAATGTCACCAACAACCCGAGCAGCCGCCCATCGCTGACAACGCGGACCGACAGGACCAGTGCGCCTGGAACCAGGCGTACAACGTGCCCGGAGCAGGGGTGGTCCTCGCGGCACGCGGCAACCGTCCGGTGCAGGCGGTCTGCCTGTCCGGTGGCGGGGTGCGCTCGGCGTCGGTGGCCATGGGCGCTCTCCAGATCCTGTCCCGGGCCAGACCCACCACCGAAATCGCCAACGGCAACGCTGGAACCGGAGAGAAGTACATCGACACAGTCGATTACGTCATCTCCGTGTCCGGCGGCGGATACACCGCCGGGGCGCGGCTACTGGCCTGCAAGTCGGAGCCCGATGAGGACGCGCTCAAGGGCCTGGCGCCAACACTGACCGAGCGGGGTCCTGAGGGCCGCGCGGTTCGCGTTTCCGAACGCTTCGGTGAAGGGTCGGTCGAGTTCGACCACGTCCGCCGGCACTCCAGCTACATCGCCGACTCACTACCGGGGCTGCTACGTGCGCTGGCGTACGTGCTGCGAAACCTGCTCGCGTCCATGGTCATCCTGTTCTGGACACCGGTGGCACTCGGGCTGGTGGCCGGCAGCCTCTACGCCTACCTGCCGATCGCGGCGATCACCCCGGTCGCCGGCCATTTCGCGCTCGGGACGGACACCATCGGCCACGCCCACGCCTGGTGGGCGCTAGGCCTGGTCGCCGCGCTGGCGGTACTGCTCCTGGCCGTGGCCCTGCTCGTCGAAGTCCTGTCGTTCTCCAAACGGGGCGAGGAATATCGAGGCCGCGTGCTCGTGAGCATGCACAGCGTGGTCCTCGTGGGCGTGGTCGTCACCGTGCTGCTCGTCGGCCTGCCCGCACTGATGTGGTTGTGCGCCAACGCCTCCGGCACGGATGTGCAGGCGAATCGGATCACCGCGACCGCGGCCGGAGTCCTGGGCCTGCAGTATCTCAGTGCCCTCGCCGCGATGGCCTGGCGGCACCGCGCGCGGGTGCCCCGCGCGCAGGGACGCACGCTGCGCCGAATACTCCCGCCCGGTGTGGTGCCGTACCTGCTCACCATGGTCACCCTGGCCGTCCTGGCCGCGGCCTGGCTGGCTGTCCTGGGTTCCGTCGGTGCGGGCGTCTACGGCCGCCTGACAAGCGGCGAAGGCGGGTCGTGGTTGTGGTGGCTGTACGCCGCGGCCGCCGCGGTCGTCGTCAGCGCGTTCTGCCTCGCCGACGTGACCTCGCTGAGCCTGCACCCGTTCTACCGGTGGCGACTGGCGAACACATTTGCCGTCCGCCGCGGGACCTGCGAGGTCATCGACGGCGACCCGAGCTCGAAGCAGCCGTGCGCGCAGACGTACCCGGCGAGCGAACCCACGTGGCTGCACACCCACGGCGCGTTGGACCGCGGACCGAAGTTCGTCTTCAGTGCGGCGGCGGCGATCTCAGGTGAGGGGAAGCCCGCGCCCGGCTTGAACGCGGTGTCGTTCGTCCTGTCGTCGGACTACCTCGGCGGCCCCGACCTCGGGTGGGTGAAGACCGACCGGATGTGGGCCGCGTGCCCGCCCCGGCTCAAACGCGACCTCACCGTGCAGGCCGCCGTCGCCGTCAGCGGAGCGGCCTTCGCCTCGACGATGGGACGGCAGAACAAGGGCTTCCAGACGCTGCTCGCCGTCTCCGGAGCGCGCCTGGGCACGTGGCTGCCCAACCCGCGGCAGATCGCCGCGCTTTGCGACCGCATTCCCCGCGGCGCGCGGGAGGCTACTGGACAACAGCTGCTCACGGGGCTGCCGTCGGTACGCGGGTTCAGCTACTTCTACCGGGAGCTACTGGCGCGCCACTCCCGAGACGCCCGGCTGGTGCAAGTCACCGACGGTGGCCACTACGAGAACCTCGGTCTGGTCGAAGCACTGCGGCGCCGGGCCCGCGTGATCGTCTGCATCGACGGCGGCGGCGATACCCCACCACTGTTGTCCGGACTGGCGGACGCGATGCGGCTGGCCCGATCCGAACTGGGCGTCAGAATCGACCTCGACGACGCCGACGACGATGACTTCGCCGCGCAGCACCTCACCCCGGGCAGCGGTGCACAGTTTCCGGACGACAACGCGTTCGCGCTGCTGAACTCGCGCATCACCAGGGGCACCGTGGTGTGCGGCCGCATCACCTACCCGGCCGCCTCGGGACTACCGAAGGAGCAGCGGGACGGACTTCTGATCGTGGCGAAGGCCGTCCTCTGGGACCGGTGCCCGGACTGGCTGCTCACCTACGCCGGCACCAACCCCGTCTTCCCGCACGACAGCACCTCCGACCAGTGGTTCACCGAGGCGCAGTTCGCCGCCTACACCGAACTCGGACGCATCCTCGGGTGTTCGGTGGTCCGGGCGTACAACGCCAACCGGCCCGCGGGCCTGGCGCCTCTGGTCCTGGGGGGCACCGCAGACGCCCAGCCGGGACAGCCGGTGGGTGCGCCATCGTGACGGGTACTGTCCTGGATCCATGGCCACGCCGCTGGGAATCGACACCACGCTCACGATCGCCGCAGCAGGCACGATCTTCCTGTGGGCGCTGATCCTGGGCGTCTGGAAGTACCAGCAGATGGCCACCAGTCCCACGCATCTGGCGCACCCCTACGTCGACATCGCCCACCGGGCCGCGCTGCTGTACTCATTCGCGACCCTGCTGCTGGCGGTGTTCGTGGAGTTGAGCGCCTGGCCGACGGCGGTGAACCTGACCGCCGCCGCCGTCGTGGTCGTCTTCTTCGTGCTGGCCATCGCGGCCTACGTGCTGCACGGCGCGCGCCGCGACACCACCAACCAGTTCGAGCACCTCGACACCCGGCTGCGCCTCGCCATGGCCGCACTGATCATCGGCGAGATCGGCGGCTTCGCGGTGCTGTTCGCCGGCTTCGTCGCCGGCCAGCTCCTCTGACCCCGGCTAGCGCCACCGCCGCAGGATCTCGTCGGCGCGCTCGGCCAGCGCGGCCTGCCAGAACGGCCCGAAGCTGACCCGCGCCACGCCGAGCGGCCCGAACGACGCCGGGTCGTCGGTCTGCGGGATACCGATCGCGTTCACCGGCAGCGGCAGCTCGGAGGTCAACCGGCGCATCGTCTCCGGTTCGTGCCGCCCGACCGGGTAGAGCACGTCGGCACCGGCCTCGGCGGCCCGCCGCAGCCGCGCGATCGCCCGGTCCACCCGGTCGCCCTCGTCGCCGTCCTTACGTAGGAACAGGTCGGTGCGGGCGTTCACCACCACGTGAACGCCGGACGCGTCGGCCGCGGCGCGCAACGCACCCACGAGCTCGGCGTGCTCGCCGACCGACCGCAGCCGTCCGCCCTCGCCGTGCACCGTGTCCTCGATGTTGAGCCCCACCGCCCCGACATCCAGCAGGCCCTCGATCAGCCGCGTGGGCGCCTCCCCGTAACCCGACTCGATGTCCACCGAGACCGGCACGTCCACCGCCGCGGTGATCTGCGCGACGCGCGTGGTGAGATCACCGAAAGTCATGCCCTCGTTGTCGGGCTTGCCGATCGAGTCCGCCACCGGGTGGCTGCCCACGGTGAGCGCGGCGAACCCTGCGTCCACGGCCAGCTTCGCCGACCAGGCGTCCCACACCGTCGGCAGAATCACCGGATTCCCGGGCTGGTGCAGCCTCAGCAACTCCTCCGCGTGGCGCTTGAGCACGTCGTCGGTCATCTGTTCTCCGCTCGTCAAAGTGATCTGTCTCACCCATGTGATGGGTGATGTGGCTAGCATCAGTTGCGTAATGTGATCCATGACACCCTTCAGCCCAAGGAGGTCACTTGTCCAGTACCACCGAACTCGCCGAGCTTCACGATCTCATCGGAAGCCTCCGGCGATGCGTGACGTCGCTTGCGTCGCGATACGGGAACAGCCCAGCCACCCGTCGCATCGTCAACGACGCCGAGCGGATTCTCAACGACATCGACCGGCTCGACATCGACGCCGAGGAGCTCGAGCTCGCGCGCGGTGTCAGCCGGCACCACCACGTCGCCGAGCGGATTCCGATTCCGGATACGCAGTACGACACCGAGTTCTGGCGCGGTGTCGACGACGAAGGCCTCGGCGGGACCCGCTGAGTCGGGTGGCGCCCGCACGCGCGGGCGCTACGAGTTCGTGGTCCATAAGTTCATAAGTTCATCGAGAGGGAAATGTGAGCGCACCCGCCGCCGACCGCAATGCGACCGGCGTTTTCTCCCCTGGCCGTGCCCAGATTTCGCAGCGCACCCTGCGCACCGACCGCTGGTGGCAGGCGCCGCTGCTGACGAACCTCGGATTGGCGGCGTTCATCATCTACGCCACCGTCCGGGCGTTCTGGCAGGACGCGTACTGGGTGGCCGACTACCACTACCTGACGCCGTTCTACTCGCCGTGCGTGGTGAAGTGGAATGAGGCCACGCAGAGCGGCTGCATCCCCGAGGCCAGCCACTTCGGCCAGTACCTGCCAGACGTGTGGTGGCTGCCCTACGCGGCGTTCTCGCTTCCCTTCCTGCTGCTGTTCCGCCTCACCTGCTACTACTACCGCAAGGCCTACTACCGGTCGGTCTGGCAGTCGCCGACCGCCTGCGCCGTGGCCGAGCCGCACGCGAAATACACCGGCGAGACCCGCTTCCCGCTGATCATGCAGAACTTCCACCGCTACTTCTTCTACATCGCGGTGGCCATCTCGCTGATCAACACCTGGGACGCGATCCTGGCGTTCCGCTCCCCCACCGGCTTCGGGTTCGGCCTGGGCAACGTCATCCTGGTGGTCAACGTGACCCTGCTGTGGGTCTACACGCTGTCGTGCCATTCCTGCCGGCACGTCACCGGCGGCCGTCTGAAGCACTTCTCCAAGCACCCGATCCGCTACTGGATCTGGACGCAGGTGTCCAAGATCAACACCCGCCACATGCAGTTCGCCTGGATCACGCTGGGCACGCTGATGCTGACCGACTTCTACATCATGCTGGTCGCCAGCGGCACCATCTCCGACCTGCGGTTCATCGGCTGAATCAGCCTTCCGCCAACCCATTTCACCCAAGAGCAAAGATGAGACGAGCGAGGATTTATGGCTGACGAGGTCGAACGGCACTCCTACGACGTGGTCGTGATCGGTGCCGGCGGCGCAGGCTTACGAGCGGTGATCGAGGCACGCGAACGCGGTCTCAAGGTCGCCGTGGTGACCAAGTCGTTGTTCGGCAAGGCCCACACGGTGATGGCCGAGGGCGGCTGCGCGGCCGCGATGCGCAACGTCAACACCAAGGACTCCTGGCAGGTGCACTTCGGCGACACCATGCGCGGCGGCAAGTTCCTGAACAACTGGCGGATGGCCGAACTGCACGCCCAGGAGGCGCCGGACCGGGTCTGGGAGCTGGAAACCTATGGCGCGCTGTTCGACCGGACCAAGGACGGCCGGATCAGCCAGCGCAACTTCGGTGGACACACCTACCCACGTCTGGCCCACGTCGGTGACCGCACCGGCCTGGAGATCATCCGCACCCTGCAACAGAAGATCGTGTCGCTGCAGCAGGAGGACAAAGAGGAACTCGGCGACTACGAGGCCCGGATCAAGGTCTTCCACGAGTGCTCCATCACCGAGCTCATCCTCGACAACGGCCGGGTCGCCGGCGCGTTCGGCTACTACCGCGAGACCGGCGACTTCGTGCTGTTCGAAGCGCCCGCCGTGGTGCTGGCCACCGGCGGGATCGGCAAGTCCTACAAGGTGTCGTCGAACTCCTGGGAGTACACCGGCGACGGGCATGCGCTGGCGCTGCGCGCCGGCTCGACGCTGATCAACATGGAGTTCATCCAGTTCCACCCGACCGGCATGGTGTGGCCGCTGTCGGTGAAGGGGATCCTGGTCACCGAGGGTGTGCGCGGCGACGGCGGAGTCCTGAAGAACTCCGAGGGCAAGCGCTTCATGTTCGACTACATCCCCGACGTGTTCAAGGGGCAGTACGCCGAGACCGAGGAAGAAGCCGACCAGTGGCTCAAGGACAACGACTCCGCGCGCCGCACCCCTGACCTGCTGCCCCGCGACGAGGTGGCCCGCGCCATCAACACCGAGGTGAAGGAAGGCCGCGGCACCCCGCACGGCGGCGTGTACCTCGACATCGCCTCCCGCATGTCGGCCGAGGAGATCAAGCGCCGGCTGCCCTCGATGTACCACCAGTTCATCGAGCTCGCCGAGGTGGACATCACCACCGACGAGATGGAGGTCGGGCCGACCTGTCACTACGTCATGGGCGGTATCGAGGTCGACCCGGACACCGCCGCGGCCGCGACGCCGGGCCTGTTCGCGGCCGGCGAGTGCGCCGGCGGCATGCACGGCAGCAACCGGCTGGGCGGCAACTCGCTGTCGGACCTGCTGGTGTTCGGCCGGCGCGCCGGGCTCGGCGCGTCGGACTACGTGCGCGCGCTGTCGGACCGGCCCAAGGTCAGCGAGGGCGCGGTCACCGCGGCGACCGACATGGCGCTGGCGGTGTTCGACGGTCCGAGCGACGGTTCAGCGCCGGAGAACCCGTACACCCTGCAGTTGGACATGCAGGACACCATGAACAACCTGGTCGGCATCATCCGCAAGGCCGACGAGATGCAGGAGGCGCTCGACAAGCTGACCGAACTGCGCGAGCGCTACAAGCGCGTCAAGGTCGAGGGCGAGCGCAAGTTCAATCCCGGCTGGCACCTGGCGATGGACCTGCGGAACATGCTGCTGGTGAGCGAGTCGGTGGCCAAGTCGGCGATGACCCGCACCGAGAGCCGCGGCGGGCACACCCGCGACGACTACCCCAACATGGATGCGCAGTGGCGCAACACGTTGCTGGTGGTCAGCACCGCCGGCGACGACCCGGTGGTGCCCGACGTGCACGTCGAGAAGCAGGAGCAGCCGCCGATGCGTCCCGACCTGCTGGGCTGTTTCGAGCTGTCCGAACTGGAGAAGTACTACACCGACGAGGAACTCGTCGAACACCCGCAACGGAAGGGCTGAGTCATGGGTTCCTATCAAGCGAAGATGCGGGTGTGGCGGGGCGATGCCAGCGGCGGTGAGCTCAAGGACTACTCGGTCGAGGTCAACGAGGGCGAGGTGGTGCTCGACATCATCCACCGCCTGCAGCAGACCCAGACCGGTGATCTGGCGGTGCGGTGGAACTGCAAGGCCGGCAAGTGCGGGTCGTGCTCGGTGGAGATCAACGGCCGGCCCCGCCTGGCGTGCATGACCCGGATGTCGACCTTCGGCGAGGACGAGGTCGTCACCGTCACGCCGCTGCGCACGTTCCCCGTGATGCGGGACCTGGTCACCGACGTCAGCTTCAACTATGAAAAAGCGCGCGAGATCCCCTCTTTCACCCCGCCCAAGGATCTGCAGCCGGGTGAGTACCGGATGGCACAGGAGGACGTCAACCGGTCACAGGAGTTCCGTAAGTGCATCGAGTGCTTCCTGTGCCAGAACGTCTGCCACGTCAACCGCGACCATGAGGAGAACAAGAAGGCGTTCGCCGGTCCGCGCTACCTGATGCGGCAGGCCGAACTGGACATGCACCCACTCGACGTGCACTCCCGGCGCGCCGAGGATGCACAGGAGGTGCACGGGCTGGGCTATTGCAACATCACCAAGTGCTGCACCGAGGTCTGCCCCGAGCACATCAAGATCACCGACAACGCGCTGATCCCGATGAAGGAGCGAGTCGCCGACCGCAAGTACGACCCCGTCGTGTGGTTGGGCAACAAGCTCTTTCGGCGGCGCTAGACGAACGGGCCTCGCGTGGCGGTCGCTTCGGCGACCGCTACGCGGACCGCCGACGAATACACCGCCGATCCACAGATTCGTGCTTGCCACCGGGGGTAGGCTGCTGGGACAGTCAGATATCCGCGGGCATTCTCGTCCCGCAGCCATTTCTTGAAGAAAGTTAAGCGCTATGTCTGTTCGTGCGGTTCAGAGCATCAACGAAATTCGCACCGCGATCCGCGAACTCAGCGTCCGTGCCGAGCTCGCCCGCAAGCAAGGCCGGGATGCCGACGCCACCGAACTCGACCGGCGGGTCACGCATTACCGCGAGGAACTCGCGGCAAGGCCCTGAGGAACTCGCCGCGCGGCCCGGAGTAGCCCTCAGGCGCCGAGTCGACGGAACGTACTGCGGTGGAAGACGATCGGTGACACGTCCGCGTGCACGGTCAGGTCGTTGACCCGCAGCACCACGATGGTGTGATCGCCCGCGGGCACCTGCTGGTCGATGCTGCTCTCCAGCCAGACGCTGGTGCCCCGGATGAACACCGCGCCGCGGTCCGAGGACGCCGTCTCCAGGCCGGCGAAGCGGTCCCCGGTCTTGGCGGCCAACGTGCGCGCCGCCGCGTCGTGGGCCTCGCCGAGCACGCTGATCCCCAGGAACGGCACGTCCTTGAGCTTGGGCCACGTCGTCGACGAGTTCTGGACGCAGAACGCGACCAGCGGCGGATCCAGGGACACCGGCACGAACGTGCTGGCCGCCAGGCCGACGCGGACACCGTCGACCTCGGCCGCGATGGCGATGACCCCGGACGGGAAGTGCCCGAACGCCTCGCGCAGCGAGGTCGGATCCAGCGGAGTCGGTGAGGGGTTCTGTGCGCCGCTCATGCTCGCATCATTCCACGGCCCCACACGCGGCTGCGACGTTCGTCCCGGCGGGCAGGACAGCCGGTGCCACCCGACGGCCTGTCCCGTGCACGGCGACGTGGCTCTTTGCCGCGCGGCGGTGACGGCGCCGGTATTCGGATCGTTGTGAACGTACGCCGCATCAGGGTGGTGCGGCGGTAACCTGACGCCCATCATGTGGATCCCGCTCCTGGCGATGGCGGTCGCGGTCAGCCTGGAGCCGTTCCGGATCGGGATGACCGTGGTGATGATCAACCGGCCGCGCCCCGCCCTGCAGCTCGTGACGTTCCTCGCCGGCGGGTTCCTGATGGGGACCGCGGTGGGTGTGGTTGTCCTGTTCGTGCTGCGCCCGGCGCTGGACTCGGCGCACTTCACGCTGCCGCGGGTGCAGATCGCGGTCGGCCTGTTGATCCTGGCCAACGCGGCCCTGGTCGCCACCGGCGTGCTGGGCGGAGGCGACGGCCCGCCGGGACGCTTCGCCACCCACGGCCGTCGGCTGCTGGAAGGCCGTTCGCTGTGGACCGCCGGAGTGACCGGGCTGGGCATCGCGCTGCCCTCGATCGACTACCTCGCCGCCCTGGCGCTCATCGTCGCGTCGGGCGCCACGGCCGTCACGCAGTTCGGCGCGCTGATGCTGTTCAACCTCGTGGCGTTCGCCCTCGTGGAGATTCCGCTGCTCTGCTACCTGGTGGCGCCGGACCGCACCCGCGCGGCACTGGCGGCGCTGTACGCGTGGCTGCGGGCGCAGGGAAGGCGCGGGGTGGCCGTGCTGCTCGCCGCGGTCGGCGTCATGCTGCTCGTCGTGGGCGCGGCGGGCCTGTAGCGACTACGGCGGGTTGTTGAGGACGTACTGCAGACCCGCCAGCAACTGCGACACTGGGTCCGCGCCGCCGCCGAACGCGGCCTGGGTGGCCGGCGCGGTGACCTCCGCGGGGTCGTAGCCGTTGACCGGGTCGACCGTGATGGGCGCGGTCAGCGGGTCGTCGTGGCGCGAGTAACCGGCATCGACGTACGGTTTGAGCACTGCGTCGAGTTCCATCAACGTCTCTTTGGGCACCCCGAGGTACTTGAACGGCAGCACCAGGGGAAGGTGCTCTTCGGGGATCAGGTAGGTGGTCGTCTTCGCGCCACGCGAGTTCACCGTGGTCCGGATGTTCTGCGGCGGCACCATCTCCGGCCGCGTGAACGCGACGGCGGTGTGCCCGGTGGCCAGGCCGACGATCGCGTTGGCCACCGAGATCCAGTTGTCCGGCCGGTCCGGCCAGTCGGCGATGCTGTCGTAGGCGGAGACGAATTGGTAGGTGTCGTACTGGCTTTCCACCGGAGGCGGGATCCGGTAGTCCAGCGACGGCACCACGCTGCCGACGGGGAACACCTGGGTCAGGAAGCTCTCGCCGAAGGCGTGGCGGGCGACCGGGTCGCCGTACATCGCGAAGCTCAACTCGCTGGGCGGCGGCGCCGCCGGGTCGTAGGCCAGCCGGGCCTGCACGTCGTTGAGCACCATCGCGCCCTCGGACAAACCGATCGCGGTGCCGCGCCCGCCTTCCCGGATGGCCTTGATGGTGTCGGGCGCGCCGACGTCGACCGACTCCCCCACGCTGGGGCCGTCGAGGCCCAGGCCGGGGGCGAAGCGGTCCCCGAAGGCGCCGATGCCGGGGAACAACCGCTCCAGCGTGTGGCCCTGAACCTGCCCGGCGGGGTAGTCGACGATCTGGCGCTCCAGGCCGGGGAACCAGTCCGCGCCGGTGCGCATGATGTACTCGTCGTACGGGATGCCCAGCACGTGCGCCCCACCGAGGGCGTAGGCCCGGCCGGGGATGCCGATCGGCGGGCCGCCGGAATCGGAGGGCGGGGCCGGCGGCGGCGGATCCTGCGCCGCCGCGGTGCCGTAGCCGAGCCAGCCGGCGGCGCCGAGGGTGGTCAGTGCCGTGCCGAACGCGAGAAGTCGTCTCATGTGTACTTCGGTCACTCCCACCCGTTCGACTGCACCGGTTCGGACTTTACCCGGGTCGGCGCGAATATCCGCCGACAACAGCAAAGCGTCCGTGAGCGAGAGGATTTCGCGGTCGGATCACGCGCCGTGGCGGTCGGCGTTGGCGTGGATCGCTGCGCGGCAGTAGGCCGCCAGTCCCGGCAGCCCGAACGACTCGTCGTAGGTGGCGACGTATCTCGGGTCGCCGACGTACATGTCGCCGAGGTTGCGGTGGAACTCCGGCGGGCAGTCGTAGAACCAGCGGTTCACGTGGATGCGGTGCTGCTCGGCCGCGTTCATCGCATCCTCGGAGTCGGCCGACAGTCCCGCTCGGAACGCGTCGGCCAGGGCCTTCTCGACGGCTTCACCCTCGGCCTTGATCTGAACCCAGTCCTGTTTGGTGTACGACTCGGCCCGCCGCTGCGATTCCTTCCACTCGGCGGTCTCGCCCCACTTCTGTTCGGCCTCGGCCTGGTAATCGTCGAAACCGTCTCCGAACAGTTCACGCATGTCGGCGTCGGTCATGGGGGTCTTCTTCATCGCTTTCTCCAATGCCTGGTCGATTGCCTCGAGGAGAGCGGTCATCTCGTCGAGGCGGGACATGACGCGTTCACGTTGGCGGCGCAGATGGCTGACCGCGTCGTCGTCGTCGAGCAGCTTTGCGATCTCGTCGAGCGGCAATTCCAGCCGGCGGTAGACGATGATCTGGGACAGGCGGGTGAGGTCGGCCGGCGTGTAGAGCCGGTAGCCGTTGGCAGCCCGTCTGCTGACGGTCAGCAACCCGAGCGCGTCGTAGTGGTGCAGGGTGCGGACCGTGATGCCGAACCGCTGCGCCACCTCGCCCACCGTGAGTTCGTCTAGTTCGTCCACCTGCACCTCCTGCGTCACGTCGACCAGGCTGGCACCTCACGCCGCGTGAGGGTCAAGTTCGATTGTCGCTAGTTGGACGGCGGCGGTTGGGGCTGGAAAGGGGTGTACCACCACCAGCTTGCGCGTTCACCGGTCGGTCCGGGACACGGCGGGACCTGCGGTGGGGGTTGGGTG
>JBNMQW010000001.1:0-533372 GCA_050205485.1 Mycolicibacterium vaccae | reverse complement strand
GTGGTGGTGATCTCGTCCTGCACCGGGGGCAGCGTGGTCGTCGTGGGCGACGGGGTGGCCAGGCTGTCGGTGTCGGTGCGGGTCACCAGGACCGACACCGACACCACGAGCGCGACGGCGGCGACGATCGCCACCACACCGACCACCCAGGGCCAGCGCGGCGGCTCCTGCGGCTCGCCGGGTTCAGCGGCGGCGTCGTAGCTGTCGTAGTCGTAGAGGCCCGTGTCGGCGGCGACGTAGGGCGCGCTGACGAACTGTTCCGACTCGGGCGCGGAGTAGGCCCGTGGGTACTCCTCGGTGCCGCCGGCGTCGAACGTGCCCGCGTCGGGAACCTCGGAGGTGACGTCATCAGGTGACGGCCGGCCCGGCTCCTCACCTGGGAGATCCGCACCGCCTGAGTCGCGTCCGGGGGGATTAGGCCCGCTCATCTACGCTTGTCCTTCTCGCCTGGCTGTACGGCACCGGCGGGGGGCCGTTCACCCGGCCCACGGTGCCCCGGCAACCCTACCCAACGGGAGCACCGAAAAGAGACGCTGCGCGCGGGTTGCGGGCGAACTCATGCCTGATTGTGACCTTGGCCGGCCCGGTGGGCCGGGACCAGGGCCAGGGTCACGGCGGCGGTCAGTGCTTCTCGGGTCCGATGTGGTATTCGAAGACGAGCCCGGCGACCGAAGCCAGCACGAAGCAGACACCGGCGACGATCAGCCACGGCAGCCAGAACGCCATGCCGACGGCGGTGACCGAAGCGGACAGCGCGATCAGGATGGGCCACCAGCTGTGCGGGCTGAAGAAGCCGAGCTCGCCTGCGCCGTCGGCGATCTCAGCGTCCTCGTAATCCTCGGGGCGGGTGTCGAGGCGCCGTGCCACGAAGCGGAAGAAGGTACCGGTGATCAGCGTCAGACCGGTGGTGAGCACCAGGGCGGTGGTGCCCGCCCACTCCACGCCGCCGTGGCCGAACACCGCGGTCAGCGCACCGTAGACGATGGCGGACAGGGCGAAGAACGCCGTGAGGAACTCGAACAACCTGGCTTCGATATGCATCTGCTGTCCTACCTACCCGTTCGCCTGGGCGATCTCGGGGGCACCCTCACCGCGCCGCGTGTCGAACGGACGCGTGCTGGTGGCCACCGGTGACTGGTTGATCGCTTCCAGCGCCTCGGCGTTGGAAGCGCCGGCGATGCGCCGGTCGAGATATGCCTTGAAGTCGTTGGGCTCCACGACGCGGACCTCGAAGTTCATCATCGCGTGGTAGGTGCCGCACATCTCGGCGCAGCGCCCGACGAACGCACCGGTCTCGGTGATCTCGCTGACCTGGAACTTGTTGTCCGAGTTGTTCTGCTCGGGGTTCGGGTTCACGTCGCGCTTGAACAGGAACTCCGGCACCCAGAAGGCGTGGATGACGTCGGCCGAGGCGATCTGGAACTCGATCCGCTTGCCCTTCGGCAACACCAGGACCGGGATCTCGTTCGACGTGCCGAGGGTCTCGACCTTGTTGTAGTTGAGGTAGCTGCGGTCCTGAGGATCCAGGCCGGCGATCGCGCCGCGGAGCTCCTTGCCGTGTTCGTCGGTGCCGGAGGGGCGCGACTCGACGAGCTGCTTGCGCTCGTTGTCGACGCCGTCGTAGTTCAGCGTGCCGTCGGCGAAGTTCACCGACTGGTAACCGAACTTCCAGTTCCACTGGAAGGCGGTGACATCGATGACGACCTCGGGGTTGGGGTCCTTGTGGAGCATCTTCTCCTGCACCACGACGGTGAAGTAGAAGAGGACCGAGATGATGAGGAACGGCGTCACGGTGAGCGCCAGTTCCAGCGGCATGTTGTACCCGAACTGACGGGGCAGCTCGGTGTCGCCCTTCTTCTTCCGGTGGAACAGGCTCGTCCAGAACAGCAGGATGTAGACGATCGCACCGACCACGAGGGCGGCGATCAGAGAGCCGATCCAGAGTTCCCGGTTCAGGTGAGCTTCGGGGGTGATGCCCTTGGGCCAGCCCAGGCCGAGAACGTCCGACCAACTGCATCCGCTGAGCAGGACCGCCGTCCCTCCCAGGAGCAGGGACAATGCCACCAACTTAAGGCCGCGAGCGGACACGTTGGCGCCTCCTACCAAGTTCGTTGGACCGCCGTGCGGTCGACGGCTGCACTGAATACTACGCAGCGTAGACCACCCGGTTGCAGCGGCCCAAGCGAGCGGCCCCCTGCGGTCGCGCCGGGCCGAATTGCCCTCGGCGATTAGGCATACTGGCGCGGTGTGCGGACTGCTTGCATTGGTGACAGACCCGGCAACTGAAGTGTCCCCGGACGTCGTCGACACCGTCTCCGGCGCCTCTGCGCTGATGCGCCACCGCGGCCCGGACGAGCCCGGTACCTGGAACGACGACCGCGTGGTCCTGGGCTTCAACCGGTTGTCGATCATCGACATCGCCCACAGTCACCAACCGCTGCGCTGGGGACCTCCAGAGGCCCCGGACCGCTACGCGCTGGTCTTCAACGGCGAGATCTACAACTACCTGGAGCTGCGGGACGCGCTGCGCGCCGAGTTCGGCGCCGTGTTCCACACCGACGGCGACGGCGAGACGATCCTGGCCGCCTACCACCACTGGGGTACCGAGGCGCTGACGCGGCTGCGCGGCATGTTCGCGTTCGCGCTGTGGGACAGCGTCGAGCAGGAGTTGCTGTGCGCGCGGGACCCGTTCGGCATCAAGCCGCTCTACATGGCCACCAGCGCCGCCGGCACCATCGTCGGCAGTGAGAAGAAGTGCCTGCAGTCGGTCGCCGAACCGCTGGGCATCGACCTGACGCTGGACGACCGGGCGGTCCAGCACTACACGGTGCTGCAGTACGTGCCCGAACCCGAGACGCTGCACTGCGGGATCCGCCGGCTGGAGTCGGGCAGCTACGCCCGGATCCGGCCGGGTCAGGCGCCGCAGATCACGCGCTACTTCACCCCGAGGTTCGACGCCACGCCGTTCCCTTCGTCGGGTTCGGCCCAGCAGGAGCGCTACGACGAGATCACCGCGGTCCTGGAGGACTCGGTGGCCAAGCACATGCGCGCCGACGTGACGGTGGGCGCGTTCCTGTCCGGCGGCATCGACTCGACGGCCATCGCCGCGTTGGCGATGCGGCACAACCCGCGGCTGATCACGTTCACCACCGGGTTCGAGCGGGAGGGTTTCTCGGAGGTCGACGTCGCCGTGGCCTCGGCAGAGGCGATCGGCGCGCGGCACGTGACGAAGGTGGTGAGCCCGTCCGAGTTCGTCGAGGCCCTTCCCGAGATCGTCTGGTATCTCGACGAGCCGGTCGCCGACCCGGCGCTGGTCCCGCTGTTCTTCATCGCCCGGGAGGCCCGCAAGCACGTCAAGGTGGTGCTGTCCGGGGAGGGCGCCGACGAGTTGTTCGGCGGCTACACGATCTACCGCGAACCGCTGTCGCTGAAACCGTTCGACTATCTGCCGCGCGGGTTGCGCAAGTCGGTGGGCCGGGTGGCCGCCCCGCTACCCGAGGGGATGCGGGGCAAGAGCCTGCTGCACCGCGGCTCGCTCACGCTCGAGGACCGCTACTACGGGAACGCGCGTTCCTTCTCCGACGCGCAGCTGCGGGCGGTGCTGCGCCGCTTCCGCCCGGAATGGGCGCACACCGACGTCACCGCGCCGGTGTACGCGCGCTCGCAGGGCTGGGATCCGGTGGCTCGGATGCAGCACATCGACCTGTTCACGTGGCTGCGCGGCGACATCCTGGTCAAGGCCGACAAGATGACGATGGCCAACTCACTGGAGCTACGGGTGCCGTTCCTGGACCCCGAGGTCTTCGCGGTCGCGTCGCGCCTGCCGTACGACCAGAAGATCACCCGGTCGACGACGAAGTACGCGTTGCGCCGCGCGCTCGAGCCGATCGTCCCCGCCCACGTGCTGCATCGGCCGAAGCTGGGCTTCCCGGTGCCCATCCGGCACTGGCTGCGCGCCGGCGAGTTGATGGAGTGGGCGTACGCGACGATCGCCGAGTCCGGCGCCGGCGACTACGTCGACCTGCCGGCGGTCCGGACCATGCTCGACGAGCACCGCAGCGGTACCACCGACCACAGCCGCCGGCTGTGGACCGTGCTGATCTTCATGCTGTGGTACGCGATCTTCGTCGAGGGGACGGTCACCCCGACCATCCGGGAGCCGCACTACCCGGTGCAGCTCTGAGGGTTCAGGCCAGCGCCTGCGCGATCTCCTGGCCGGCCTCGTCGCCGTAGGCGGCGGACAGACGCGTGATCGCGGAGCCCTTGTCCCACGACCATTCCTGCGGTCCGGGGGCCTCGAGGACCAGCGTGGCCACCATGGACGCCAGCTGGGCGGCCCGCTCGAGCGACAGCCCGGCATCGCGACCGGTCAGGAAGCCGGCGCGGAACGCGTCGCCGATGCCGGTGGGGTCTTCCTTGTGCGTCTCGGGGACGACGTCGACGTGCACGAAGGTGCCGTCGCGGCCGACGAGGTCGACGCCCTTCTCCCCCAGCGTCGTCACCCGCAGCTGGATCTGGCTCATCACCTCGGCCTCGGACCACCCGGACTTCTGCAGCAGCAGGTCCCACTCGTAGTCGTTGGTGAACAGGTAGGTGGCGCCGTCGATGAGGCGGCGGATCTCCTCGCCGGACAGCCGCGCCAGCTGCTGGCTGGGGTCGGCGGCGAACGCCAGGCCCAACGCGCGGCACTCCTCGGTGTGGCCGAACATCGCGTCGGGGTCGTTGGCACCGACGATCACCAGATCGGGGGCGCCACTGCGTTCCACGATGTCGGCGAGCTTGATGTTGCGGGCCTCCGACATCGCGCCGGGGTAGAACGACGCGATCTGGGCCATGTCCTCATCGGTGGTGCACACGAAGCGGGCCGTGTACGCACTGTCGGAAACCAGCACGTGGTCGCAGTTGACGCCGTGGGAGGTCAGCCAGTTGCGGTACTCGTCGAAATCCGTGCCGACCGCCCCCACCAGAGTGGGGTTGCCGCCCAGGATGCCCATCGCGTAGGCCATGTTGCCGGCGACGCCGCCCCGGTGCAGGACCAGGTCGTCGACGAGGAAGCTCAGCGACACCTTCTGCAGGTGGTCGGCCAGCAGCTGCTCGGAGAACTTCCCCGGGAAGCGCATCAAATGGTCGGTTGCGATCGATCCGGTCACCGCAATGGTCACTGGGGCCCGCCCTTCATCTCGTAAGTCCCATACTTCATGTCTGTTGTCACCGGCTCGACGAACCTCGTGGACGAATCCCGTTCACCTTAGTGTCGCCGACGACAGACGGCGCGTCTCGCCCCGCTCGCCGGGCCGCACGAACCCCGAGGCGCTCGGCCTGCTTGCGCTAACCTGCGTATGAGTGCGGCATGGCCGGCCGAGTTTGCACGCTGCCGCGCCGTTTCCTGCGAACCCCCGGGAGTACATATATGACTGGTCCCTACCCGCCCCCATACGGCGCTGGACCAGCAGGCCCGCAGAACTATCCGCAGTCCTATCCGCAGCCCCAGTACGGTGCGCAGCCCTATCCGGGCGGATTCGACGGCGGCTATCCGGGTGCGCTGCCCCCGCCCGTGCCGTATCCGCCGAAGCGACGCAAGTGGCTGCTCGGCGGGCTCGCTGCGCTCGCGGTCGTCGCCCTGGTCGGTGTGGTCACGGCGGTGGCGGTTTCCGGTGGGGACGACCGGGATGCGCCGACCGGCGGCGCTCTGACGGAGGCGTCGGCGCAGGAGGCCATCCAGAACTATGTGGACGCGCTGAACAACGGGGACGCCGAGACGGTGGCCCGGCACACGTTGTGCGGATTGTTCGACGCGGTGAAGGAGAAGCGGTCGGATCTGGCTCTGGCGAGCCTGTCCAGTGACGCGTTCCGCAAGCAGTACAGCAGCGCGCAGGTGATGTCGATCGACAAGATGGTGCAGTCGTCGCCGACGCAGGCGCAGGTGCTGTTCACCATTCGGGTCGCGCCGAAGACGTCGTCGTCGCGCAATCAGCCGAAGGAGGCCGACGAGCAGGCGGTCGCGCAGGTGTTGTCGATCGACGACCAGGTGCTGGTGTGCTCGTACCTGCCGCGAACGGCCGGCCAGTACTGATACCGGCCGGCCGCTGCGCTCAAATCAGTTGAAGGAGTCGCCGCAGGCGCACGAGCCGGTGGCGTTGGGGTTGTCGATCGTGAAGCCCTGCTTCTCGATGGTGTCGACGAAGTCGATGGAGGCGCCCTGCACGTAGGGGGCGCTCATCCGGTCGACGGTGAGGTTGACGCCGCCGAATTCGACGGTCAGATCGCCGTCGAGGGTGCGGTCGTCGAAGAACAGGTTGTAGCGCAGGCCCGCGCAGCCGCCGGGCTGGACGGCGATCCGCAGCGCGAGGTCGTCACGGCCTTCCTGGTCGAGCAGGGCTTTCGCCTTGGCGGCCGCGGCGTCCGTCAGGATCACGCCGTGTTGTGCCTGCACTGCCGACTCGTCCTGAACAGTCATCAAATCTCCTGTGTGAATGTTTGTGGGCGGAGCCCCTCCTACCCGTGGCTCCACAACGTCAACCGTACCCGCTCGCGGCGGTATTCCCCAGCTAATGCCAGCTCGCCGCGACCTCGGCGGCGAGCCCGCAGAGCTGTTCGGCGGCCTCGGCGATGGCCCGCTGGACGGATCCGGCGTGCTCGGTCAACGAGTATGCGGCGGTGACGCCGGCAGCGGATGCGGCGGCCGGGTCGAGGGTGACCTGGCCGGCCAGCACGATGACCGGCAGGCCGCGGCCGCGGGCGGCGGCGGCCATCGCGCTGACCACCTTGCCGTGCAGTGATTGGTCGTCGAAACGGCCTTCGCCGGTGATGACGACGCCGGCGGCGGCGACGTCGCGCTCCAGCCCGGTGTGAGCGGCGATCACGGTGGCGCCGGATTCCCGGCGGGCGCCGAGGGCCAGCAGTGCGGCGCCGATCCCGCCGGCGGCTCCGGCTCCGGCTTCCTCGCTGACCGGCCGGCCGGCCGCGGCGTCGAGTTCTGCGGCCCAGCCGGTCAGCCGTTCCTCCAGGACCTCGACCGTGGTGGGGTCGGCGCCCTTCTGCGGGCCGAACACCGCCGCGGCGCCCATCGGGCCGAGCAGGGGGTGTTCGACATCACTGGCCGCGATCAGTTCGACGCCGGCGAGGCGGTCCCGGGCGGCGGTCAGGCCGCCGAGGGCGTCGACCATGCCGCGGCCGCCGTCGGTGCAGCAGCTGCCGCCCAGACCCACCACGATGCGGGTGGCGCCGGCGGTCTGCGCCTCGGCGATCAACTGGCCCACGCCGGCGCTGTGCGCGGCGAGCGCGGTGTGCACCGTCGGCGGTCCGTCCAGCAGTGACAGCCCGCAGGCCTGCGCGCATTCCAGGTAGGCGGTCACCGGCGGACCGGCGTCGAGCACCCACTGCGCGGTGACGTCGCGCTCGAGCGGGCCGCGCACCGTCGACGTCCGCACCTCCCCCAGCCGGCCGGCCAGCACGTCGACGAAACCTGGGCCGCCATCGGATTGCGGCGCGAGGATCAGACGGTCGTCGGGGCGCGCCGACGCCCAGCCCTGGGCGATCGAGTGCGCCGCGGCCACCGCGGTCAGGCTGTCGCCGAACGAGTCCGGCGCGATCAGCACAGAGCTGCTCATCCGGGCAGACTATGACCTGATCACAGCCGTCGCACGCTGAGGTGACGGGCAGCGGCCGGGGTTCGGGTCACGCGCGCCGGGCCAGTAACCTGGCAGGCGTGAAACTCCTCGGCCGCAAGAACGACGACGCCGGCGACCCCGCGGACAACCCGTCCTCGACCGCCGACGAGGCTGCGCAGTCCGCGCCGCCGCAGAACACCGGCTCCGGTCGGCGCACCACCGCACCCAAGGGCCGGCCGACGCCGAAGCGCAACGAGGCCGCGCGCACCCGCCGTCCGGTGGCCCCGGCACCGATGACCACCGCCGAGGCGCGCAAGCGGCGCAAGGAGATGCGCGGGCCCAAGCTGTCCCGCGAGGAGAAGAAGGCCCTGCGCGCCGAGCGCCGCATCGAGATGAGTGAGCGGCGCGACCGGATGATGTCCGGCGACGAGGCCTATCTGCTGCCCCGCGACAAGGGCCCGGTGCGCCGTTACGTCCGCGACGTCGTCGACAGCCGCCGCAACCTGCTGGGCCTGTTCATGCCGTCGGCGTTGCTCCTGATCTTCGTCATGCTGGCGGTGCCCTCGGTGGAGGTGCAGCAGATGCTGTCGCCGGCGATGCTGGTGCTCGTGGTCATCATGGTGATCGACGGGTTCGTCCTGGGCCGCAAGATCAACCGCATGGTGGACGAGAAGTTCCCCGACAACACCGAGACCGGGTGGAAACTCGGGTTCTACGCCGCCAGCCGAGCCTCGCAGCTGCGCCGGATGCGTGCGCCGCGTCCGACCGTCGAGCGCGGCACGCGCGTCGTGTGACGGCGTCGGTGTCCTATTTCCCCGACATCGCCGCACCGGATTCCGAGGCCGCGGCCGCCGCGCGCGACCGGCAGGGCCGCCTGACCAAACCGGCGGGCGCGCTGGGTCGGCTCGAGAAGCTGTCGGTGTGGGTCGCGGCCTGCCAGGGCACCTGCCCACCGAAGCAGTTCGAACGCGCCCGGGTGGTGGTTTTCGCCGGTGACCACGGTGTGGCGAGCGCAGGTGTGTCGGCATATCCGTCCGAGGTGACCGCGTCGATGGTGGCCAACATCGACGCCGGCGGCGCGGCGGTGAACGTGCTGGCCGGCCTCGCCGACGCCACGGTCCGCGTCGCCGACATCGCCGTCGACAGCGACGAACCGCTGTCGGCCGCGATCGGGGCACACCGGATCCGCCGCTCCAGCGGCAACATCGCCGTCGAGGACGCGTTGACGCCCGACGAGGTGGTCCAGGCCATCGAGGCGGGCCGGCGCATCGCCGACGAGGAGGTCGACGCGGGCGCCGACCTGCTGATCGCCGGAGACATGGGTATCGGCAACACCACCCCGGCGACCACGCTGATCGCCGCCATCACCGACAACGAACCCGTGGCCGTGGTGGGTCGCGGCACCGGGATCGACGACGCCGGTTGGGCGCGCAAGACCGCCGCGATCCGCGACGCCCTCTACCGCACCCGCCGCCTGTCGGCGGACTCGGTGGCGCTGCTGCGGATCTGCGGCGGCGCCGACCTGGCGGCGATGGCTGGCTTCTGCGCCCAAGCCGCGCTGCGCAGGACTCCCCTGCTGCTGGACGGCCTGGTGGTGACGGCGGCCGCGCTGGCCGCCGACGGGCTGGCGCCCGGTGCGCGGCAGTGGTGGCTGGCCGGGCACCGCTCGAGCGAACCGGCGCACACGGTGGCGTTGCGCCATCTGGACTTGGACCCGATCGTCGACCTCGGCATGCATCTGGGTGAGGGATCCGGCGCCCTGGTGGCGCTGCCGGTGCTGCGCGCCGCAGTCGGCACCCTGGCTTCGATGGCAACGTTCGAGGAAGCCGGAATCAGCAGGGACTGACCGTGATCCGTTCCGTCACAGGCGCGTTCGCGTTCGCCACGGTTGTTCCGACGCCCACCGCCCGGACTCCGCACGTCGGGCGCGGCGTGGTGACCGCGCTGCCGGTGGTGGGACTGGCCCTGGGGGCCGCGGCCGCCGGCCTGTTGTGGCTGGGGCAGCAGGCTTTCGGCGCCGGCAGTGTGCTCGCGGGCGCGCTGGCGGTCGGGGCGCTTCTGCTGGCCACCCGCGGTCTGCACATCGACGGGTTGTCGGACACCGTCGACGCGCTGGGCTGCTACGGACCTGCGGAGCGGGCGCTGGCCGTGATGCGCGACGGGTCGGCCGGTCCGTTCGGCGTTGCGGCGGTGGCGATGGCGATCCTGCTGCAGAGTGTGGCGTTCACCCAACTCTCCCTGGTCGCGGTGGTGGTCGCGGTCGCGGCGGGGCGGGTGGCGGCGGTGGCGGCGTGCCGCCGCACGGTGGCCGCCGCGAGCGGCAGTTCACTCGGCCGGCTGGCGGCGGGCACTCAGCCACTGTGGGTGGTGTGCGGCTGGACCGCGGCGATCGCGGTGCTCGCGGCGTGGGCCGGCGGCCCCTGGTGGCAGGGACCGCTGACGGTACTGGTCGCGGTGGCGTGCAGCGTGGCGCTGGTGGCGCACTGCGTGCGCCGGTTCGGGGGCATCACCGGCGACGTGGTGGGTGCCGCGGTCGAGGTGACGACGACGGTGGCCGCGCTGGGCCTGGCGATCAGCTGAGCTTCGCCATCCAGCCGTGGGTGTCGGCGAAGGTGCCGCGCTGGATGCCGGTCAGGGTGTCGCGCAGCGCCATGGTGATCTCGCCGGGTTCGCCGTCGGCGATGGTGAATTCGCCCTCGTTGTACTTGACGTGCGACACCGGGGTGATGACGGCGGCGGTGCCGCAGGCGAACACCTCGGTGATCTCCCCCGCCGCGGCCTTCTTCTGCCACTCGTCGACGTCGATCTTGCGCTCCTCGACCGCGAATCCGGCGTCGGAGGCCAACTGCAGCAACGAATCCCGGGTGATCCCGGGCAGCAGCGACCCGGACAGTTCGGGGGTGACCAGGCGGGCGCTGCCGCCGCTGCCGAACACGAAGAACAGGTTCATGCCGCCCATCTCCTCGACGTAGCGGCGTTCCAGGGCGTCGAGCCACACCACCTGGTCGCAGCCGTGCTCGGCAGCCTGGGCCTGGGCCTGCAGCGAGGCGGCGTAGTTGCCGCCGAACTTGGCGGCGCCGGTGCCACCCGGCGAGGCGCGCACGTACTCGTGCGACAGCCAGACGCTGACGGGCTTGATGCCGCGCGGGAAGTAGGCGCCGGCCGGCGAACCGATCACCAGGTAGCGGTACTGGTTGGCGGGGCGGACACCGAGTCCGGGTTCGGTGGCGATGATGAACGGCCGTAAGTACAGCGACTCTTCACCGCCGGCGGGCGGCACCCAGGCCTCGTCGACGGCGATCAGCTGCCGCAGGGATTCGATGAACACCTCGTCGGGCAGCTCGGGGATCGCGATGCGGCGCGCCGAGGCGCGCAGCCGGGCCGCGTTGGCCTCGGGGCGGAACGACACCACCGAACCGTCGGCCCAGCGGTAGGCCTTCAGCCCTTCGAAGACTTCCTGCGCGTAGTGCAGGACGATGGCCGACGGGTCGAGCTCGATGGGCCCGTACGGGATCACCCGCGCGTCGTGCCAACCCTGGTCCGCCGAGTAGTCGATCGACACCATGTGGTCGGTGTAGTACTTGCCGAATCCGGGCTCGGCGAGAATCTGCGCACGCACCTCGTCACTCGCCGGGTTCGCGTTGCGATCGACGGTGAATTCGAGGGCTTCAGTCATGCAGGCGATTGTATAACTCGCGGGCCAGCGAATTTTCGGCCCCGACAGCGCGGCTCAGCGGGTCTTGGTGTCGACGAACGGCGGCTTGACCACTTCGCATTCGATGGGCCGGCCGCGCACGTCGACCGCCACCGTGGCGCCGTCGGCGACGTCGGCGTCGGTGTCGATGAGAGCCAGCGCGATGCCGACCTTCAGTGTCGGCGAGAAGGTTCCGGAGGTGGTGACGCCGACGGGGCGGTCCCCGTCGACGACGTTGAGTCCGGCGCGCAGCACGCCGCGGCCGACGGCACGCAGCCCGCGCAGCGTGCGCCGCGGTCCGGCCTCCTTCTCGGCGAGCAGCGCGTCGAGGCCCCAGAAGGCGTCCTTCTTCCAGCCCACCGCCCAGCCGCATCGGGCCTGCAGCGGTGAGATGTCCAGCGACAGCTCGTGGCCGTGCAGCGGGTAGCCCATCTCGGTGCGCAGGGTGTCGCGGGCGCCGAGCCCGGCCAGTTGCCCGTCGGCGGCCTGCACCCGCTCGACGAGGGCGTCGAACACCGTGGCGGCCTCGTCCCAGGACGGCAGCAGTTCGTAGCCGTGCTCGCCGGTGTAGCCGGTGCGGCACACCCGGACCTCGACCCCGTCGAAGGCGGCGTCGACGTAGCCCATGTAGTCCATGTCGGTGGGCAGGCCGAGCGCCCCGACCACCTCGGCCGACCGCGGACCCTGCACGGCCAGCACGGCGCGCGAGCGGTGTTCGTCGGTGACGGTGATGCCGGCGGGTGCGTGCTCCTGCAGCGCGGCGACGACGGCGGCGGTGTTCGCGGCGTTGGGGACCAGGAAGATCTCCTCGTCGGAGACGTAGTACGCGATCAAGTCGTCGATAACTCCGCCCGTTTCGGTGCAGCACAGCGTGTACTGCGCCTTGCCCGGACCGATGCGGCGCAGGTCGTTGGTGAACGCCGAGTTGACGAAGTCGGCGGCGCCGGGACCCTTCACCAGCGCTTTGCCGAGGTGGCTGACGTCGAACAGGCCGGCGGTGGTGCGGGTGGCGATGTGTTCGGCGACGGTGCCGGCGTAGGACACCGGCATCAGCCAGCCCCCGAACTCGGCGAAGCTGGCGCCGAGCTCTCGGTGTCGATCCTCCAGGGGCCCGGCCAACAGGTTGTCGCTCACGGCGAACCACATTAGTAGCCCAGTGGATAGGCTGGGCGCTCGTGAGCACTGAAGTCGGTTACCAGTCCCCGTCCGTCACCGTCACCGGCGCTTTGCCCGAGCAGGCGGTCGCCTCGTCGGTCCTGATCGTTCCGGTCGCCGCCGGCGCCGACGACGACTCGCGCGCCGTGGTTCTCGACTCGGGGTTCCTCGGCGCGGACGCGGTCGGCGAGATCGAGAACGCCCTGGCGGCGCTGGGCGCCAAGGGCGGCTCCGAGCAGGTGACACGGGTGGTCGTGGGGTCTCTGCCGTTCGACAGCGTGCTGGCCGTCGGCCTGGGCAAGCAGCGCGACGACGTACCGGCCGAGTCGATCCGCCGGGCAGCCGGGGTCGCCGCGCGCACCCTGTCCGGCGTGGAGAACGTCTACACCACCCTCTCCGCGCTGGACCTCGAAGCGGCGGTGGAGGGCCTGATCTTGGGCGCCTACCGCTTCACCGAGTTCCGCAGCGACAAGACCGCCCCCAAGGAGCCGCCGGTTTCGTCGATCGTCGCGCTGACCACGCAGACCGACGCCGAGTCCGTCGCCGACCGCGCGGCGGCGATCGCCGATGCCGTGGCCACCGCCCGCGACCTCGTCAACACCCCGCCCAGCCACCTGTATCCCGACGAGTTCGCCCGCCGCGCAAAGACTTTGGGCGAGTCCGCCGGACTGGAGGTCGAGGTCCTCGACGAGACGGCGCTGGCCGAGCAGGGTTTCGGCGGGATCGTCAACGTCGGCAAGGGCTCGTCGCGCCCGCCACGTCTGGTCCGGCTGACCTATCGCGGCGCGGCCGGCGCGGATGCCAAGACGGTGGCGCTGGTCGGCAAGGGCATCACCTTCGACACCGGCGGCATCTCGATCAAGCCGGCCGCGAACATGCACCAGATGACCTCGGACATGGGTGGCGCGGCGGCGGTCGTCGCCACGGTCGTGCTGGCCGCGCGGCTGAAGCTGCCGATCAACGTCATCGCCACGGTGCCGATGGCCGAGAACATGCCGTCGGCAACCGCGCAGCGGCCCGGTGACGTGCTCACCCAGTACGGCGGCATCACCGTCGAGGTGCTCAACACCGACGCCGAGGGCCGCCTCATCCTGGCCGACGCGATCGTGCGGGCCTGCGAGGACGACCCGGACTACCTGATCGAGACCTCGACCCTGACCGGCGCCCAGACCGTCGCGCTGGGCGCCCGCACGCCCGGGGTGATGGGCAGCGACGAGTTCCGCGACCGCGTCGCGTCGATCTCCCAGGCCGTCGGCGAAAACGCGTGGGCCATGCCGCTGCCCGAAGAACTGAAGGACGACCTCAAGTCCACGGTGGCCGATCTGGCCAACGTGAGCGGCTCGCGGTTCGCGGGCATGCTGGTCGCCGGCACGTACCTACGGGAGTTCGTCGCCGACGGCGTGCAGTGGGCGCATCTCGACATCGCGGGACCGGCCTACAACACCGGCGGCCCGTGGGGCTACACCCCCAAGGGCGGTACCGGGGTGCCGACGCGGACGATGTTCGCGGTGCTGGAGGACATTTCGGCCAACGGCTAGCTAGCGGTCGAGTTCCTCGCGGGCGGCGCGTCGCCGTTCGATGCGGCGACGCTCGTCGTAGTCGCGCATCCGCTGCGGGTAGCCGACTTTCTGGACGTCGTAGACGGGGATGTTCAGCTGCTTGGAGAGGCGGCGGGCCCCGGCGTCCCCGCCGGTGGGGCGGCGGGTCCATTCGCCGTCGGCGGCGACGAGGACGACGGTCACCGGGGTGACCGTGGTCTTCGGTTCGACGAAGGCCTCCACGCCATGGTGTTCGGCCACCCACTGTCGGAGGTACCGCAGATCGGCGGCGGGGTCGGCACCTTTCGCGGGCCGCGCGCGGCGCCCGCGGCGCAGCCTGTCGAACAGTCCCACCGTGCACGCTCCCTTCCGTCTGGCCCGGCCGGCGCCGCCCCGACTGTCAGGTCGGCCGGCGTGACCCGGCTTTTTCGATAGTGCCAGAGCAGCGAGAACCCCCGTCCGCGACGAAACGTGTGGCAGGACGTGAAAGGATGGGTACGCGAGACTTCGATCACTGCGACTGACCGTGCAAGGGAGCCAAAACACATGGCCATCTCCGTTCAGATGCCCGCACTCGGCGAGAGCGTTACCGAGGGGACCGTCACCCGCTGGCTGAAGCAAGAGGGCGACACCGTCGAGGAGGATGAGCCATTACTGGAAGTGTCGACCGACAAGGTCGACACCGAAATCCCGTCTCCCGCGTCGGGTGTGCTGAAGAAGATCGTCGCGCAAGAAGACGACACCGTGGAGGTGGGCGGCGAACTCGCGGTCATCGGTGACGCCGATGACGACGACGGCGATGAGGGCGATTCCTCAGACGACTCCGATGACTCCGACGACTCGGACGAGTCCGAGGACGAGTCCGCTTCCGAGGAAGACGCTTCCGCCGAAGAGGAGTCCACCGAGAAGCCCGAAGAGTCCGAAGAGTCCGAAGAGCCTGAGGAATCGGAGCCGGCCCCGGCCAAGGCGTCGAAGTCGTCCGGCGGCTCCGGGTCGTCGACGCCGGTGCTGATGCCGGAGCTCGGTGAGTCGGTCACCGAGGGCACCGTGACGCGCTGGCTGAAGAGCGTCGGCGACACCATCGAGGTCGACGAGCCACTGGTCGAGGTGTCCACCGACAAGGTCGACACCGAGATCCCGTCGCCGGTGGCCGGAACGCTGCTGTCGATCACCGCCGAAGAGGACGACACCGTCGAGGTGGGCGGCGAGTTGGCCAAGATCGGTGAGCCCGACGGTGAGTCGGGCGACAGCGAACCCGAACCGGAGCCGGAGCCGGAGCCCGAACCGGAGCCCGAGCCTGAGCCTGAGCCCGAGCCCGAGCCCGAGCCCGAGCCGAAGAAGCAGACCAAGCCGTCGGAAGACACCGAGCCGGAACCGAAATCGGAAGCCAAGTCCGAGCCCAAGCCCGAACCCAAGGCGGAGTCGAAGTCCGAGCCCAAGCCGTCCGGCGAATCGTCAGGTGACTCCGGCCCCTACGTCACTCCCCTGGTGCGCAAGCTCGCCGCCGAGCACGGTGTCGACCTGGCGTCGGTGAAGGGCACGGGCGTCGGTGGGCGGATCCGCAAGCAGGATGTGCTGGCCGCGGCCAGCGCCAAGGAGGAGGCCCCCAAGGCCGGGTCCGACAAGCCGGCGGCCGAGGCTCCGGCCAAGGCGTCGTCGACGGCGCCGGCGCCCGCCGGTGCGCTGGCGCATCTGCGTGGCACCACGCAGAAGGCCAACCGCATCCGTCAGATCACGGCCAAGAAGACGCGTGAGTCGCTGCAGACCACGGCGCAGCTGACGCAGACCCACGAGGTCGACATGACCAAGATCGTGGCTTTGCGCGCCAAGGCGAAGGAACAGTTCGCCGAGCGCGAAGGCGTCAACCTGACCTACCTGCCGTTCATCGCCCGCGCCGTCATCGACGCGTTGAAGATCCACCCCAACGTCAACGCGAGCTACAACGAGGACAGCAAGGAGATCACCTACTACGACGCCGAGCACCTCGGCATCGCGGTGGACACCGATCAGGGGCTGCTCTCGCCGGTCATCCACAACGCCGGCGACCTGTCGCTGGGCGGGCTGGCCCGGGCGATCTCCGACATCGCGGCGCGTGCCCGCTCCGGCGGGCTCAAGCCCGACGAGCTGGCCGGTGGCACGTTCACCATCACCAACATCGGTAGCCAGGGCGCACTGTTCGACACTCCGATCCTGGTGCCGCCGCAGGCGGCGATGCTGGGCACCGGCGCGATCGTCAAGCGCCCGCGGGTGATCATCGACGAGTTCGGCAACGAGTCGATCGGCATCCGGTCGGTGTGTTACCTGCCGCTGACCTACGACCATCGCCTCATCGACGGCGCCGACGCCGGCCGGTTCCTGACCACGATCAAGCGACGCCTCGAGGAAGGTGCATTCGAGGCCGACCTGGGACTGTAGGGCCGCGTGTCGACGCCCTCAGCTTCGGTCATCGCGGTCGCGGGATCCTCAGGTCTCATCGGCACGGCGCTGGTGTACGCGCTGCGCGCCACCGACCGTCGGGTGCTGCGCCTGGTCCGGCGGGCGCCGACGAACGCCGACGAGGTGTTCTGGAGCCCCGACACCGGCGAGTTGGACGCCGACGCGCTGCGCGGCGTCGACGCGGTGGTGAACCTGTGCGGTGTCGGCGTCGGCGAGAAGCGGTGGTCGGGGGCGTTCAAGCAGAGCCTGCGGGACAGTCGCATCGACCCCACCGAGGTGCTTTCCCGCGCCGTGGCGGACGCCCGGGTTCCGGTCCTGATCAACGCGAGCGCGGTCGGTTACTACGGCGACACGGGCAGCACCCCGGTCGACGAGACCGCCGGTCCCGGCGAGGGCTTCCTGGCGCGGCTGACCGTCGACTGGGAAGCCGCCACGGCGCCGGCGTCCGCGCACGGGGTGCGGGTGGTGCTCACCCGCACCGGGCTGGTGCTGGCCCCGTCGGGCGGGCTGCTGGGCCGGCTCAAGCCGTTGTTCTCGCTGGGGCTGGGCGCCCGGTTGGGCAACGGGCGCCAGTACATGTCGTGGATCAGCCTGGAGGACCAGGTGCGCGCCCTGATGTTCGTGATCGGTCGCGACGACCTCGCGGGCCCGGTGAACTTCACCGGGCCGGCGCCGGTCACCAACGCGGAGTTCACCGCCGCGTTGGGCCGCACGCTGCATCGGCCGACCGCGCTGACGGTGCCGGGATTCGCGCTGCGCACGATGCTGGGTGAGTTCGCCGACGAAGGCGTGCTCAGCGGTCAGCGGGCCATCCCGGCGGCGCTGGAGAACGCGGGTTTCTCGTTCCGCCACAACACCATCGGTGAGGCGCTGGCCTTCGCCACCGCTCCGACCAGCGACTGAGGGTAGCGTCGGGTCATGGCCGCTTCGGTTCGCGCGCACGACGCGCCGGTACAGGTGCGCCGGCTCGGCACCGTCGACTACCTGCAGGCATGGGACCTGCAGCGCGACGTGGCCGCGGCGCGCGGCGAGGGCGGACCCGACACCCTGCTATTGCTCGAGCACCCGGCCGTCTACACCGCGGGCCGGCGCACGCTGCCCGAGGAGCGGCCGGTGGACGGCACCCCGGTGGTGGACACCGACCGCGGCGGCAAGATCACCTGGCACGGCCCGGGACAACTGGTGGGCTATCCGATCATCGGGCTCGCCGAGCCGATGGACGTCGTCGACTTCGTGCGGCGCCTGGAGGAGGCGTTGATCACGGTGTGCGCCGACTTCGGGGTGCCGACCGGTCGCGTCGAGGGTCGCTCCGGGGTGTGGGTGGGTGGTGCGTCGGCGCGGCCCCGCAAGATCGCCGCGATCGGGATCCGGGTGGCGCGTGCGACCACCCTGCACGGATTCGCCCTCAACTGCGACAGCGACCTGTCGGCGTTCGAGTCGATCGTGCCGTGCGGCATCTCTGATGCCGGCGTGACGTCGCTGACCGCCGAACTGGGCCGTCGGGTGACCGTCGACGAGGTCTCCGACCGGGTCGGCGAAGCGGTTCTCGACGCGCTGGACGGTCGCATCGTCACCGCGACGGCGGCCGGCGCCCGCGTAGACTCGGCCAGGTGACTATCGCTCCCGACGGCCGAAAGCTGCTGCGTCTGGAAGTGCGTAACGCCCAGACGCCCATCGAGCGCAAGCCGCCGTGGATCAAGACGCGGGCGAAGATGGGACCGGAGTACAAGGAGCTCAAAGGTCTCGTCCGCCGCGAGGGTCTGCACACGGTGTGCGAAGAAGCCGGGTGCCCCAACATCTTCGAATGCTGGGAGGACCGCGAGGCCACGTTCCTCATCGGCGGCGAGCAGTGCACGCGCCGCTGCGACTTCTGCCAGATCGACACCGGCAAGCCGGCCGAGCTGGACCGCGACGAGCCGCGGCGGGTCGCCGAGAGTGTGCAGGCGATGGGTCTGCGCTACTCGACGGTGACCGGCGTGGCGCGCGACGACCTGTCCGACGGGGGCGCCTGGCTGTACGCCGAGACGGTCCGCCAGATCAAGGCGCTGAACCCGAATACCGGTGTGGAGCTGCTGATCCCGGACTTCAACGCCGACCCCGCCCTGCTGGCCGAGGTGTTCGCCGCGCGTCCGGAGGTGTTGGCGCACAACGTGGAGACGGTGCCGCGCATCTTCAAGCGGATCCGGCCGGCGTTCCGCTACGAGCGCAGCCTGTCGGTGCTCACCATGGCCCGCGCGGACGGACTGGTCACCAAGAGCAACCTGATCCTGGGTATGGGCGAGACGCCCGACGAGGTGCGCGAGGCGCTGCGCGACCTGCACGAGGCCGGCTGCGACATCGTGACCATCACCCAGTATCTGCGCCCGTCGCCGCGCCATCACCCCGTCGAGCGGTGGGTGCACCCGGAGGAATTCGTCGAGCACCAGGACTACGCCACGTCGCTCGGTTTCGCCGGCGTGCTGGCCGGTCCCCTGGTCCGTTCCTCGTACCGCGCCGGCAAGCTGTACGCGCAGACGGTCGCCTCACGGCCGGCCGGAGCCGCGCGGCCGGCGACATCCACGCAAGTATCCTGATACGTATGGCGAAGAGGCGTAACCCGGCTGAGGCCAAGGCGGCCAAGGCTGAGGCGAAGGCCGCCCGCAAGGCGGCATCCAAGCAGCGGCGCAGTCAGCTGTGGCAGGCGTTCCAGATCCAGCGCAAAGAGGACAAGCGCCTCCTGCCCTACATGATCCTGGCGTTCGTCGGGATCGTCGGTGTCTCGGTGGCGCTCGGCGTGTACGCCGGCGGGTTCACGATGTTCATGCTGATCCCGCTCGGCATCGTGCTGGGCGCGCTGGTGGCGTTCATCATCTTCGGCCGGCGCGCGCAGAAGTCCGTCTACAAGAAGGCCGAAGGTCAGACCGGCGCCGCGGCGTGGGCCCTGGACAACCTGCGCGGCAAGTGGCGCGTCACCCCCGGGGTGGCCGCGACGGGCCACTTCGACGCGGTGCACCGGGTCATCGGCCGCCCCGGTGTGATCTTCGTCGCCGAGGGCAACCCCGGCCGGCTCAAGCCGCTGCTGGCGCAGGAGAAGAAGCGCACCGCCCGACTGGTGGGCGACGCCCCGATCTACAGCATCATCATCGGTAACGGTGAGGACGAGGTGCCGCTGGCGAAGCTGGAGCGGCATCTGAACAAGCTGCCCGCGAACATCACCGTCAAGCAGATGGATTCGCTGGAGTCCCGCCTGGCCGCGCTGAGCACCAAGGTGGGCCCCGCCGCGATGCCGAAGGGCCCACTGCCGGCGCAGGCCAAGATGCGCGGTATCCAGCGCACCGTGCGCCGACGCTGATCCCCGGCGCGCCGTCGCCCTTGCCCGGTTTTTGCGGACGTAAATTCCGGGCATGTGCACTGTGTGCGAATGGGCACCGCGCATTTCGCGGCGTTCGGCCACCGGACGACGCTGACCCGGCGGAACGTGTTCCGGGCTGCGACCGCACCGGCCGATACCATCTTCCCGGACTTCGTCTTCCACAAACGGCCGCGTCTACACCGTCACCGATTGGCCCGCCGCCGGTTATTACTCGACCTACAAGCCGGTGGACTCCATCCAGATCGAAGTCACCCGCCAGTGATCGGTGATCCGGGCGCGCCGGTGCTGTCCCCCGCCGACCAGCGGCTGTCCGTCGCAGAGGCGTGCACGCCAACACCCTGGGCGCGGCCTACCAGCTGCGGCTCGAGGACAAGGTCGGCTCGGTGGAGGCCGGCAAGCGCGCCGACCTGATCGTGCTGGACCGCAACATCTTCGAGGTCGACCTGCACGTCACCCACCAGGGGTAGCGCTACCGGCGGACGACGGCCGTCTTGGTCGCCAGATCGTGCAGACCGCGCAGGTCGGAGTCGGTGAACAGGGCCGGGATGACCAGGGTGATCAGCAGACCGCGGGCGAGCGCACGACCGGACCCGACGTGGATGCGGTTGTCCACCGGGACGACTTTCAGGCCGAGCGCCAATTGTCCCGGGGTGAACCCGAACAGCCGGACCGAGACCACGCCGAGCACGAGCCAGATGACCAGCACCGCCGTCGACAGCGCGGCGGCGCTGTACAACCCGAACGTCATCGCCAGGGCGGCCAGGCCGTAGGACACCAGCCAGTCCACCAGCAGGGCGGCCAGGCGGCGACCGAACCGGGCGATCGAACCGGGCCCCTGCGCCGGCATGCCGAGTCGCTCCCCCGGGTACGCGCCGGGGTCTTGGGCGTCGGGCCCGGACAACCAGGATCGGAAACCGGAACCGGACTCGCGGGGCATGCAGACAGGATAGGTGGGCCGCCGAGCACCCCTGAGCCCGGACTTGGCGAGACGCGTAACGTCTACGCAACATGGGCTTGACTGCCGTGCAACATCGTGTCCATACCGTCACCGGCGGGCTACCAAGTCAAAGGAGAGCAATCAGTGGCAGAACAGACCGCCGACGACATCATCAAGCTGATCAAGGACGAGAACGTCGAGTATGTCGACATTCGGTTCTGTGATCTGCCCGGTGTCGTCCAGCACTTCTCGATCCCGGCGTCGGCCTTCGACGAGAGCGTGTTCGAGGACGGCCTCGCCTTCGACGGATCGTCGGTGCGTGGCTTCCAGTCGATCCACGAGTCGGACATGATGCTGCTGCCCGACCCCGCGACCGCGCGCATCGACCCGTTCCGGCACGCGAAGACGCTGAACATGAACTTCTTCGTGCACGATCCGTTCACCCGTGAGGCGTACTCCCGCGACCCGCGCAACGTTGCCCGCAAGGCCGAGAACTACCTGGCCAGCACCGGTATCGCCGACACCTGCTTCTTCGGTGCCGAGGCCGAGTTCTACATCTTCGACTCGGTGAGCTTCGACTCGAAGATCAACGGCACGTTCTACGAGGTCGACTCGGAGTCGGGCTGGTGGAACACCGGCGAGCCGTTCGAGTCCGACGGCAGCCCGAACCTGGGCTACAAGGTGCGCCCCAAGGGCGGCTACTTCCCCGTCGCGCCGTACGACCACTACGTGGACCTGCGCGACGAGATGGCCACCAACCTGCAGAACGCCGGTTTCGTGCTGGAACGCGGTCACCACGAGGTGGGCACCGCCGGCCAGGCCGAGATCAACTACAAGTTCAACACGCTGCTGCACGCGGCCGACGATGTGCTGCTGTTCAAGTACATCATCAAGAACACGGCGTGGAAGAACGGCAAGACCGTCACGTTCATGCCGAAGCCGCTGTTCGGCGACAACGGTTCGGGCATGCACGCCCACCAGTCGCTGTGGAAGGACGGCAAGCCGCTGTTCCACGACGAGTCGGGCTACGCCGGCCTGTCGGATCTCGCCCGCCACTACATCGGCGGCATCCTGCACCACGCGCCGTCGCTGCTGGCGTTCACCAACCCGACGGTGAACTCCTACAAGCGCCTGGTGCCGGGCTACGAGGCCCCGATCAACCTGGTGTACAGCCAGCGCAACCGCTCGGCGTGCGTGCGTATCCCGATCACCGGCAACAACCCGAAGGCCAAGCGCCTCGAGTTCCGCTGCCCGGACAGCTCGGGTAACCCGTACCTCGCGTTCGCGGCGATGTTGATGGCCGGCATCGACGGCATCAAGAAGAAGATCGAGCCGCTGGCCCCGGTCGACAAGGACCTCTACGAGCTGCCTCCGGAGGAGGCCGCCAACATCCCGCAGGCGCCGACCTCGCTGGCCGCGGTGATCGACCGCCTCGAGGAGGATCACGAATACCTCACCGAGGGTGGCGTGTTCACCGAGGACCTGATCGAGACCTGGATCTCCTACAAGCGGGAGAACGAGATCATGCCGATCCAGATCCGTCCTCATCCGTACGAGTTCTCGCTCTACTACGACGTGTAAACGAGCACACGCGAAAGGCCCCCAGATTCCCCGGAATCTGGGGGCTTTCGCGTCTGGAGGGCAGAGACGGCGGGCCGACTCGCGTAACGTCGGCCTATGGTTCAGAGAATCGATGCGCGCCTGGGCGCCTATTCGTCACCGATGCTGAGCATCTTCCGGATCATGTTCGGGCTGCTCTTCACACTGCACGGCACCATGAAGCTGTTCGGGTGGCCCCTCGGCGAGGCCGCCGCGGTCGGCACCTGGCCGGTGTGGTGGGCCGGCCTGATCGAACTGGTCACCGGCATCCTGATCACCGTCGGGTTCTTCACCCGGATCGCCGCGATCATCGCCGCCGGACAGATGGCGGTGGCGTACTTCTGGCAGCACTGGGGCATCCTCGGCGGCGAACCAGGCAGCTTCTGGCCGTTCGGCGGCGGCGCCGGCAACGGCGGCGAACTGACGATCCTGTTCTGCTTCGGATTCCTGTTGCTGGCCACCACCGGCGCCGGCGTGTGGTCGATCGACGAGCGGCGACGCAGGCCCATGGTAACCGCCCGCTGACGGCTCAGCCCGCGTCGCGGGCCCAGGCCGGTTTGATGAAGACGCCTTCGGCTTCCACGGTGGGGCCGTCGGCGTCGATCAGGAATCCGCGGGCGAACGTCTTGATGCCTTCGGAGCGTTCGACGAACGCTTCGGCGCGCAGCGGACCCAACGGAGTCCCGCGCAGGTACCGCAGGCTGATGGTGCCGGTGAACTTCGGCGTCGAAAGGCCTTCGCTGGCCACCTCACCGAGGATGTGGTCGAGCACCAGCGCGCAGATTCCGCCGTGCACCCAGCCCGGCGGACCTTCGTAAGCCGGTCCGAGCGTGAACTCGCTCCAGCAGCTGCCGTCGGGCTCATGCTCGATGATTATCGGCGGGGCGATCGCATTGCGCAGTCCCACAGCCGGATTCGCCCACGCCACCGGCCGGCCGGTGTCCGCGTGCCGCAGCGTGGCCGTACCGTCGCGCTGACGGCGCTCGAGCAGCTCGGTCGCGGACTGCAGGTGTGCCAGCGCCTCTTGCACGGTGTCGTCGTCGACCTCGGTGTGGATGCCGACGTCGATCAGCTTGCGCAGCGCATCGGTCAGCGGGTCATAGGACCGTCGCTGCCGTTGGTACTCCTCGTCGCTGATCATCTCGAACGCGAAGCTCACTCGACCTCCAGAATCTCGTGCCGGCTCAGCCGCCGAACACCTTGCGCACCACGGCCTTCGCGCGGCGCGTCACCCGCAGGTAGTTGTCCAGGAACTCGCCGCCGTCACCGTCGGGCCAGCCCGCCGCGACGGCGACCGCGTTGAGCAGCCGCCCGGGACCCGGCAGTTGGTCGGTGGGCTTGCCGCGGACGAGCACCAGCGCGTTGCGCGCCTTGGTGGCGGTCAGCCACGCATCGCGCAGCAGCTCGACGTCGCCTTCGGCGATCAGCTCGGCGGCGCCGATCGCGTTGAGGGTCTCCAGCGTGGACGTGTTGTGCAGCGCCGGAATCCGGTGCGCGAACCGCAACTGCAGCAGCTGCACGGTCCACTCGATGTCGGCGAGCCCGCCGCGGCCCAGCTTGGTGTGCGTGTTGGGGTCGGCGCCGCGCGGCAGCCGCTCGGCGTCGACACGGGCCTTGATGCGCCGGATCTCGCGCACTGCCTCGGCGGAGACGCCCCCGGCGGGATACCGGGTCTTGTCGACCATCAGCAGGAAGCGCTCCCCCAGCGACATATCGCCGGCCACGCGGTGCGCCCGCAGCAGCGCCTGGATCTCCCAGGGCTGCGCCCACTGCGAGTAGTACGCCTCGTACGACGCCAAAGTTCTTACCAGCGGCCCGTTTCGGCCTTCAGGACGCAGGTCGGCGTCCACTTCCAGCGGCGGGTCGGCACTCGGTGTGCCCAACCGCGCACGGACCTGCTCGGCGACGGTGGTCGCCCACCGGACGGCCACCGACTCCTCGACCCCCTCGGCCGGCTCACACACGAACAGCACGTCGGCGTCGGAGCCGTAGCCGAGTTCGCCGCCGCCCAGGCGGCCCATCCCGATCACCGCCAGCCGCGCGGGCGCTCCCCCACCGGGGGTGTTGGCCCGCGTAACCGCGTCCAGCGCGGCCTGCAGCACCGCCACCCACACCGACGTCAGTTGGCGGCACACGTCGGTGACATCGAGCATCCCCAGCAGGTCGGCCGAGGCAATGCGGGCCAGCTCCCGCCGACGCAGCGAGCGGGCCGCGGCGATCGCGCGCAGCGGGTCGGAGTGCCGGGCCGCCGACGCGACCAGCGAGCGCGCCGCGGCCTCGGTGTCGACGTCGCACAGCTTGGGCCCGTTGGGTCCGTCGGCGTAGAGCTGGATCACCTCGGGCGCGCGCATCAGCAGATCGGGCACGTAGGCGGAGGTGCCGAGCACGTGCATGAGCCGCTTGGCCACCGCGCCTTCGTCTCTCAGCGTGCCGAGGAACCAGCGCTGGTCGTTCATCTCGTCGCTGAGGCGCCGGTAGTTCAGCAGACCCGCGTCGGGGTCGGGGGTGTCGGACAGCCAGTCCAGCAGCGTCGGCAGCAGGACCTGCTGCACCCGTCCCCGGCGGCTGCCGCCGCTGGTCAGGGCGCGCAGGTGGGTGAGCGCGCTCTGCGGCCCCTCGTAACCCAGTGCGGCGAGCTGACGTTCGGCGGCCTGGGTGTTCATTCCCCCGGCCAGACCGAGCTGGTCGGGCCCCACCGACTCGAGCAGCGGCTGATAGAACAGCTTGGCGTGCAGCCGCGACACCCGGTGGCTCTGCCGCCGGAGCTCTTCGCGCAGCACGCCCAGCGCGTCGTGCCGGCCGTCGGGGCGCATGTGCGCTGCCCGGGCCAGCCAGCGCATCGCTTCGTCGTCGTCGGGCTCGGGCAGCAGGTGGGTGCGCTTGAGGCGCTGCAACTGCAGCCGGTGTTCGAGCAGCCGGAGGAACTCGTAGGACGCGGTCATGTTCGCCGCGTCGTCGCGGCCGATGTAGCCGCCCTCCCCCAGTGCGGCCAGCGCGTTGACCGTCGAGGCCACATGCAGTGACTCGTCGTTGCGGCCGTGCACCAATTGCAGCAGCTGCACGGCGAATTCGACGTCGCGCAGCCCGCCGGTTCCGAGTTTCAGTTCGCGGGAACGCTTCTCCGCGGGCAGCAACTCCTCGACGCGACGCCGCATGGCCTGCACCTCGGGCACGAAGTCCTCACGCTCGCAGGCGGTCCACACCATCGGCATCAGCGCCTCGATGTAGCGTGCGCCCAGTTCAACGTCGCCGGCGGCGGGCCGGGCCTTCATCAGCGCCTGGAATTCCCAGGTCTTGGCCCAGCGCTCGTAGTACGCCACGTGCGATTCCAGCGTGCGCACCAGCTGGCCCTGCTTGCCTTCCGGGCGCAGCGCCGCGTCGACTTCGAAGAACGCGTCGGCCGACAGTCGCATCATCTCCCCGGCGATGCGCGTGGTGGTCGCCAGGCTGCTGTGGCCGTCGTCGTCGGCGACGAAGATGACGTCGACGTCGCTGACGTAGTTGAGTTCTCGCGCACCGCATTTGCCCATCGCGATGACCGCCAGCGCGGGCGGCTGTTCGTCCCCGCAGACCGACTGCGATGCGACCGCCAGTGCGGCGCCCAGCGCGGCGTCGGCCAGGTCGGAGAGGTGTTCGGCCACCACGGTGAACGGCATGACCGGTTCGTTCTCGACCGTGGAGGCCAGATCGAGTGCAGCCAGCACCAGCACCCGGTCGCGGTAGAGCCGCCGCAGCACCGGCACCACCGAGGGGCCGGTGCCCGCGCCTTCGAGCACCGCGTGGAACTGGGTGATCAGCTCGGCGCGGTCGGGCAGCGTGACCTCACCGGCGAGCAGGTGCCAGGAGTCCGGATGCGCGACGAGGTGATCACCGAGTGCCAGGGAGGAGCCGAGCACCGCGAACATCCGTCCGCGCAGACTGCGGTCGCGCAACAGGGCGGCGTCGAGTTCGTCCCACTGCGATTCGAGGGCCTCGCGCAACCGCACGATGGTCAGCAGCGCCGAGTCGGCGTCCGGTGCGCGCGACAGCGACCACAGCAGCTCGACGTGGGCGTCGGTGTTCCAGCCGAGTTCGTCGAGGTTGCTCTGCGCGTTGGGCTGGACCAGACCCAGCCGACCGACGCCGGGAAGCTTGGGGCGCTGGGTCGCGGGTCGGGCCATCTTGTCGAATTTACGGCAGCGGCGCCACGGCTCAGAGAGACAGGTAGTTCTTCAGCTCGAACGGCGTGACGTGGCTGCGGTAGTTCTCCCACTCGGCGCGCTTGTTGCGCAGGAAGAAATCGAAGACGTGCTCGCCGAGCGCCTCGGCGACCAGCTCGGACTTCTCCATCTCCGTCAAGGCGACGCCGAGGCTGCCGGGCAGCTCCTTGTAGCCCATGGCGCGGCGTTCCTCGGGCGTGAGGCTCCAGACGTTGTCCTCGGCCTCCGGGGCCAACGCGTAGTTCTTCTCGATGCCGCGCAGCCCGGCGGCCAGCAGCACCGCGAAGGTCAGGTACGGGTTGCAGGCCGAATCGGGGCTGCGTACCTCGACGCGGCGCGAGGACACCTTGTGCGGGGTGTACATGGGCACACGTACCAGCGCGGACCGGTTCGCCGCACCCCACGACGCCGCGGTCGGCGCCTCGCCACCGTGCACCAGCCGCTTGTAGGAGTTCACCCACTGGTTGGTGACGGCGCTGATCTCGTTGGCGTGCTCGAGAATGCCTGCGATGAAGGACTTTCCGACCGCAGACAGCTGCAGCGGGTCGTCCGGGCTGTGGAAGGCGTTGGTCTCGCCCTCGAACAGGCTCATGTGGGTGTGCATGGCCGAGCCGGGATGTTCGGCGAACGGCTTGGGCATGAACGAGGCGCGCACCCCGTCGGCGAGCGCGACCTCCTTGACGACGTACCGGAAGGTCATCACGTTGTCGGCCATCGACAGCGCGTCGGCGTAGCGCAGGTCGATCTCCTGCTGTCCGGGCGCGCCTTCGTGGTGGCTGAACTCGACCGAGATGCCCATCTGTTCGAGCGCGTCGATGGCGTGGCGGCGGAAGTTCGGCGCGACGTCGTGCACGGCCTGGTCGAAGTACCCGCCGTTGTCAGCCGGCTCGGGCGGCGTCCCGTCGTTGGGTCCCCGCTTGAGGAGGAAGAACTCGATCTCGGGGTGGACATAGCAGGAGAAGCCCAGATCGCTGGCCTTGGCGAGCTGGCGGCGCAGCACGTGCCGCGAGTCGGCCCAGGACGGCGAGCCGTCGGGCATCGTGATGTCGCAGAACATGCGCGCCGAGTGGTGCTTACCGGAGCCGTCGGCCCAGGGCAGCACCTGGAACGTGGACGGATCGGGACGGGCCACCATGTCGGCTTCGGACACGCGGGCGAAGCCCTCGATGGCCGAGCCGTCGAACCCGATGCCCTCCTCGAAGGCGCCTTCGAGTTCCGCCGGCGCGATCGCAACGGACTTGAGGTAACCGAGCACGTCGGTGAACCACAGCCGAACGAAGCGAATATCGCGCTCCTCCAGCGTGCGCAGCACGAATTCCTTCTGCCGATCCATGCCCCGAAGCCTAAGTTCGAGGTGTTAAATCCGTGTTACACCGCTGCTAGCAGCAGTCTGGGATTTCGCCTAGCAGCGGAGCCCGGCCGGCGGCGGGGTCGAGTCGACCAGGAACTCCATGATGGCCGTGTCGACACACCGGTCACCGTTGAAGACCACGGTGTGCTGTACGCCCTCGAACGAGACCAGGCTGGCGCCCATCTGGCGGGCGAGGTCGACGCCGGACTGGTAGGGCGTGGCGGGGTCGCCGGTGGTGGAGACCACCACGACCTTGCCCGGCCCGGGAGCAGTCGCGGCACCCACGATCGGGGTCGGCGGCACCGGCCACAGCGCGCACACGTCGCGCGGCGCGTAGCCGGTGTACTGGCCGTAGGCGACGAACGGTGCGGTGGCGCGGCTGCGGCGGTCGAAGTCGGCCCACACCGCGGGGTCTTTCGGGAACTCCGAGTCCAGGCATCGGATCGCGGTGAACGCATCCTGACGGTTCTTGTAGTTGCCGTTGCGGTCGCGCTGTTGGTAGTCGTCGGCGAGCAGCAGCAGATCGATCGGGTCGGTGCCGCGCTGCAGCCCGAGCAGGCCGCTGGTCAGGTACGTCCAGTAGCGCGGCGAGTACAGCGCGCTGGCCGTGCCGGTGAGCGCGTCCTGGTAGCTCAGTCCGCGCGGGTCCTTCGCGGTGACGGCAGGCTGCGCGACGAGCGGGTCGACGAGTTCGTGGAACCGCTCGACGAAACGTGCCGGGTCGGTGCCCAACGGGCAGTCCGGCGACTGGCCGCAGTCCGCGGCATACCGTTCGAAGGCCTGCTGGAACCCCTGCTGCTGCCGCAGGCTCTTGGCCAGCGGGTCCAGCGACGGGTCGACGGCACCGTCGAGCACCATGGCCCGGACGCGGTCCGGGTAGCGCGAAGCGTAGGCGGCGCCGAGCTGCGTGCCGTAGGAGAAGCCCAGGTAGTTGATCTGCTCCACACCGAGGGCCTCGCGAACGACATCCATATCCCTTGCGGCAGTGGCAGTTCCGATGCTGGCGAGGAACTCCGGCCCCATCCGCTCCAGACAGGACTGCGCGAAACCTTCGAGGATGCCCTCGATCTGGGCCACCCCAGCCGGGCTGTAGTCGACCATCGGGTGCGTGCGGAACTCGTCGAACTCGGCGTCGGTGCGGCACCGCAGCTGCGGGGTCGAATGGCCGACGCCGCGGGGGTCGACGCCGACGAGGTCGAACCGGTCGAGCAGCTCGGTACCGAGCAGCGCGGCGCCCATCCCGGCGACGGTGTCGACGGCCGACGCGCCGGGCCCACCCGGGTTGACCATCAGCACGCCGATCCGGTCACCCTGTGCGGGCACCCGAATCACCGCCAATTGTGCTTGCGCGCCTTGCGGATTGGTGTAGTCGATCGGAACCGAGACGGTGCCGCACAGCGCGGTCGGAATGCGCTCGGCCTCTTCGACGACGCCGTCACACGAATCCCATGTCGCCTGCGGCGCCGCCGCGGCAGTCGGGCTGAGTACTGCCGAGAACACGGCAAGTGCCGCCAAGATCCGTCCCGCCCGAAGCATGGCTGTCATGGTTGCACGCCGCAGCGCCGTCGGTCTCCCCCTGGGCGACAACGGTGACCCGGCCGTTACCGGGAACGGCCGGGCGCGCTCAGCACCGGGTGTCCGGTGGCGGCAACGTCAGGTCGATCAGATAGCGGGTCGCGATGTCGTCGACACACTTGTCACCCTGCAGCGACACGGTGTGCTGGGTGCCTTCGTAGGTGAGCATGGTGCCGCCGAGCTGACGGGCCAGGTCCACACCGGCCTGGTAGGGCGTGGCCGGGTCGTTGGTGGTGGAGATCACCAGAACCGGCGGCAGCCCGTTGACTTTGATCTCCCGTTGGTCGGTGGTGCGCGGCACCGGCCACATCGCGCAGGAGCCCATCGGGGCGTAACCGGTGAACTCGCCGTAGCTCATGAAGGGCGCGGCCTCGCGGGTGCGCCGGTCCAGCTCGACCAGTTTCTCCCGGTCGGTGATGGCGGGCTTGTCCACGCAGTTGATGGCCACTCGCGCGTCGGTCTTGTTGGCGTAGTGGCCATCCCGGTCGCGGCCCATGTAGAGGTCGGCCAGCGCGAGCATGGTGTCCCCGCGGCCGCGCTCGAGCTCGCTGAGCCCGACGGTCAGGTGACGCCACAGCGTCGGCGAATACAGCGGCAGGATGGTGCCCACCACGGCGTCGTTGTAACTCAGGCCGCGCGGGTCGGCGGTCTCGGCGGGCTCGTCGACCAGCGGCCACACCAGGTCGTGGTAGACGTCGACGGCCTTGGCCGGGTCGGTGCCCAACGGGCAGCCGGGGTCTTTGGCGCAGTCGGCGGCGTAGTCGTCGAACGCCTGCTGGAAGGCAGCGGCCTGGCGGACGTCGGCTTCGAGGGGGTCGGCGTTGGGGTCGATCGCGCCGTCGAGGATCATCGCGCGCACCTTCTGCGGGTACGCCTCGGCGTAGCCGGCGCCGAGGCGGGTGCCGTAGGAGTAGCCGACGTAGTTGAGCTTCTCGTCGCCGAGAGCCTCCCGCATGGCGTCGAGATCCTTGACGACACTGGCGGTTCCGACGTTGGCGAGGAACTCCTTGCCCATCTTCTCGACGCAGCGGTCGATGAACTCGCGGGTCTGCTTCTCCATGTGCGCCACCCCTTCGGGGGTGTACTCGACGACGTTGTCGGCGCGCAGCCGGTCGTTGTCCTCGTCGCTGTTGCACCACACCGCCGGTGAGGACCGCGCGACGCCGCGGGGGTCGAAGCCGACCAGGTCGAAGCGCTGGCGCAGTTCGCTGGGCAGTGTGGCGATCATTCCGATCGCCGCGTCCACCCCGGATTCGCCGGGGCCGCCGGGGTTGATGAGCAGCGATCCGATCTTGTCGCCGGTGGCCTTGAACCGGATCATCGCGAGCTGAGCGACGTCGCCGGCGGGCGAGTCGGGGTTGTCCCAGTTGACCGGCACCGACAGCATGCCGCACTCGGCGTCGGGCGGGATCATGCCCTGGGTCGCCGGCGCGGTGTCGGCCTCGCAGGGCTCCCACTGGATGGGTGACCCGGGGGGCGGCACCGAGACGACGGCGGCACCGTCGACCATGTTGCTGCACCCGGCGACGAGGGTTGCCGTGGCGGCGAGGGCGAGGCCGCTGCGCGCGACCCCGGTCTTGAAGCTCATGGCACCACATGCTGCCATGAGGGAGCATCGACGCTGGCACGGCGTGTATTCGCCGCAGCAGCGCTAGCGTGTCGCGGCGACCAGTTCGGCCATCGCGGGTGCGAAGTCGTCGGCGAGGTTCCACAGATCGGGAAGCAGTTCCGGGCACGAGATGATGCCGACGTCGAGGTTGCCGTTGAGCGACATCACGGTGATGTTCAGTCCGCTGCCGTGGAACAGGGGCCCGAGCGGATACATCGCCTTGACTTCGCAGCCGAGCATGTAGAGCGGCATCTGCGGCCCCGGCACGTTGGAGACGACGAGGTTGTGCACGGGCCGGGCCCCGCTGAGCCGGCTGCTGGCGTAGACGCGCATCGCGGCCCCGAACACCGCCGGGGCGGCGAACTGGGTCCAGTCCTGCAGCAGGGTCGCGCCGATCGCGGAGCTGTGTTGCTTGGCAACGGAATTGGCCTCGGCGATGGCCCGCAGTCGCTCGGCGGGATCGTCGATGTTGGTTTCCAGGCGGGAGAACATGCCCGAGACCTGGTTGCGCCCGGGCCGGTCGGACCTGTCGTGCACGGACACCGGCACCATCGCGACCAGCGAGCTCTCCGGCAGTTCGCCGCGGTCGCGCAGGTATTTGCGCAGCACCCCCGACACCAGCGCCATCACGACGTCGTTGACCTTCACGCCGAAGTGGTTCTTGACGGTCTTGACGTCGTCGAGGTCGAGCTGGGTGAACGCGACGTTGCGGTGGGCGGTGACGTTGACGTTGAACGCGGTTTTGGGGGCGCTGAACGGCGGCGCCATGGTCAGGCCGTTGCGGGCGCGCCGGAGGGTGTCGACGACGGTGGACACGGTGGTGGGCACGACGTTGACCAGGCGCAGCGGGCGGGTCGCGAAGCGCAGCGCGCCGCTGACGGCGATCTCCCGACCGGTTGCGTCGCCCGGCCCGTCCACGGGATCGGGCGGTGGGGCGTCCGGTTCGGTCGAGCAGAGCTGGGACAGCAGGTTGGCCCCGGACACGCCGTCGACGCTGGCGTGATGGACCTTCGTCAGCACCGCGATACGTCCCTGGGAACCCTCAGGGCCGCTGCCGAGGTTCTCGATGACCCACATCTCCCACAGCGGACGGGTGCGGTCCAGCGGCAGCGCCGCGAGATGTCCGCAGATCTCGGCGAGTTCGGTGCGTCCGCCCGGTGCGGGCAGGCCGATGCGGTGCAGGTGCCGGTCGACGTCGAAGTCCTTGTCCTCCACCCATACTGGGTGGTCGAGGTTGAACCGGTTGTCCACCAGCTTTTCCCGGAACTCCGGCATGGCCTTGATGCGCTGGTCAGACCGTCCCGCAGCCGGTCGAAGGTGTAGCCAACCGGCATGGTCGTGGCGTCGAGTTCCAGGATCGAACACACATGCAGCGGCTGCGCCGCGGTTTCGAGGTAGAGGAAGCTGGCGTCGAGCCCGCTGAGCCGTTGCATGACGAGATCGTATGCGGGGCGCGAACAGGTGTGAGGAAATCCACTCGACACACCTTTTACCTGCCCGCAACACGATGGCAGACTAGGGGCCTGTCAGCGAGCCCGGGGACCCGTAGTGGCCTCGAGGATTCGAACGACCGACCCGATGAGGGGACTTCTATGTCCGAGCAGACCGTCTACGGAGCCGCTGCGACGCCCAAGCCGCGTGTCAAAGTGCGTACCCATCACCTGCACAAGTGGAAGACCGAAGGCCACAAGTGGGCCATGCTGACCGCCTACGACTACTCGTCGGCCGCCATCTTCGACGAGGCGCAGATCCCGGTTCTGTTGGTCGGTGACTCGGCCGCCAACGTCGTCTACGGCTACGACACCACCGTCCCGGTCACCGTCGACGAGCTGATCCCGCTGGTGCGTGGTGTGGTCCGCGGTGCGCCGCACGCGCTGGTCGTGGCCGACCTGCCGTTCGGCAGCTATGAGAGTGGCCCGGCACAGGCGCTGGCCACCGCGACGCGGTTTCTGAAGGAGACCGGCGCGCACGCGGTGAAGCTCGAAGGTGGCGAGCGGGTCGCAGAGCAGATCGCCGCGCTCAGTGCGGCCGGCATCCCGGTGATGGCGCACATCGGTTTCACCCCGCAGAGCGTCAACGGCCTGGGCGGCTTCCGCGTCCAGGGCCGCGGTGATGCCGCCGAGCAGACGATCCACGACGCCATCGCCGTGCAGGAGGCCGGCGCGTTCGCGGTGGTGATGGAGATGGTGCCTGCCGAGTTGGCCACCCAGATCACCGGCAAGCTGACGATCCCCACGGTCGGGATCGGTGCGGGCCCCAACTGTGACGCGCAGGTCCTGGTGTGGCAGGACATGGCCGGGATGACCAACGGCAAGACCGCGAAGTTCGTCAAGCGGTTCGGCGCGGTCGGCGACGAGTTGCGCCGCGCGGCCGTCGCCTACGCCGACGAGGTCGCCGGCGGCACCTTCCCGGCCGAGGAGCACTCCTTCTAAGCGAACTCCGCCTTGCGTTTGGCCAGGAACGCGTCGACGCCTTCCCGGCCGTCCGCGGAGTCGGCGCGCCGGGCGATAAGCCGGGACTCGAGTTCCATCTGCTGTTCGAGGCCGTTGCCGAACGTGTCGAGCAGCAGCGCCTTGACCCCACCGTTGGAGCCCGCGGAGGTGGCGGCCATCTGCTGGGCCAGTTCGTCGGCGCGCGCGGCCAGTGCGTCGGCGGCGACGACCTCGGTGACCAGCCCCCAGTCGGCAGCCTCCTGCGCCGACAGGGTGCGGTTGGTCAGCATCAGTTCCTTGGTCTTGGTGATGCCGATCAGCCGCGGCAGAAAGTAGGAGGCGCTGCCGTCGGGGCTCAGCCCTACCCGGGTGTAGGCCATGGTGAACGACGCGGTGTCAGCGGCCAGCACCAGATCACCGGTCACCGCCAGCGAGAAGCCCGCGCCGGCGGCGGTGCCGTTGACCGCGGTGATGACGACGGCGTCCATCCGCGCGAACGTCGAAATCGCGCGGTGCAGATCGTCGGCGACGCCCTTGACGTGGCTGCCACGGCTCGGCGCCGTCGAGAAGTCCTTCAGATCCCCTCCGGCGCAGAAGAACCGCCCGGCACCGGTGATGACGACCACCTTCGTGTCGGCGTTGTCGCACTGCGCGGCGACGTCGGCCAACTCCCGGGTCATGGTGCCGTTCATGCCGTTGGCGGCGTCCGGGCGGTTCAGCGTGATGCGGGCGATCGCGCCGGTCTTCTCGAGAGCCAGCGTCTGGTATTCGGTCACATCGGGACTGTATTACAGGGTGCCGTCCAGATACTTTGCCCGGCAGGCCCGGCGCGCGAGCTTGCCGCTGGTCGTGCGCGGAATACTGCCCGCGGCAACCAGTTTCACGTCGGCGATGGGCAGCGCGTGGGTGCGTGACACCGCGGCACGGATCGCTTCGGTGACCGGGGCGGCGTCCACCTTGCCCTTGCCGGGGGCGCGTTCGGCGACGATCACCAGCACCTCACCGGTGGCGCCGGGCACCGAGAACGCCGCAACGAAGCCCGACCGCACGACCGGCGAGACGTTGGCCACCGTCGCCTCGATGTCCTGCGGATAGTGGTTGCGGCCGTCGACGATCACCATGTCCTTGATCCGGCCGGTGATGTGCAGTTCGCCGTCGACGTAGACCCCGAGATCGCCGGTGCGCAGCCAGTGCGCACCCTCGGGGCAGCCTTGCGCGTGGCTGCCGACCTCCAGCCGGGTCTGCAGCTTGTTGACGAAGGTCAGTTCGGTCTCCTCGGTGCGGCCCCAGTAGCCGGCGCCGATGTTGTCGCCGTGCAACCAGATCTCACCGACGTGCCCGTCGGGCAGTTCGGCCTCGCTGCGGGGGTCGACGATGACGGCCCACTGGCTGCGTGCCACGTGTCCGCAGGACACCTGCGCCACGGCGTTCGGGTGGTCGGCGTCGACGCACACCGCGCGCCCGGCGTTGAGCTCGTGCCGGTCGAGGTGGACCGCCTTCGGCGCCGTGTTCGGGGCGGTGGTCGACACGAACAGGGTCGCCTCGGCCATGCCGTAAGAGGGTTTGATGGCGGTGGACTTCAGGCCGTAGGGCGCGAACGTCTCGATGAACTTGTTGACCGACGCCATGCTGACCGGCTCGGAGCCGTTGATCAGGCCGGCCACGTTGCTCAGGTCGAGGTGCTCACCCGCCGGCGGCAGGCCGCGGGTGGCCGCCAGCTCGAACGCGAAGTTCGGCGCGGCGGCGAACATGGGCTTGTCGGTGGCTCCCAGTTCCTTGATCCATCGATACGGGCGGCGCACGAACGACACCGGCGACATCAGCGAGAGGTACTTGCCGGTCATCGCCGGGAACATGATCATCAGCAGGCCCATGTCGTGGAACAACGGCAGCCAGCTCACACTGCGGATGTCGAGGTCCAGCCCCACCGACTGAGCCATCTGCACGATGTTGGTGCACGCCGACCGGTGCGTGATCTGCACGCCCGCCGGGGTCCGCGTCGAGCCGGACGTGTACTGCAGGTAGGCGATTCCGTCGGTGTCCAGCGGGACGGGCATGAAGCCGGCGCCGACGGTGTCGGGCACCGCGTCCACGGCCATCATGCGGGGCCGGTGCTCGCGCGGCAGCGTGCGCAGGAAGTCGCCGACCGCCTTGGCCGCGGAGGTGGTGGTCAGGACGACCGTCGGGCGAGCATCGTCGAGCACCGCCTCGAGTCGCTCGGTGTGTCCGGGCAACTCGGGCGCGAACAGCGGTACCGCGATGGCGCCGGCGTGGATGGCGGCGAAGAACGCGACGATGTAGTCGACACCTTGGGGGGCGAGGATCGCGACGCGGTCACCGGGCCGCGTGAGGTGCTGCAGTCGCCCACCGATGGCCCGCAGCCGCGCACCCAGTTCGGACCAGGTGAGCTGCACGGTGCGGTCGTGGTCGAAATCGAGGTATTGGTAGGCCGGCTCGTCAGCGAACTGCTCGACGTTGCGGTCCAGGAAGGAAGTCAACGTGACACCTGCTGGAATCGCGATATTGCCTTCGGGGTCGAGGTAATCCTCAAGCCGCATCTCTGGACTCATAAGAGCAGTCTAAGAGACCCCTTTACGAATTGGCGGTAGGGTTCCCGATCTTGTTCGGCGAGTCCGTGGTCGCGGATGGAATCTTGACCCTTCTGTGGCAGGCTTGTGATCTTTCACCCGCGCGAGATTGAAGGTGGCCCGATGGGAGCTGATCCGGGCAGGACTTCCCGATTCACCGAGACCGAGCGCAAATTCGAGGTGGTCGACTCCACTGTCACCCCGTCGTTCGACGGGCTGTCGGTAGTGGCGCGTGTCGAGCGGTTGCCGTCACAGTCGCTCGACGCTGTGTATTTCGACACATCCGAGTTCGACCTGGCGCGCCACCGCATCACGCTGCGGCGCCGCACCGGTGGCGCCGATGAGGGCTGGCACGTGAAACTGCCCGCCGGCACCGCGTTCGGCCCGGACACCCGCACCGAGATCCGCCACCCATTGGGCGATGACGACGACACCAGCGTTCCCGCAAGCATTCGCGATGTGGTGCTGGCGATCGTGCGGGACCGGGCGCTGGCGCCGGTGGCACGCATCAGCACGCTGCGTACCGTCGAGGTGCTTCACGACGCCGATGACAACCAGATCGCCGAGTTCTGCGACGACGACGTCCATGCGAGCGCAGTGGGTGGCGACGAGCAGCGTTGGCGGGAATGGGAACTCGAGCTCGCACCCGGCATCGACGCAAAGTTGTTGGACCGCTTGGCCAATCGGCTGTACGACGCGGGTGCGCGCCCGGCCGGGCACGGGTCGAAATTGGCCCGCACGCTGGGCACCGACACGGTCGCCGAAACGCCACCCGCCCCTGCCGATCCCCTGCACCGGGCGGTGTCCATTCTCGTGGAGGAGTTGCTGGAATGGGACCGCGCGGTGCGTGCCGACAGCGCCGACGCGGTACACCAGATGCGGGTGACGGTTCGCAAGATCCGCAGCTTGTTGCAGTCGGCGCCAGGCTCGTTCGCGGAGAGCGACGAATGGGTGCTCGACGAGCTCCGTGAGCTCGGCGCGGTGCTGGGGGTCGCCCGCGACGCCGAGGTCCTCGCGGAGCGCTATGAGGCCGCGCTGGACGCGCTTCCGGCCGCCCAGGTGCGCGGTCCCGTCCGGCAGCGCCTCGTCGACGGAGCGCGCAAGCGCTATCAGGTGGGCTGGAAGCGATCGTTGGCGGCATTGCGCTCGCCTCGGTACTTCCGCTTGCTCGACGCGCTGGACAGGCTCTCGGCCGCGGCAGCGGCTGACTCCGGGCCGGCCGACTCGGGCCGCGACCGCATCGGTGGGGCCTATCGCCGCGTGCGCAAGGCCGCCAAGACCGCTCGTAAGATGGCCAAGGATCCGGATGCTCACGGGGCCCACCTCGACGAGGCGCTGCACCGCATCCGCAAACGCGCCAAGCGCCTCCGCTACACCGCCGCAGCAAGCTCGAAAGACATGCAAGGCAAAGGCAGCAAAGGCAAGGTGGCGGCCCGGGCGAAGGCCCTGCAGACTTTGCTCGGCGACCATCAGGACAGCGTGGTCAGCCGCAGCCATCTGGTGCGGGAGGCCGACCAGGCCCACGCCGCGGGCGAGGACACGTTCACCTACGGGCTGCTGTATCAGCGCGAGATCGAGCTGGCGCAGCGCTGCGAGGCGCAGCTGGACGACGCGCTGGACCGCCTCGCGAAGGCGGTCAAGCGCGCTACGTAGGGCGGATGAGCCGGCTCAGGAAGTCGTCGACCAGCGGCACCACTTCGTCGAGATGCGTCTCCAGGAGCCAGTGGCCGCCGCCGAGCAGGTGCAGCGGTGCGCCGGGCAGGTCGCGGTGGTAGGCGCGGGCCGACTGTTCGGGCATGTAGCCGTCATACGGGCCCCAGACGATGAGGGCCGGCGGTTGGTGCTCGCGCAGGTACGCCTGCTCGGCGGGAAACCAGCTCAGGGTGTTCGGCTGGTCCTCGAGTAGGCGGACGAGGTTGGCGATGCGCTCGGGGGTGTTCATCAGCGACCAGTGCAGCGTCCACAGGTCGGGGCTGATCCGGTCGGCGACGTCGGCGGGCAGTTCGCCGCGGAACTCGGCCTCGAATCCGGCGAGGGTGACGTGCTGGGCGATCGCGCGCCGGGCATCCGGGCCGGGGTTGCGCCATGCCTCCTCGAGGAAGTCGTACTTCGGGCCGAAGGCGTCCTCGTAGATGTCGCCGTTCTGGATGACCAGGCCGGCCACCCGCTCGGGATGGGCCAGCGCGAGCCGGAATCCGAACTGGGAGCCGTAATCTTGCAGCCAGATGACGTAGCGGTCGAGGTGTATCGCGTCGACGAAGGACTGCAGAAAATCGCCGTAGGCGGCGAAGGTGTACGCGAAGTCGCGCGGGGCCGGCGTCGCGCTGTAGCCGAACCCGGGCAGGTCCGGCGCGATGAGACGCCAGCGGCCGCCCAGGGCGGCCATCAGGTTGCGGTAGACGTACGACGACGCCGGATAGCCGTGCGGCAGGAGCAGGACGGGGCCGGCGGCGCGGTAGAACGTGTCGATGCCGGCGACCGTGACGCGGTGGTGGGTGACGGGGATCACCCACCGTGCAACACCGTGCGGGCCGGAAGCATGCCGGAGCAGGGCGGATGAGCTGACCTGTAAGCCGGATTCTGTTCCTCGTCGCCATTGCTGGCGGCGAGGCGGCGACCATCCATCTGGGCACACCGTTGCCGGGTACCTCGAGCGGCCTACCCGCAGGCTCGGGCGAGCAGCCCTCGAGCGCCTGCGCTACCGCGCCCTCCACGCGGCATTCTTGGCCTTGCTTCGGGTGGGGTTTACCTAGCCGCCCCGGTCACCCGAGGCGCTGGTGCGCTCTTACCGCACCGTTTCACCCTTACCACCATGCCGGCCCGAAGGCCGGCACGGCGGCGGTCTGTTTTCTGTGGCACTTTCCCGCGAGTCACCTCGGATTGCCGTTAGCAATCACCCTGCTCTGTGAAGTCCGGACTTTCCTCGAACCATCGGCGACCTTCATCCCCCATCCAGCCGTCCATGGTCCGCGGCCGCCCAGCCAGCTCATCCGCGATAACAAGGTAGCCGGTCCGGCCCGATTCCGGTATCGGAACGCCGCCCGGCCGGTCAGCGGCGGCGCAGGACGATCAGGTTGTCCAGCAGCACCGCGGGCTCACCGTCGGGGGTGAGGGTCTCGCGCTCGACGGTCGCGGCGTGCAGCTGCTCCCAGCGGTCGTCGGCGCCGACGACGGCGAGCACCTCGTCGACGGTCGGGAAGACGTGGTCGTGGCCGTGCGGGGCCCAGGACGGCGCGGCCGCGTGGTCGACGATGAGCAGGGTCCCGCCGGGGGCGACGGCCGCCGCCGCGGCGCGGAAGATCGTCGGCCGGTCCAGGTGCACCAGGGACTGCAGGAAGTGCGCCGACACCAGGTCGAACTGCCCTTCGGGGAACGCCTCGGACAGGTCGCACTGCTGGAACCGGACCCGGTCGGCGACGCCGCGCTGTTCGGCAGCCGCCGTGGCGCGCTGCAGCGCGGTCTCGGAGATGTCGACGCCGAGTACCTGCCAGCCGTGCTCGGCCAGCCAGACGGTGTCGGCGCCCTCCCCGCATCCGAGGTCCAGTGCCCGGCCCGCCGGTAGCGGCCCGACCACCTCGGCGACCCAGTGGTTGACCCGGCCGCTGAACATCTGCGGCCGCTCCCCGTAGCGCTGTTCCCAATGTTGCTTCACATCAGTTGAGTTCATTCGTTCGGTCATGGCCCGAGCTTGCCCGCACGCGGCAGCCTTGCCAAGATCTCTTGCCACGGAGGCAAACGAGGATTTCGACGCGCGGGTGCGGCGCCGGCTGCGTCAGCTGCGGCAGCAGCGCGCGATGACACTGGAGGACGTCGCCGGCCGCGCCAACATCGACGTGTCCACGCTGAGTCGACTGGAGTCGGGCAAGCGTCGCCTGGCCCTCGACCACCTCCCCCGGCTGGCCGCGGCGCTGTCGGTGAGCACCGACGAACTGCTCAACCCACCCGAGGTGGAGGACCCGCGAGTGCGCGGTGCTGCGCACACCCGCGACCAGATCACGTTCTGGCCGTTGACGAGTGGCGGGCCGGCCGGCGGCCTGCACGCCTACAAGATCCGCATCAGCGCGCGCCGGCGCAAACCCCCGGCCGAACTACCGGTGCACGAGGGCCACGACTGGATGTACATCCTGTCCGGACGGCTGCGCCTGCTCCTGGGCGACCGCGACTTCACCATCGATCCCGGTGAGGCAGTGGAGTTCTCGACGTGGACACCGCACTGGTTCGGCGCCGTCGACGGCCCTGTCGAGGCCGTCGCGCTGTTCGGCGTGCACGGGCAGCGGGTGCACGTGCACAGCGCTCACAAATAGGCGGTCTGGTTGACCAGGCGCACCGAGGCCAGGCCGTCGGGGTAGAACTCCGCGATGGACAGCGACGCCAGGTCCAGGTGCATGCGGTAGAGGATGGTGGGCCCGGCATCGAGGGCCATCCGCAGCAGCGTCTTGATCGGCGTCACATGGGACACCACCAACACGGTCTGCCCGGCGTGGCCGGCGAGCAGCCGCTGTTGCACGCTGCGGATCCGTTCGGCGACGTCGTCGAAGCTCTCCCCACCAGGCGGGGCGACGCCGGTGTCCCGCAGCCACCGCCGGTGCAGTTCGGGGTCGCGCTGCGCGGCCTCGCCGAACGTCAGTCCCTCCCACGCACCGAAATCCGTCTCGATGAGGTCGTCGTCGACCTCGACGTCGAGGTCGACGGCCTTGGCGACAGCTGCGGCGGTGTCGTAGGCGCGCTGCAGCGGCGAAGCCACCACCGCGTCGACGCCGCCCGCGGCCGCGAGGTAGCGCGCGGCGGCATCGGCCTGCCGCACACCGAGTTCGGTGAGCGCCGGGTTGCCCCGACCCGAGTAGCGGCGATCCACCGAGAGTTCGGTCTGCCCGTGTCGCAACAACAGCAGGCGGGTCGGCGCTCCCTGGGCTCCGGTCCAGCCGGCCGGGTTGGTGACGACGCGGGTCTCGGCCTCCCCCGACTCTTCGTGCGCCTCGGCGTCCATCGCCGCGTTGGCCAGCGCGTCGGCGTGGCTGTTCTGCGCGCGCGGAATCCACGCATACCCGACGCGACCGAACCCGCGCGCGAGTTCGGATGCCTGCCGGTGCAGCAGCGCGAGGTCGGGGTGTTTGACCCGCCAGCGCCCGGCCATCTGCTCGACGACGAGCTTGGAGTCCATCCGCACGTCCACCTCGGTGGCGCCCGCGTCGCGCGCGGCCTCCAAACCGGCGATCAGACCGCGGTATTCGGCGACGTTGTTGGTGGCCCGTCCGATCGCCTGCTTGACCTCGGCGAGCACGTGGGCGTGGTCAGCGGACCAGACCACCGCGCCGTAGCCCGCCGGACCGGGATTGCCCCGCGATCCGCCGTCGGCCTCGACGACCACCTTCACCCTTGATATCCCTTGACGCGCAACAGGATCGCCGAACACTCCGGGCAGCGGAGCACGTCATCCTCGGCGGCCGCGGCGATCCGCGCCATCTCGCCGGCGTCGATCTCGAGGCGGCACGCGCCGCAGCGCCGGCCCTGCAACGCTCCCGCGCCGACACCGTTGCTCGCACGCTGACGCTCGTACAGCGCGAGCAGCGCCTCGTCCAGCTGGGCGGCCAGCCGTTCGCGGCGCGTCGCGGTCTCCTCCCGGGTGCCCTCCAGCTCGGCGCGGGCCGCGTCGCACGTGCGCTGCGCGTCCTCGTGCGCCTTCTGCAGCTCCTCGACGGTGACCTGCTGGCCCGCGACCTGTGCCGCGAGTTCCTCGCGTCGTTCCATGACCTCGAGCAGCGAGTCCTCCAGGCTGGCCTGTCGGCGCTCGAGGGTCTCGAGTTCGTGCTGCAGGTCGGTCAGCTGTTTGGCGTCGACGGTCCCACCGGCCAGCAGCGCGCGGTCACGGTCCTCACGTTGACGCACCGCGTCGATCTCGTGCTCGAACTTGGCGACCTGGACGTCGATGTCCTCGAGCGCGAGTTTCGCCACGGCGAGCTTGTCGCCCGCCTGGCGCACGGCGATCTGCGCCTCCGCCAGCTGGGCCTGCTCGGGCAGGTTCTTCAGCCGGTGGGCCAGCCGTGAGAGCTGGGCGTCCAACTCGGCCAGCTCCAGCAGCGAGCGTTGTTGGTTGACATCGGCTTTCACGAGCAATCTCCCTCGACATTCCACGGGTCGGTGCGCACCTCGGACACGGTGACCGGCAGCGCGGCACCGAACCGCGCGCGCAGTAGTTCGGCAGCCTGGCCGCACCAGGGTTGTTCGCTGGCCCAGTGCGCCACGTCGACGAGCGCGACGTCGCTGACCCGGCGGTGTTCGTCGGCCGGGTGGTGGCGCAGGTCGGCGGTGACGTAGGCCTGTACCCCGGCGGCGGCGACCTCGGCCAGCAACGAGTCCCCCGCACCTCCGCACACCGCGACGCGGCGCACCGGTGCGTCGGGGTCGCCGGCGGCGCGGACGCCCCACGACGTCGGGGGCAGCCCGTGGCGAACCCGGGACACGAACTCCGACAACGGTTCCGGGGTCGGCAGCGTGGCGATGCGCCCGAGTCCGACCGCGCCGGGCGGGGTCTGCAGCGTGATGACGTCGTAGGCCGGCTCTTCGTAGGGGTGGGCGGCGCGCAGGGCGGCGTACACGGCACCGCGCCGGCTCGCCGGCGCGACCATCTCCACCCGGTCCTCGGCCACCTGCTCGACGGTGCCGATCGTGCCGATGGCCGGCGCGGCGCCGTCGTGCGGCAGGAATTGGCCGGTGCCGGGCACCGACCAGCTGCACTGCGAGTAGTCGCCGATCCGGCCGGCGCCGGCGCCGAACATCGCCGTGCGGACGGCCGCGGCGTTCTCGGTGGGCACGAAGACCACCCACTTGTCGAGCGTCGGTCCGGCGGGCACCGGCGAGAGCACTTCGGTGACCTGCAGTCCCAGCGCGTCGGCCAGGGCGTCGGAGACCCCCGGGGCGGCGCTGTCGGCGTTCGTGTGCGCGGTGAACAAGGCGCGCCCGGTGCGGATCAGGGAGTGGATGAGCGCGCCCTTGGCGGTGTCGGCCGCGACGGTGTCCACCCCGCGCAGCAGCAGCGGGTGGTGCGCGAGCAGCAGGCCACGTTCGGGCACGGTGGCCACCACCTCGGCGGTGGCGTCGACGGCCACGGTGACGGAGTCGACCGGTTCGTCGGGGTCGCCGCAGACCAGGCCGACGGAGTCCCAGCTCTGCGCCAGCGCGGGCGGGTAGGCCTCGTCGAGGACATCGATGATGTCGCCGAGCCGTACCGTCATCGCCTCACCCTGCCGCACTCGCTGGACCGCTCATCACTGCCACGACATTAGTGCGCCGGGAGAGGCCGGTGGACATTGCTGGACAATGGGAGCGTGACCGACACGCTTCTCAGTGCCCGCAGCCTCGTCCCCGTGAGCCGGGGCGACCTGGTGATCTTCGACCTGGACGGCACGCTGACCGACTCCGCCGAGGGCATCGTCGCCAGCTTCCGCCACGCGTTGCAGGCTGTGGGCGCACCGGTGCCCGAGGGTGATCTGGTCAGCCGGATCGTGGGGCCGCCCATGCCCACGACGCTGGGGCAGCTCGGTCTCGGTGAGCGCACCGATGAGGCGATCGCGGCTTACCGCGCCGACTACACCAGCCGGGGCTGGCTGATGAACCGGCCCTTCGACGGGATCGCCGAGCTGCTGGCCGATCTGCGGGCGGCCGGGGTGCGGCTGGCGGTGGCCACGTCGAAGGCCGAGCCCACTGCGCAACGGATCCTGGCGCACTTCGGGCTGGACGGCTGCTTCGAGGTCATCGCCGGAGCCAGCACCGACGGCACCCGCGCCCGCAAGGCCGACGTGGTGGCCCGCGCCTTGGCCGCGCTGGCTCCGCTCCCCGAGCGGGTGACGATGATCGGGGACCGCTCGCACGACGTCGAGGGCGCGGCCGAGCACGGCATCGGCACCATCGTCGTGGGCTGGGGTTACGGCGCCGACGACTTCCGCGACAGCTCCGGCGGTGCGCTGGCGCATGTCGCCACGGTCGACCAGTTGCGTGAGGTGCTGGGTGTCTGAGGTGCTGCACATCACGTTCGTCTGTTCGGGCAACATCTGCCGCAGCCCGATCGCGGAGAAGATGTTCGCCCACCAGATCCGCGAGCGCGGCCTCGGCGATCTGGTCCGGGTGACCAGCGCCGGAACCGGCCACTGGCACGAGGGCGAGCCGGCCGACCGCCGGGCCGGCCACGTCCTGCGTGAGCACGGCTATCCGAGCGAGCACCGGGCGACGCAACTCACCGACGACCACCTGGCGGCGGACCTGGTGGTCGCGCTGGGACGAAACCACCTGCGGTTCCTCGCCGAGGCCGGGGTGCCTGCCGAGCGGTTGCGGATGCTGCGCGCGTTCGACCCGCGGTCGGGTGCCCACGTCCCGGACGTCGAGGACCCCTACTACGGCACCCAGGATGATTTCGCCGACGTGTTCACCGTGATCGAGGCGGCGCTGCCGGGGCTGCACGACTGGGTCGACGAGCAGCTCGGGCACCGGAAGGTGAGCTGAGCGATGCGCCGCTTCGCGTTCCTCCTGCGGCCCCAGTGGCTGGCGCTCTACGTCGTGGTCATCGCGTTCGCCTACCTCTGTTTCACGGTGCTGGCGCCGTGGCAGCTGGGCAAGAACACCAAGACCTCCCGGGAGAACGCCCAGATCGCGCAGTCGCTGAACGCTGCACCGGTCGCGTTGACGACGGTTCTGCCGCACCAGGATTCGGGTGCGCACGATGACCAGTGGAAGCAGGTCACGGCGACCGGGCGGTATCTGCCCGACAAGCAGGTGCTGGCGCGCCTGCGCACGGTGGAGGGCGAGCCGGCGTTCGAGGTGCTCGTCCCGTTCGTCGCCGACGGCGGGCCCACGGTGCTGGTGAACCGGGGCTTCGTGCGTCCGGTCGGCGGTTCGCAGGTGCCCGCGATCGACCCGGCGCCGGCCGGGCCGGTGACGATCACGGCACGGCTGCGGGACACCGAGGCCGTGGCACAGGGCAAGACACCGTTCGAGGCCGACGGTGCCCTGCAGGTGTACTCCATCAACACCGGACAGATCTCCGAGCTCGTCGGAGTGCCGTTGACGTCGTCGTACCTGCAGCTGACCGAGAACCAGCCGGGCGGGCTGGGCGTCATCCCGCTGCCGCACCTCGATGCGGGCCCGTTCCTGTCGTACGGGATCCAGTGGATCGCGTTCGGCGTGATCGCGCCGCTCGGTGTCGGCTACTTCGTGTACTCCGAGATCAAGGTGCGCCGCCGCGAGAAGGAGCTGGCGCGCGGCGCCGACGACACCACCGAGCGCACCTCCGAGGAGAAACTCGCCGACCGCTACGGCCGGCGGCACTGACCGACGCCGCGAGCACCGCAGCCAGCACCTGCACCGCCCGGGACAGCCGCACCGCCCGCGCGAGGTCGTCGGCGTCGGGTGGGCGCCCGTCGCCCAGGGTGGGCCGGATCTCGAGTTCGTGGGCGTACTGCGTCGGGCCGCCGAGGCTCACCCCGAGCGCACCGGCGAACGCAGCCTCGGCGACCCCGGCGTTCGGGCTGGGGTGCTTGCCGGCGTCGCGGCGCCAGGCCCGCCACGCCTGCCGCGGTGAGCCGCCGACCAGCGGAGCGCACACCACCACCAGGGCGCCGGTGAGGCGGGCGCCGACGATGTTCGCCAGGTCGTCGAGGCGTGCTGCGGCCCAGCCGAACCGGGTGTAGCGGGCGTTGCGGTGGCCGATCATCGCGTCGAGGGTGTTGACGGCGCGGTAGGCCAGCACTCCGGGCACGCCGGCCGTCGCGGCCCACACCAGCGGAGCGACCGTGGCGTCGGAGGTGTTCTCGGCGACCGATTCCAGGGCGGCGCGCGCCAATCCGGGGCTGTCCAGTACCGACGGGTCGCGCCCGCACAGCGACGGCAGGAGACCGCGCGCGGCGTCGACGTCGCCGGCGGCGAGCAGCGCCGCCATCCGGTCGCCGGTGGCGCACAGCGACGTTCCGCCCAGCGCGACGAACGTCGCCGCCGCCATGACCGCCGCCTCGGCCGCCGGGCCGCCCCGGCGCGCCAGCCGCTCGGCCAGGGCCCCGGCCACCCCGACCGCGGCGAGCAGGGCCGCGGTGTGCCCGGCACCGGCCCACCGCGCGTCGGCATAGGTGTGCCGCTCCAATTCCGCTGCCCCACTGCCGAACAGCGCGACCGGGTGGCCGCGCCGCGGATCACCGAGAACGGCGTCGGCGAGCGCACCTGCGGCGATCCCCGCGCCCCGAGCCAACATCCCGGCAGCGTCTCACAGTGGTGATTCGCCGACACCACGAGGTGGCGGTGACACACTGTGCCGGTGAATCGTTTGATCTTGACCGCGGGCGCCGTCATCACCATGGACGACGCCGTCCCCCGCGCGACCGCGGTCGCGGTGGCCGACGGGCGGATCGTCGCCGTCGGCGATGTGGACGACTGCCGGGCAGCGCTGCCCGGTGCCGCGGTAGTCGACACCGGCGCCGCGGTGTTGGCGCCGGGATTCGTTGAGCCGCATGGCCACCCGTTGATAAGCGGGGTCGCCACCCAGGCGCCGGCCCGGTCCATCGCACCGTGGGACTGCCCCACCTGGGCCGACGTGCGGCGGGTGTTCGCCGGGGCGGTGGCCGGCACCGACCCGCAGACCCCGTTGTGGTTCGCCGGCTTCGACGCGCTGCTGCACGGGCATGCGGCGCCCGACGCCGAGGAACTCGACGGGATCTTCGGCGACCGGGTCGCGGTGGTGACCGACAACTCGGGCCACGGCGTCTACTTCAACTCGGCCCTGATCCGGCGGTACGGCTGGGACACCGACCCGCCCGCCGACCCGGTGGCCGCCCACTACGGCCGCACCGCCGACGGTCACCTCAACGGTCAGGGCTTCGAGCTGCCCGTGCTGACCGCGGTCACCGGGCCGCTGCTGGCGCAGATGGGTGATCCGCTGCTGTCCGGCGCGCGCTACTTCGCACTGATGTCGCGCGGCGGCTACACCTCCGCGTCGGACATGACCTACGACCAGAAGTTCGCCGCCGGATACGAAGCGCTGGCCGCCGCGCCGTCGTGTCCGCTGCGGGTCAGCATGTGGGAGATGTCGATCAGCGAAACTTATTCCGACGCGGCCAGTTTCGCTGCCGGCGACGAGTGGCTGATCAAGGCCGGGGTGAAGCTGTGGACCGACGGCTCACCGTGGGTCGGCAACATCGCGATCTCGTTCCCGTACCTGGACACCGAGGCCACGCGCACAGCCGGGATCGACCCGGCGACCGCGGGCGGGGCACAGTCGATGAACTACAGCCGCGAACAGCTCGACGCGATCCTGGACCGGGCCGCTCCGGCCGGCTGGCAGATGGCGTTCCACGCCAACGGCGACCTCGCCATCACGCTGGCCCTCGACGCCTACGAGGACGCGCTGCGACGGCACCGCCTGCTCGGGACCGACCACCGCTGGCGGCTCGAGCACTGCGGCGCCGGCACCCGCGCGCACTTCGACCGCGCCGCGGCGCTCGGCGTGCATGTCTCGCTGGCACCGTTCCAGTACTACTTCTGGGGCGATCTGCTCGACGGGGCGATGTTCGACTCCGCGCACGGGGCGTGCTGGGCGGCGTTCGCCGACGCCGTCGCGTCCGGCACCTGCGTGTCGCTGCACAACGACGGGTCGGTGTCACCGCCGACGCCGGTCGTCAACATCGCGACCGCGGTGACCCGGCGCACCCGCGCCGGCGGGGTGCATCGACCCGACCAGGCCATCACGCTGGATCAGGCGTGGCGCGCCCAGACCATCGACGCCGCACGCACGCTGCGCCGCGAGCACCTCGTCGGCTCGATCGCGGTGGGCAAGCTGGCCGACTTCGTCGAGCTGACCGCCGACCCCTGGACGGTGGACCCGGACCGGCTGATCGACGAGGTCCGAGTGACCGGCACCTGGCTGGGTGGGCGCCGGACCGACCTCGACGCGTTCCTCGGCGCGATCGGCGGCGCCGACAACGCCGCCCACACGCACCTGGCCGAGCACAAGCTGAAGGGCTGCTGTTAGCGGATGCTGCCGTCCTGGGCGTCGACGCGGACCTCGACTTCGGAGCCGTCGGCGCGGACCAGGTCGATCTTCCAGATCACCATCGCGCCGTCGGCGTCGATCTCCATGTCGTCGAGCATGGTGTCGCGCTCGCGGTCGGCTGCGGTCTGCAGTGCGCGGGCCGCGTCGACGGTCGTGGACTCGACCCGGCGGGCGTCGTCGTCGGGGCCGTTCTGACGGGTCGACGAGATCACCCGGGTGCCTGCCTCGTCGACGACGACGTCGTAGGACTCGCCCTGCGAGGCCACCTCGATCCCGAACACACGCTGCCCGTCGCGCGTCTCGACCTGGACGTCGTACGGGCGGCCCTCTGGCAGGGAGCCCGCCGCGGTGCGCAGCGCCGCCTGCGCGGCGGGCACCGGCAGCCCGGGACCGGCCGGCGCCGGCGGGATGGCCGGCGGCACGGTCGTCGTCGGCCCCGGCGGCGGCGGACTGGCGGCCGGTGCGCTGGTCGTGCTGGTGACCGTTTCGGTCACCGTCGACTCGGCGGGTTTGTCGTTGTTCTGGCCGCATGCACTGGCGGCCAGCGCGAGGGCGATCGCGGCGATTCCGGCGGAGACTTCGTGACGCAGCGGCATGTTCCGGGGCTACCCCAGCCGATGCCCGACCAACCCGGATCGGCACCGACATTTGGTGGGCGCGGACGGTATCGAACCGCCGACCGCTGGTGTGTAAAACCAGAGCTCTACCACTGAGCTACGCGCCCGATCCCGGGCAGGCTACACGCCGCCGGGCTCCAACTGGAAATTCTCCCCCGCCCTCACCGGCCGAGCGCGGACAGTGCCGCGGCGAAAACGGCCGCGTCACGCTCCTCCCCCGGTTCCCGGCAGTCCGCGAAGCGCACCACCCCGGACTTGTCGATCGCGAACGTCCCCCGGTTGGCGAAGCCCGACGCGTCGTTGAACACGCCGTAGGCCTGGCTGACCTCCCCGTGCGGCCAGAAATCGGCCAGCACCGGGAAGGTGAACCCGCGGTCGGTCGCCCACACCTTGTGCGTCGGCGACGGTCCCACCGAGATGGCCAGCGTGGCCAGGTCGTCGCCGACGAAGTCGGACACGTGGTCTCGGATGTAGTCGAGTTCGCGTTGACAGATACCGGTGAACGCCAGCGGAAAGAATACCAGCACAACGTCTTTGACGTCGTGAAAGCTGCTGAGGCGGACCGGCTGGTTGTTCTGGTCCTTGAGGGTGAAGTCCGGCGCGCTGTCGCCGACAGCGGGCATCAGCCCCGCCGGCCGGCGGCCTTGGACTTGGGCTGCACCAGCCGGCTGGCGATCCAGTCCCCCAGGTTCGCCGACGACGTCTGCATCAGACCGGCCGTCGGCGCCGACTCGGCGATCTCGGCCGGCTGCACGTGGCCGGGTTTGCCGGTCTTGGGAGTCACGACCCAGATGACACCGTCATCGGCCAGCGGAGTGATGGCGTCCATCAACGTGTCCACCAGATCCCCGTCGCCGTCGCGGTACCAGAGCAACACAACGTCGACAACCTCGTCGGCGTCTTCGTCGAGCAACTCACCGCCTGACGCGTCCTCGATGTCGGCCCGGATGTCGTCGTCGGTGTCCTCGTCCCAGCCCAACTCCTGGACAACCTGATCTTTTTGGATGCCCAAACTTCGGGCGTAGTTCGGGGGGTCACCCGCCGACACCACGGTCGTTCCTCCTTCTGTTATTCACCAGCGCACGATGCGCTCGGCCACACACGAGGTCTATCGTCGCACGCCATCGCTCATCGGCAAGCGCAGTTCACCGGTAAGCCGCATCGCAGCGGTCCAGCGCGACCGTCTTGGCGTCGTTCAGACGGGCGATCGCGGTGTTGATCTCCTCGATCGGATAGTTGCCGGCGATCGCGCTCGCCACCCCGCGCGAGGCGCCGATCCAGCTGTTGAGCGCGTCGCGCAGATCGGGCGGAAGCGCCTCCGACAGCGTGCCGTTGACGAGATCGGCGCTGTTGTTGAGGGCATCGATGGCCGGGCCCATCGCCGGGGCCGCCGTCGCGGGCCCCTCGTTGAGACCGTCGACGAAGGTGTTGACGGCACCGACGGCCTCGGCGCTGCTGGAGCTCATCTGCTCACACGAGCGCTGGATCGCCTCGACGGTCTGCGCGGCCTGCCGCTCGGCTTCGCGGGCCCGGGAACTGGCCGCCGCCGCCGAGCTGGACGCCGCCACCGAGGCGCGGTACTGCGCGGCTTCGGCGTCCGACACTTCCGCGCCCCCGCCGGTGACGTTCGTGCACCCGACGCCGACCATCGCCACCGCGGCCAGGATTCCGCTGGCCACGGCGGTGAGCCGCAACCCTGGACGGCTCAGCCAACCGTTGCGCACGCTGGCAGACGTTACCTTTCCGCCCCTCGTTTGACCCCGAGGTTGGGCACCTGACGATTCCGTCAGCCGCAGGACACCACCCGACGGCGCAGATGGGGCAGGATTGGACAAGGATAGGAGTGCGCGCACCCGCAGAGCAGACCCACTCGACGGCGGCGGCACACCGATAACCTCCCGACAAGGAGTGCAAGTTGACCACCGAGTTCGTGCGCCAGGATCTGGCCCAAAACTCCGGCAGCACAGGCGAACCCGACCGCGTTCGGGTGATCCGCGAAGGCGTCGCCTCATATCTGCCCGACATCGATCCCGACGAAACCGGCGAGTGGCTCGAGTCGTTCGACGACCTGCTCGACCGGTCCGGACCCGCCCGGGCCCGCTATCTGATGCTGCGGCTCCTGGAACGCTCCCGGGAGAAGCGCGTCGCGATCCCCGCGTTGACGTCGACCGACTACGTCAACACCATCCCCACCGAGCTCGAACCGTGGTTCCCCGGCGACGAGGAGGTCGAGCGCCGCTACCGGGCGTGGATCCGGTGGAACGCGGCGATCATGGTGCACCGCGCGCAGCGGCCCGGCGTCGGCGTGGGCGGCCACATTTCGACCTATGCCTCCTCGGCCGCGCTCTACGAGGTCGGCTTCAACCATTTCTTCCGCGGCAAGAGCCACCCCGGCGGCGGCGACCAGGTGTTCATCCAGGGCCACGCCTCACCCGGCATCTATGCCCGCGCGTTCCTGGAAGGCCGGTTGACCGCCGACCAGCTCGACGGCTTCCGCCAGGAGCACAGCCATCCCGGCGGCGGCCTGCCGTCGTACCCGCACCCGCGGCTGATGCCCGACTTCTGGGAGTTCCCCACCGTCTCGATGGGCCTGGGCCCGGCCAACGCGATCTACCAGGCGCGGTTCAACCACTACCTGGCCGACCGGGGCATCAAGGACACGTCCGCCCAGCACGTGTGGGCGTTCCTCGGCGACGGCGAGATGGACGAGCCGGAGAGCCGCGGCCTGGCCCACGTCGCCGCGCTGGAAGGCCTGGACAACCTGACCTTCGTGGTCAACTGCAACCTGCAGCGTCTCGACGGCCCGGTGCGCGGAAACGGCAAGATCATCCAGGAGCTGGAGTCGTTCTTCCGCGGGGCGGGCTGGAACGTCATCAAGGTGGTCTGGGGCCGCGAGTGGGACGCCCTCCTGCACGCCGACCGCGACGGCGCGCTGGTCAACCTGATGAACACCACGCCCGACGGTGACTACCAGACCTACAAGGCCAACGACGGCGGCTACGTGCGCGACCACTTCTTCGGCCGCGACCCCCGGACCAAGTCGCTCGTGGAGAACATGAGCGACAAAGAGATCTGGAACCTCAAGCGCGGCGGCCACGACTACCGCAAGGTCTACGCGGCCTACCACGCCGCGCTGGAGCACAAGGGTCAGCCGACGGTCATCCTGGCCAAGACCATCAAGGGCTACACCCTGGGCAAGCACTTCGAGGGCCGCAACGCCACGCACCAGATGAAAAAGCTTGCGCTGCAGGATCTCAAGGACTTCCGCGACGTGCAGCGCATCCCGATCAGCGACCAGCAGCTCGAGGACAACCCGTACCTGCCGCCCTACTACCACCCCGGCCCCGAGGCCCCCGAGATCCGGTACATGCTCGACCGGCGGCGCGCCCTGGGCGGTTTCGTGCCGGAGCGCCGGACCAAGAGCAAGGCGCTGCCGCTGCCCGGCCGCGACACCTACAAGGCGCTGAAGAAGGGCTCCGGCAAGCAGGAGGTCGCCACCACCATGGCGACGGTCCGTACGTTCAAGGAACTGCTGCGGGACAAGAACATCGGGCCGCGCCTGGTGCCGATCATCCCGGACGAGGCACGCACGTTCGGCATGGACTCGTGGTTCCCGAACCTGAAGATCTACAACCGCAACGGCCAGCTGTACACCTCGGTCGACGCCGAGTTGATGCTGGCCTACCGGGAGAGCGAGATCGGCCAGATCCTGCACGAGGGCATCAACGAGGCGGGTTCGACGGCCAGCTTCACCGCCGTCGGCACCTCCTATGCGACGCACAACGAGCCGATGATCCCGATCTACATCTTCTATTCGATGTTCGGGTTCCAGCGCACCGGCGACGCGTTCTGGGCCGCGGCCGACCAGATGGCGCGCGGGTTCGTGCTGGGCGCCACCGCCGGGCGCACGACGCTGGTCGGTGAGGGCCTGCAGCACGCCGACGGGCACTCGCTGCTGCTGGCGTCGACGAACCCGGCCGTGGTCGCCTACGACCCGGCGTTCGCCTACGAGATCGCCTACATCATCGAGAGCGGTCTGGAGCGGATGTTCGGCGACGAGCCGGAGAACGTCTATTTCTATCTGACGATCTACAACGAGCCCTACGTGCAGCCCGCCGAGCCGGAGAATCTCGACGTCGAGGGCCTGCTGCGCGGCATCTACCGCTACCGGCCGGCGTCGGAGAAGCGCAGCAACGTCGCGCAGATCCTGGCCTCGGGTGTGGCGATGCCGTCGGCGCTCAAGGCGGCCGAGCTGCTGGCCGAGGAGTGGGACGTCGCTGCCGACGTGTGGTCGGTGACCAGCTGGAACGAACTGAACCGGGATGGGGTGAAGATCGAGCAGGAGACGCTGCGCCACCCGGACCGGCCGGCCGCCACGCCGTACGTCACCGAGGCCCTGGGCGACGCCGCGGGCCCGGTGGTGGCGGTCTCGGACTGGATGCGGGCGGTGCCCGAGCAGATCCGGCCGTGGGTGCCGGGCACCTACATCACGCTGGGCACCGACGGGTTCGGGTTCTCCGACACCCGCCCCGCGGCGCGGCGGTACTTCAACACCGACGCCGAGTCGGTCGTCGTGGCGGTGCTGCAGGGTCTGGCCCGGGACGGCAACATCGACGCGTCGGTGGCCGTCGAGGCGGCGCGCAAGTACGAGATCGACGATGTGATGGCGGCGCCGGAGCAGACGTCGGATCCCGGAGTCGCGTAGCGGACGGCCTGACGTTGGAGGATTCCGCCAGAAACGAGGCGTAGCTTTTAGGGATGGCCAACAATCGGTTCGTCCCGCCGCGCTCCACCGTGGAGATGCTGGAGAACGTCCCCGAAGCGGCCCTGCGCCGGCTCAAGCAGTACTCGGGCCGACTGGCCACCGAGGCGGTGCAGGCCATGGGGGAACGCCTGCCGTTCTTCGCGGAGTTGGAGGCATCCCAGCGGGCCAGCGTCCAGCTGGTGGTGCAGACCGCGGTGGTCAACTTCGTCGAGTGGATGCGGCAGCCGGACAGCAACGTCAGCTACACCGCGCAGGCCTTCGAGGTGGTTCCGCAGGACCTGCGGCGGCGCATCGCGTTGCGTCAATCGGTGGAGATGGTCCGCGTGACGATGGAGTTCTTCGAGGAAGTGGTGCCCCTGCTGGCCCGCAGCGACGAACAGCTGACCGCTCTGACCGCGGGCATCCTGCGCTACAGCCGCGACCTGGCCTTCGCGGCGGCCATGGCCTACGCCGACCAGGCGGAGGCACGCGGGGCGTGGGACACCCGGATGGAGGCCAACCTGGTCGACGCGGTGGTGCGCGGCGATGTCGGGCCGGAGCTGCAGTCGCAGGCCGCCGCACTGAACTGGGACGCCACCGCGCCGGCCACCGTCATCGTCGGGATGCCGCACCCGGACCGGGCCGAGTTCGCCGGCGACGACGTGCACGACGTCGCCAACCGGCACCAGCGGGCGGCGCTGGCCGACGTGCACGGCACCTGGCTGGTGGCGATCGTGTCGGGCGGGCTGTCGCACACCGACCGGTTCCTCACCGAGCTGATGAAGGCGTTCGGCGACGGGCCGGTGGTGATCGGCCCGACGGCGCCGTCACTGGCGGCGGCGAACCGCAGCGCAACCGAGGCGATCGCGGGGATGAACGCGGTGGGCGGCTGGGTCGGCGCACCGCGGCCGGTGCCGGCGCGTGAGCTCCTGCCCGAGCGGGCACTGCTCGGTGACGTCACGGCGGCCGCCTCGCTCGAAGCCGAGGTGATGCGCCCGCTGGCAGACGCCGGACCCGCGTTGATGGAGACGTTGGACGCCTATCTCGACTCCGGCGGTGCCATAGAAGCTTGTGCACGCAAATTGTTCGTTCATCCAAACACGGTGCGCTACCGGCTGCGCCGGATCGCCGACTTCACCGGCCGCGATCCGACCGTTCCCCGAGATGCGTACGTGCTCCGGGTGGCCTCGACGGTGGGTCGTTTGCATCGGCAAGTTCATCAAGGTGTCGCTAGTGAAACGCGATCTTGGCAGCTCAACGGTGTTACTCGGGTCACATATCCGCGTGGCGCCAGACAGTGACATATCGCATAGCGGTCTCGATGACGTCGCATCACATGCCGTTTTGTGGGAGTCCTACAAAAACCTAAGAGAAGGTTCATAGTCTCTTACACCCTGCAAAACCGTCTTCACAATGTTCTCTTAGAGATGTGCCTGACAAGACTGTGCTCGCATTCCTTGCGCCCGGACAGGGCTCCCAGACCCCCGGCATGCTCGCCGAGTGGGTCGAGCTCCCCGGTGCCGCGGAACGCATCGCAGCATGGTCAGAGATCAGCGGCCTGGACCTGGGCCGACTCGGCACCACCGCCACCGCGGAGGAGATCACCGACACCGCGGTGACCCAGCCCCTCGTCGTGGCCACCACCCTGCTCGCCTACGAAGAACTGCAGAACCGTGGCCTGATCCCCGCCGACGCGGAGATCATCGCCGCCGGCCACTCGGTCGGTGAGATCGCCGCCTACGCGATCGCCGGTGTCATCTCGGCCGACGAGGCCGTCTCCCTGGCCGCCACCCGCGGCGCGGAGATGGCCAAGGCCTGCGCGATCGAGCCCACCGGCATGTCGGCGCTGCTCGGCGGCGACGAGCAGGAGGTGCTGGCCCGTCTGGAAGCGCTCGACCTGGTGCCGGCCAACCGCAATGCCGCCGGACAGATCGTCGCCGCCGGCGCGCTGGCCGCGTTGGAGAAGCTCGCCGAGGACCCGCCGGCGCGTGCCCGGGTCCGCCCGCTGGCCACCGCCGGCGCGTTCCACACCCGGTACATGGCGTCCGCGCTCGACGGGTATGCCACCGTCGCGGACCGCATCACGCCGTCCGAGCCCACCGTGACCCTGCTGTCGAACGCCGACGGCCGTCCGGTCTCGTCGGCCGCCGATGCGATGGCCAAGCTGGTGGCTCAGATGACTCGGCCCGTGCGCTGGGACCTCTGCACGGCCACAATGAAGGAACGCGGCGTCACCGCCCTCGTCGAGTTCCCGCCGGCCGGCACGCTGACCGGCATCGCGAAGCGCGAACTCAAGGGCGTCCCGACCCATCCGGTCAAGTCACCGGCCGATCTGGACGGGCTCGCCGAGGCGCTGCGCGCCTGAGCCCACAAATTTCATATCTCGATTTCCAACCGTTCGAAGTACAACCCGAAAAGATAGAAGGAGCCACCGTGCCCGCCACTCAGGAAGAAATCATCACCGGTCTCGCCGAGATCATCGAAGAGGTCACCGGCATCGAGCCCTCGGAGGTCACCCCCGAGAAGTCGTTCGTCGACGACCTGGACATCGACTCGCTGTCGATGGTGGAGATCGCCGTGCAGACCGAGGACAAGTACGGCGTGAAGATCCCCGACGAGGACCTCGCCGGTCTGCGCACCGTCGGTGACGTCGTCGCCTACATCCAGAAGCTCGAGGAAGAGAACCCCGAGGCTGCTGCGGCCATCCGCGCTCAGATCCAGGGCGACAAGTGACCCGTCCTTCCACTGCTAACGGCGGTTTCCCGAACGTCGTGGTGACCGCTGTCGAGGCCACCACGGCCCTCGCGGCGGACATCGAAAGCACGTGGAAGGGTCTGCTCGCAGGCGAAAGCGGCATCCGGATCCTGGAGGACGAGTTCGTCGACAAGTGGGACCTGCCGGTACGTATCGGTGGGCACCTCGTCGACAACATCGACAGCCACATGTCGCGCATCGACATGCGCCGCATGTCCTATGTGCAGCGCATGTCGAAGCTCCTGGCCGGCCGCCTGTGGGAGACCGCGGGTAAGCCCGAGGTCGACCCCGACAGGTTCGCCGTGATCATCGGCACCGGTCTGGGTGGTGGCGAGAAGATCGTCGAGACCTACGACGCGATGAACGAGGGCGGGCCCCGCAAGGTGTCCCCGCTGGCTGTTCAGATGATCATGCCCAACGGTGCCGCGGCGGTCGCCGGTCTCGAACTGGGCGCCCGCGCCGGGGTCATCACCCCGGTGTCGGCGTGCTCGTCGGGTTCGGAGGCCATCGCCCACGGTTGGCGTCAGGTCGTCATGGGTGACGCGGACTTCGCCGTCGTCGGCGGCGTGGAAGGCGGCATCGAGGCACTGCCCATCGCGGCGTTCTCGATGATGCGCGCCATGTCCACCCGTAACGAAGACCCCGCCGGGGCGTCGCGCCCGTTCGACAAGAACCGGGACGGCTTCGTGTTCGGCGAGGCCGGCGCGATGATGATCATCGAGACCGAGGAGCACGCCAAGGCTCGCGGCGCCAAGCCGCTGGCCCGACTCCTGGGTGCGGGCATCACCTCCGACGCGTTCCACATGGTGGCTCCGGCCGCCGACGGTATGCGTGCGGGCGCGGCGATGAAGCGGGCGATGGAGACGGCCGGGTTGTCCCCCAAGGACATCTCACACGTCAACGCGCACGCCACCGCCACCCCCATCGGTGACACCGCGGAGGCCAACGCCATCCGCGTCGCCGGTGTGGAGCACGCCGCGGTGTACGCCCCGAAGTCCGCCCTGGGCCACTCGATCGGCGCCGTGGGTGCGTTGGAGTCGGTGCTGACGGTGCTGGCGCTGCGCGACGGCGTCATCCCGCCGACGCTCAACTACGAGACCCCGGACCCCGAGATCGATCTCGATGTCGTTGCGGGCGAGCCACGGTATGGCGACTACCAGTACGCCATCAACAACTCGTTCGGTTTCGGCGGCCACAATGTGGCTCTGGCCTTTGGTCGTTACTAGGAATACGAGCGTCTGACCCGAACCGCAGAAAGGACGCGCGTCTCGACATGGCAACGCCGACAACAGGTAGCGGACTGCCCGACGTGGTGGTCACCGGTATCGCGATGACGACGAGTGTCGCCACCGATGCCGAAGGTACCTGGAAGGCGCTGCTGGCCGGGAAGAGTGGGATCCGGCTGCTCGACGACCCGTTCGTCGAGCAGTTCGACCTCCCGGTCCGCATCGGCGGGCATCTGCTGGAGGACTTCGACGGTGAACTGACCGAGGTCGAGAACCGTCAGATGTCCTATCCCCAGAAGATGGCCCTGGTGCTGGGCCGGCGGGTCTGGGAGAACGCCGGGTCACCGGAAGTCGACACCCGACGGCTGTTGGTGTCGATCGGGACGGGCCTCGGCGGTGCCGAGGCCCTCGTCTACGCCTACGACGGCATGCGCGACGAGGGCGTCGGTGCGGTGTCCCCGCTCGCGGTGCAGATGTACATGCCCAACGGCCCGTCGGCGGTCGTGGGGCTCGAACGCGGCGCCAAGGCCGGTGTGGTCACACCGGTCTCGGCGTGCGCTTCCGGTTCGGAGGGCATCGCCCAGGCCTGGCGCAGCATCGTGTTGGGCGAGGCCGACGTCGCCATCTGCGGTGGCGTGGAGCAGCGCATCGAGGCGGTGCCGATCGCCGGTTTCGCCCAGATGCGCATCGTGATGTCGACGAACAACGAGGATCCGCCCGGCGCGTGCCGTCCGTTCGACAAGGACCGGGACGGGTTCGTGTTCGGTGAGGCCGGCGCGCTCATGGTGCTCGAGACCGAAGAGCACGCGAAGGCCCGCGGCGCGACGATTCTGGCCCGGCTGATGGGGGCCAGCGTCACCTCCGACGGCTACCACATGGTGGCTCCCGACCCCAACGGCGAGCGCGCGGGATTCGCGATGACGCGCGCACTCCAGCTCGCCGGTCTGCAGGCCCGCGACATCGATCACGTCAACGCGCACGCCACCGGCACCACCGTCGGCGATGTCGCCGAGGGCCACGCCATCAACCTCGCGATGGGCGGGCACCGTCCCGCGGTGTACGCACCCAAGTCGGCGCTGGGACACTCCGTCGGCGCGGTCGGCGCGGTCGAGTCGATCCTGACCGTGCAGGCCCTGCGCGACGGAGTCATCCCGCCGACTTTGAACTTGAAGAATCTCGACCCCGAAATCGACCTCGACGTCGTCGCGGGCACAGCACGACCCGGCAATTACCACTACGCCATCAACAACTCTTTCGGATTCGGCGGGCACAATGTCGCACTCGCCTTCGGGAAGTACTGACAGCAGGAGAATTCATGACGACAATCGAGAATCGGCTGGCGCCCGGGGCAGGCGGCGAATCAGTCGATCCGCGTGACCCGCTGCTTCGCCTGGCGACCTTCTTCGATGACGACACTGTCGAGCTTCTCCACGAACGCGACAAGTCCGGTGTGCTGGCCGCTGCGGGCACCGTCAACGGCGTGCGCACCATCGCGTTCTGCACCGACGGAACCGTCATGGGTGGCGCGATGGGCGTCGACGGCTGCAAGCACATCGTCGACGCCTACGACGTGGCCATCGAGGAGCAGAGCCCGATCGTGGGCATCTGGCACTCCGGTGGCGCCCGTCTGGCCGAGGGGGTGCGCGCGCTGCACGCGGTGGGCCTGGTGTTCGAGGCGATGATCCGCGCCTCGGGGTACATCCCGCAGATCTCGGTGGTCGTCGGCTTCGCCGCCGGCGGTGCCGCCTACGGCCCCGCGCTGACCGACGTCATCGTGATGGCCCCGGACAGCAAGGTTTTCGTCACCGGCCCCGACGTGGTGCGCAGCGTGACGGGCGAGGACGTCGACATGGTGTCCCTGGGCGGTCCCGACGCCCACCACAAGAAGTCCGGCGTGTGCCACATCGTCGCCGACGACGAGCTCGACGCCTACGAGCGCGGCCGCCGTCTGGTCGGATTGTTCTGCCAGCAGGGTCATTTCGACCGCAGCAAGGCCGAGGCGGGCGACACCGACCTCAAGGCGCTGCTGCCCGAGTCGGCGCGGCGCGCCTACGACGTGCACCCGCTGATCGAGGCGCTGCTCGACGAGGGCACGCCGTTCGACGAGTTCCAGTCCAAGTGGGCGCCGTCGATCGTCGTCGGCCTGGGCCGGCTGGCCGGTCGCACCGTCGGCATCATCGCGAACAACCCGCTGCGCCTGGGCGGCTGCCTGAACTCCGAGAGTGCCGAGAAGTCGGCCCGTTTCGTGCGGCTGTGCGACGCGTTCGGCATTCCGCTGGTGGTAGTTGTCGACGTGCCCGGCTACCTGCCCGGCGTGGACCAGGAGTGGGGCGGCGTGGTGCGTCGCGGCGCCAAGCTGCTGCACGCGTTCGGTGAGTCGTCGGTCCCCCGCGTCACCCTGGTGACCCGCAAGATCTACGGCGGCGCCTACATCGCGATGAACTCGCGCTCGCTGAACGCCACCAAGGTGTTCGCGTGGCCGGAGGCCGAGGTCGCCGTGATGGGCGCCAAGGCCGCGGTCGGCATCCTGCACAAGCGCAAGCTGGCCGCCGTCGAGGACCCGGCCGAGCGTGAGGCGCTGCACGAGGAGCTGGCCGTCGAGCACGAGAAGATCGCGGGCGGTGTCGATTCGGCCATCGAGATCGGCGTCGTGGACGAGAAGATCGACCCGGCCCACACCCGCTCCAAGCTGACCCAGGCTCTGGCCGAGGCGCCGATGCGCCGCGGCCGCCACAAGAACATCCCGCTGTAAGAGTCAGGTCGCCTGCGCCAGGAGCTCCTCGGCGGCGGCCAGCGCGCGCTCGCGGTCCCCGGCGACCAGACCGATGCGGGTGCGGCGGTCGAGGATGTCGTCGACGGTCAGCGCACCCTCGTGGGTGACGGCGTATTCGAACTCGGCTCGGGTGACGTCGATGCCGTCGGCCACCGGGGCGGTCGGCCGGTCACAGCCCGCCTGGGCGATCACGTTCGCCGACTCGGCGCCGTAGCGCGCACGCAGCGAGTCGGGCAATTCGACCGGAGAACGCAGCGCCGCAACGGGGTTCGACGGCGCTCCGACCAACGGCAGGTTGCGCGTACGGCACGGCCCGGCCTCCAGCCCGCGCAGCTGCACGGCGCGATCGAGCACGTCCTCAGCCATGTACCGGTATTCGGTCAGCTTGCCCCCGATGACGGTGAGCACTCCGGACGGCGATTCGGTCACCGCGTGCTCCCGCGAGATGTCGGCGGTGCGGCCGGCGCCGGTGTCGATCAGTGGCCGCAGCCCCGCGTAGGCGCCGATGACGTCGGCCCGGCTCAGTGCGGTGGCCAGCGCGGTGTTGACGGTGTCGAGCAGGAACGACACCTCCTCGGGCGTCGGCTCCGGCACATCGGGGACGGGACCCGGCGCGTCCTCGTCGGTCAGGCCGAGATACACCCGTCCCAGCTGCTCGGGCATCGCGAAGACGAAGCGGTTGATCTCCCCCGGTATCGGAACCGTCAGCGCCGCAGTGGGATTGCCGAACGCCGCGGCGTCGAAGACCAGGTGGGTGCCGCGGCTGGGCCGCAGCTTGATCGACGGATCGACCTGCCCGGCCCACACCCCCGCGGCGTTGACGACCGCGCGGGCGGTGACCTCGAGCGTCTCCCCGGTGAGCTGGTCGCGCAGTGTCACCGCGGACCCGGTCGCCGCGGTGGCCGCCACCCGGGTCAGGATCGTCGCGCCGTGCTGGGCCGCGGTCCGCGCGACGGCGGTGACCAGGCGGGCGTCGTCGATGAGTTGTCCGTCGTAGGCCAAGAAGGCGCCGTCGAGTCCGTCGCGGCGCACGGTCGGCGCGAGGGCTGCCGCGCGCGAAGCGTCGACGCGCCGCGATCGCGGCAGCGTCGCCGACGGGGTCCCGGCCAGCTTGCGCAGACCGTCGCCGGCGGCGAACCCGACCCGCACCAGCGCCCGGGACGCGGTGCTCATCTGGGGCAGCAGCGGGACCAGTTGCGGCATCGCCGTCACCAGATGGGGGGCGTTGCGGGTCATCAGGATTCCACGCTCGAGCGCACTGCGCCGGGCGATGCCGACGTTGCCGGTGGCCAGGTAGCGCAGCCCACCGTGGACGAGCTTGGAGCTCCACCGGCTGGTGCCGAACGCCAGGTCGTGTTTCTCGACCAGCGCCACCGACAGTCCCCGGGTGGCCGCGTCGAGCGCGATGCCGGCGCCGGTGATCCCGCCGCCGATGACCACGACGTCGAGGTCCGGACGGTCGCCGAGGCGCTGCAGGTCGGTGGCGCGCCGAGCCGCGTTCAGAGCTGTGTTCATGGCTTGAGGTATCCGTCCAGGGCGCGTTCGAGCTCGGTGTCGAGGGCGTCGGCGTCGAGCAGGGGCGCGACCATCTGCGCCGACTGAATCGTCGACTGGGTGATCAGCAGACACATCGCGGCCATGCCCTGCGGGTCCCCCGCGCGCACGCTGCCGTCGCGCTGTCCGTCGCGGATGGAGCCGGCCAGCGCGTCGATGAGGATCTGCTGGCTGGTGCCCAACCGGTCGGCGATGTAGGTCATCGCGATGGTGGGGACGTCGCGGATGACGGACATGACCACCTCGTCGTTGCGCAGGTGGCGGGCGACGGCCTTGACCCGGGTCACGGTGGCGGCGCGGCTGGGGCCGGTCTCGGGAATGTCCGCCAGGGCCTGCGCGATGCGCGAGGTCAGCACCTCGGCGAGCACGAAGCGGATGTCGGACCAGCGCCGGTAGATCGTCGGCCTGCTGACCCGGGCGCGCCGGGCGATCTCGGTCATGGTGACCCGGTCTACGCCATGGGTCACCACGCACTCGGCGGCCGCGGCGAGGATGCGCTCCTCCACGGGCAGACCATCGTTACGGATTGACACCATGTGTAAGACTGTAACGCATGACTGCTCGTTCGTTCGACCCGCCGATGCAGTGGAACGCCTGGGGCGATCCGGCGCTGGCCAAGCCGCTGTCGCCGGGAGTTCGCACCCTGCTGTCCCAGGCGCTGGGCATCGATGCCACCGACGTCGACGCGCCGGGCCTCGACCAGGTGCGGCTGCGTCCGTCGGCGCTCCCGCCGACCGACCGCACCGGGCTCGGCGCGATCGTCGGCGACGAGCACGTCGTCGTCGACGACCACGGCCGCCTGCTCCGCGCCGGCGGGAAGTCGACCCTCGACCTGCTCCGGCGCAAGGACTTCGGCGTCCAGGACGCCCCCGACGCGGTCCTGCTGCCCGGCAACGAGGAGGAGGTCGCCGCCGTGCTGGCCTTCTGCGCCGAACGCAGCATCGCCGTCGTCCCGTTCGGCGGCGGCACCAGCGTGGTCGGCGGACTGGATCCCCTGCGCGGCGACTTCAAGGCCGTGGTGACGCTCGACCTGCGCCGCCTCGACGCGCTGCACACCCTCGACGACATCTCCTGGGAGGCCGAACTCGGCGCCGGGGTCACCGGACCGCAGGCCGAGGACCTGTTGGGCGAGCATGGGTTCTCGCTCGGGCACTTCCCGCAGAGCTTCCGCTTCGCCACCATCGGCGGGTTCGCCGCCACCCGCTCGTCGGGCCAGGACTCGGCCGGCTACGGGCGTTTCGACGACATGGTGCGCGGACTGCGGATCGTCACCCCCGCCGGGATCGTCGACGTCGGCCGCGCCCCGGCGTCGGGGGCCGGCCCCGACCTGCGGCAGCTGTTCCTCGGCTCGGAAGGCACGCTGGGGGTGATCACCCGCGTGCGCGTGCGCATCCACCCGATCCCGGAGGCCACCCGATACGAGGCGTGGTCGTTCCCGGACTTCGCAACCGGCGCCGACGCCCTGCGTGCCGTGGTGCAGACCGGCACCGGGCCCACGGTCATCCGGTTGTCCGACGAGGCCGAGACCGGCGTGAACCTGGCGACCACCGAACACATCGGCGAACAGCAGATCACCGGCGGCTGCCTGGCGATCACCGCCTTCGAAGGCACCGCGGCGCACGTCGACAGCCGCCATGCCGAGACCCGGGAGTTGTTGGCCGCCAAAGGTGGAACGTCGTTGGGCGAGGGCCCGGCCCGCGACTGGGAGCACGGGCGGTTCAACGCCCCGTACCTGCGCGACGCGCTGCTCGCCGCCGGCGCCCTGTGCGAGACGCTGGAGACGGCCACCACCTGGGCGAACCTGTCGGCGGTCAAGACCGCGGTGACCGAGGCGCTGACCGGTGCGCTGGAGGAATCGGGCACGCCTGCGCTGGTGCTGTGCCACATTTCCCATGTGTATCCCACCGGGGCGTCGTTGTACTTCACCGTGGTGGCCGCCCAGCGCGGCAACCCGATCGACCAGTGGCGGGCCGCGAAAGCCGCGGCGTCGCAGGCGATGATGCGCACCGGCGCGACGATCACCCACCATCACGCCGTGGGCACCGACCACCGGCCCTGGATGCGCGACGAGATCGGCGACCTCGGCGTGGACGTACTGCGCGCGGTCAAGGCGACGCTGGACCCCACGGGAATCCTCAACCCGGGCAAGCTGATTCCGTGACCGAACGTGCACGTGTCACCGTCCTGACGAACCCGGCCTCGGGCCACGGCAGTGCCTCGCACGCCGCCGAGCGCGCCGTCACGCAGCTGCACAGGCGCGGGGTGGACGTGGTGGCGGTGGCCGGCCGGGACGCGGCACACGCCCGGATGCTGGTCGAGGGTGCGCTCGACCGCGGGATGGACGCGTTGGTGGTCGTCGGGGGCGACGGCATCGTGTCGCTGGCGCTGCAGGTGCTGACGCAGACCGACGTCCCGCTGGGCATCGTGCCGTCGGGCACCGGTAACGACCACGCCCGGGAGTTCGGGATCCCGACCAGGAACCCGGAAGCCGCCGCCGACGTCGTCGTCGACGGTGTGGTCGACAGGATCGATCTGGGTCTCATCGAAGGCGAGGACGGCACCTGCCGGTGGTTCGGCACCGTGATGGCGGCGGGGTTCGACTCGCTGGTCACCGACCGCACCAATCGCATGCGCTGGCCGCACGGGCGGATGCGCTACAACCTCGCGATGCTGGCCGAGTTGTCGCAGCTGCGGCTACTCCCGTTCCGGCTGAGCTTCGACGGCACCGAGGTCACCACCGAGCTCACGATGGCGGCGTTCGGCAACACCCGCAGCTACGGCGGCGGCATGCTGATCTGCCCGCAGGCCGACCCCCGCGATGGCCGGATCGACGTCACCATGGTGGCCTCGGCGTCGCGGACCAGGCTGGTCCGGCTGTTCCCGACCGTGTTCAAGGGCACCCACGTCGATCTCGACGAGGTGCACACCGCCCGGGCGCGCACCATCAGGGTGGACTCCCCCGGCATCACGGCATACGCCGACGGGGAGTACGTCTGTCCGCTGCCGGTGCAGGTCTCCGCGGTACCCGACGCGCTGCGTATCCTCCGGCCGGCCTAGCCCACGCCCCTACTCAGCCAGCTGACCTCGCCGCCCTCACCGCCGTCGCGGTAGGCCTCGAGCGCCTCGTCCCAGGCCGTGCCCAGCACCGAGTCCAGCTCCGAAGCCAGCATGTCCGCACCGCCGGCCATGAGCGCACGCAGGCGCATCTCGCCGACCATCACATCGCCGTTGGCGCTCATCGCGCCACTCCACAGACCGAGCTGCGGGGTGTGGCACCAGCGGTGCCCGTCCACGCCGTGGCTGGGGTCCTCGGTCACCTCGAAGCGCAGCACCGACCACGAGCGCAGCGCATTGGCCAGCTGTGCGCCGGTGCCCACGGGACCGACCCAGTTGGTGACCGCGCGCAGCTGTCCGGGCATGGCCGGCTGCGGCGTCCACTTCAAATTCGCCCTCGCGTTGAGGGTCGACGACAACGCCCACTCGACGTGCGGGCACACCGCCGCGGGCGAGGCGTGGATGTACACCACGCCCGTCGTCGCGTCGGCGAATTGGTTCGCTGCACGCATCTCCTGCTCCTTCGGCTCCACGAGGGACGTCTTCCCCAACGACCTGGTGTGCCATAGCAACGAGAGTGAATGCAGATGAAGTTGTGACTTGCGGGTCCATTGTGCCTTGTGGGACGGACGTTGCGCTAGTCCGGTCCCCACTCTCTCAGAGTTTCGTCAGACAACTCCGGCATGACCTTGTGGGCCCAGTCACCGAACTTGCGGTCCGTGAGCACGACCAGGCTTAGACCGGCCTCCGGATCGACCCACAGAAAGGTCCCTGACTGGCCGAAATGGCCGAAGGTGCGGGGCGAGTTCGCCGACCCGGTCCAGTGCGGGGATTTACCGTCGCGGATCTCGAAGCCCAGCCCCCAGTCGTTGGGGCGCTGCACGCCGAAGCCGGGCAGCACACCGCTGAGACCTTCGAACGCCACGCGGGTCGCCTGCTTGTGCATCGGCTCCGACACCAGAGCGGGAACCAGCAGCTCCCGGGCGAAGACGGCCAGGTCGGCGACGGTCGAGGTGCCGCCGTAACCGGCAGCGTCCACACCGCCCTCGAACGTCGTCGCGGCCATGCCGAGCGGATCGAACACCGCCTCCCGCAGGTAGTCGGCGAACGGGATCTCGGTGGCCCGCTCGAGTGCCTCGGCCAGCACGGTGAAGCCGTAGTTCGAGTAGATCCGCCGGGCGCCGGGCGCCGCCATCACCTTCGACGAGGTCATGTCGTAGCCGGCGGTGTGAGCCAGCAGGTGGCGCACCGTCGAACCCGGCGGTCCGGCCTCGGTGTCGAGGTCGATCGCCCCCTCCTCGACGGCGACCTGCACGGCGCGGGCGGCCAGCAGCTTGGTCACCGACGCCAGCGCGAACGGGTGGGCGGGGTCGCCGTGGTCGGCCAGCACGCCGTCGGGGCCGACAACCGCGGCGGCGACGGTCGGGACCGGCCAGTCGGCCAGCACGTCGAGTGCGCTCATCGCGCCCGAGCCTAGTTGGCCTCCCAGGCGGCGCACAGCGCAGCCACGTGGCGCGCGTCGGTGCCGCAGCACCCGCCGAGCACGGACACGGCCGGCATGCGGCCGCGCAGCGCGACGTGGCCGGCGGCGAACTCACCGGGGTCGCCCTCGTCGAGTTCGGTGGCGTCGTCGAGTTCGGCGTGGCTGCGTTTGGACGCGTTGGCGCGCAGCCCACCGATGCGTTCCCGCCACGGACCGTCGTGGTCGAACGCCGCCCCGAAGTGCCCGGGGTGCGCGCAGTTGACCATGAAGTAGCCGGCGGCGGCGCCGGTCTCGGCGTCGGTCTGGGCGACGGCCTCGTGCAGTGGCTGTCCGGTGGGCAGCCGGCCGTCGGTCTCCACGGTGAAGGAGACCACCGGGGTGACGCCCGCCGCGGTTGCGGCGCGCACCACGCCGATGGCTTCGGCGGTGTTGGTCATCGTGATCGCGGTGACCTGGTCGGCGGAGGTGGACGCGAAGGTGGCGATCTGCACGGCGTGGTAGGCCTGCGCCTCATCGGCGGTCATCACCGCGCCCGGGTCGTAGCCGTCGCCGCGCGGGCCGACGCAGCCGCTCACCAGCGCGGTCAGTCCGTCCGCCCGCGCCGCGGCGCGTACCTGTTCGGCTAAGTCGACCGCCGACCGGTTCAGCTCGTCGAGCCGCTGCGGCGAGTAGCCGAGCAGACCGGCCCAGTCCGGGTTGGCCCGCCAGGTCGGGGTCTCGACGATGAAGCCGGCCTCATGCCGCCGCGCGATGTCGAGGTAGCCGTCGTAGTAGCGCAGCAGCCGGTCGCGCCCCTGGCGTGCTCCAGCAGGGGGAATGCCGCGAACGCGGGCAGGTCCCGGCCGTCGTGGAAGACCAGCTCGGTCTCCAGGCCGCCGTCGGTCACGAACAGGTCCATCGGCGCGCCGGTCATTTCCGGGCGATGTAGTAGTTGTTGATCGGGTCGGTGTCGATCTCGCGCACCTCCACGTCACCGAACCCGGCGTCAGCCAGCATCGAGGTCGCCCGTTCCCGGCCCCAACAGGTGCCAAGACCATCGCCGTCCAGACCGAGCGAGACGCTCATGCAGTGCATCGTGGACACCGTGTAGAAGTACGTCGCGAACGGCACGCCGACGTTGTCCTCGAGGCGCGACGAGGCTTTGATGTCGACCATCAGGAAGACCCCGCCGGGACGCAGCGCGCGGTGGATGTTGGCCAGCACCTGGGCCGGGTGCGCCTGGTCGTGGATCGCGTCGAACGCGGTGACGACGTCGAAGACCTCGGTCTCGGTGTAGGCGGCGAGGTCGGCGCGCTGGAAGGTCGCGTTGGCCAGTCCGAGACGGCGGGCCTCGGCGGCACCGTTGGCGACCCCCTCCTCGGAGAAGTCCACTCCGACGAAGCGGCTCGCCGGGTACGCCTGCGCCATGACGTTGACGGCATGTCCACTGCCGCAGCCGAAGTCGGCGACATCGGCGCCCGCGGCCAGTTTCTCGGGCAGTCCGTCGACCAGCGGCAGGATCGCGTCGATCAGCGCGGCGTCGAACACCTCGCCGCTTTGCTCGGCCATCAGCGTGTGGAAACGCGGATACTCCGCGTAGGACAGGCCGCCACCGCGCCGGAAACAGGAGAGCACCTTCTGCTCCACCTCGGCGAGCAGCGGGATGAACTGCGCGACGCGGGCCAGGTTGTCGGGCCCGGCGTTCCTGCTCAGCACCGCGGCCCGGTGCCCGGGCAGGGAGTACGTCTGCGTCGGCGCGTCGTAATCGACGATGCGGGCGGCGACGACGCCGCCCAGCCATTCGCGCACGTAGCGTTCGTCGAGTCCGGCGGCGTCGGCGATCTGGTCGCTGCTCGCGGGGGGCAGTTGGGTCAGGGTGTCGAACAGCCGGGTCTGGTGTCCGATGGACAGCAGGATCGCCACGCTGGCGGCGTCGATGGTGTCGACCATCCGCTGGGCGAAGTCCTCGTCGGTGATTGTCGTCATACCCGGTCACGCTAAGCCGCACGGTGCGGCCGCACCATCGGTTATCCGGTGCATTTTCCGCAGCCGGGGATGGGTCAAATGATGTAGGCGCTAGAGCACGTTGTTGTCGCGCGCCCAGGCCGCGGCCGCGGTGCGCGACGAGACGCCGATCTTGGCGTAGATGTTCGCCAGATGGCGGCCGACGGTCTTCTCGCTGAGGGACAGCTGCTGGGCGGCTTGCCGATTCGTCGCACCGCGGGCGATGCAGGCGAGCACCTCGCACTCGCGCCGGGTCAGGCGCGAGGACCCCGGCGAGCCGCAGATACCGGCCGGGTCGACGCCGAGCTGGGCGTAGATGGCGTCGGCGGTGGCGGCGTCGGCGGCCGCGGCATCGTTCTGGCCGATCCCACGACGCGCCAGCACCATCCATTCGTAGACCTCGGCGGTGTCGTACCGGGACTGCTGGACCCGGTACCCCCCCAACGCCCGCTCCAGCGACTCGAGCGCCTGCCGGTACGCGCCCTGGCGGACCAGCAGGGCACCCCGGGAGTGCGCGGCCCACGCCAGGAATCCCGGCGTCCCGAAATCTTCGGCGGCGGCTTCCAGCTCGGCACAGTAACTCTCGGCTTCGGCGAGCGCGTCGCGGGTCAGCGCGATCTGCACCGCGGCGCGCAACAGCCGCACCCGCGCCAACCGGTCTCCCCCAGCCAGCGCCAGCCGGATCGCAGTCCATGCGCCGACGGGGTCACGCCGGCACACCAGCAGCGCCTCGCCGGGCTGCGGGTCCATGCCGAGAGCCCGCGACTGCCCGAAAGCGATTGCCGCGCCGTCGAAGTCGCCCATCAGCCGGCGAACCTCGCCCAGCTCGTAGAAACCCTCGGCGGCGGCCCAGCCGTTGACGTCCTGCAGAGCCTGGCTGGCCGCCGCGAGTCGGCTCTCCAGGCCCCGGTAGTCGTCGGTACCGGACCGTGCCTGCAGGCGGTGCACGTCGCAGACGCCGCCGTAGGGCGCCGAGCCCGCCAGTCCGCACCACTGCTCCATGGACTGCGTCCAGGACCGCAACCGCGGGAAGTCGGCCAGTTTGTGACAGTGGTGCAGGACCGTGCAGTACAGATCACCGGCCCATTCGATGGGCACCTGGTCGGCCATCAGCGACAGCATCGCCTCGTCGATCAGCGCATAGCCCTGGGCGGTGCGGGCATGCACGATCTCGTCGATTCCCGCCGCGATCAGTCCCAGCGCGGTGACCGCCGGGGTGTCGACCGCCTCGGCCAGCTGCTGCAGGCGGACGACATGGCGGCCCAGCCCGTCGAAGTCCCCCGTACCGACGGCGACGGCGGCGTCGAGATATGCGAGGTATCCGTGGGCCGGGCTGTCCTCGAGGCCGGTCAGCAGGCGGCGCGACCGGCTCATCCAGCCCTGGGCGATGTTGACGTCCCCGCGGACCAGCCAGGCCAGAGCCAGTTCGTTGGCCTTCATCGCCGCGGCGACCGGGTCGGTGCGGGTCAGCTCGGCGTAGACGCGCTCGGCCGCGCGGCTGGACTCCCGGATGTGGCCGAGCCGCCAGGCGGCGAACGAGAACGCGTCGAGGTCGTCGGTGCCCAGCGGCGAAACCCGGCCGGCCAGGTCGAACGCCTCGTAGCTGGCGTGCCAGTCCCCCCGCCCGTGCGCGGCACGCGCGGTGGAGATCAGGTCGGTCTGAGGCTGAACCAGCATCGGGTCCAGTATCGCGCCGACGGCCTGTTCAGAACAGCTTCGCCGCGAAATCATGGACATCCTGTCCGGCGTCGGCGCGCGCCGCCCGATAGGTTGTCAGCATGTCTCAGACTGTGCGCGGAGTGATCTCACGTTCGAAAGGTCAACCGGTCGAGGTAGTCGACATCGTCATTCCGGATCCGGGCCCCGGCGAGGTCGTGGTCGACATCCAGGCGTGCGGTGTCTGCCACACCGACCTCACCTACCGTGAGGGCGGGATCAACGACGAGTACCCGTTCCTGCTCGGCCACGAGGCCGCCGGAATCGTGGAGACGGTCGGCGAGGGCGTGACCAACGTCGAGCCCGGCGACTTCGTGATCCTCAACTGGCGCGCGGTGTGCGGGCAGTGCCGGGCGTGCAAGCGGGGCCGGCCGCACCTGTGCTTCGACACCCACAACGCCGCGCAGAAGATGACGCTGACCGACGGCACCGAGCTGACCCCGGCGCTGGGCATCGGGGCGTTCGCCGACAAGACGCTGGTGCACGAGGGCCAGTGCACCAAGGTCGATCCCGCCGCCGACCCGGCCGCCGCCGGCCTGCTCGGTTGCGGCGTGATGGCCGGCGTCGGGGCGGCGATCAACACCGGCGCGGTCAACCGCGACGACACCGTGGCCGTGATCGGCTGCGGCGGTGTCGGTGACGCGGCGATCGCCGGGGCCAGTCTGGTCGGCGCCAAGCAGATCATCGCGGTCGACATGGACAACCGGAAGCTGGACTGGGCCCGCAAGTTCGGTGCCACGCACACGATCAACGCCCGCGACCTCGACCCGGTCGAGACCATCCAAGACCTCACCGACGGCTTCGGCGTCGACGTGGTGATCGACGCAGTGGGCCGGCCCGAGACGTGGAAGCAGGCGTTCTACGCGCGCGACCTGGCCGGCACCGTGGTGCTCGTCGGGGTGCCGACGCCGGACATGACCCTCGAGATGCCGCTGGTCGACTTCTTCTCCCGCGGTGGGTCGCTGAAGTCGTCCTGGTACGGCGACTGCCTACCCGAACGGGACTTCCCGACGCTGATCAGCCTGTATCTGCAGGGCCGCTTCCCGCTGGACCAGTTCGTCTCCGAACGCATCGGCCTGGACCAGATCGAGGAGGCGTTCCACAAGATGCACGCCGGTGAGGTGCTGCGTTCGGTGGTGATCCTGTGAGCGCGATCCAGAGGCTGGTCACCAGCGGAAAGTTCGAGCTCGACGGCGGCAGCTGGGACGTCGACAACAACATCTGGCTGGTCGGCGACGACAACGAGGTCGTGGTGTTCGACGCCGCGCACACCGCGCAGCCGATCATCGACGCGGTCGGGGGCCGGCATGTGGTGGCCGTGATCTGCACGCACGGCCACAACGACCACGTCACCGTCGCACCGGAGCTGGGCACCGCACTCGACGCGCCGGTGTTCCTGCACCCGGCCGACGACGTGCTGTGGCGGATGACCCACCCGGACAAGGACTTTCGATCGATCGAGGACGGTGAGACGATCCGCGTCGCCGGTTTCGAGCTGCGCGGCCTGCACACGCCCGGGCATTCGCCGGGTTCGGTGTGCTGGTACGCGCCGGACCTCCACGCGGTGTTCAGCGGCGACACCCTGTTCCAGGGTGGGCCGGGCGCCACGGGGCGCTCGTACTCCGACTTCCCGACCATCCTGGAGTCCATCTCCGGACGGCTGGGCAAGCTCCCGGGCGACACGGTCGTCTACACCGGGCACGGCGACTCCACCACCATCGGCGACGAAATCGTCCACTACGACGACTGGGTGGCCAGGGGCCACTAGGACTACCGTCATAGGGGACGGATCGTCCCGACGCCCCCGGAGGTCGCGATGCCTGAATCCAGCATCGTCGTGCGGCCGGAGCCGATGGACAGCGGCGACTACACGGCCGCGTCCCGGCTGCAGGCCGCTGGACTGTCGCAGGCGATCGCGGTCTTCGAACAGGCCGCGGCCGCCGTGCCCCTGCCCGCGCCGCCCCAGCCGATCGTGATCGCGGACTACGGAGCAGCGACGGGCCACAACTCGCTGCTCCCGATCAGTGCCGCCCTCGCGGTGCTGCGCTCCCGCACCCGCCCGGAACACGCGGTGCTGGTGACGCACACCGACCGGCCGGACAACGACTTCTCCGCGCTGTTCCACACCTTGGAAGAGGACCCCGACAGCTACCTGTGCAAGGACCGCGTCACCTACGCCACCGCGGTCGGGCGCTCGTTCTACTCGCAGATCCTGCCGTCGGCCAGCGTGCACCTGGGCTGGAGCGCGTGGGCCATCCAGTGGCTGAGCAGGACACCCGGCCTCATCGAGGGCCACATCCAGGTCGCCTACTGCGACGACGAAGGGGTGCGCGCGGAGTTCGCCCGGCAGGCGGCCCGGGACTGGCACGAGTTCGTCGCCTTCCGGGGCCGTGAACTGGCCCCCGGAGGACGGCTGGTGGTGATGACGATGGCCATCTCCACCGACGGCGAGTTCGGGTTCCGGCCGCTGCTCACGGCGCTGGTGGATGCGCTCGACGAGGTGGCCGGTGCCGGCCTGATCCAGGCCGGCGAACTCGCGCAGATGTGTGTTCCGACGTTTGCGCGGTGCGCCTCGGACTTCGCGGCGCCGTTCGCGCCGTCGGGCCGTTTCGAGGGGCTCGAGATCGAGCACCTCCGGGTGTTCGACGCCGAGGACCGGTTCTGGCAGCGCTACCAGGCCGACAAGGACCCGGTGGCGTTCGGCGCGCGGTGGGCGGGATTCGCTCGGGCATCGGTCTTCCCGGCGCTGCTGAGCGCGCTGGAGGGCGGCGCCGACGACCCGCGCGCCGGCGAGTTGTTCGACCGACTGGAGCAGGCCGTGGCCGACCGGCTGGCGGCCAGTCCGGAGCAGACCCAGATCCCGCTGGCCCACGTCGTGTTGCTGAAGCGGCCCAAGAGCTGACGGTCAGCGGATGGTGCCGGCACCGGGGATCAGCGGCAGGTCCAGCGCGGTCACCCAGCCGGGCGAGCAGTCGTTGACGGCCGGGACGGCGTTGAGCGCGCGCAATCCGGTGGCAAGGCACCCGGCCGCGGCGGCATCCCGTCCGGAGCCATCGGTGAAGCGAAACGCGGTCTCCTGGAAGATGCTCGGCGTGCCTTCGATGTCGACGCGGTAGACGTCGTTCTCGGAGCCGGACGGCCAGTCCGGGGCGGCGTCGTTGCCGATGCGGTTGACGTGCTCGAGCTGGATGCGGGTCTCGCCGCGGTAGACGCCGTTGATGGTGAAGCGCACGGCGGCGACGTTGCCCGGGGCGATGACCCCTTTGGCGGTCCGCCGCTCGGTGGGCGTCACCCATTTCTCCCAGGTGGTGGTGATGTCGTCGAGCATGATGCCGGCGGCGTGCGCGATCATCGGAACCGTTGCACCCCAAGCGAACACGAGGATGTCCGGGTTCTCCAGCAGCGGCCGGTACTCGGGCGGGCGACCGATACCCATCTCGCGGTCGTAGTCGCCTTCGTAGTTCGTGTAGTCGAGAAGTTCGGACGCGCGGACGCGGCGCACCTCCGAGCACAACCCCATCAGCGTCATCGGGAAGAGGTCGTTCGCGAAGCCGGGGTCGATCCCGGTGGTGAAGCAGGACGACTCGCCGAGTTCGCAGGCCACCGTGACGGGTTCGATCCAGTTCGGCGGGTTCAGGTGCATGGTCGGCCAGATCCACGGGGTCATCGCGGTGGAGCAGACGTCGATGCCGGCCCGCAGGAAACGGGTGATCAGCGCGATGTTGTCCTCGGCGTGGTTGGCGGTGGGGCCGTAATGCACCAGGGCGTCGGGCTTCAGGGCGATCAGCGCGTCGACGTCGTCGGTGGCCGTCACGCCGACGGGCGGGCCTCCGCAGATCTCCCCGACGTCCCGGCCGACCTTGTCCGGGTTGCTGACGCCCACGCCGACGAGCTCGAAGTGGGGGTGCGCGACGATCTCCGGGATCACCATCCGGCCGACGAAACCGGTGCCCCAGACCACGACTCGCTTGACGTCGGTGCCCATCAGAAGCAGCGCCGCAGGCCACCCGGCTCGCAGATCAGCGGGTAGCGGTCCACCGGCAGGGCGAGCGGCCCCTGGTAGGTGAGGGTGAATTTCGACTTGATGATGCCGGGCTGCAACCCACAGTTGCCGTTGTGGGCGATGCTGCGGGTGCCCGACATGGTGACGTTGTCGAAAGTGAGCGTGTCGACGGTCGGCGCCCACTGGCCGTCGGGACATTTCATGCCCTCCGCGGTCGGGCTGCTGAAGCTCCACAAGCCGCCGACGAGGGTCGCGTCGCCGCCCGGTGTTCCCTGGGACCCGGCGACGTGCAGGGTGCACGCGACGGGCAGGTACAGCGGTTCACGCAGATCTCCCACGACGGGAACGCATGTCGGATAGATGGTCCAGGTCCCGGGCTTACCGTCTTCGGGCGTGTAGGTGAACACGCCTTCCATCACGTCGGCGGCTTGGGCGGGCACTGCGGTGCCGACCGCGAAGCCGAGGACGACGGACAGTACGGCCGAGATGGTGGCCATACCGCGCAGGATCTTCACAGTTGTTCCCTTCGGCGGACGCGGACGGTTTCAGGAGTATCCCAGCCGTGGCGCCGGGAAGTCACGTGTTTGTCAGGTCGGGACTCTGGGTAGGAGGTGCCGAGGCAATCTCGAGTCGCGGGGTGAGGCACATGACGAGAACGGCGGCGCGTACCGCTGTTCTGGTCGTTCTGGCTCTGGTGCTCGCCGTGGCGGGCTGTTCGACCGGGCAGCGGGTGGATCTCGGCGAAGGGGCGGCGGGCAGCCTGGTGGCCGCGATCGCCGGGGAGCCCGACCAGCTCGACCCGCACAAGACCACCGCCTACTTCTCTTTCGAAGTGCTGGAGAACATCTTCGACACCCTGGTCGAACCCGATGAAAACCTACAGATGCAGCCCGCACTGGCCAAGTCCTGGGAGGTCAGTCCCGACGAGCTGACGTGGACGTTCCGGCTGCGCGAGAACGTGAGGTTCCACGACGGAACGCCTTTCACGGCCGACGACGTCGTCTACTCCTACCGCCGCATCATCGACGAGCAGTTGGCCAACGTCGACAAGTTCAGTGCCGTGACCTCGGTCGAAGCACCCGACCCGCTGACCGTCGTGATTCGCGTGTCGCGCCCGACGCCGAACATGCTGACCAACCTCGGCGGGTTCAAGGGGATGGCGATCGTCTCGCGCGCCAACGTCGAGAGCGGACAGATCGCCACCCATCCGATCGGCACGGGTCCCTTCAGTTTCCGCGGCCAGAAGAGCGGAGATTCGATCTCCCTGGCCGCCAACCCCGAATACTGGGGCGGCGCACCAGAGCTCACCGGGGTGACGTTCCGGTTCATCTCCGAACCGTCCACGGCGCTGTCGGCGCTGCAGGCCGGCGAGGTGGACTGGACCGACTCGGTTCCGCCGCAGCGGGTTTCCCAGTTGCGCGACGACGACTCGCTGGCCCTGGCGGTGACACCGAGCAACGACTACTGGTATCTGGCCCTCAACCAGGCCCGGGCACCGTGGAACGACGTGCGTGTCCGTCAGGCGATCGCCTACGCGATCGATCGCGAGGCGATCGTCGCGGCCACCAGTTACGGCACCGCGCAGGCCAACCAACTGGCCATCCCGGAGGGCAACCCGTGGTACACGCCGTACGACCGGTACAGCGACGGCGGCCTCGACGAGGCGCGGGAGTTGTTGCAGCGCAGCGGCGCATCGCCGCAGAACATGGACCTGCTGGTCACCACCGAGTATCCGGAGACGGTGACCGCGGCACAGATCATCGCGGACAACCTTGCACCCCTGGGCATCACGGTCGGCATCCGCACGGTGGACTTCGCCACCTGGCTCGACGAACAGAACTCCGGCAACTTCGACATGCTGATGATGGGCTGGCTGGGCAACATCGATCCCGACGACTTCTACTACGCGCAGCATCACACCGACGGAACCAGCAACGCGCAGAAGTTCTCCGACGCGGAAGTGGACCGGCTGCTCGACGCCGGCCGCGTCGAGACCGACCCGGCGGCGCGCTTCGACGACTACGCCAGGGCCGCAACGCGGATCGCCGACGAGGTGAGCTACATCTTCCTGTACAACCCCTCGGTGATCCAGGCGTGGAACCCGGCGCTGACGAACTACGAGGCGCGTCGCGACGGGGCGGTGCGCTTCCGCGGCGCGGCGTTGGACGGCGGGGATGGGGCCACATGACCGTCGCCCGGCTCGTCACCCACCCGATCACCCGGTTCGTCGCGCGCCGGCTGGCGTACTCCGCGGTGGTCCTGCTCGGCGTACTGGTGGTGGTCTTCGCGCTGGTGCATCTGGTGCCCGGCGACCCGGTCCGCATCGCACTGGGCACCCGCTACACACCGGAAGCCTATGAGGCGCTGCGGTCGGCCAGCGGGCTGGACCGGCCGATCATCGTGCAGTTCTTCGCCTATCTCGGGTCGGCGCTGACCGGGGATCTGGGGGTCAGTTTCCGCAACGGCGACCCCGTCACCGTGACCCTGCTGGAGCGGCTGCCGGCGACCTTGTCGCTGGGCGTCGTCGGCATCGCGATCGCGTTGGCGATCGCCCTGCCCGCCGGGATCTACTCGGCCCTGCGGGAAGGCCGCATCAGCGACACCATCGTCCGCATCACCAGCCAGTTCGGCGTTTCGGTGCCGGACTTCTGGATGGGCATCCTGCTGATCGCGCTCTTCTCGACGACGCTGGGCTGGCTGCCGACCTCCGGATACCGTCCGCTGTTCGACGATCCGGTGGGCTGGGCCCGCCACATCGTGCTGCCGGCGCTGACGGTGGCCGTGGTGGCCGCGGCCATCATGACGCGCTACGTCCGGTCGGCGGTCCTGGACGTGACCGCCATGGGGTACGTCCGCACCGCGCGGTCCAAGGGGCTTCCGCCGCGGGTGGTGACGATGCGCCACACCGTGCGCAACGCCCTGGTGCCGATCCTGACGATCACCGGGATCCAACTGGCCACTCTGCTGGGCGGGGTCATCGTGGTCGAGGTGGTCTTCGCGTGGCCCGGTCTGGGGCGCCTGGTCTACAACGCCGTCGCCGCACGCGACTATCCGCTGATCCAGGGGGCGGTCCTGCTGATCGCCGCGCTCTTCCTGTTGATCAATCTGATCGTCGATGTCCTCTACGCGGTGGTCGACCCGAGGATCCGGCTCGGATGAGGACATCGTCGTGGCGGTTGTTGGCGCGCAATCCGGTCACGCTGGTCAGCGCACTGGTGCTGGTCGTGGTCGCGGTGGTGTCGGTGAGCGCGGATTGGATTGCGCCGTACGGCGTCAACGACATCAACGTGCCGAATGCCCTGCAACCACCCAGTGGGTCGCACTGGTTCGGCACCGACGAGTTGGGGCGCGACATCCTGTCCCGGGTGTTGGTCGCGACGCAGGCGTCGATGCGCATCGCGGTGGTCAGCGTGGTGTTCGCGGTGGTGGTCGGAGTGACCGTTGGTGTGGTGGCGGGTTATCGCGGTGGCTGGATCGACACGGTGCTGATGCGCGTGGTCGACGTGATGTTCGCCTTCCCGGTGCTGCTGCTGGCGCTCGCGGTGGTCGCCATCCTGGGACCCGGTGTCACGACGACGATCCTGGCGATCGGCATCGTCTACACCCCGATCTTCGCGCGCGTGGCGCGGGCGAGCACGCTCGGCGTGCGCACCGAACCGTATGTGTCGGCGTCGCGCGCCATGGGCAGCGGCGACCTGTACATCCTGCGGCGTCACGTGCTGCCGAACATCGCGGGCCCGTTGATCGTGCAGACGTCGCTGTCGCTGGCGTTCGCGATCCTCAGTGAGGCGGCGCTGTCGTTCCTGGGTCTGGGAATCCAGCCCCCGCAGCCGTCGCTGGGCCGGATGATCTTCGATTCGCAGGGATTCGTCACGATGGCCTGGTGGATGGCTGTCGTCCCGGGTGCCGCGATCTTCGTGATCGTGCTGGCGTTCAACATGTTCGGCGACGGGCTGCGCGACGTGCTGGATCCCAAGCAGCGAACGACCGTGGAAGCCCGCAGGAGCACGCGATGACCACCTCCTCCCCCGTGCTGCGCGTCGACGATCTCGGCGTGCGGATCGGTGATCAGACGATCGTCGACGGAGTCTCGTTCGAGGTGCACCGGGAGCACACCGTGGGCATCGTCGGCGAGTCCGGTTCGGGTAAGACGATGACGGTCCTGGCCGCCACCGGTCTGCTCGACGCTCCAGGCGCGCGGGTGTCCGGCAGCAGCATCCTCGGCGGGAATCCCCCGGTGCAGTTGGTCGGGGCGACACCGCGCGTGCTGCGCAGCGTGCACGGCGCCCGGATCGGGTTCGTGTTCCAGGATCCCGGCACGTCGCTGAATCCGCTGCTGACTTTGGAACGTCAGATCACCGAGTCCCTGGAGACCCACAAGCGGCTGACGCGCCGCGACGCCGATCGCCGCGCGCTGGAACTGCTCGAAGCGGTCGGCCTGCCCGATCCCGAGACGCGGCTGCATGCCTACCCGCATCAGTTGTCCGGCGGGCAGCGTCAGCGCGTGATGATCGCGATCGCGCTGGCGTGCGACCCCGAACTGTTGATCGCCGACGAGCCGACTACGGCACTGGACGTCACCACGCAGGCGCAGATCATCGAACTGGTGCGGCGGCTGCAACGCGACTTCGGCGCGGCGGTGGTGTGGATCAGCCACGACCTCGGGGTGATCGGGCAGGTCGCCGACGACGTGACGGTGCTGCGCACGGGAACCATGGTGGAGCAGGCCCCGATCGACGCGATCTTCGATCATCCCCGCGCGGAGTACACCCGGGAACTGTTGGCGGCCCGGCCGGTGCTCGACCACGCCGGACCCGACCCGGTCCCGTCGGCCGAACCGCTGCTGCAGGTCGAGCATCTCGACGTCGAGTTCTCGGTGACCACGCCGGTGGGACGATCGAAAGTCCATGCGGTCAAGGATGTGTCGTTCACCATCCGCCGCGGCACGACACTCGGTCTCGTCGGCGAGTCCGGCTCGGGCAAGTCGACGATCGCGTCGTGCCTGACCGGACTGGTGCGCCCGGACGGAGGGACCGCGACCCTGGACGGAGTGGACGTCTTCGGCGCGAAAGGACGTGCTGCCAAGGCACTTCGGCGCCGCATCGGGCTGGTCCTGCAGGACCCCTTCTCGTCGCTGGACCCGCGGGCCCGCGTCGGGACGTCGATCGCCGAGCCCCTGGTCGTGCACCGGCTGGCGGACGGGAAGAACGCCCGGCAGGCACGGGTCGCCGAACTGCTCGATCTGGTCGGGTTACCGGCCTCGTTCGCGCAGCGCTACCCGCACGAGCTGTCGGGGGGCCAGCGTCAGCGGGTCAGCATCGCCCGCGCGCTGGCCGCCGAACCCGACCTGCTGATCCTCGACGAGGCCACGGCATCGCTGGATGTCTCGGTGCAGGCGCGGGTACTGGAACTGCTCGCCCGGCTTCAGCACGAACTCGGCCTGACCTACCTGCTGATCGGTCACGACCTCGCGGTCATCCGCCAACTCAGCCACGACGTGTTGGTGATGCGCAACGGTGAAGCCGTCGAGAACGGCTCGGCCGACGACGTGTTCTCCGCGCCCACACAGGAGTACACCCGGGCTCTGCTGGCGGCGGTGCCGCCGATGCGACCGGTGCCGTGAGAAAGTCGTCGCATGACACAACTCAGCGGCAAGGTCGCGTTGATCACCGGTGCGTCGGCGGGCCTGGGAGCGGCGACGGCCAGGTTGTTCGCCGAACGCGGCGCCAAGGTCTTCGGCATCGCCCGGGACGCCGAGCGCATGAAGGAAGTGTTCGCCGACCTCGAGGACGCGACGTTCGCGTCGGTGGACATCACCTCGCCGCAGGCCTGTAGGCAAGCCGTCGAGGATTGCGTGGCGCATTTCGGCCGCCTCGACGTCCTGGCCAATGTCGCCGGCTTCCACCAGATGCGCCACACGCCGACAATGTCGGACGCCGACTGGGAGCAGGACCTCGCGGTGAACCTCACCGGGCCGTTCTATCTGTGCCGGGCCGCGCTGCCGCATCTCCTGGAGACGGGCGGGAACATCGTCAACGTCTCCTCGATCGCGGGTGTCGAAGGCGAGGTGTACTCGTCGGGCTACTGCGCCGCCAAGCACGGACTGGTGGGTCTGACGCGGGCGCTGGCCGTCGAGTTCACCAAGGAACGGTTGCGGGTCAACGCAATCTGCCCGGGCGGGATGCCGACAGCGCAGACCACCGAGTTCCAGGCTCCCGAGAACGCCGACTGGGATCTGATCATGCGGATCGCATCGCCGCGTGGGTTCATGGCCACCGAGGACGTCGCGAAGACGATCGCGTTTCTGGCCAGTGACGACGCCGCGGCAATCCACGGAGCGGTGTACCGCGTCGACAACGGCAAGGGTGCGGGCTGAGTCTTACTGCTTGTCAATGCTTTTGAAGTCATCCACAGGGTAGAAAATGTGTGCCCGCGGGGTCGGTGTCCGGCGGTAGTATCGAATTTATGTTCGATACGATGTTCGCCGGTCTAGGGCAGGCTGAACTCGTCGCGGTGATCGAACAGGCCGGCCGCGACGAGATCGCCGCCAGCGCACGACGTCTGGCCGCGATCGCCGAACTGGTACACGTCACTGTCGAGGAGGACGACCAGCGCGGCGGCTGGGTCTATGACTGCTGGACCAACACCGCCGCGATGGTCGGGGCGGCGATGACGATCGGGCAGCGCCGCGCCTCAGGGCAGATGCACATCGCGGTGGCCTTGCGGGATCGGCTGCCGCGGATCGCCGCACTGTACTGCCAGGGCCTGCTGAGCCCGCGGCTGGTCTCCGAGCTCACCTGGCGCACCCGTCTGGTCGAAGACCACGACGTGCTCGCCGTCATCGACGCCGCCCTGGCCAGAAAAGCCACTACCTGGGGTGCGCACTCCGAGGCCGCGCTGACCCGCGCGATCGAGTCCGTCATCGAACGCTACGACCCCGACGCGGTCCGGCGGGCCAAAGCGATCACCCGCGGGCGCGATGTGCGGATCGGGGCCTGCGACGATCCCAATGAGATCGCCACCGTGGTTGCCCAGTTGTTCGCCCAGGACGCTGCCGCACTGCAAGCGCGCATCACCGAACTGGTCAGCGGCCTGTGCCCCGATGATCCCCGCAGCGCCGGGGATCGCCGCTCTGATGCGCTGGCCGCGATCACCCACCGCACCGAGCACCTGAGCTGCCGCTGCGGCTCCCAGGACTGCCCGGCCACCGCACCCCAGAAATCCTCCGTGCTCATCCGCGTCATCGCCGACCAGGCCGCCATCACCGCCGCCCAACACCTCATCGAGCGCGAGGACATCGAACACGCCCAGAAACGCACTGCTCACACAAAGCCCCAGACCGACGCGGCGCCACCGACAGAGCCCGCACAACCGGTTACCGCCCAGCATGATTCGGGCACCGCGCTGCTGCCCGGCGCCAAGATCCTGCCCATCGCGGCGCTGGCCGAAGCCATCCGCGCCGGGGCGAGAATCAAACCCTTCCGCATGCCCGGCCCCGACCCCGAACCGCACTACACACCCTCAGCGCGACTGGCCGAATACGTGCGCGCCCGCGACCAGTTCTGCCGCCACCCCGGCTGCACCGTGCCCGCCGAACACTGCGACATCGACCACATCGTGGCCTGGCCCTACGGGCCCACCCACCCGTCGAACCTGGCCTGCAAATGCCGCACCCACCACCTCGGCAAAACCTTCTGGCACGGCTGGACCGACACCCAGAAACCCGACGGCACCATCACCCTGACCACACCGATCGGACACACCTACACCACCGCACCGTCGGCACCGCTGTTCTTCCCGAACTTCCCCACCACCACCGCCGAGCTACCCCCGATGGCCAAGCCCCCACCACCAGAGCCCGCCCGCATCCTCAAAATGCCCAGACGACGACGCACCCGCGCCGCCGACAACACCGCACGCATCCACGCCGAACGCGCCCACAACGCCGCCGAACGCCAACTCGCACAACAACGCGCCCGAGAACTACAACAACTAAGGGCCAACCGACAACAAGCCCGCGACCCAGACCCGCCGCCCTTCTAGAGCTTGAACCGCCCGGCGAAGCCGCGCAGCGGCAGATCGGCACTGGTGAGAATCCCCGGCGGAGCGGCGATCACCGACTTGATCGCATTCAGCGCGGGCAGGCCGGTGACCGTCATCCCGATCGATGCGAACGCTGCGGGGTCGGACAGGTCGACGCCCGGCTTGGGGAAGATCATGTGCTTGTTGTAGATGTTGGGATCACCCTTGATCTGAGTGATGTAGCAGCCCTTGATGTCCCAGCTCGGATCGGTATGCGGGGTCATCTGCCACTCGAGATGCGTTTCCACCCGCGGGATTCCACCGATCATGCCCTGGTACTTGATGTAGTTGCCGCCCAGCGACCCCTTCGGCAACTGGTACCAACCCAAGTCGACGTCCTTGGTGCAGGCCCCGAGTTCATAGCTGAACTTCACCTCGTCGAGTTCGAGCCCGAAGCAGTCGGCCATCAACAGCACACTGTCGGCGAACACCCGGGTGTACTTCTCCAGCTTGCCGGGGATCTCGGGGTCGTCGACCGGCTGACCGTAGCCGACCTCGATCCACGTGTCCTTGGAGTGGTGACACGACACGTCGACCGACTCGATGGTGGTGACGTTCTCGATCTCGGCGACATCGGCCGAGCAGACCACCCCGAGGATCTGGTTGAGGCCGGGGTTCATCCCGGTCCCGTAGAACGTGGAACCACCCTTCTCGCAAGCCTCCTGGAGGAGTTGCGTCACGGGCTTGCCCGAAGGGTGGGGATGGTTGTGGTCGCGGTGCCATCCGGTGATCCAGTCCGCGGTGGTGACGATGTCGATCCCGGCTTCCAGGATCTGCACGTAGAGGTCCTCATCGGGGAACACGCCGTGGAACGTGAGCACGTCCGGCTTGGCCGCGATGATCTCGTCGACGGTGCCGGTCGCCGTCACCCCGATGGGTGCCAGCCCGGCGAGTTCGCCGACGTCCCTGCCCACCTTCTCCGGTGAATAGCAGTGCACACCGATCAGTTCCAGATCGGGATGGGTGGCGATCCGTTTGATCATCTCGGTACCGACGTTGCCGGTCGCGACTTGGAAGACCTTGACTGTCATGACATTGCCTCTCTGCGGGCGGCCAATTCAGCGGCGGTGCCGCCTTTTCCGTCGGGATAGAACTTCATGGCCCACTTGCGGATCGCGGTGAACCCTTCGAGCTCGGAACCGGCCAGCGCCGGCGGGTCCGAATAGCGCTGGTGCGCCCAGATGTGGATGTCCTGGCTGAACTGGCGGATCACCTCCGCACCGAACTCCGCGGCTTTCGCCTCGGCGCGCGCCGGGTCCCGCACCTCGGCCCCCGGCCGCCCGATGTACACCATGAAGCGCACGTCGGAGGTCGACTCGTCGACCGGGGTGATCGCCGAGATGGTCCGGTTGTCGACCATCCCCCAGCTCTTGGTGACGGCGATGCCGAGGCCGCCGTTGATCGCCTCGACGCCGCTGTTCACGTCATCGATCGTCTGCCCCTCGTCGCCTTCGAAGGTGATGGTGAAGTCCACGTAGGACACCGGACCGTCGAAGTCGTGGCGGGTGAACTTCGGCACGATCGGGGTGTCGTGTACGTACTTGAAGTGGGCGAAATCCACTCCGTTCTCCAGCACGTACTGCGGATGCATCTCGAGGCCCTGACGAAAAAGCCGCTGCTGTGGGTAGTAGTCCGCGGCGGTCTTGTCTTCGCCGAAGTCGGCGAAGATGTCAGGCGCGTCGAAAAAGGGCTCCCGACCTTCGAGGTCATGCCAGATGTAAACCGACTCGTTGCGTTCGACCACCGGGTAGGTCGTGATGCGGCGGCCCCGGTTGGGCCGGTCCTCATAAGGGATGCAGACGTTGCGGCCCTGCTGATTCCACTGCCACCCATGGAACGGGCATTGCAGCACTTCGCCTTTCACGCTGCCACCGAAGCCGAGGTGGGCGCCCAGGTGTTCGCAGTAGGCGTTCATCACCGTCAACTGCCCGGACGCGGCGCGCCAGGCGACCATCTCCTGGCCGAAGTACTTCATGGTGTGGACGTCGCCGACGGCGATCTCGTCGGACCACGCGACCTGAAACCATCCGGTCGGCTTCATCGACAGGGGCGGCTTGGCCATGCCGGGAGCATAAACGAGCGCCACCCAGAAACATAGGGGGTTCTACGAAACTTCGGTACGCTGTCGCCATGACAGACGTGTCGCCTGCGCGGGTCCGGCGACCGAACCGGCGTGGCCAGGCCACCCGGGCCAACATGCTCGAAGCCGCGCTCAAGGCGCTGGCCTCGGGAGACCCGGCGTCGGTGTCGGCGAACCGGATCGCCAAGGACATCGGCGCCACCTGGGGTGCCGTGCAGTATCAGTTCGGGGACGCCGACGGCTTCTGGGCGGCCGTGCTCAATCTGACGGCTCAACGGCGAGCCGACCTGTTCCGCGACGTCGACTCCGACGCACCCCTGCGGGATCGCGTGGCCGCCATCATCGAAACCCTGTATCACGGTCTGGCAGCGCCGGATTCACGCGCGATCGAGAACCTGCGGGCTGCCCTGCCCCGGGACCCCGAGGAACTCGAACGCCTGTATCCGCAGACCGCCGCCGAGCTGTACTCCTGGGGCCAGTCGTGGCTGCAGACCTGCCGCACCGCCTTCGCCGGCCTGAACGTGGACCCCGAACGCGTCCGTGAGGTGGCCGCGCTGATCCCCGGCGCGATGCGCGGGCTCGCTTCGGAACGCCAATTGGGGTCCTACGCCGATCTCGACGTCGCGCGCCGGGGCCTGACGAATGCGCTCGTCGCCTACCTTCAGAGCAGCGACATCAAGGCCACGTAGGACGCGGTGCCGATCAGGATGCTGAGCACCGCGTTGCCCCGCCACAGGTGCAGACCGGTGGTGAGCGCGACCGCGAACAGCAGGTAGCCGCGCTGCAGCGCAGTCTCTCCCGCCACTGTTCGCAGCGTGTAGATCGCCAGGATGATCATGACCCCCACCGGCATGTGCAGGCCCAGATAGGTGACCACCCGGCTCTGGCGCAGCGGAGCCAGCACCGCGAACGGCAGGGCGCGCAGCGTCCAGGTGATGGCGGCGCTGAGAATCACCAGCGCCGCGATATAGGCGTTGTCAGGCATGCCGCGTCCGCATCCGCGCGAGCAGCGCCACGGTGAAACCGGCGAAGGCCGCGACGAGCATCTGCCCGGGCACCAGGATCCAGGCCGTCACCGCGATCACCACAGCCAGTACCGCGGTCAAGGGGTCGGGACGCTGCCGGTAGGCGTCGATCGCCAGCACCACGAACAGCGCGGTCAGGGCGAAGTCCAGTCCGACCAGCCGGTCGATGGGCAGGGCCGCGCCGACGAGACCGCCCAGGGTCGCGCCCGCCACCCACAGCAGATGCAGCGCGGCCTGCATGACGAGGATCTGCCGCCGGGTCCAGGTCTGGGCCGCGGGACTGACGCCGACCGCGTACGCCTCGTCGGAGAGGGCGTAGGTGCTGTACAGCTTGGCGGGCAGCCCCTGCACCTTGTGCAGCGGAAACGACAGCGCATAGAAGACGTGCCGCGAGTTGACGATCAGCGTGGTCAGCGCGACGGTGGCGAACGGCGCCGCCGACGCGGCCAGGTGGACCATCAGGAACTCCAGCGACCCGGCGTAGATGACCGCCGCGAACACCGGGGCCCACCACCAAGCCAGGCCCGCGTGGACCACCAGGAGCCCCAAGGCGAAGCCAAGAGGGATGAACGCCAACCCGACAGGGGCGGTGATCGCCAGGACCTGGCGTATCGGCCGTTCCACACCGGCAAGTTACCGCAGGGTTGCAATCGCAGAAAGTGGTTACCCTGGTCCGGTGCCACTGCTGCTCGGCCCCGTTCTGCGCCATGTGGGCGATACGACCGCCACCGTGTGGGTCCAGACCGATGCCCCGGCCGAGGTCGAGGTGCTCGGCAGTTCAGCGCGCACGTTCGAGGTGCAGGGTCATCACTACGCGCTGGTCGTGGTCACCGGGCTGACCCCGGACTCGACCAACCCCTACGAAGTCGTGATCAACGGCGAAAAGTGTTGGCCGCTCGCCGATTCAGAGTTCCCCCCGAGCGTCATCAAGACGCGCGGACCCCAGAGCCGGGACCGGCTGCGGATGGTGTTCGGGTCGTGCCGATACCCCAAGACCGGCGACTCCAAGCTCGACAAGAAGCTCGGTCTCGACGCCCTGGACTGCTATTCGACCCGGCTCAACACGATGCCCGTCGAAGACTGGCCCGACGCCCTGATTCTCCTGGGCGACCAGGTGTACGCCGACGAACTGACACCCGAGGCACGGCGGCACCTCGCGGGACGCCGCAGGAACCGCCGCCGTCCGCCGGACGAGGTCGTGACCTTCGACGAATACGAGGGGCTGTACCGCCACACCTGGGGCGACCCCGAGATCCGCTGGATCATGTCGACGATCCCGACCGCGATGATCTTCGACGATCACGACATCCGCGACGACTGGAACACCTCGGCGGCCTGGCGCGCCGAGGTGAACACCAAGCCGTGGTGGCGCGACCGGATCCGCTCCGGACTGGCGTCGTACTGGGTGTACCAGCACCTGGGCAATCTCAGTCCCGAGACGCTGGACGGCAACGAGGACTACCAGAAGGTGCTCGCCAATGACGGTGACTGCTGGGATCTCCTCGTCGACCTCGCCGACCGCGCCGACAAGGAAGTCGACGGCGAGAAGGGCGTCCGGTTCAGCTACCGCTGGGACCTGGGGTGCAGCCGGCTGATCATGGTCGACTCCCGCAACGCGCGCATCCTCGACAGCGGCGAACGCAAGATGATCGGCGACTGCGAGTTCGAGTGGTTCGAAGAACAGGTCGCCGGGTGCCTGGACAGCGTGGACCACGTGGTGATCGGCTCGTCACTGCCGTGGCTGCTGCCGCCGCTGATCGGTGACCTGCAGACCGTCAACGAGATCGACGCCGACAAGTCCGGCGTGCGGGGCCAGCTCGCCGAAAAAGTCCGGCAGGGAGCTGATTTCGAGCACTGGCCCGCGTTCATGAAGTCCTTCCTGCGGCTCAGCGAGGTGATCAGGAAGGCGGCCACCCAGCCCGAGCGCGGACCGGCGACGGTGTCGGTGCTCTCCGGCGATGTGCACCACAGCTACGCGGCGCGCGCGGACTTCACCGAGGCGACCAAAGCCCGTGTGCACCAACTGGTCTGCTCACCGGTGCACAACTACGTCCCTGTCTTCGTCCGCCCCGCGTTCCGGCTGGGCTGGTCGCCGCGGATGGCGCGGTTGAGCCGTCGTTGGGCGCGCCGCCACGGGGCTGCCCCGCTGCCGATGTCGTGGCGCAACCTCAGCGGTCCCCTGTTCGGCAACACGATCGCCACGCTGTCGATCGACGGGCGCAGCGCCGAGGTGTGGTTCGAGCAACCCCGCGACAACGGCGAACTAGCCACCGTCGCGGACGTGCCCCTCACGGGGCGGTGAGCCGGGCCCTGTGGTCGACGCGTTCGAGCCGAGCGGCCACCCCGTTGAGGACCGACATGCCGGCCAGACGTTCGAGATCGTCGGCGTCGTTGGACATCAACTCGTTGACGTTGGCCCCGCCGGCACTGTTGGCCAGTTGCCACCCGCCCCGGTGACCCCACCCGTGCGGGATGGCGACGGTGCCCGGACCGACCTCGTCGGTGATCTGCACTTCGGTTTCGATCGAACCGTAGGGCGAGGTGACGCGCACCGCGTCGCCGTCGGCGAGGTTCGCCGCCGCGGCGTCCGCCGGGTTGACGCGCGCGCGGTGACGGCGTTCGCCCTTCATCAGCGTGGGACTGTTGTGCATCCAGGAGTTCTGCGAACGCATCTCCCGCATGCCGATGACCATCAGCGGGAAGTCGGGGTCGTCGGGATGCCGCTCGCCGAGGCGCCCGACCTCGTCGACGATCTGCGGCGGAGCGAGTGCCACCCGACCCGCGGGATGTTTGACGGCCGTGGTGCGCAGACCGGTGGGGGCATGCTCGGCCAGCACGATGCCGTGCGGATTCTCGCGTAGCTTCTTCGGGTTGATTCCGTTGCGCCGCAACCCGAATCGGTCTCCATACGGCCCGACGCGAAGAAGGGTCTCTACCAGCCGGCGCGGGGTCAGCCGGCCGATACCGCGCCGGTCCAGCCAGTGCAGAACACCGTTGAAGCGTTGCAGAGCGCCGGTGGCGAACAGCGACAGCCCCATCCGCCGGGCCAGCTCGTCGAAGACCTCCCACTCGTTGCGGGCCTCGCCGTAGGGGGCCAAGACCGGTTCGGCGGCCTGGATGGACACCGTCGGTGAGCAGTTGGCCAGGCTGTACGGCATGTCGTAGCGCTCGAGGAACGTGGTGGCGGGCAGCACGTAGTCGGCGTACTGATTGGTCTCGTTCACATAGAGATCCAGGGAGACCAGCAGGTCCAGTTCCTGCAGCGCCTTCTCCAGCATCGCGCCGTTGGGAATGGTCAGGACCGGGTTGCCCGCGGTGATGAACATCGCCCGCAGCTGGCCGGGCCCGGGGGTGATGATCTCCTCGGCCATCACCGCGGCCGGGTAGGTGCTGATCACCTCGGGGAGGTTGCCGACGCGCGAGCGGGCGCTGTCGTAAGTCATCTGGCCGCTCTTCTCGGCGATCTCCTCGAGCGGAACAACGGCCTCGGCGAACAACATTCCACCGGCGCGGTCCAGGTTGCCGGTGACGGCGTTCAGAGCGTCGAGCAGGAACGACACCAGAGTGCCGTGGCGGCCCAGGCACGCTCCGGTGCGTCCGTAGGCCACCGCGCTCGGGGCGGAAGCGAAGTCACGGGTCACCGTGCGCAGGGTGTCGGCCGCGACGCCGGTGCGGGCGGCGGTGCTCTCCGGCGCGAACGGGCGCACGATGTCGCGCAACGTGCGCCAGCCGGTCGTCTCGGCGTCCAGCGCGGCGGTGTCGGCGAGGTTCTCGGCGAAGATGACGTGCAGCATCGACAGCAACAGCCACGCGTCGGAGTCGGGACGGACCGGCAGATGTTCGTAGGCGCGGGCGGTTTCGGTGCGGCGCGGGTCGACGACGACGATCCGGCCGCCTCGGCCGGTGATCGCGGCCAGGTCATCACGCACCCGCGGGGTGCGCACGGCGCTGCCGTGGGAGACCAGTGGGTTCGCGCCGAGCATGAACAGGAAGTCGGTGCGGGCGAGGTCGGGGAACGGGACCTGGCTGGCGGCGCCGTAGAGCAGCTTGCTGGCCACGAACCGGGCACTGATGTCCTGCGAGGCCGACGAGTACTGGTGGTGACCGCCGATCCGGGACAGGAACATGCCCGACCAGACGCCGGTGGCGAAGCCGAACGCGATCGGGTTGCCGAAGTACTGGCCGACGGCGCCGCCCCCGTGCTCGGCGATGATCCGCGTCAGCCGCGCGGCGATGTCATCGAGCGCCTCGTCCCAGCTGACCTCGGTGAAGGTGCCGTCGGCACGGCGACGCAGCGGGGTGAGCACCCGGTCGGGGTCGTTCTGGATGTCGGTGAACGCGATACCTTTCGGGCAGGCGCGTCCCCTGGAGAGCGGATTGTCGGGATCAGGGCGCAGCGACTGCAGACGTCCGTCCTCGACGGTCGCGACCAATCCGCACAACGCTTCACAGATCCGGCAATAGGTGACGTGCTGCTCGGTCGCCAATGGAGGGCCCCTTCCGGTCGGCGCGCTCGACATTAACCGAGGCGACGCCGCCGGAAGGTGCCCTTCGGCTAACCGGTGGCCTCGCGGGTGCCGACGGCGACGGTCAGCAGGATGACCGAGTCCTCCAACGTGGCCAGACTGTGCCGCTCCAGCGGGATCAGCACGTACTCCCCGGCAGACAGCTCGGCCGAGTCGTCCTGCGTCTGCAGCCGGACCCGCCCGCGCAGCACCTGCAGCGTTGCCTCGCCCGGACTTTCGTGCTCGTCGAGTCCGTGGCCGGCAGCCAGCGCCAGCAGGGTCTGGCGCAGGGCGTGCTCGTGGCCGCCGTACACCGTGTGGCCGGAGCGCCCGGAGTTGGCGTTGCGTGCCTGCTCCAGGTGCGTGTCAGCCAGCTCGTTCAGAGAAATGACATCCACGTGTCGTTCACCGTCCTTCATGTCGTTCACTCGCCGCCGGTGTCTTCACCGGCGTCACCAGGAGGCTGACCTGGCAGGCACCTCCGCGCGGATCAGGGCTCACCCGGACCTGATGGTTCCTACCCAGCGCGTCCGCGTTGATGTCGATGACCTCCTGGATGAGGCCTTGCTGGATGCCGCGGACCACCTCGGGGGCCGTCGACGCGATGTCGGCCAGCGGGCAGGTGCAGATCTCGATCGTCACCTCGCCGAACGTGTTCAACACCGAACTGACCTGAAATCCGAGCTCGTCGAGCACCGCCACCACCAGGTCGGCGACCGAGGACTCACCGCGGGGACGCGCCAGGTGGACGCGGTGCGCGAGGTCGGCGCCGATCCGCAGCGACCGGTTCTCCCGCTCCTCGGTGGACCCACCGAGGTGGTGCGCGAACAGCGCGACGATGTCGGAGTAGTTCAGCCGGGGCGCCATCTCGTAGGTGACGCGGGGACGTCCGGCACCTTGCGCGTGCCGTCGGACGCTGCGCCGGATCAGGCCGCGCTCCTCGAGCGCACTCAGGTGGAACCGGGCAGTGGTGATGTGGACGCCCAGCGCTTCGGCGACCGCGCGGCCGTCGAGCGGGGTGTCGGACTCCCGCAGCAGCGCGATCACCCGTTGCCGCTGCTGCCCAGCGGCACGATCGCGATCCGCCGTGGCGGCCGGACGGCCATGCGTCATCGTGTCACTTTATCGGGGCTGTTCGGAACGACACCGACGACCGCGATCGCGGCCAGCGAGGTGCGGTGCCGCTGGAACACCTGGCGCATACCGAGCACCCGCTTGCGGGCCGACGGATGCCGGATGATGTTGCCGACGATCTTGAGCGCACCGAGGAAGCCCTCGTCGGCGATGACGCGCTTCGGGTTGAGCAGCGCCATGTCGGCGTAGTCGACACTGGCGATCTCGAAGCCGGCCTCGGTGAGCAGCTGCGTCCACTCGGCGGCGGTCAGCGGCCGGGCGTTGACCCGGATCGAGCGGGCCAGCGCCTTGCGGATGTCGTCCTTGATGTCCTGCGAGATGTGGTCGGGTTTGAGGCCGAGCTCGTGGATGGCGTAGCGGCCGCCGGGACGGAGCACCCGGAAAGCCTCCTCGACGATGGCACGTTTGTTTTTGTCGCCCTGCATGGTCAGCATCGCCTCCCCGACCACCACGTCGACGCTGTTGTCGGGCAGACCGGTCTCGGAAGCGTCGGCGACGACGACGTTCCCGTTGACCGGAGCCACCACCGCGCGCACCGCCTCGGTCGCGGCGGCGGTGTCGTCGACACCGACGTAGGTGCGCGGGCGCAGCGCCACAATGTCTTTGGCCGTGCGGCCCAGCCCCGGACCGAGTTCGGCGACATCGGCATCGGTGATACGCGCCGACGACAACAGCCGGGTGGTCAGTTCCAGACCGCCGGGGCGCAGCACCCGCTTGCCGAGCCGGGCCAGCAGCCAGTGGCCCGGCAGGTCGGCGAGATCCCGGTTGGCCAAGGGAAGTTCGGGAGTGGTCATGTCAGTTCCTCCTCATCGATACCGCTGCCAGCAGCGGCGCGGTGAACAGCGCGCAGGCGTAGAGCAGTGCGCCGTTCGGGTTCCAGGGTGGTTGCAGCGCGATGTCCTGTCCGGTGGCGTACACCGCGTTGAACACCGGCAGATAGCGCTGCAGTGACGCGCCGTGCGGCAGGTAGCCGGCGGCGGTCTCGGCGACGAATGCCCACAGCAGCACCGCGGCGGTCGACCCGACCGGGTTCGGGATCAGTGCCCCGACACCGATTCCCGCTGCCGCGGCGAAGAACGCATAGACCGGCACGGTCCACAGCAGCCGCCATCCGGCGCTGTCGGTCAGTGACACGGCGCCGTAGACCGACGGGGACACCACGGGCAGCGCGGCCAGGACGATGACCAGGGTCACCAGGCTGACGGCTGCGCCGAGAACCCCGTAGAACATCCAGCGCCCCAACAGAACCGGCGCGCGGCGCGGGATCGCCAGGCGCACATAGTCGCCCGTGCGGAACCGTCCGTCGGCGGACTGTCCGTCGGCGGCGGCCACCGCGACCAGGACGACGGTGATGGTGATGACCCAGTAGGCGCTGTTGGACGTGGAGACCGCCAGCACCGAGATCTGCCCCGGGATGCGCGCGAATCGCTCCGCCACCGCGGCGATACCGAGCGTGACGAGGATCGGCAGCAGCACCGCCGTCGGGATCAGCGCCACCCACAGGCGACTGGCTCCGCCGGTGCGGATCAGTTCGGCGTGGGCGCTGCGCACCGGTGCCGGGGTCACGCGGCGGCCACCAGGGTCTGCTCCAGCCAGTGCTGGTGGTCGGCCCCGGCGGGGACGAGGTCGCCCAGCGCACCCGAGACATCGACGCGGCCGGCCACGAGGATGGTCGCGCGATCGGCGCTGTGGACGACCTCGCCCAGCAGATGGGTGGCCAGCACGACCGCCTTGCCTTGTTCTGCCAAGCGCCGCAGCAAGTTTCGGAACCACAGGATGCCCGGCACGTCGAGACCGTTGAGGGGTTCGTCGAAGATCACCGCGGCGGGGTCACCGAGCAGCGCCCCGGCGATGGCCAGCCGTTGGCGCGCCCCGAGGGACAGGTCGGCGATGCGCCAGCCGCGCTGCTCGGCCATCCCGACCTCGGCCAGCGCGGTGCGTACCGCGTCGGCCGGCAGTCCGGTCAGCGCGGCCCGCCAGCTCAGGTGACGCCAGACCGTGTGCCGCGGGTCCAGCCCCGCCGGGTCGACGTGCACGCCCAAGGTGCCCGACACCCGTACCGTCCCGGTGCTGGGGCATTCGAGCCCGGCGATCACCCGCAGCAGCGTGGTCTTGCCGGCGCCGTTGAGCCCCAGGAGCGCCGTGACGGTGCCCGCGGGAAAGGTGACGGTGACGTCGTCCAGGGCGGTGCGGGGGCCGAAACGCTTGGCGAGGTGGGCCACCTCGATCACGACAGCCTCACTGGAAGTTGCACGGGATGGGCAGACCGAGGGTGACGATGCCGTTGCACAGTGACTTGCTGGCCAGCTTCCACTGGCCGTCGATGCGCCGCCACTCGGCGGGCACCTGGATCGTGGGTGAGCCTTGTCGATGGGCGTTGATAACCGCGGTGTGCCGATCGCCCTCATGGGTTTCGGGGCCGGTCACCTGGCTGGAACCCCTTGGCGGACGGAAGAATCCGACGCGGTACACCATCTTCGGGACGACGACGGCGCGGCTGCCGCCTTCGAGTTGGGCGGCTTTGACGTCATCCGGCGCGGGCGTGGCGACCAGCAGGCGGATCTGCGCGTCGAGTTCCTCCAGTGCCGGAACGTCGGAGGTGATGGCGAAGACTTCTTGCGCCTGGGCCACGGGGGCGCACAGTCCCGCGGTGAGCGCTGCCGCGAACCCGGCGGCCACGATGCGCAGACGGGTCGTCATCAACCGGACTCCTAATTTAGAGGAAAATTCTCCGCTAATTTAGGCCCACCAGCTTATTTAGGCAAGGCTTACCGACTTTCGCCTGGCCAGATTGGTTCCGAGGAGCGATCACCGGGTACCTGAGCCTCCGAGGAGGCCCCTGATGAATGTCCATTCGTTGCTCCGCGCCACCGAGAAGGTCAGCGCGGTCGATCAACCCGCCGAGCGAGCCGCCAAGACCGTCGAGAAGCTCGTGGGCGGTCGGCTCATCGGAAAGGTGCTGCGCGGATCGTGGCTCGGCCACCCCGTCCATCCCCTGCTGGTGTTCCTGCCGCTCGGCTCCTGGATGACCGCGCTGTTGTTCGACATCGTGTTCCGGGATCGCACCACCGCGCGCCGGCTCCTCGCGGTCGGACTGGCCGCGGCCCCACCGACCGCGCTGGCCGGATGGGCCGACTTCCCGCTGCTCAACCGGGAGCAGCGCCGCGTGGGTCTGCTGCACGCGCTGGGCAACGGCGCCGCGATCGTGCTGTTCGCGCTGGCCTACCGCGCGCACAGCAAGGAGCGGCACCGGCGCGCCACCGCCCTGACGGTGCTCGGCTTGCTGGTCGTCAGCGTCGGCGGCGCCCTGGGCGGGCATCTGTCCTACGCGCAGGGCGCGGGCGTGCACCGCTTCCAGGCGCCGCACCACGGCGGCGACCTGCTGTCCTACGCGCTCGGACGCGCGGCCTGAGATGAAGTTCCTGCAGCTGCACGGCGATCGACTCGCCTACCAGGACGCCGGTAGCGGCGACGAGGTGTTGCTGCTGGTGCATGGCATGGCGGGCAGTTCTGCCACCTGGCGCGCGGTGATCCCCCAGCTGGCCAAGCGATACCGCGTGCTCGCACCGGACCTGCTGGGGCACGGCCAGTCCGACAAGCCGCGCAGTGACTACTCCCTCGGCGCATTCGCGGTGCTGCTGCGCGACTTTCTCGACGAGCTGGGCGTCAGGCGCGCCACCATCGTCGGACAGTCCCTCGGCGGTGGGGTGGCGATGCAGTTCACCTACCAGCATCCCGACTACTGCCAACGACTGGTGTTGATCAGCAGTGGCGGACTCGGCCCGGACGTGGGATGGACACTTCGGCTGCTGTCCGCCCCGGGCGCCGAGTTCCTCCTGCCCATCATCGCGCCGCCGCCGGTGGTGAGCATGGGCAACAAGCTGCGCGGGTGGCTGTCCGCCCGCGGCATCCAGTCACCGCGCGGCGCCGAGACGTGGAGCGCCTATTCCTCTCTGATGGATTCGGCGACCCGGCAGGCCTTCCTCAAGACCCTGCGCTCGGTGGTCGACTACCGCGGGCAGTCGGTCAGCGCGCTCAATCGCCTGCACCTGACGACCGACCTGCCCACGCTGATCATCTGGGGCGACAAGGACCGCATCATCCCCATCGATCATGGCTACGGCCTGCGGGAGGCGCTGCCCAGATGCCGGCTGGAAGTGCTTGACGGTGTGGGACATTTCCCGCATGTGGAACGACCGATGGCGGTCGTCGACGTGATCGAGGACTTCATCGACACGACAGCGAGCAGATCCGAGATCACGTAGCCGACTACTCAGTCTCGGAGGCTCTCCCCCACCTACCGTCAATCTGTCAGCAGCTCGCAGGCTCGGGTTGGGGGAATCATGACAACGTACGCGCGCGGCCCCAAAGGAGACGTCAACGCCGGGGGCAAACTGGGGCTCTACAGCGCGATCGCCACTGCTCTGATCGGTGCCATGGCCACCATCATCGTGGGCGCGCTCAACTACATCAGCCGACCTACGCCGGTTCCGACCCCCACGGCCAACACGTCTCTGACACCAACGGAGACAACGTCTTCCGACAGCGCCTCGGCCTACCAGTTCCTCATCGACGACACCGGACACGTCACCGTGTCCGGCTCGGCGGCGCCGGACGTCGTCGGCATGTACGTCCTGATCGGCCCGAAGGCCTCCGGCGGCTACTGGGGCGCCTACGCCGATGTGTCCGACGCGAAATGGCAGGCCGAGGTGCCGACGGAACCGCCGTGGAAGAACTACCGGATCGAAGTGCATCCCGCCCTCGGGCCCGTTCGCACCACCGCGGCCGTGCAACGAAGCGCGTTCCAGATGGCGCGCTCGTCGCAGGAGCCGACGGTGCCTCCTCCACCCCCGGACGACCTGCTGCAGTGCGCCGAACAGTACGGCCCGCGCTGCTTCTCCGGGCCGCAGTTCGCACCACCGTCGATCTACGAATCCACCGGGCAGTAGTTGGGCGGGTCAAGGTGCAACGTCGTGGCGGTCGGGGGCCCCGCACCGCTCTTAGACACGATCCTTGAACCCAGCGGCCACGTCGTCAGCCTCCGAGGTCAGACGGCCTCGGCGGGTTCGTGGTCCAGCGCGAAGCCAAGGCATCGATGATGGCTCGCTGCTGGGCTTCGTCGTGGTCGTGCATGAGAAGTCCTTCGATTGTGAAGACGCCGATCATGACTTCGGCGTCGGGTGCGGGGACTCCGGCGGCCTGAAGTTCAAACTGGAGCAGGCTGCCGGTGATCGTATGGAAGTTTTGATGCCATTCGGCGATCGCTGCGGAGTGCTCGACGCGGGCATGCACGGTGGTCACGAGGCGGCTCATCTCGGTGAGTTTGCCGACGATCCATAGCAACCGTGCCGCAATCGGTTGGCTTGCAATCTCTTCATACTGCGGCCACACGTCGGCCATGACGGCGTCGAGAACCGCGATCAACACTTCGTCTTTGTCCGGGAAGTACCAGTAGATCGTATTCGGTGCTACTCCGGCTTCTTTGGCCAGGCGGCTCATCGGGGTGGCGTCATAGCCCGCATCGATGAACAGTCGCCGGGCCGTCGCAACGATCTCCGCGCGCTTCTCGGCGGCGGCCTGCGGGCGCTTTGGCGCCATCACGTCCTCCTCGATGCCGGCCAGCCACATCATGTTGAATACCGTTCAATACCCTGCTACGTTTTGTTGAACACCATTCAAGATACCTCATGGAGGCCGCGCCATGGCTCAACCGCTCAGCTACGTCCGACACGATGTCACCTTCATGTCTGACGGCACACCCTGCGCGGCGTGGCTCTATCGGCCCGACGGCGTGGACAAGCCGCCCATCGTCGTGCTGGCGCATGGGTTTGCCGCCTTCCGCGAACTGCGCCTGGACGCCTACGCCGCACGATTCGCCCAGGCCGGTTACGCCGCCCTGGTGTTCGACTACCGGCACTGGGGTGCGAGCGAAGGACAACCCCGCCGCGTCCTGGACATCGCCAAACAGCAGGCGGACTGGCGGGCCGCGATCGCCTATGCCCGTAGCCTGGACAACGTCGACACCACCCGGGTGGTGGGATGGGGTTCGTCCTTCGGCGGTGGCCACGTTCTCACGTTGGCCGCCCGCGACGACGAATTCGTAGCCGCAATCGTGCAGGTCCCCCACGTCTCCGGACCCGCCTCAGCCTTCTCTCAATCCCCCAAACTGGTCGCCCGCCTCATCGTCGCAGGACTGCGCGATCAGGTCGGCGCATGGCTCGGGCGTGCGCCGTACCGAGTGAAATCCATCGGCAGGCCCGGCGAGTTCGCCATGATGACCTCACCCGGCGCGTATGAACTCGTCGAGGAAATGGCCGGGGGCGAAGCGGCCGAACACATGCGCGAGCAACTCGAGGCCGAGAACGACGTCGCCGCCCGTATCGCCCTGCGGGTCCCGATGTATTCACCTGGGCGGCACGCCGCCAAGATCGCCACACCCACGCTGGTTCAACTCGCCACGAAAGACGACGTCACGCCCTATGCGAAGGCGCGAAAGATCGTGGCCCGCATTCCGAAGGGGGAGGTGCGGTCCTACGACATCACCCATTTCGAGCCGTATTTGGACCCGCATTTCGAGCAGATCGTGACCGATCAGATCGACTTCCTGGGCCGTCACGTCGGCGGTGGCACCCGATGAGCACACCGTCGTCAACGACGCCAACTCTGCCGGCGTCGGTGCACACGTTGGTCGTGGGTGCGGGGTTCGCCGGGCTGGCCGCCGCCGCAGCGGTGCTGCGCGACGACCCCCGAGCCGACCTTCTCATCATCGAGCGGGCAGATGAGGTCGGCGGAACCTGGCGCGACAACACCTATCCCGGTTGCGCGTGCGACGTCCCGACCTCGCTGTACTCGTTCTCGTTCGCCCCCAGCGCGAAGTGGAGTCACACCTTCGCACGCCAGCCCGAGATCTACCGCTACCTCACCTCGGTTGCCGACGGCACGGGGCTGCGCCGCCACCTGGTCACCGGATGCGAGCTGCTCGACGCGACGTGGGACGGAGACGAGCAGCGTTGGCGGGTGCGCACCTCCCTCGGCATGGTGACGGCAACGGTCCTCGTCGCCGCGACCGGGGCGCTCTCGACACCGAAGCTGCCCGACGTACCGGGGCTCGACCGCTTCGGCGGCACGGTGTTTCACTCCGCCACCTGGAATCACGACCACGACCTGACCGGCGAGCGGGTCGCCGTCATCGGCACCGGGGCCTCCGCGGTGCAGTTCGTGCCCGAGATCGCTGACCGCACCGCTCACCTGACGGTGTTTCAACGGACCCCGGCCTGGGTGCTGCCCCGACTCGACCGCACCCTCGGCCGCCTCGAGAAGGCGCTGTACCGCCGGATTCCGCTGTCGCAGAAGCTGGTCCGCGGGATGGTCTACATCTACCGGGAGGGCTACCTCGCGCTGCTCGCGCACCTGACCTGGCTGCTACCGCTGCTCGAAATCATCGCCAAGACACAACTGCGCCGCCAAGTGCCCGACCCAGCCCTGCGCAGGGCGTTGACGCCCGACTTTCGCATCGGGTGCAAGCGAATCCTGTTGACCAACAACTGGTTGCCCACCCTGGCTCGCGACGATGTCGAAGTCGTGACCACCGCCTTGACCGAGGTCACCGAGACCGGCGTCCGCGACGGCACAGGCAGGTTGCACGACGTCGACACGATCGTCTTCGCCACCGGCTTCACCCCCACTGAGCCGCCGGTGGCTCACCAGCTGACCGGCGTCACAGGCACCACGCTGGCCGCGCACTGGGCGGGCAGCCCGAGTGCGCACCTGGGCATCACGGTGCCGGGTTTTCCCAACCTGTTCTTGATGTACGGGCCGAACACCAACCTCGGACACAGCTCCATCGTGTACATGCTCGAATCCCAGGCCGCCTACCTCGCCGCGGCCCTTCGCGTCATGCGCGCCGAAGGTTTCGCCTCTGTGGATGTTCGCCCGGACGCCGAACGGACGTACAACGAATGGATCAACGACGCGCTGGCCGGAACCGTATGGAACTCCGGCGGATGCTCCAGCTGGTATCTGGACTCCCGGGGCCGCAACTCGGTCATGTGGCCGACGTTCACCTTCCGATTCCGCGCCCGCACCAAGACCTTCGACGTCATCGACTACGACACCAGCCGAACGCGGGACCACAACCTGACAATGGACGCACATCGCACGTCTCTATTCGACAACAGCTAGCTGAGCGCGGCCCGGTCCCGATTCCCCAACGCGTCGTGCCGATCTTGGAGCGTCGTTCCGGCGGGCCGGCGGCCGGCGAACGGGCGATCACCTCACCGTTGGCCACAACTCCAACAATGCCGCTTCGCCCACCGCGGACACCTGATGCGGATAACTCCCTCATCAAGGGAGTGTCAAGGATCAACCGAAGCAAGACACCTCTGACGTGGGGCGGGCGGGGCTCGAACCCGCGACCAAGGGATTATGAGTCCCCGGCTCTAACCAACTGAGCTACCGCCCCGTGCGCGTGCGCGGCCCTATGTTCGCACACGGGTGCTCAGGCGAAGATCGTCTGCCCCGTCTCGTCGACTTCGTAGCGCTCCGTGCCCTCGGCCACCCGCGGCGCGTCGGCCCCCAGCGACACCATGATCTTGTTCGCCGCGTTGCGCATGACGTCGAGGGTCACCTCGAGCCGCTGCTTGTCGGTGTAGTGCTTGCACATCCCGGCCACCACGTCCTCGCCGATCCGCGACGGCGTCCAGATCAACGCGTCGGCGTAGCGCAGCGCCGCCTTGTGTGCCTCGGTCAAGTCTGCGGCGTTCTCGAAGTCGCCGATCTGGCCGTACAGCTGCTCGCTGCCGCCCTCTTCGAGCGCGTGGCTCTCGCGCAGCGACCGGCACAACCGGCAGTTGTGCGCCGCCGCCCCGCGCAACCGCACCACCTCGGTGGTCACGGCGTCGAGTTCACGCATCCGCGCCACCGCCGGGACGAATCCCGCCAGCAGTCCCTCCACCGGATCGGCGTCGGGATCCCAGTTCACCGTGTGCACCGATCCCGGTTTGCCGACACCGAGGACTTCACAGCCGGCCCACACCCGGGGCACGAAGTCGGCCAGGAACACCGCGACCACCATCCGGAAAGCGTTGTCGCCGAACGTCTCCAGGAAACGCGAACGCTGGTTGTCGCCGATGCCGGTGACGTCGACCGAGAACTGTTCGGCGAACGCGACCAGCACCCGCTCGGGCTCGGAGAGCTCCTCGGTCACGTCGGCCGGCACCGGCAGGGGCGGCAACGACAGCGCCCGACCGCAGGTCAACCGGATCAGCGTGTCGGCACGCCGGTCGCCCGACGACGAGGCCACCAGCCCGGCCAGGCGCTCGCGCACCTCCGAATCCGTCACCCTGCGATTATTGCGCCTGACTGACCGACGACATGTGGAAGTCGGGAATCCGCAACGCGGGCATCTGCGCCCGGGTGGCCCAGTCGCCCCATTCCCGCGGCAGGGTGACCTCGCTGCGTCCGGCCTCGGTGGCGCGGCGCAGCAGGTCCAGCGGGCTCTCGTTGAATCGGAAGTTGTTCACCGCGGCGCTCACTTCGCCGTCCTCGACCAGATACACGCCGTCGCGCGTCAGTCCGGTGAGCAGCAGCACCGACGGATCGACTTCGCGGATGTACCACAGCGTGGTCAACAGCAACCCCCGCTCGGTGCCGGCGATCATGTCGGCCACCGAGGCACTGCCGCCGGTCATCACCAGGTTGTCCGCCCCCACCGCGACCGGCTGGCCGAATTCCGCTGCCGCCGCCCGCGGATAGGCCAGCGCGTTGATGACACCGTCCCGGATCCAGTCGACGCGGCCGATGTCCATTCCGTTGTCGAATACCGACGTCTGGTCCGAGGACGTCGAGACCGCCACGAATGGCGTGCATTCCAGGCCCGCAGCCGCGGGGTCGGAGTACAGGGTCAGCGGCAGCGAGGTCAGCTTCTCCCCCACCCGGGTGCCGCCACCGGGCGCGGACAGCGCCGTGCGTCCCTCCTGGGCGCCGCGGCCCCCCATCGTCCACGACAGGTAGATCATCATGTCGGCCACCGACGACGGCGGCATGATCGTCTCGTAGCGTCCGGCGGGCAGTTCGACGGTGCGCTCGGACCACGACAACCGGGTCGCCAGTTCCTCGAGCATCGAATCCGTTGACACCGAGACGAAGTCGGGCGTGCTCAACCCGGCCCAGGCGCTGGCACCGGCGCGTTTGGCGTTGACCTCGACCGACCCCGTCGGCTGGGTGTAGCGCCGCCGCAACCCCGTCGAGGTCGCCACGAACGTCGTCTCCAGGACATGCCGTGCGTACCCGAAAAGCGTGTCGTCGCCGCGGAATCCGCGGGCCAGACCGTCGGCCACGCCGAGGAACGCATCCACTCCGGTCCGCGGGACCGGCGCCTCCCAGTCCGACGGCACCTCACCGCCGGCCAGCGCGGGGGCGGAGTCCCGCGCGGGAGTCGCGGCCGCGGCGGCACGTTGGGAGGCCGCGACGAGGTCGCTGATCACCGCCGGGTCGGCCGCACTGGAGCGCACCGACCCGACGCGGGCGCCGTCATCGGCGCGCACGATCGAGATGATGGTGATCGCCCGGCTGGTCGTCTCGCCGTTGGTGGTCATCGTGTTGTTGGCCCAACGCAACGACGCGTCCACCCGGTCGGTGACCAGGACGATGGTCTCGTCGGCCTGCCCGCGCCGGCGGGCCTCGGCCAGCGCGAGTTCGGTCACCTGCTGCGCGCCGATCATCGACCGCCCTCTTCTCGAGTGTTAAGCACGTTGACGGCCCGGAACAGCGCCGAGGGGCAGCCGTGGCTGACCGGGGCGACCTGACCGGGTTGGGCCTTGCCGCAGTTGAAAGCGCCGCCGAGCCGCCACGTCGACGGGCCGCCGACGGCTTCCAGCGCGCCCCAGAAGTCGGTCGTGGTGGCCTGATAGGCGACGTCGCGGACCTGACCGTCGAGCCGGCCGTTGCGGATCCGGTAGAACCGCTGCCCGGTGAACTGGAAGTTGTAGCGCTGCATGTCGATCGACCAGCTCTTGTCCCCCACCACGTAGATGCCGTCGTCGACGCGCCCGATCAGGTCGTCGGTGCTGATGTCCTCGGAGGCGGGTTGCAGTGACACGTTGGCCATTCGCTGGATCGGCACGTGGTGGGCGGAGTCGGCGTAGGAGCACCCGTTGGAGCGGGCCACTCCGAGGCGCGGCGCGAAGACCCGGTCGAGCTGGTAACCGACGAAGACGCCGTCGCGCACCAGGTCCCAGCTCTGGGCCTGCACGCCCTCGTCGTCGAAACCGACTGTGGCCAGCCCGTGTTGGACCGTGCGGTCGGCGGTGACGTTCATCACCGGGGAGCCGTAGCGCATGGTGCCCAGCTTGTCGGGGGTGGCGAACGAGGTTCCCGCGTAGGCGGCTTCGTACCCGATCGCGCGGTCGTATTCGGTGGCGTGCCCGATGGACTCGTGGATGGTCAGCCACAGGTTGGTCGGATCGATCACCAGATCCGTGGGACCCGCGACGACGCTGGGCGCCTTGGCCTTCTCGGCCAGCAGCGACGGCAGCTCGGCCAGCTCGGTGCTCCAGTCCCACACCGTGTCCCCGGCGACGGCTTCCCAGCCCCGGCCCATCGGCGGCGCGAGCGTGCTCATCGTCTCGAAGGTCCCGGCGGCGGCGTCGACGGTGACCGCCTGCAGAGACGGCTGGATGCGGACCCGCTGCTGGGTGATGGACGACCCGAACGAATCCGCGTAGAACGTCTGCTCTTTCACTGCCTGCACCGAGGCGGTGACGTGGTCGACGCCGTCTGAGGCCAGCAGCCGGCCGGAGTAGTCCTCCAGGACGGCGATCTTGTCGCGTCCACCGACGGTGAACGGGTCGACCTGGTAGTCGGAGACCCAGACGGCGTCGCGGTACACCGGTTCCGGCGCCAGCGCGATCGGTTCGGTGTTCAGCGACGCCAGTGTCCGCGCGACGCGCACCGCGCGCCGGGCGGTGTCGGCCGCCGCGCCGGTACCCAGTTCGGCGTGCGAGGCGAAGCCCCACGTTCCGTCGACGATCACCCGCACCGCGAGGCCGATCTCGTAGTCGACCACTGCGTTCTCCAGTGCGCCGTCCCGCAATTGCACACTCTCGGTGGTGATTGCGTGCACACGCAGGTCTGCGTAGTCGGCACCGGCGTTGCGTGCAGCGGTCAGTGCGGCGTCGGCCAGAGCGCCGCGCGGCAGAGCCAGGAAGTCAGCGTCGACGACGCGGGGGGCGTTCACGCACCCCACCGTAACGGCTCGGGTGCGACTCAGCCGCGGGTGCTGCTGGTGCCCAGCACGGTCAGCTCGAGAGCCAGGGCGATCCCGCACACCACGATCACGACGGCGAACGCGAACCAGTCGCGCCGGTGCGGACGCGACGGCGCCGCCGAGATCTGGCCGGCGCCACCGCGCGCCGTGATCGCGTCGCCCATCTCGTCGGCGCGGCGCAGCGCCACGGTGACCGCCGCGGCGAGGAGGTCGATCATCTCCGCGCCCCAGCGCCGCCACCGGCTGCGTCCGTCCTTGTCGACCTCGGCCGGGCGCAGACTGCGGGCCGCGTAGAGGACCCGGAACTCGTCGATCAGCATCGGAAATGCCCTCAGCGCCAAGGCCAGTGTCACCGCCCAGTCGTCGACGGGGACTCGCAGCGGCCGCAGCGGGCGACCCAGCACCGCCACCGCGGGAGCCACCTCGGCGACGTTCGTCGTCCACGACACCATCGCGCCGAGTCCCAGCAGCACGATCGACAGCGCGGTGATGCGCAGGAAGTTCAGCAGGCCGCCCAGGCCGATCTCGACCGAGCCGATACCGATGAACGGGCTGCCGCCGGCGAAAGCCGCTGTGACGGCGCCGAGTACCAGCAGGAACCACAACCAGCGCGGGACGGTGGGCAGCACGCCGCGGGGAATCCGCGCCAGGGTGGCCGCCAGCACGATCAGCAGCGCGACCGCCGCGATCGGCACCCAGCCCGGGTAGAACGTCAACAACACGCCGATGCCGGCGACGATGAGCAGTTTGGAACCCGCCCACAGATCGTGGATCACGGTGCGCCCCGGTACGGGCCGGAGCAGCACCACTTCTCGGCGTTGCTTGCGCGGTGTGGTCATGACAGTCCTCCGGCGGGTGCGGAAGCGGGGGCCAACCGTCCGTCGCGGATGTGCAGGGTGCGGGGGCAGAGTTCTTCGAGCCCGGCGAAGTCGTGGGAGATCACGATGACTGTGAGCCGGGTGCGCCGGCGCAGGTCCACCAGGAGCCGGACCAGACCTTCCTGCGATTCGGCGTCCAGTCCGGCCAGCGGCTCGTCGAGGATCAGCGCACGCGGTGAGCGCGCCAGCAGGCCGGCCAGCACCACGCGGCGCATCTGGCCGCCGCTGAGCTGGTCGATCCGCCGGCTCGCCAGGGACGAATCGAGACCGACAGTACCCAGCGCCTCTTCGATCCGGGCCCGGTCGTGCCGGGAAAACCCGGCGCTGGAGGCGATTTCGTGGTCGACCCGGCTGCGCATCAGCTGCAGGCGCGCGGCCTGGAACGAGATGGCGACCGCGCCCACCTGCTCGGAAACCGGTGCGCCGTCGAGGAGGCAGCTGCCCACCGTGGGCTCGGCCAGCCCGGCCATGATCCACGCCAGCGTCGACTTGCCCGACCCGTTGAGGCCGTGGATCAGGACACCGTCGCCCTCGTGCACCGCGAAATCGATGTCGCTCAGCGCCGCCTTCGCCCAGGGGGTGCCGCGACCGTATTCGTGAGCGACACCGTTGAGCTCCAGCACCGGCGCTCCGCGGGGGACCTCGGACTCCGAACCCACGTGCGGCGCGTCGGCGGACTCGACGAGTTCGGGCTCGGCATTGACGAGGGCGCCGTTGCCCGTCAGGTGCACGGTGCGGTCGGCGGCGTCGGCCTCGTCGTTGTAGTGGGTGATGTGGACCAGCGCGGTGTGGTGCCGCCGGGTCAGCCCGGACAGCACCGACATCAGCGCCTCACGGCCTTCCTGGTCGACCATGCTGGTGACCTCGTCCGCGATGAGCAGCGCGGGATCGCGGGCCAGCGCACTGGCCACCGCCAGTCGCTGCAACTCGCCACCCGAAAGTCCGCCGGTGTCGCGTTCGGCGAAACCCTCCAGCCCCACCTCCACGAGCAACCCGTCGACGTCGATGGCCGCGCCCGGCGGCAGTCCCCACACGATGTCGTCGGCAACGCGGGTGCCGAGCACCTGACTTTCCGGGTGCTGCATCACCACCGCCGTGCCGCCCTGCTTGCCCAGCCCCACCGCACCGGGCCGGTCCACCGTTCCCGAGGTGGGCTCGCGGCCCGCCAGCACCAGCATCAACGTCGTCTTGCCCGAACCGTTGGCGCCGGTCACCGCGACGTGCTCCCCCGGGTCCACGCGCAACGACACCGGACCGAGCGCGTCCTCGGTGGCGTTGGGGTAGCGGAACCGGACGTCGCGCAGCGTCAGCGGCACCGGCGCGATCGTGCCGCTCTCCGGCGGCGGATCGATCTTGTGGACATCGGGCACCCCGGACAGGCGTGACATCACCCGCGACAGCGCCCACCAGCCGACGAGGCTGACCGACGTGATCGAGAAGATGCCGGATGCGAAGAACAGCAGCGGCCAGTAGGTCAGCACCGTCGCGAAGTCACTGCTGAGGCGGGCGGCGGTGTTCTCCATGCCCGGCACCCGGGAGAGCATCGCCGCCACACCGTCGACGTTGGCCGAGACCGACACGAAGATCAGGTGCCGCAACCGGCTGAGCACAGCCAGCGCCGCCACGATGACCGCGCCGAAGATCGCGCCGGCGACCAAGGCGGCGGCGATGACCGTCGGGGTGCCACGGCCGCGGCGTTTGACCACGCCGGTCAGCCCCCCGATGTAGGCGCAGTTGACCACGGTCATCAGGCCACCCATGCCGGCGATCAGGAACGCGATCAGCCCGCCGGCCACCATCGCGGTCACCAGGACGCGCAGCCGATAGCGGTAGGCCAGCAGCGCCATCGGCACAGTGCCCAGGAAGGAGAGGCCGGCAGCAAACGGGACGACGACGGCGATGATGGCGATGGCCGCGCACAGGGCCGCCATCACCGCAGCTTGGGCGAGCTCGACCGGTTGAAGTGAACCAGTCCGTCGCGAGGCTTTCGCCGGGCCGGCCGAGGTCATCTCCCGATTCTGCCAGCCGTCCGACGTGAGTCTCCCGTCGCCCGATGTGAGCCACCCCACCCGGGCACGGTTGAGTTGTATAGATGCCCTATGCAACTATGGACGGCATGTCGTCCACCCTCGGCGCTGATCTGCTGTCCGTCGTCGCCCGGCTCAACCGGCTGGCCAACCAGCGGGTGCGTATCCCACTCCCCTTCGCCCAGGCCCGGCTGCTGTCGACGATCGAAGACCAGGGCGAGGCGCGGATCTCCGACCTGGCCGCGCTGGACCACTGCTCCCAACCGACGATGACGACCCAGGTGCGCCGACTTGAGGACGCCGGGCTGGTCACCCGAACCGCCGACCCCCAGGACGCACGCGCGGTGCTGATCCGCATCACGCCCGAGGGGGTGACGGCGCTGCGGCAGGCCCGCGCCGACCGCGGCGCGGTCATCGACCCGTATCTGGAGCGGCTCAGCGCCGAGGACCGCGACTGCCTCACCAACGCCGTGGACGTGATGCGCCGGCTCATCGAAGGCGCCAGCTCGGCGCACCCCGCCTCGCGCTGACCCGCCGTCCACGAAAGGAGCGTTCCGCCGCATGTGGCGTCAACCGAAAGCCGTCTGGGCCGTTGCCTTCGCCTCGGTGGTGGCGTTCATGGGGATCGGTCTCGTCGACCCCATCCTCAAGCCCATCGCCGACAACCTCGACGCCTCGCCGTCGCAGGTGTCGCTGCTGTTCACCAGCTACATGGCGGTAATGGGCGTGGCGATGCTGATCACCGGCGTGGTGTCCAGCCGGATCGGACCCAAACGCACGCTGCTGCTCGGGCTGGTGATCATCATCGCCGGCGCCGGACTGGCGGGGCTCAGCGAGACGATCAACGAGATCGTCGGCTGGCGCGCGCTGTGGGGACTGGGCAACGCCCTGTTCATCGCGACCGCGCTCGCGACCATCGTCAGCGCCGCGCGAGGTTCGGTCGCCCAGGCGATCATCCTGTACGAGGCCGCGCTGGGTGTGGGCATCGCAGTCGGCCCGCTCGTCGGCGGCCTGCTCGGCTCGATCTCCTGGCGGGGACCGTTCTTCGGGGTCTCGGCGCTGATGGTCATCGCCGTCGTGGTGACCGCGTTCCTGCTGCCGTCGACCCCGCCCGCCGCGCGGGCCACCACGCTGGCCGACCCGTTCCGCGCTCTGCGCCACCGCGGGCTGTTCGGGGTCGCGCTCACCGCCCTGCTGTACAACTTCGGCTTCTTCACGCTGCTGGCGTTCACCCCGTTCCCGCTCGACATGACGGCCCACCAGATCGGGCTGATCTTCTTCGGCTGGGGCGTGGCGCTGGCGGTGACGTCGGTGTTCGTCGCGCCGCGACTGCAGCACCGACTCGGGACCGTCCCCAGCCTTCTGGTCAACCTGCTCGCGATGACCGCGACGCTGGCCGTCATGGCCGTCGCCACCGACAACAAGGCGGTGCTCGCCACCGGCGTCGTCGTCGCCGGACTCTGGATCGGCATCAACAACACCCTGATCACCGAGACCGTCATGAAAGCCGCGCCGGTGGAGCGCGGCGTGGCCTCGGCGGCCTACAGCTTCATGCGGTTCGGCGGCGCCGCGGTGGCGCCGTGGCTGGCCGGCGTGCTCGGCGAACGCGTCAACATCCATCTGCCGTTCTGGGTCGGCGCGGGCACCGTCCTGCTGGCCGCCGCGGTCCTGGCCGCCACCCGATCACACCTGCGCCACATCGACGACCCGGAGGAGCCGTTGGACGAGCTCACCGACCAGGCGCGCGCGGTCACCGTGGGCAACGAGAGCTGACCGTCACGTGACCGCCACACCGATCAGGTAACCCACCAGGTAGGTGATCGCGATCGCGGCACCGCCGAGGACCAGTTGTCGGACGGCGCCGAACACCGGCGGCCGGCGGGTGAAGGTCGCCGCGGCACCCCCCACCAACAGGAGACCCACACCGCCGCAAGCCAATCCGGCCCACAGCGAGGCGAAACCGAGCAGGTACGGGATCAACGGGATGACGGCGCCGATCGAGAACAGGAAGAACGACGAGAACGCGGCCACCCACGGCGAGGGCTTCTCCTCGGGATGCACACCGAGTTCCTGGACCAGGTGGAACTTCATCGCCTTGTCCTGGTCCCGGTGGATCTCGGCGCTGGCCCGGTCCGCCGTCTCCGGCGACATTCCCATGTCGGCGAGCATCGCCGCCAGCTCCGCACGCTCGGCCTGCGGGGACAACTCGAACGAACGGCGCTCCACCCGCACCTCCGAGTCGATCTGCTCGTTGGCCGTCTGCACCGACGTGTACTCCCCCAGCGCCATCGAGAACGCCCCGGCCAGCAGCCCGGCCACCCCGCTGATGACAACCGTGTGCGCGTCGGCGCTGGCCGCCACGCCCGCGATCAGCGCGGTGTTGCTCACCAGACCGTCCATCGCGCCGAACGTCGCCGCCCGCAACCAGCCTCCGGTGACGTCGGCGTGCGCGTGACCGGCCACATGGGGCAGGCCGGTCGGCGACGTCGGGACGTCCTTCGACTCCGTCATGGTCAACATCTTCGACCAGCGGTTGTGCACCTGGCTACTGAGGATCACCTCGGTTCGTGACATCACAGTTTGTCGGGCCCCTCTGCGGGCTACCGTTCGATCATGACCACGACTGCCGAGCATCTGCGCAACTCGCTGGACGGGCGCTTCCGCGATGTGAAGAACAAGATGCGGGAAGAATTGGCGTCGGACGTGTTCCGGCCGCACTACACCCCCAACACGGTGATCGCGCGCACCAAGGTCGCCGAACAGATGCGGATCATGGCCCAGCGCGGTGCCGCCGAGGACGGCTTCAAGAAGGAGCACGGCGGCAACGGTGACGTCGGTTCGGCGGTCACCCAGATCGAGATGCTCGCGATGAGCGACCTGTCGCTGATGGTCAAGGCCGGAGTTCAGTGGGGCCTGTTCGGCGGCGCCGTCGAGAATCTCGGCACCGAACGCCACCACGAGGCCTACGTCAAGAAGATCATCGACCTCGAGTTGCTCGGGTGCTTCGCGATGACCGAAACCGGTCACGGCAGCGACGTGCAGTCCCTGGAGACGACGGCGACCTACGACCCCGAGACGCAGGAGTTCGTCATCGACTCCCCGACGCCGACCGCACGCAAGGACTACATCGGCGGCGCAGCCCAGACGGCGCGGGTGGCCGCGGTGTTCGCGCAGCTGATCACCCCCGACGGCGTGGTCCACGGGGTGCACTGCTTCGTCGTCCCGATCCGCGACGAGGACGGCAACGACCTGCCCGGCGTGACCACCTCGGACTGTCACTACAAAGGCGGGCTCCCCGGCGTCGACAACGGCCGCATCCAGTTCGACCAAGTCCGGGTGCCGCGGGAGAACCTGCTCAACAAGTACGCCGACGTCGCGCCCGACGGCACCTACAGCTCGCCGATCGAGAACCCGAACCGGCGCTTCTTCACGATGCTCGGCACGCTGATCCGCGGCCGCGTCACCGTCGGCGGCAGCGCCGGCGCCGCCGCCCGGGTGGCCCTGGACATCGCGACCCGATATGCGTTGCAGCGCAAGCAGTTCTCCGACCCCGACGGCGGTGAGGTGCTGCTGATGGACTACCTGGTGCACCAGCGCCGGCTCCTGCCGCTGATCGCGCGCTCCTACGCGCTGCAGTTCGCGCAGAACGAGCTGGTGGCCAAATGCCATGAACTGCAGAGCGCCGAGGACCCCGATCCCGAGGAGCAGCGCGAGCTCGAATCCCGTGCGGCCGGCCTGAAAGCCGCCAACACCTGGCACGCCACCCGCGCCATCCAGGAGGCCCGCGAGGCGTGCGGGGGCGCGGGCTACATGGCCGAGAACCGGCTGATCGCACTGAAAGCCGACACCGACGTGTTCACGACGTTCGAAGGCGACAACCACGTGCTGACCCAGCTGGTCGCCAAGGAACTGCTCACCACCTACGCCGACGACATCAAGGGCATGAGCCCCGTCGAGTGGGTCCGGTTCGCGGCCAACTTCGCCGGCGAACGGGTGCTGAAACGCACTGCGGCGCAGACGATCATGCAGACCATCCTCGACACCCGCCAGGACAACGAGGAAGAGGGCAGCCTCTTCAACCGCGGCACCCAGGTGCAGATGTTCGAGGACCGCGAAGAGTACATGCTGGCCTCGGTGGCGCGGCGCCTACAGGCGAAGTCCAAGGAGATGAGCGCATTCGACGCGTTCAACTCCGTGCAGGACCATGTGCTGCACACCGCACAGGCCCACATCGACCGCATCATCCTGGAGGCGTTCGTCGCCGGCATCGACGCCTGCGAGGACGACGAGGCCCGCGAGATCCTGGGCATGGTGTGCGACCTGTACGCGCTCTCGGTGATCGAAGAGGACAAGGCCTGGTTCGTCGAGCACCGCTTCCTGTCCACTGAGCGGGCCAAGGCGGTCACCCGCGGCATCAACGACCGCTGCCGGCGGCTGCGGCCGTACGCCGAGTTGCTGGTCGACGGTTTCGGCATCCCCGAGCAGCTGCGCTACGCCGAGATGCTGCACCCGGAGAACATTCCCGACGCCGACGAACACACCCCGCAGGACGCGACCAGCGCCGGCGTCATCTGATCGGCGTCACGGACCCGGGATCGGGTCCAGCACCGTCAGGCGGCCGTCCTCCAGCGTGACCCGGGCGCTTCCGATCCCGGTCGGGCAGCACGGCTCCTCGCTGTCCTGGCGCCACTGGTACTGCACCAGCGCCGTCGCGTCGCCCTGCGGGATCACGGTGATGTACGGACGCGGTTCGGGAGTCGGTGAGCCGACCGGGTTCTCCCCGGCGAAGAACAGCACCTGTTCAGGGCTGTCGTCGGCCTGCCCGTCGCTGACCACCACCCATTGCAGTGCGCAGTCGGGGGCGCTGCCGCGGTCGGTCTCGGCCCACTGGCCGGGCGGCAGCGCCGCGATCTCGGCCTCGACGGCCTCCGGTGCGGGGCCGGGCCCGCAGTCCACCGTGTTCACGGGAGTCTGGCCACCCGGGCTCCAGCCGCACCCGGCGGCCAGGACCACGATGACGGCTAGAAGCGGCGCAACTCGCATGCGCCCAGAATAAGCAGCGTTCGTGCCGACTCAGCCGCAGCCGCCACCCCACGCGACGGCTCCGCATCCGATCTGACCGTGGATCTGCGGGGTGAACGACGCAGTCGACAGCGTCGTGGGGTCGGGACTCGGCTCGACGGTCGCGCCTTCACCACCGGAGTGGTACGAGCCGCCCTTGGGATAGGTGCCCGCATCGGCGACATCGACGCCGACGGCACCAACCAGCGCCGCCACGCCGACCGCCGCGGCGATGAGCCGGAATGAGATCGACATGGAAGACCCCTCTCCCAAAGACGCGAATGAGGCCTTGGACGCACCTTCTAGGAAAAGCGTAACCACGGCGGCACGGTGACCGCGCGCTGGGCGAACGGTCTCCCACCAAGGTCACAGCAAAACGGAGTGAGCCGGTTTTGTCAGACCGTCGAGATACCTTCGAGGAAACAACACAGAGGGGCACTCATGACCGATTCGAACAAAACCCTGATCGCCGCGCTCCTCGATCGTTCCGGGTCGATGGAGACGTCGAAGAAGGCCACCGAGGACGGCTGGCGCGAGCTCATCAACGAGCAGCGGCAGATTCCGGGTCGCGCCGTGGTGACCCTCGCGCAGTTCGACACTGAATACGAGCTGCTCTACTCCGAGGCCGACATCGCCGACCTTCCCGAGTTCTTCGTGCAGCCCCGCGGGATGACCGCGCTGCTCGACGCGACGGGCAAGTTCATCACCGATGTCGGGACCCGGCTGTCCGAGCTGCCGGAAGCCGAACGTCCGGGTCAGGTGATCTGCATGATCATGACCGACGGCATGGAGAACAGCAGTCAGGAATGGAGCCTCGATGGCGTCCGCAAGCTCATCGAGCAGCAGCGCGACGAGTGGAACTGGAAGTTCCTCTTCCTCGGAGCCAACATGGACGCGGTCAGCGTCGCCGGACAGATGGGGATCGGCGCCGACGACGCCATCACCTACAACGACCGGAATTACCAGTCCACCGTCGCAGTCTCGACGGCGGCCAGCGCGTACATGACATCGGCCCGGGCCGGCCGGCACGCGGCGTTCACCGATGAGGACCGCCGCGCGGCGATGGAGTGAGGTGTCGCCTCAGCCGTTCTTGACCAGTTGGTAGTTGACCATCATGCCGAGGGGCTGAGGGCACACGTCGGAAGCGGTGAGAGTCGCCTCGGTGATGCCCCTCGTGCAGACGACCACCTCGCCGTTGTCCTGGGCGCGCAAGTCGAAGGTCCCGCTCCAGCCTCCTTCTCTGGCGTGCAGCACAACCTTTTGGGCGCTCACCTCGACACAACCCGGGCCACACGGCGTGAACACCCAGGTAGATGTCTGCTCACCGAGATAGTTCCCGAAGCTACCGGTGACTGTTGCCGTGTACGACCCCTCCAGGGGTGCGGCGGACGCGGGAACCGCGAGGGCGATCGCGCCCAAGACGACCACGCCGCCGACGGCGACGGCGCGACGGGGAGAAACAGCAAACATGATGCATTCCATTCTCGAAGGTCCCCCGGCCCGCAATGCGCGTCGAAGAACGACGACAGCGAAGAATGCAAAGCTACTGCGCAACAGCGCGGAGCGCCCCCGAGTCGGGGAAATCGCTCCGCGCGGTTTGAGTTCGAACGTGGCTCCCCCGGCTGGACTCGAACCAGCAACCCTTCGGTTAACAGCCGAATGCTCTGCCAATTGAGCTACAGGGGATTGCGCTCCCGCGGAAGTTCTTCCGCGGGCCAGAGAGCACTCTAGCCTACGTCTGCACGCCCGTGCCAATGCGCTCCCAGTCGGGCGCGCAGCCGGTGGTTTGAGGCAGGATGGACACCGTCCGAACGTCCCCTGTCCCCTCGGGAAGGAGCCCTGTGATCGGGTATGTCGCCGTGCTGGCTGTCGGCTATGTGCTGGGAACCAAGGCCGGCAGACAGCGCTACGAGCAGATCGCGGGCACGTACCGGGCGGTGACGGCCAGCCCCGCCGCCAAGGCGGTCATCGATGCGGGACGGCGCAAGATCGCCGAACGGGTGTCGCCGGATCCGACGCTGGTCAAACTGACGCCAATCGACTCCAGCACCGAGGTGCTGGAGCCGGAGGTGGACAAGCCGCGCTAGCCGATTGGCTGCGAAATGGTGGTGCCGGGCAGCAGCGGCGGGGTCTGGACGTAGACGCCGCCATAGCCGATGCCGAAGTTCGGCGTGCCGACGGTGGCACCACTGCCGTTCGAGTAGGACAGGCAGTGTCCGTCCTCGAGGTTGCCGAACCAGGCCAGGCACCTCGGCCCGGCGGTGACGTCGGCGGGGGCGGTGTCCAGCGAGGCGTAGAGCGGGACGGCGACGGCCGCGGCCGCGAACGCCCCGGCGATCAACCGTACTGCGTTGGCCCGGATTTTCTTCACCAGCATCTCCTGCTCGATTCTTCCCGCGATACCGACGAATGAACTGTCGGTCAAGCCACCGACAACGTTACCCCGGTGCCCGCGATCACGCAGTCAAGTCATTGCCGCTGGCCTGCTCCAGCAGGCTGCGCCGGTACGCCTCCATCGCCACCAGGTCACCGAAGAGCGCGTGGTACTCGTCGCCCTGCTCGACCGGCGACATGCGCTGCAGCTTGGACTTGAGTTCGGCGATCTGCCGGCCGATCCACACTTCCTGCAAGCGGGCCAGGACCCCGCCGATGTAACGCGGCAGCTGCTCGTCCTCGGCGTTGATGGCCTCCACGCTGAGTTCGTTGACCAGGGTGCCCGATTCGGGCGTGGAGACCTGTGCGCGCACCGCCTCGATCCACTGCGCCCCACCCATCCCCGACGCGGCCCCGCCGGCGGTCTCGATCGCCGACCGGATCGCCGCGTAACCGGGATGGGTGAAACTCTCGCCGGCCAGCGAGTCGAACACCGGGCCGGCCAGCGCCGGATACTGCAGCGCGGATTTGAGCGCCTCGCGCTGCGGCCACAGTGTGGGGTCGGCGGGATCGGGACGCGCCGGCGCCGACGGGGCGGGCGCGCCGCGGGCGGCCTGGGGCCGGGCCGGCTCGGCCCGGCGCCGGCCGCGTTCGGGCATCCCGCGCTTCGTCGCCTCCTCGCGGACCCGGGACAGCACCTGGGCCTCGTCGCGCCACCCGGTCCAGCCCGCCAACCGGCGCGCGTACTCGTCGCGCAGGGCGTAGTCCCGGATCCGCGCGACCAGCGGCACGCATCGCCGCAGCGCGTCGACCTGCGCCGACGGGTCGTTGTCGAGGACGTCGCCGCTGGGGATCAGGCTGCGGATCGCGAACTCGAACATCGGGATGCGCCGGGCCACCAGGTCGCGCAGCGCACCGTCGCCGGACTTCAACCGCAGGTCACACGGGTCCATCCCGTCGGCGGCGATGGCCACGAAGGATTTGCCCGCCACCTGCTGGTCGCCGTCGAACGCCTTGAGCGCCGCGGCCTGCCCGGCGGCGTCCCCGTCGAAGACGAAGATCAGTTCTCCGCGGTACCAGTTGTCGTCCATCATCAGGCGCCGCAACAGCGACAGGTGCGACTCGCCGAACGCGGTGCCGCACGACGCGACCGCGGTGGTCTCCCCGGCCAGGTGCATCGCCATCACGTCGGTGTAGCCCTCGACGACGACCGCGCGATGCCCCTTGGCGATGTCCCGCTTGGCCAGATCCAGCCCGAACAGCACCGAGGACTTCTTGTACAACACCGTCTCGGGGGTGTTGACGTACTTCGCCTCCATCGGGTCGTCCTCGAAGATCCGGCGTGCACCGAAACCGATGACCTCGCCGCCCCCGGCCCGGATCGGCCACAGCAGGCGACGGTGGAAACGGTCCATCGGCCCGCGGCGCCCCTCCCGGGACAACCCGGCGGCCTCCAGCTCCTTGAACTCGAAACCCTTGCGCAGCAGGTGTTTTGTCAGCGTGTCCCACCCTGACGGCGCGAAGCCGCAGCCGAAGCGCGCGGCCGCCGCGGCATCGAAGTTGCGGTCGAGCAGATACTGACGCGCCGGGGCGGCCTCGGCGCTGCCCAGCGCCTCGGCGTAGAACTCCTGGGCGGCGGCGTTGGCGGCGAGCAGCCGGCTGCGGCTGCCGCGGTCGCGCTGCACGTTGGTGGTCGAGCCGCCGGTATAGGTGACGGTGTAGCCGACCCGGTCGGCGAGCAGCTCGACGGCCTCGACGAAGCTGACGTGCTCGATCTTCTGCAGGAACGCGTAGACGTCGCCGCCCTCGCCGCAGCCGAAGCAGTGGAAGTGTCCGTGGTTGGGGCGCACGTGGAACGACGGCGACTTCTCGTCGTGGAAGGGACACAGCCCTTTCAGCGAGTCCGCACCGGCGCGTCGCAGCTGCACGTAGTCGCCGACGAGGTCCTCGATGTTGACACGCTCGCGGATAGCGGCGATGTCGCGATCTGGAATCCGCCCGGCCACCGCGTCAGTCTAGAGGCCGGTGACGAGAGGTCGGGGCGTCCGGGCTTCGTGCACCCGGTCCAGCCGACTCTCGGTGTAGCTGGCCAGCTGGTCGACCACCACCCGCAGGCGGGCACCGTCGTCGGACGCGGCGTCGAACTCCGCCGCGAACTGCGGGTCGAGGCTGCCCGGCGCCTGCCCCCACAGCGCCAGCGCCACCTCATGGACGCGGGTGCGCTGGTCGGCCTGGATCTCCAGGTGGCGGTGGTCGGACATGATGAACTGCAGGGCAAGTGTCTTGAGAACCGCGACCTCGGCGCGCACCAGCGTCGGCACCTCCAGCTCGGCCGCGAAGCGGCGCAGCGGTCCCGGGCCGGCGACCGCGCGGGTGGCGGTCACCGCGGCGTTGGCGAAGCGGCCCACCAGTTCGCTGGTGAGCGTCTTGAGCGCCACCGAGGCCGCCAGCGTGCCGTCGAATTTGCCGACCGCGGCCACCACGGGCACCTCGGACAGCCGCTTGGCCGCCGCCATCAGGTCGTCGGGGGTCAGCGACGTGAACGACCGCGCGCCCAGGTGGGCGAGCGCCGCCGCGGCGTCGTCGTCGGCCAGCACCCGCAGGTCGATGCGCCCGGAGATGACGCCGTCCTCGACGTCGTGCACCGAGTACGCGACATCGTCGGCCCAGTCCATCACCTGAGCTTCCAGGCACGGTCGGTCGGTCGGCGCGCCGGCGCGCACCCAGTCGGCGGCGGCCATGTCGTCGGTGGAGAAGCCGCTGTAGAAGCCGAACTTGCGGCGCTCCCCCACCCGCGCCCACGGATACTTCGTCACCGCGTCCAGCGAGGCCCGGGTCAGGTTGAGCCCGGCGCTGCGGCCCTGGGCGTCAAGCACTTTGGGTTCCAGCCGGGTCAGGATGCGGAAATTCTGCGCGTTGCCCTCGAAACCGCCGAACGCCTGGGCGATCTCGTTGAGCGCGCGTTCGCCGTTGTGCCCGTAGGGCGGATGACCGATGTCGTGGGCCAGCCCGGCGAGGTCGACGAGGTCGGGATCGCAGCCCAGCTCGACGGCCATGCCGCGGCCGATCTGGGCCACCTCCAGGGAATGCGTCAACCGGGTACGGGGCGTGTCGCCCTCGCGGGGCCCCACCACCTGGGTCTTGTCGGCGAGGCGGCGCAACGCGGCGCAGTGCAGCACACGGGCGCGGTCCCGCGCGAAATCCGAGCGGTGCTCGACGCCGGTGCCGGGCAGACCGGCGCTCTTCGCCGGCTCGGCCACCAGGCGTTCGCAGTCGAACGCGTCGTAGTTGTGCTGCTGTTCGGGGCTCACCGTCCCATAGTCTGCCAGCACGCCGATCGGGAACCGCGCATTACATTGGCGACTATGCGCGCACTGCGAATGCTCGCCCTGCTGGGCGTCTTCCTGACCACCTCGCTTTCCAGCCTGGCTCTGCTGGCACCCAGCGCCGCCGCCGCTCCGCCGATGCGTCTGGCCGGCTACGTCACCGACCAGGCCGGCGCGCTCGACCCGGCCGGCCGCGGTGAGGTGCAGCAGGCCGTGGACGGCCTCTACCAGGAGCGGCGGGTCCGGCTGTGGGTGGTCTTCGTCGACACCTTCAGCGGTCAGTCCGCGCAGGGCTGGGCGGAATCGACTTATCGGAGCAGCGATCTGGGCAGCCGGGACGCGATCCTCGCGGTCGCGACCGTCGACCGCGCGTACGCGCTGCTGGCCGGTGCGGAGGCGATGCGGGGCACCGACATCGACCGGATCCGCACCGACGATGTCGAGCCGCTGCTGCGCGACGGTGACTGGGCCGGCGCCGCGGTTGCCGCCGCCAACGGGCTGAACGGCCAGTCCCGCTCCGGTGGCTCGGCGAGTTGGACCGGGATGCTGGTGGTGCTGGGGCTGATCGGGGCCGGGCTGGTGGTGCTGGTGCTGTGGCAGCGGCGCCGGCGTAAGAAGCGCCGCGAAGCCGAGTTCGCCGCCGCGCAGCGCGTCGACCCGGCAGACCCGAACGCGCTGGCCGCGGTGTCGCTGGACGCGCTCGACGACCTGTCGCGCCAGATTGTCGTCGAGGTGGACAACGAACTACGCACCAGCGAAAGCGAATTGGCGCTGGCGGTCGACGAGTTCGGTGAACGCGACACCGCCGCGTTCACCCGCGCGGTGGCCAACGCGAAGGCCACGCTGGCCGAGGCGCTCAACGTGCGCCACATCCTCGACGACGCGGTGCCCGAGACGCCGCGGCAGCGCCGGGACCTGCTGACCCGGGTGATCGTGTCGGCGGCCAAGGCCGACCGTGAACTCGAGGCGCAGCGCGAGGCGTTCGCGCAGCTGCGCGACCTGGTGATCAACGCGCCGACCCGGCTGGACAACCTGACCCAGCAGATGGTGGACCTGTCCGCGCGGCTGACCCCGGCCGAGCAGACGCTGGCCGCGCTGCGGTCGGAGTTCGCCGCGTCGGCGCTGGCGTCGGTGTCGGACAACGTCGAGGAGGCTCGGGAGCGGCTGGCGTTCGCCGAGCGCAACATCGACACCGGGCGCAACCTGGTGGCCCGGCCGGCCAACCGGCAGACCGGCCTGGTCGACGCGATCCACGCCGCCGAGGCCGCGCTCGGGCAGGCGCGCACACTGCTCGACGCGGTGGACAGCGCCTCCACCGACATCAACCGCGCGATGAGCAGCCTGCCCGCCGCGCTCACCGACGCCCAGCGCGGCATCGAACAGGCGGGCGCGCAGCTCGCGCAGGGCCGTCTTGCCGTGGCCACCGAGTTGTCCGCGGCCCGTGACGCCGCGGTGGAGGCGGTGGCCCACGCCCAGAGTGAGGGCCGCACCGACCCGCTGGGCGCGTTCACCCGGCTGACCCAGGCCGACGCCGAGCTCGACCGACTGCTCGCCGACGTCGAAGAGGAACGCGAGGCGCACGAACGTCTGACGCGGACCTACGACCAGGCGTTGTTCACCGCGCAGTCGCGGGTGCGTGCGGTCTCCGACTACATCGACACCCGGCGCGGGGTGGTCGGGCCGGAGGCCCGCACGCGGCTGGCCGAAGCGGTACGCCAGTTGCAGGCTGCGCGCGACAAGCGAGAGAGCAACCTGAACGAGGCGCTCGCACACGCCAACGGCGCCGCCATGCTCGCCGCCCAGGCGCAGTCACTGGCCAACGCCGACGTGACCGCCGCGCAACGCCACTTCAACGGCCCCTATGGCGGGGGTGGCGGCGGCGGTCAGATGGGCGCGGTGATCGGCGGCCTCATCCTGGGCAACGTGCTCTCCGGGGCCATGCGCGGCGGGTTCGGCGGCGGTGGCTTCGGGGGCGGCTTCGGCGGCGGCGGTTTCGGCGGTGGCGGCGGAGGCCTCGGCGGTGGCGGGGGCCGCTTCTAGGTCGCGGGTCAGGCGCCCTTGAGACGGACCGCGAGGTAGTCGGACACCTGATCGATGGCCACCCGCTCCTGGGTCATCGCGTCCCGCTCGCGGATGGTCACGGCCTGGTCCTCGAGCGAGTCGAAGTCCACGGTGACGCAGTACGGCGTGCCGATCTCGTCCTGGCGGCGGTAGCGCCGGCCGATCGCACCGGCGTCGTCGAACTCGACGTTCCAGTTCCTGCGCAGCTCTGCAGCCAGGTCGCGGGCTTTGGGTGACAGATCCGCGTGCCGCGACAGGGGCAGGACCGCGGCCTTGACCGGGGCCAGGCGCGGGTCGAGCTTGAGCACCGTGCGCTTGTCGACACCGCCCTTGGCGTTGGGCGCCTCGTCCTCGGTGTACGCGTCGACCAGGAACGCCATCAGCGACCGGGTCAGCCCGGCTGCCGGCTCGATCACGTACGGCACGTAGCGGGTGTCGTTGGCCTGGTCGTAGAACGACAGGTCGACACCGGAATGCTTTGCGTGCGTGGACAAGTCGAAGTTCGTCCGGTTGGCCACACCTTCCAGCTCGCCCCATGGGTTGCCGGCGAAACCGAACTTGTACTCGATGTCGACCGTGCGGTCGGAGTAGTGCGAGAGCTTCTCCGGCGGGTGCTCGTAGAGCCGCAGGTTGTCGCGGTCGATGCCGAGGTCGACGTACCACTGCAGGCGGGTGTCGATCCAGTACTGGTGCCATTCGGCGGCCGTGGACGGCTCGACGAAGAACTCCATCTCCATCTGCTCGAACTCCCGGGTGCGGAAGATGAAGTTGCCCGGGGTGATCTCGTTGCGGAAGCTCTTGCCGATCTGGCCGATGCCGAACGGCGGCTTCTTGCGCGCGGTGGTGACCACGTTGGCGAAGTTGACGAAGATGCCCTGGGCGGTCTCCGGGCGCAGGTAGTGCAGGCCTTCCTCGGTCTCGATGGGGCCGAGGTAGGTCTTGAGCATCATGTTGAAGTCGCGCGGCTCGGTCCACTGCCCCTTGGTGCCGCAGTCCGGGCAGGTGATCTCGCTCATCGGGACCGCGTCCGGGTCGGCGTAACCCTCCTTGGCGCCCTTCTTCTCGAAGAACGCCTCCTGCATGTGGTCCTGCCGGTGCCGCTTGTGGCAGTTGAGGCACTCCACCAGCGGATCGTTGAACACCTCGACGTGGCCGGACGCGACCCACACCTGCCGCGGCAGGATGATGGCGCTGTCCAGGCCGACGACGTCGTCGCGGCCGGTGACGACCGATTTCCACCACTGCCGCTTGATGTTCTCCTTGAGCTCGACGCCCAATGGCCCGTAGTCCCAGGCGGATTTCGTACCGCCATAGATTTCGCCGGACTGGAAGACGAGCCCGCGACGCTTGGCCAGGTTCGCGACGGTGTCGATGATCGAAGAAGACGATGCCACGGGTCAACAGCGTAGCGAGGTGCCCAACGTGACCCAGATCGCCGGTTGACATGCACGAGTGCGCATGTATCGTGGGCACTAATGAAAACGGTTTCCAGTACCGCCGACGCGGCCGGCTCGCACCGTCCCGGCGTGACCCCCGGGGCCCCGTCCCCCGAGCTGCCGCCCCGCGCCGTCCTGGACACCGCCGGTGACCTGCTGCGCGCGCTGGCCGCGCCCGTCCGCATCGCGATCGTGTTGCAGCTGCGCGAAGACCCGCGCTGCGTGCACGAACTCGTCGACGCGCTCGACGTCCCGCAGCCGTTGGTCAGCCAGCATCTGCGGATCCTCAAAGCCGCCGGGGTGGTCGAAGGAGAACGCTCGGGCCGGGAGGTCCTGTACCGGCTGGCCGATCAGCACCTGGCCGACATCGTCGTCACCGCGGTGACCCACTCGGCGGAGGACGCGCCATGACCGGCGTCGTCCGCTCGACCCGCCAGCGCGCCGCGCTCGCCGCGCTGCTGGAGAACATCGACGACTTCCGCTCCGCGCAGGAACTGCACGACGAGCTGCGCCGCCGCGGCGAGAACATCGGCCTGACCACCGTCTACCGCACCCTGCAGCACATGGCCGCCAGCGGCGCCGTGGACACGCTGCGCACCGACACCGGCGAGTCGGTCTACCGGCGCTGCTCGGAGCACCACCACCATCACCTGGTGTGCCGCAGCTGCGGATCGACGGTGGAGATCGGCGGCGGGCAGGTCGAGGCATGGGCCGCCGAGGTGGCCCGCGAACACGGCTTCTCCGACGTCACCCACACCATCGAGATCTTCGGGCTGTGCGCCCGCTGCGCCGCGTCAGCCGACTAGCGCGCGCCGCACGTCCGAACCGGTGGCCAGCACCATCAGCAGCAGCGTCCGCAGCGCGTCGTCGGTCAGACCGGCGGCCGGGAAGTTGTAGCGCAGCAGCACGTCACCGAGTTTCTTGGAGCCGTTCTTGGCGGCCCCGACCTTCTCCACCAGACTGACCGTTCCCAGCAGCGTCTCCTGGGTGAACTTCGCGACGGTCGCCGTGGTCCGGCTGTTGAGCGGCATGTCCCAGGCCAGCACCTGCGTCAACGACACCAGGTCCAGGTCGGGGGCGACGGTGACCACCCGCACCGACGCGAACGTCTCCTCGTGCTTGACCGTCAGGGCGCCGTCTTCCTCCTCGGTCACCGGCAGGATCTCGCCGAGGATGGCCGACAGACGCTCAGACAGATGCGGCACGATCACGCCCTTCCGAAACGACGGTTGCGGTTCACGTACTCCTCGCACGCCGCCCACAGGTCGCGGCGGTCGTAGTCGGGCCACAGCTTGTCCTGGAAGACGTACTCGGCGTAGGCCGCCTGCCACAGCAGGAAGTTGCTGGCGCGCTGCTCGCCGGAGGTCCGGATGAACAGGTCGACATCGGGGATGTCGGCGCGGTGCAGATGCTTGGCGAACGTCGCCTCGCTGATGCGGTTCGGCTTGATCTTGCCGTCCACCGCCTCCTGCGCCAGCTGGCGCGCGGCCTCGACGATCTCGGTGCGCCCGCCGTAGTTCACGCAGTAGTTGATGGTGATGACGTCGTTGTCGACCGTCATCTGTTCGGCGATGTCGAATTCCTTGATGACGCTGCTCCACATGCGCGGCCGCGACCCGACCCAGCGCATCCGCACGCCCATGTCATTGAGGTTCTCGCGGCGGCGGCGCACCACCTCGCGGTTGAACCCCATCAGGAAGCGCACCTCTTCGGTGCTGCGTTTCCAGTTCTCGGTGGAGAAGGCGTACACCGTCAGGTGTTTGATGCCGATTTCGATGGCGCCGCAGGTGATGTCGATGAGCACCGCCTCGCCCATCTTGTGGCCCTCGGTACGGCCGAGCCCGCGCTGGGTGGCCCAGCGGCCGTTGCCGTCCATCACGACCGCGACGTGGTTGGGCACCTGGTCGGCAGGGATCTGGGGCGCAGCCGCCTTGGAGGTGTGCTGCGGCGGACGCGCGAACCGCCCGTTGGTCCCGGCCGGGATCTCCGGGAAGACGACAGGCCAGGTGGACTTGTCCGGGAAGGTCGGGTAGTCGTCAGGCGCCGGGGGCAGCTGAGGGTAGCTGGCCCGGCCCTTCCGCCGCCCAGTCCGTTCCAATGCCATGCGCATCATCCTGCCTGATGGGCTGGCCGGCGTTTCGCTGCACCCGCTCGACAAGTGGCAGTGTCCGCAGTTTGCGCTCGAGGTGCCATTGCAGGTGCGCCGCGATCAGCCCGCTGGCCTGGCTGCGGTGCGACGTGGTCGCTGTCTGCGCATGCTCCCAGTCACCCTCGTAGAGCGCGGCCATCAGATCCAGCACCGGCTGCGGCGGCGTCACCGATCCGGACGGCCGGCAGTGCACGCACACGCTGCCGCCGGCGCCGACGTGGAAGGCGCGGTGCGGTCCGGGCGTGGCGCAGCGCGCGCACTCGGTCAACGCGGGCGCCCAGCCCGCAACGCCCATTGCCCGCAGCAGATAGGCGTCGAGGACGAGTTCCCGGGGCCGGCTGCCGTCGGCGATCGCACGCAGGGCGGAGACGGTGAGCCGGTGCAGCTGCGGCGCGGGCGCGCGCTCCTCCCCGGCGAGCCGTTCGGCGGTCTCGAGCATGGCGCACGCGCAGGTGTAGCGGCCGTAGTCGCTGACGATGTCGGAGGCGAACGCGTCGATGGCGATCACCTGCGTGACGATGTCGAGGTTGCGGCCGGGGTGGAGCTGAACATCGATGTGCGCGAACGGTTCCAGCCGGGCGCCGAACTTGCTGCGGGTCCGCCGCACCCCTTTGGCGACCGCCCGCACCAGACCGTGGTCGCGAGTCAGCAGACTCACGATCCGGTCGGCTTCGCCGAGCTTGTGCTGCCGGAGCACCACAGCCCGATCCCGGTACAGACGCATCCGCCCAGTCTCCCACTGCCGGGTGACGAATTGGGTGGCGCAGCGCCGATACCCTCATAGGCAATGGTCGAAAAACGTGCCTCTCGGTCCCTGTTCCCCACACTGGGCAACCAACTCTTCGCTCTCGCCGCCGGCACCACCACCTCGGTGGAACTGGTGCGCCGATCCCTCGACGCGATCGAGGCCAGCCAGCCGACGCTCAACGCGTTCCGGGTGGTGCTCACCGAGTCGGCGCTGGCCGAGGCCGCCGCGGCCGACCGGCGACGCCAGGCCGGCGCCGACCTGTCACGCCTGCCGCTGCTCGGCATCCCCATTGCGGTCAAAGACGACGTCGACGTCGCCGGGGTGCCGACCCGCTTCGGCGCCGACGCCGAGCTGCCCCCGGCGCCGGCCGACGCCGAGGTGGTGCGCCGGCTGCGCGCGGCCGGCGCGGTGATCGTCGGCAAGACCAACACCTGCGAACTCGGCCAGTGGCCGTTCACCAGCGGCCCCGGCTTCGGCCACACCCGCAACCCCTGGTCGTCCGAGCACACCCCGGGTGGCTCGTCAGGCGGCAGCGCCGCCGCGGTCGCGGGCGGACTGGTGGCCGCGGCCATCGGCTCCGACGGCGCGGGCAGTGTGCGGATCCCGGCCGCGTGGACGCACCTGGTGGGCATCAAGCCGCAGCGCGGCCGGATCTCGACCTGGCCGCTGCCCGAGGCGTTCAACGGGATCACCGTCAACGGTGTCCTGGCGCGCACCGTCACCGATGCGGCGCTGGTCCTCGACGCCGCGTCCGGCAACGCACCCGGCGACCTGCACCAGCCCGAGCCGGTCACGGTGTCGGACTACGTGTCCCGTGCGCCGGGGCCGCTGCGCATCGCGCTGTCGACGAAGTTCGCCTACAGCGTCTTCCGCACCAACCTGCACCCGGAGATCCGCGACGCGCTGCAGTCGGTGGCCGACCAACTCGAGCAGCTCGGCCATACCGTCGTCCGCGCCGACCCCGACTACAACTTGCGGATGTCCTGGAGTTTCCTGTCCCGCTCGACATCCGGGATCCCGGAGTGGATGGACCGGATGGGCCCCACCGTGGATTGGGACCGGCGGACCCGGGCCAACGCCCGCACCGGGCGACTGCTGTCGCAGAACGTGCTCCGCAAGGCCCGCGCCCACGAAGCCCGCACCGCGCGCCGCGTCGGGTGGATCTTCAACATCGCCGACGTGGTGCTGGCCCCGACCACCGCGCTGCCGCCGCCGAAGGTCGACGCGTTCGACCGCCTCGGCGGGCTGGCCACCGACCGCATGATGATCCGGGCCTGTCCGGCGACCTGGCCGTGGAATCTGCTGGGCTGGCCGTCGATCAACGTGCCCGCCGGTTTCACCTCCGACGGTCTGCCCATCGGGGTGCAGCTGATGGGTCCCGCGAACAGCGAACCGATGCTGGTCTCGCTGGCCGCGGCCCTGGAGGCGATCAACGGCTGGGCACGCCACCAGCCCGAGCCGTGGTGGGACACCCGCCGCCAATCCGCCCCGCCGGCCGATTCCAGCGCTGCGCCCTCCGCGCAGGGCGAGGTCGCGTAACCTGCCCGCTGTGATCGTCAGCAAAACCGCTCGCCTCGTGCCCGCGGCGGTGCTCGTCGGCGCCGCCGTCGCCGCCATGCCCTCCGCCCACGCCGACAACCGACGCCTCAACCAGGGCGTGGTGTCGAACGTGTACACGATCCAGCACAAAAACGGCTGCGAGACCGACATCTCGGTCGACCCCAAACTCCGGTTGGCGGCGCAGTGGCACACCAACGACGTCCTGCACAATCGCGCTCTCAATGGCGACATCGGCTCCGACGGCTCCACCGTGGCCGACCGTGCCCGCAATGCCGGCTACCAGGGTGAGGTCGCGGAGACGGTGGCGATCAACCCGGCGCTGGCGATCAGCGGCATCGAGCTGATCAACCAGTGGTACCACCGGCCCGACTACTACGCGATCATGTCCGACTGCTCCAACATCGACATCGGAGTCTGGTCGGAGAACCTCGTCGACCGCACCGTCGTGGTCGCCGTCTACGGCAAAGGTGACACCGCCCCGCCGGTGCACACGCCCGGCCGCGAGTTCGGTCGACCGGCCGCTTAAGGCTTCCTGAAAACCCCTGCACCTGGGGCGCTAGCGCTTCTAAGCTCTCTGCGTGGGGGTTTCGTGGCCGCTGGTCGGTCGCTCCGACGAGCTGCGGCGCATCGAAGCCGCTCTCTCGACTCCCGACGTCTCCGGTGTCGTGCTCTCGGGTGCACCCGGCGTCGGCAAGAGCCGGCTGCTGGCCGAAGCCCGGCGGAAAGCCACCGCGCGCGGATACCTGACGCGGGTGGCCGTCGGGACGTCCTCGGCACGAGCCGTGCCGCTGGGTGCCTTCACGTCGTGGGCGCCCCCCGACGCCTCGAACACCATCTCGCTGGTGCGCGGGGTGACCGCGTCGCTGTGCGCGGCACCGCCGGACGCCAAGGTGCTGGTGATCGTGGACGACGCCCACCTGCTCGATGAGCTCGCGATGTTCGTCCTCCACCAGATCGCCATGCGCCGCGCCGCGACACTGCTGGTCAGCGTGGTCGACGACGCACCCGCGCCGGCCCCGCTGCAGGAGATCTGGAAGGTCGGCCGATTCGACCACCTGGCGTTGGAACCGCTGTCACTGCAGGCGACCGCGGAGTTGGCGGCCGCGGCCCTGCAGGGACCCGTGGCCCACGAGACGGCCCGCCGACTGTGGGGACTGACCCGCGGCAACGCGCTCTACCTGCGGAACATCCTCGAGCAGGAGGTCGAGGAGGGCCGCATCGTGGCGCAGCAGGGCCGGTGGTGGTGGACGGGAGAGCCGGTCCTGCCGCCGAGCCTGGTCGCCCTGATCGAGACCCGGTTCGCGGAGCTGCCCCGCGCGGTCGGCGACGTGCTCGACGTCCTGGCCGTCGGCGAGCCGCTCGCGCTGTCCGCGCTCGAGCGCCTCGCCGAACCGGATGCGGTGGAGGACGCCGAGACCCGCGGTCTGGTCACCGTGGCGCGGGGCGCGGTGGACCCGCAGGTGCGGCTGGCGCATCCCATCTACGGCGAGGTGCGCCGCCGGCGCGCCCCGGCCACCAAGCTGCGCCGGCTGCGCGGAACCGTCGCCGACGCACTGGCCGCCGGCACCGACCGCGACGAGATCCCCGTTCTGGTGCGGCGGGCGGCGCTGCTGCTCGAGTCGGACGCAGCGGCCGACCCGGGTCTGATGCTCCGGGCGGCGTACGGGTCCGTCGGGTTGGCCGATCTCACGCTGGCGGCGCGCCTGGCGCAGGCCGCCATCCGCGCCGGAGCCGGAGTCGAGGCCAGTTTCGTGCACTCACACGTGCTGTCCTGGCTGGGGCGCGGCGCCGAGGCCGACGCCGCCCTCGCGGACGTCGACGCCCGGTCGCTGCCCGACGCGCAGCGGGCCCGGCTGGCGTTCCTGCGGTCCAGCAATGCCCTGTGGACACTCGGCGATCCCGGCCGGGCGAAGGCCATCGCCGACGAGGCGGCCGCCACCATCGCGCCCGAGCACCGCAGCTACGTCGACGCTTTCCTCACCGTGTACTGGTTCGCGATGGACCGACCCGATGCCGTACGGCACTGGGACGCAACCGAAATCGACGAGCTGCCGCCGATCGTGGGCGCGGAGACGGCGTGGCCGGTGACGACCGTGCACGCCGCCGCCGGACGGACGGCCGACGCGGTCCGCACCGCCGAGGCGGGCTACCGCGCCGTGGCGCGGTCCGCCGATGCCCCGCAAATGGGATTCAACATCGCCGACTCCCACCTCAGCGCGCTGTGGCTGGCCGGCGACATCGCCGGCGTCGGCACCATCGCGGAGCGGGTCCGGACCCAGGCCGCCGATCTGCCGGGCGTGGCCCAACCGCTCGGGACGGCGATCGCGGGCCGGGCGGCCCTCGCCCGCGGCGACATCGGCGCGGCGGCGTCGCTGCTAGACGAGGCCGCGGCCGGGTTGAGTGCCGCCGAGGCGCTGGGGTGGGGTTACCGCTACGGCATCCCCCGGGCGGCGACGCTGGCCATGCGCGGCGACACCGAGGACGCGGCGGCACTGCTCGACTCCCTCACGGCCACCAAACGGCCGTTCCGGGTCCTCGACGACGAGATCAGCTTCGCGTCGGCGTGGATCGCGGCGGGCCGGGGCACGGTCTCGGTCGCGGTGTCGACACTGCTCTCGGCGGCCGAACGCTCCCGCGCCGCCGGCCGGTTCGCGGTCGAGGTGCTGTGTCTGCAGGCCGCGGTGCAGTTCGGCGACCACAGTGGCGCGGCCCGGCTCGAAGAGCTGGCGACTCTCGTGGAGGGGCCGCGCGCCGGGCTCGGCGCGCGCTTCGCCGCGGCGCTGCGTGACGGCGACGCCGCGCAGATGGCCGCGCTCGCAGAGGATTTCGAGAACATCGGCGACCTCGTCGCGGCGCTCGACGCCGCCGCGCACGCCGCCCTGGCCTACCGGCGGCAGGGCCGCCGCGGGTCCGCGCTCGGGTGCGTGTCCCATGCCGATGCGCTGGCGCAGCGCTGCGGCGGGATCAGCACCCCGGCACTCGCGCAGGCCAACGAGCCGATACCGCTGACCAAACGGGAACGCGAGATCGCCATGCTCCTCGGCCGCGGGATGTCCAATCGCGGCATCGCCGAACAACTGACGTTGTCGGTGCGCACGGTGGAAGGGCACATCCACCGCGCGATGAAGCGCTGCGGCGCCGAAACGCGCGAGGAACTCGCGGCGTTGCTGCAGCCGAAACGCAAGAGGAACGACCCGAAAAACAGGTAGTCGACTACTCCGGTGTACCTCGCGGAACCGGCGCGACGATTCAGGCCGAACCACGATCCGCGAGGAGCCTGCAATGTCCGCCATCTCCGCCACCCCCCTCGGCGCCCGCGCCGGAGTACCCCTCGGCGCCCGCGCCGCTGCCCAGCGCCCGTTCGTCGCCCTGTACGGCGTCGTGCACCGGATGTCGGTCGCCGTGCACTCGACGTTCACGCGGCCGGTCGCCGAGACCGTGCCCGTCGCCGACACCACCCTTGTGCCCCGGCACTATCCGGCGCTGCGCTCGTCGTTCATCGAGTCCGCAGCCATGCGGCGGGAAATGGGCCGGCTCTGACGGGCCTAGAAGCCGAGCCTGCCCAGCTGCTTCGGGTCGCGCTGCCAGTTCTTGGCGACCTTGACGCGCAGGTCCAGGAACACCTTGGTGCCCAGCAGTTTCTCGATCTGGGTGCGGGCCGCGGTCCCGACCTCACGCAGGCGTGCCCCGCCCTTGCCGATCACGATGCCCTTCTGGGAGTCGCGCTCGACGTACAGGATGGCGTGCACCGCGATGAGTGGGCTGAGGTCGTCGCCGCGTTCTCTCTCCTCGACCTCGTCGATGACCACCGCCAGCGAGTGGGGCAGCTCGTCACGCACCCCTTCCAGCGCCGCCTCCCGGATCAGCTCGGCCATCAGCACTTCTTCGGGCTCGTCGGTGAGCTCCCCGTCGGGGTAGAACGCCGGGCCGGGTGGCAGCTGCGCGACCAGCACGTCGACGAGCACGTCGAGTTGGGCGCCCGATGTCGCCGAGACCGGGACGATCTCGGTGTCGGGGCCGACCAGTTCGCTGACCGCCACCAACTGCTCGGCGACGCGGTCCTTGCTGACCTTGTCGATCTTGGTGACGACCGCGACGAGCGTGGTCCTGGGCGCGACCGCGCGGATCTGTTCGTAGATCCACCGATCCCCCGGGCCGATCTTCTCGTCGGCCGGGATGCACAGGCCGATGACATCGACCTCGGAGTAGGTGTCCTTGACCAGATCGTTGAGCCGCTGCCCGAGCAGGGTCCGCGGGCGGTGCAGGCCCGGGGTGTCGACCAGCACGATCTGGAAGTCGTCGCGGTGCACGATGCCGCGGATGGTGTGGCGGGTGGTCTGCGGGCGGTTGGACGTGATCGCCACCTTGGAGCCGACCAGCGCGTTGGTCAGCGTGGACTTCCCGGTGTTGGGGCGGCCGACGAAACAGACGAAGCCCGAACGGAATTCGGTCACTGCACGGTACCCCTGCGATCGGTGACGATCACCGCGGCGCCGGGCGACAGTTCCCGCACCGCGGCGACGCCGGGATCGTCGGCGGAGCCGCCCACCAGCACCGCGGCCTCCACGCCGGTCGCGCCGCTGGACACCGCGGCGGCGACCGCGGCCTGGAGTGCGGTCAGGCGCAGCGCGTCGAGAGTGACCGGCGCGGCGGCGTAGGTGCGGCCGTCGGTGTCGCGCACCGCAGCGCCGCCCTCGGCTTCGGCACGGCCCATGGCGCCGCGCGCCAGCACCACCAGCTTGGCGTCCTCGGCGTCGAGTTCACTCATCTATCGACCTCTTCGTCGTCGGGTTCGGGATCGACGCGACTGACCAGCACGGTGCCGATCCTGACGCGTCCGCGCGGGTCGGGTCCGCCCTCGGCGCGCAACAGCAGATCGTCCCACTGCACCTGCGCTCCGGGCAGGGGCACCCGGCCCAGTTCCAGCGCCAGCAGACCGCCGACGGTGTCCACGTCGAGGTCGTCGTCGACCTCGATGTCGTAGAGCTCGCGGAGGTCCTCGATCGGCAGCCGCGCCGAGACGCGGTACCGGCCGTCCCCGAGGTCCTCCACCGGGGCGACCTCGTCGACGTCGTACTCGTCGGCGATCTCGCCGACGATCTCCTCGAGCACGTCCTCGATCGTCACCAGTCCGGCGATCGCGCCGTACTCGTCGACCAGCAGTGCCATGTGGATGCGGTCGCGCTGCATCTCCCGCAGCAGCTCGTCGAGCGGTTTGGAGTCAGGCACGAACGTCGCGTCGCGCATCACGTCGGACACCTTGGTGTCCCGGCCGCCGGTGGTCGAGTAGTAGGTCCGCTGGACGAGGTCCTTGAGGTAGACGACGCCGACGATGTCGTCGACGTTCTCCCCGATCACCGGGATGCGGGAGTGCCCGCTGCGCACGGCCAATGAGGTGGCTTGACCTGCTGTCTTATCAGATTCGATCCACACCATCTCGGTGCGCGGCACCATCACCTCGCGCGCGGCGGTGTCGCCGAGCTCGAACACCGACTGGATCATGCGGCGCTCGTCGTCGGCGACCACACCGCGCTGCTGCGCCAGGTCGACGACCTCGCGCAGCTCGATCTCCGAGGCGAACGGCCCGTTGCGGAATCCGCGGCCCGGGGTCAGCGCGTTGCCCAGCAGCACCAGCAGCCGGCTCACCGGGAGCAGCAGCACCGAGATCGCTTGCAGCGGAAGGGCGGTCAGCAGCGCGATGGTGTAGGCGTTCTGCCGGCCCAGGGTGCGCGGCCCGACGCCGATGGCCACGAAGCTGACCACCACCATGATCGCGGCGGCCGCCGCCAGGCCCCACGTCACGCCCAGGTGCCCGTCCAGGTAGGCCGCCAGGAGCACGGTGGCGGTGACCTCGCAGGTGATGCGCAGCAGCACGATCAGGTTGATGAAGCGGGGTCGCTCCCCCATCACCCGGGCCAGCCGCACCGCGCCGGGTCGTTCGTCGCGCACGAGTTCCTCGACGCGCGCCATCGACACGGTGCTCAGCGCGGCGTCGATCGCGGCGAACAGCCCACCGAACGCGACCAGCACGATCGCGCTGATCAGCTGACCGGCGCCGGTCACCGCTGGTCGCCGTCGGACAGTTCGTCGAAGTACCGGGACTTGTCCAGCAGCAGCCGGTCGCGCTGCAGCTGCCGGTCCTTGTGATAGGCCTCGACCTGCTCGGCCACCCACTCCGCGAGCAGCTCCCGCTGCAGCGCGAACATCTCTTTTTCCTCGTCGGGCTCGGCGTGGTCGTAGCCGAGGAGATGCAGCACCCCGTGGACGGTCAGCAGCGCCAGTTCCTGCCCGAGGGTGTGGCCGGCGTCGGCGGCCTGCTTGGCGGCGAACTCCGGGCACAGCACGATGTCGCCGAGCATCGACGGGCCGGGCTCGGGCGCGTCGGGGCGGCCGCCGGGCTCCAGCTCGTCCATCGGGAAACTCATCACGTCGGTGGGGCCGGGCAGGTCCATCCACCGCATGTGCAGATCGGCCATCGCCGCCGTGTCGAGCAGCACCATCGACAGCTCCGCGCCCGGGTTGACGTCCATCTTGCGGATCACGAACTGCGCGACGCTGATGAGTTCCTCTTCGGACACGTCGATGCCCGATTCGTTGGACACCTCGATGCTCATGCCCCTACCGCCTCGGCCGGCTTCCGGTGCCGCGTCGCTGCGCACGGTTCATCAACGTCGGTTCCTCGAATCTCGCGTAGGCGTCCACGATCTCGGACACCAGCCGGTGGCGCACCACGTCGGAGCTGGTGAGCTCGGCGAAGTGGATGTCGTCGACGTTGTCGAGAATCCGCATGGCCGCGCGCAGCCCGGACGTCGCCCCGCCGGGCAGGTCCATCTGGGTGATGTCGCCGGTGACGACGATCTTCGATCCGAACCCCAGGCGGGTCAGGAACATCTTCATCTGCTCGGCGGTGGTGTTCTGCGCCTCGTCGAGAATGATGAACGCATCGTTCAGGGTGTTGTGTGTGAGGAGGAAGTCCTCAGTGACGTAGAGGGAGTCCTCAGCGGCGACGCGGATACAGACGGCTTCTTCGGTTCCGGCTTCCTCGATGCGGTCGATGTACCGCTTGGGCTGCCCGCCACCGGTTTCCTCATATTTGGCAGCTTTCCGAGCCAGTCGAAACGGAACCATGCCCTCCGGCAGTCGAATGCCGAGAAGGTGTGCATCCGCGCGATGATGGACTTCACGGCCCCGAGCCAGTCCGGGTTTGCGACCGAGTGCTTTTCGCGTTCGGCGATAGACCACTCCACCGAGCGATCGAACGATGAACGCAACGTCGTCCGCGAGTTGCTCCGAGGCCGTGCCGAATTGGATTCGACACGTCCTGCCTTCCTGTGTCACCGGACCACCATCAGAGTCCAACAACCCCTGCAAGACGGCCAATCGAACTTCTGGTGAGCTGTGCAGGTACTCGTATGGGACGAATTTGTCATCTGACTTTGTGCCGCTGAGGCCGAGTCGTCGGAGAACGTCGGTGAGGGGATTGGTGTTCCGGCCTCCCCTGCCGAATCGCCCGACGAGTACGTAGTCGACGTCTGACTTCCTTCGCACGTCGATGTCTGGGATCAGCAGTTGAAGCATCTCGGCGAGCTCGGGGTCGTTGGTCGTGAAGCCGGGCGAAGTCCGACCGGAGATGCAGCCGTCGCCGAGAAGCAATCCGAGCGCATACGGATCCAAAGGAACGGACTGCGAATCGAACTCGACCGGCGCACTCAACAACGGCAGCTCATACCGGTGGGTCTGCCCTGCACGGAGGTTACCGATCATCTCCTTGGTCGTCAGGACGCGTGCCGGCTTACCTCGGCGGCGGTCCGAACGCGTATACACAGACCACAGATGGTCGCCGGAAGCCAGCGTCGACGACCCGTCCTGGGTATGGACTCGGTAGATTTCTTTGAACCCCTGCGGGTAGATGCCGAGCACCTTCGTCGGACGACCGTCGGACCCGATCACGAAGTCGCCGATCTTCAGGTCACCGATGGCTTCGAACCCTCGCGGCGTCAGGACCTTCGTCGAGAGTGGTTGCGCCCTGCCGCGCATATAGGCCAGCGGCGCCACCTCGATGACCCCGGCGCTCATCAGCTTCGGGATCAGCTCGGGGTCCATCATGTCGTGCAGCGCGTCGTAGAGCGGCCGCAGATACGGGTCGATCTTCTCGCTCAGCGTGCCGGGCAGGAAGCCAAGCCGTTCGCCGGCCTCGACGGCCGGGCGGGTCAGGATGATGCGGCTGACCTGCTTGCTCTGCAGCGCGCTGACGGCCTTGGCCATCGCCAGGTAGGTCTTGCCGGTGCCGGCGGGACCGATCCCGAACACGATGGTGTGGGCGTCGATGGCGTCGACATAACGCTTCTGGTTCAGCGTCTTGGGGCGGATGGTCTTGCCGCGCCGCGACAGGATGTCGAGGGTGAGGACCTCGGCGGGTGACTCGTCGACGGTGCCCGTCAGCATCGCCACGCTGTGGCGCACGGCGTCGGGCGTCAGCTTCTGCCCGCTGGCCACGATCTCGATCAGCTCGGAGAGGGCCCGCTCGGCGAGCGCGACGTCGGCCGGTTCGCCGACGAGGGTGACCGCGTTGCCGCGGGCGTGGATGTCGGCCGAGAGGAGGTCTTCCAAAGCCCGCAGGTTCTCGTCGGATGAGCCGAGCAGGCCCACGACGAGGTCGGGCGGAACAGTGAGGCTGCTGCGGACTGACTGGCCGGAAGTGTCCGAGCTTGCGTTCTCGCGGGGCGCCACGTGGAGTTTTCTGCCTGCTTCCTGGGTCGCGGTGTGGTCGGCGAAAGGAAACCCCAGTTTAGCTCTGCTCGGTGTGAGCGCCCAACGGTTGTGGTGACGGTGGGCGGCGCAGCGGCCGGTTCCGCACCACCTGCGGCCACCAGAACCACCGGCCCAGCAGGGTGGCGATCGCCGGCATCATGAACGCGCGCACCACGAAGGTGTCGAACAGCAGCCCCAGCCCGATGGTGGTGCCGACCTGCGCGATCACCCGCAGGTCGCTGACCACCATGGACGCCATGGTCAGCGCGAACACCACCCCGGCGACGGTGACGACGCTGCCGGTGCCGCCGATCGCGCGGATGATGCCGGTCTTGATGCCCGCGGGGATCTCCTCCTTGAACCGCGACACCAGCAGCAGGTTGTAGTCCGATCCGACGGCGATCAGCGCGATGATCGACATCACCAGCACCATCCAGTGCAGTTCGGTCCCGATGATGTGCTGCCAGATCAGCACCGACACCCCGAACGACGCTCCCAGCGACAGCGCGACGGTACCGACGATGACGATCGCCGCGACCAGGCTGCGCGTCAGCACCAGCATGATCATCAGGACCAGGCACAGCGCCGAGAGGATCGCGATCATCATGTCGTAGCGGGAGCCGTCGGACATGTCCTTGAACGTGGCCGCGGTGCCGCCGAGCTGGATGCTCGCGTCCTCCAGCGGGGTGCCTTTGAGCGCCTCGATCGCCGCGATCTTGATCGGCTCGACGCGGGCCAGGGCTTCGGGGGTGGTCGGGTCGCCGCGGTGGGACACCAGCAGGCGGACGGTCTTGCCGTCGGGTGAGAAGAAGCTCTCCATCGCCCGCTGGAAGTCCTTGTTCTCGAAGACCTCCGGCGGCAGGTAGAAGGAGTCGTCGTTCTTGGCCTCGTCGAACGCCTTCCCCATCTCGGTGGAGTTCGCGCTCATCTCGTCCATCTGGTCGTAGAAGCCGCCCATGGTGGCGTAGGTCGTCAGCATCATCTGACGCATGCTCTCCATGGTGTCGATCATCGGCGGGAAGGTCACCAGCATCTGCGGCAGCAGCTCGCGCATCGTGTCCATGTTGACCAGCGTCTTGTCGAACGACTCGGTCATGGTGCTGATGCCGTCCATCGAGTCGAACAGGGACCGGAAGGACCAGCACAGCGGGATGTTGTAGCAGTGCGGTTCCCAGTAGAAGTAGTTCCGGATGGGGCGGAACTGGTCGTCGAAGTTGGCCACCATGTCGCGAATCTGGTGCACGGTCTGCTGCATCTCGGTGAAGTCGTCGATCATCACCAGGGTGACGTCGGACAGTTTCGTCATCAGGCCGTACAGGTGACGCATGGTCCCGATGGTGCGGCCCAGGTCCTCGGCCTGGACCTTCATGTCGGCCATGCGGTCCTTCATCAGCTTCATGTTCTGCTGCTGACCGACGCCCTGCATGCTGATCAGGAACGGGATCGAGGTGTTCGCGATCGGTCCGCCGTCGGGCCGGCTCGGGGCCTGCACGCGCGCGACGCCCTCGACGGCGAAGACGCGCTTGGCGAGACGGTCGAGAATCAGGAAGTCCGAGGGGTTGCGCAGGTCGCGGTCCGCCTCGACCAGGAGGATCTCGGGGCTCATTCGCGACAGTGAGAAATGCTCGGTGGCGGCCTGCAGACCGGCGTTGGCCGGGATGGACTCCGGGACGTACTTGGTGTCGTCGTAGCTGGTCTGGTAGCCCGGCAGGGCCGCCAGACCGACGAACGACAGTGCCAGCGAGGCCACCAGGATGGGCCCGGGCCACCGGACCACGGTGGTGCCGACGCGGCGCCAGGCGCGGATGCGCATCGCGCGCTTGGGTTCGAGCAGGCCGAACCGGCTGCCGATGGACACGACGGCCGGCCCCATCGTGAGCGCGACGGCGACGCCGGCGACGATGCCCACCGCGCACGGCACGCCCATGCTCTGGAAGTACGGCATCCGGGTGAACGACAGGCAGAACATGGCGCCCGCGATGGTCAGACCAGAGCCCAGCACGACATGCGCGGTGCCGTGGAACATCTCGTAGTAGGCCTGTTCGTGGGTGGCGCCGGCGGTGCGAGCCTCCTGGTAGCGGCCGACCAGGAAGATCGCGTAGTCGGTGCCGGCGGCCACGGCCAGCGAGACCAGCAGATTCGTCGCGTAGGTGGACAGGCCGATGACCTCGAAATGGGCCAGCGCCGCGACGATGCCTCGGGCCACCAGCAGCTGCGTGACGACGACGCCGAGCAGGAGCAGCACGGTGGACACCGAGCGGTAGAAGAACAGCAGCAGCACGATGATCACCAGGAAGGTGACCAGCAGGACGATGGCCATGCTGCGCTCGCCGGCGATGTTCACGTCGGCGATCAGGGGCGCCGGCCCGGTCACGTGCACGCGCACCCCAGGCGGCGGCGGCGAGTTGGCGACGATGTCGCGCACCGACGCGACGGCCTCGTTGGACTCGGTCTCGCCCATGTTCCCGGCGAGGTTGAGGGTGGCGTAGGCGGCGCGGCCGTCGGAGCTCTGCGCGGCGGCCTCGGTCAGCGGGTCGCCCCACATGTCCTGGATGTTGCGGACGTGCTCGGTGTCGGCGGTCAGTTCCGCGATCACCCGGTCGTAGTAGGCGTGCGCGTCGTCGCCGAGGGGCGCCTCGGTCTCGCTCTCCAGGACGATCAGCGCGATGGAGTCGGAGTCCGACTCACCGAACAGGCGGCCCATGTCGGCCATGGCCTGCATCGACGGCGCGTTGCTCGGGCTCATCGACACCGAGTTCTTGGCCGCCACCACCTCCAGCTGCGGCACCAGGACGTTGAGGCCGACGGCCAGCAGGGCCCAGCCCAGGACGATGGGCACGGCCAGGCGCCGGATCCACCGCGAGATCAACCGGGGTTCCCGCAACGCTTCGCGGGTGCTGCCGTGGCGCATCAGGCGGCCTTGGTGAAGCAGTAGATGTAGGCGCTGACGTTGGAGACGGTGCGCTCATCCTTGACCTCGCCGTCGGCGGTGATGCGGCAGCCGATGAAGTTGCCGTCGCCCTGGGCCACGATGTTTCCCGCCATCGCCACCGCGTCGGTCTCGATGTCGATCGACCAGGGCAGGGCGGCGCCGACGATCTGGTTCGGGTCGCCGTCGGCATCGATGTAGTTGATGTCGGCGACGGCGCCCGGCTCACCCCAGACCTCGTAGCGCAGGATCTTCGGATCGGACTTGTTCGAGTCCTCGGTCATGCTGCCCGCGTAGGTCGGTAATGGGTTGGCGGCGAACATGTTCCGCAGGCGCCACACCGCGAAACCGCCGACGACCAGCACGATCACCAAGACGAGCGGTATCCACACTCGGGTCAGACGGGTGAGAATCGGAAGTCCTTCGCGATCGGCGCAGCCTGGGGCTCCTGCGGTTGGAGGGAAGGCTAACCTATCTAACTGCCGAACGGTGGACTACGCCCCCCTGACGGGCCGGACGTGTCACGGCCAGCGCCCGGTGAGCACACCGAGGGCGCCGAGGGCGACGGCGGCGGCCGTGGAGGTGCGCAGGACGGTGGGCCCCAGCCGCACCGCGGTGGCCCCCGCACCGGTCAGCGCCGCGAGTTCGTCGTCGGCGATCCCGCCCTCGGGACCGACGACGAGCGTGAGCGAATCGGCTTGCGGGGGCACGGCTTCGGCAAAGGGGCGGGTGGCCGACTCGTGCAACACCAGCACGGTGCCCGGCGCGGCGGCACCCACCCGCGCGATCAGATCCGCGGCGCCCAGGACGCCGTCGACCTCGGGGATGTACGGGCGCCGCGACTGCCGCGCCGCCGCCTGAGCCACCGCCCGCCACCGCCGCAGGCCTTTGTCGACCTTGGCCGCCCCGTCCCACCGCGCCACGCAGCGGGCCGACTGCCACGCCAGGATCGCGTCCACACCGGCCTCGGTGGCCAACTCGACCGCCAGCTCGGAGCGGTCGGATTTGGGCAGGGCCTGCACCAGGGTCACCGCGGGCGTGGGACGCGCGACAGCGCGACGGTCCTGAACGCGCGCCGACAGGCTGTTCTTCGTGACGCTCTCCACGACGCAGTGCGCCACCGCCCCGGCGCCGTCGGACAGATCGAGGTGCTCGCCGGGACGGACCCGGCGCACCGTGGTGGCGTGGAAGCCGGCGTCCCCGTCGACGACGGCCAGCTCGCCGACACCGGGCAGGGCGTCGACGTAGAACAGGTCGCGCACGCGACGAGCCTTCCTAGCGGCCGGTGAAGGTTTCGCGCAGCCGCGAGAACAGTCCCCCACCGTGGGAGTTGTTGTTGCTGCTCGACGCGCTGCGCACCGACGCGGAGTCCCGGGTGCGTTCCCGGAACGCTTCCAGGAGTTCGGTGCCCTCGCTGTCGAGGCGCGTCGGGATCATCACGTCGATGTGCGCGTGCAGATTGCCGCGCACCCCGGACCGCAGATGCGGCATGCCGTGGCCCCGCAGCGTCGTCACCGATCCCGGCTGGGTGCCCGGGGGGATATCGATCTCGATCGGGCCGTCGAGGATCGCGTCCAGCGTCACCTTGGTGCCCAGCGCCGCGTCGACCATCGGCACCGAGATGGTGCAGTGCAGGTCGTCACCGTCGCGCACGAACACGTCGTGCTGCTTCTCGTGCACCTCGACGTAGAGGTCGCCGGCCGGACCGCCGCCGGGCCCCACCTCGCCCTGCGCGGCCAGCCGCACCCGCATGCCGTCGCCGACACCGGCGGGGATCTTGACGCTGATCTCGCGGCGCGCGCGGACCCGACCGTCACCGCCGCAGCGGTTGCAGGGATCCGGGATGACCTCGCCGACCCCGCCGCACACCGGGCACGGGCGCGACGTCATCACCTGACCGAGCAGCGAACGCTGCACGGTCTGGATCTCGCCGCGGCCCCCACAGGTGTCGCAGGCCACCGGGGTCGAGTTGCCGTTGGTGCCCTTGCCGTGGCACAGGTCGCACAGCACCGCGGTGTCGACGGTGACCTGCTTGGTCACGCCGGTCGCGCACTCCTCGAGGTCCAGCCGCATCCGCAGCAGCGAGTCCGAGCCCGGCCGGACCCGCCCGATGGGACCGCGCGACGCGGTGCCGCCGCCGAAGAACGCCTCGAACACGTCGCCGAGCCCACCGAACCCGGCGAAGCCGCCGCCACCGGCGGCCGCGGATTCCAGCGGGTCGCCGCCCATGTCGACGATGCGCCGCTTCTCCGGATCGCTGAGCACCTCGTAGGCGGCGCTGATCTCCTTGAACCGCGCCTGCGCCTCCTCGTCGGGGTTGACGTCCGGATGCAGCTCACGGGCCAGTTTGCGGTAGGCGCGCTTGATCTCCGTGTCGCTGGCGCCTCTGCTCACCCCGAGCAGCCCGTAGTAATCGCGTGCCACGCTGTACCTTTCCCACCCACTGACCGGCGACGAACCGCATCAGGTCAGCGGCTACCTAGAACTTCGCCAATATAAAGAGCAACTGCTGCGACATTGGCGATGGTTCCCGGATAGTCCATCCGAGTGGGACCCAACACACCCATGCCGCCGAACACTTTGCCCGAACTGCCGTACGCGGTGCTGACCACCGACGCTCCGGCCATCTCCTCGGCTTCGGTCTCGTGTCCGATGCGCACGGTGACCTTACCCGCCTCCTGCTGTTTGGCCAGCAGCCGCAGAACCACGACCTGTTCCTCGAGCGCCTCGAGCACCGAGCGCAGGGACCCGCCGAAGTCGGCGGTGTTGTGGGTCAGGTTTGCGGTGCCACCGAGCAGCAACCGCTCCTCGCTGTGCTCCACCAGCGTCTCGACCAGCACGGTCGCCGCCCGCCCCACCGCGTTGGCCAGGCCGCCCGGACCGGTGATCTGGGACGCCAGATCGCTGACGGCGATCGACGCGGCCGACAGCTGCTTGCCTTCCAGCGCCGCTCCGAGCAGGTCGCGCAGCTGGCTGAGCGAGTGGTCGTCGAGGGGGTCACCGAGCTCGACGATGCGCTGGTCCACGCGGCCGGAGTCGGTGATCACCACCAGCAGCAGCCGCGCCGGCGTCAGCGCGACCACCTCGAGGCGGCGGACCGTGGAGGTCGACAGCCGCGGGTACTGGACGATCGCGACCTGGCGCGTCAGCTGCGCGAGCAGCCGCACCGCCCGGCGCAGCACGTCGTCGAGGTCGACACCGGACTCCAGGAACTGCAGGATGGCCCGTCGTTCGGCGCCCGACATCGGTTTGACGTCGTCGAGGCGGTCGACGAACTCCCGGTACCCCTTCTCCGTGGGAACGCGACCGGAGCTGGTGTGCGGCTGAGTGATGTACCCCTCCGCCTCGAGCACCGCCATGTCGTTGCGCACCGTGGCGCTGGAGACGCCGAGGTTGTGCCGTTCGACCAGAGCCTTGGACCCGATGGGTTCCTTCGTGGCTACGAAATCGGCGACGATGGCCCGGAGAACTTCGAATCTGCGGTCATCCGCGCTGCCCACTGCTCACCACCTTCCGGTCAACCCAGTACCGACGCCACCATTTTACGAGGATCAGCACGGGTGCCCACGCTCAAGCGTCGGGTTAATCTTGCAGCGCTAACTATTTACCGTGAGGGCACTGGGCAAACGAGGCGCAGCGATGATCTTCAAGGGAGTCCGGGACGGCAGGCCCTACCCCGACCATGGCCTGACCCATCGGCAGTGGGCGCAGATCCCGCCGCGGCAGATCCGCCTCGACGAGCTCGTGATGACCACCACGGTCCTGGCACTGGACCGCCTGCTCTCGGAGGACTCGACCTTCTACGGTGACCTCTTCCCGCACGCGGTCCGGTGGCGCGGCAACGTCTACCTCGAGGACGGACTGCACCGCGCGGTGCGCGCGGCGCTGCGTAACCGCACCGTCCTGCACGCCCGCGTGTTCGACATGGACGGGCCGCTGCCCCAGCCCAGCTGACGCCGGTCCCCTACCGGTCCGACGCCATCGCCTCGCGCAGGCTGCGCGGGCGCAGATCGGTCCAGTGCTCCTCGACGTAGGCCAGGCAGTCGGCGCGGGTGCCCTCCCCGAACACGACATGCCACCCCGCGGGCACGTCGGCGAAGACCGGCCACAGGCTGTGCTGGTCCTCGTCGTTGACCAGGACGTAGAACGTGCCGTTCTCGTCATCGAACGGGTTGGTGCTCATCGCTTCTCCTCGTGGAATGCGGTTGGGCGGCCTGCAGGTTCGCGCCCAGGATGCGGTCGGACAGCAGTCCGAGGCAGGACAGGTTCGGGAAGCCCGGACCCTGGTTCAGTCCGGACAGGCCGGGCAGGAACAACTTCGGGGTCACCCCGCCCACGGCGAGGTCGTATCCGATGGATTCCTCGAGGGCCTCCCCGGTCAGCGGTCCGCCCAGTCCCAGTTCCAGCAGGTCCCGCGCGTCCTGCGCGAGCAGCGGCAGGAACCACAGCGCGTCCGCGCCGGACCCGTCGATCACCAGGTCGAACCCGTGGACGGTTTCGAGCCGTTCACCGCCGCGGTCGGTGTTGAGCGTCAGCCGGATTCGCCCGTCGCGCGGCACCGCGTGGGCCACCCGGCCGCGCAGGTGCCGGATCCGGTCGTCGGCCAGCAGCGAGTCCTGGACCCGCGCGGAGAACACCCCGCGGTCGGTGCGGGCCATCGCGTCTCGCCGTTCCGACAGGGTCAGCCCGGCCCAGCCGGTGGGGTCGGAGAACAGCGTGTTCTCGAAGAAGCTCTCGCCGCGGGTGAACAGCGTCACCGACGGGGAGATCACGGTGATCGCCGAGACGCGGTGCCGGAAAAGCTCGTTGAGCATCGACGCCGCGGTCTCGCCGCCACCGATCACCGCGACGCGCTCGGCGGCGATGAGTTCGTGCTCGGCGGCGCGGTGCCAGAACTGCGCGATCGAGAGCACCCGCGGATGGCCGGGCAGGATGGACCGTTCGGGCTGGCCCGGGCCGGTGACCATCACTCCGTCGGCATGCACCTCGGTGTCCTCTGTGCGCAGCACCCACCTGTCACCGGCGACCGAGATACGTTGGACCTCACCGGAGATCGCGGTCATCCCGATCTGCTCGGCGACCCAGCGCAGGTACTGCGCCCACCTGCGGTGGGCGGGAGCGGGCCGGCCGCGGTCGATCCATTCGGCGAACTGTCCGGTGCTGATCAGGTAGGACTGCCAGCTGTAGCGGGTCATGCGCTCGTCGAGTTCGGCATTGCGGCGGCGCACCAGCGCGGAGCGGTAGGGGAAGCCGATGTCCTTCTCCGGGTTCGTGCCCAGCCGGTGGTGCCCGTCCGTCCAGCCGCCGACGGCGTCCCAGTTGGCGGCCACGCCCGCACGTTCGAGCACCACCACGTCGGGGGCTTCGACGCCCATCTCGCGGAGGACCGCGGCTTTGGCCGCCACCGCCACCCCCTTGGCGCCGGCGCCGATCACCGCCAGGGTGGGGCTCATCGCAGGACCTCCCGCAGCGCGTCGTTCCAAAGAGATTGCAGCTCCTCCACATCGGCGGTACCGAGAATGCCGGGCACCGTGCGCCACTGGGCCGCCAGTGCCGGTGCGCCACCGTGCGCGACGACCGCGGCGACGATCGTCACCTCGTGCCGGACCGCGGCAGCGGGTTCGGGGACGGTGGACAGGCCCGTCAGCAGCAGCCGGTCCGCGGTGACGGCCGCGCCGGTCGGCTGCAGGTCGGTCCGGCCCAGATAGTTCAACAGGACCTGCGGCTCTGGGTGGGCCCGCAGCGTCGCGGCGGTGTCGGCGCGCAGGTACCGGAGCATCCCGTACTCGATGCCGTTCGGCATGCCGGCGAGTTGCGCGGCCACGTCGTCGGGGTCGTCGCTGGGCAGCCGCACCGGGTAGATCCCCGACAGCAGGCCGACGGTTTCGGCGAGGTCAGCGCCGGCGACGGGGATGCGCCCGTGAGTCTCCAGCGCCACCAGGGGCGGTGGCGTCGGCTGGTCGCGGCGGACCCGCCAGCGGTTGATCGTGCGCGCGAGCGCAGCGACCAGCACGTCGAGCACCGCCCGGTTCCCGGACAGCAGCCGCGCCGTCACCTCGCCATCGGCGACGGTCACGCTGACCTGCAGGTCACCGGCGCGGTCGTGGCGCGGGTCCAGCCGGCGCGCGCCCAGCGCCGGGTCCGGTCCCTCGAGCTGCGCCAGCCAGAACTCCGCGCCATCGAGTGTCTGCGCCCGCTCGTACAGCAGGGCCGACCAGCGCCGGTAGCCGGTGTGCTCGCCCGGGCTGGCCGGCTCCCGTCCGGCGGCCAGAGCGTGCCAGGCGGCGTCGAGCTCGCCGATGACGATCTGCCAGGACACCGGATCCAGGGCGAGCACGTGCGCGGTCAGCACCAGGACACTGGCATCGCCATCTCCGCTGCCGCCGCCCAGCCACACGGCATCGAACAGCGGACCGCGCTGCGGATCGATGCGGTCGAGTGCCGCCGCGGTGTGCCGGGCGACGTCGGCGGCCGGGTCGGCGCCGAGGGTGTCCTCGGTGAACAGCGGACCGACCGGCTGCTCGACCAGGGTCATGGTGTCGCGGTCGAGTCGCATGCCGAGCACGGGATGGGTGTCGAGCAGGCCCTGCAACATGGTCTCGACCTGCGCGCGCGTGGTACCGGCGGGCAGCCGGAGGGCCTCGGTCGAGGCGAGCCGGCGCGGGTCGCCGTGTTCGTAGAGCCAGTACACGTTGGGCAGCACCGGAATCGGGCCCCGGTCCTCGTCGGCTTCGGGACGCGGTCCGTCGGTGCCGGCATCGATCGCGGCCGCGAGTTCGGCCACGGTGCCGCACTCCAGCATCAGTTGCGCGCGCATCGCCACGCCGCGGCGGCGGGCGGCCTGCACCACCGACAAGGCCACGATGCTGTCGACACCGAGTTCCAGGAAGTCCGCTGTCACGTCGATGGGACTGCTCTGTTCGGCGCCGAGCACCTCGGCGAGCACCCCGGCCAGTTCGGCCTCGGTCGGTGTCCGCGGCGGCACCGGCAGCGCGTCGGTGGCCGGTTCCAGCGCGGCCAGCGCGGCTTCGTCGATCTTGCCGTGGCCGGTCAGCGGCAGTTCGTCGACCGGCACGATCCGATTGGGCATCAGGTAGCGGGGCAACCGCCCAGTCAGCCAGTCGCGCAACTCGTCGACGGGCGGCCGTCCCGTCACGTACGCCGTGAGCCGGGGACCGCTGCGGTGCGGACGCGCCACCACGTGCGCCTGCGTGACGGCCGGGTGGCTGCCGAGCACCGCGGCCACCTCGCCGGGCTCGACGCGGAAGCCGCGGATCTTCACCTGGGTGTCGGAGCGGCCGAGGTAGGCCAGCGTTCCGTCGAGGTTCCGGCGTACCACGTCGCCGGTGCGGTACATCCGCTCGCCGGGGGTGAAGGGGTCGGCGACGAAGCGGGTCGCGGTCTCCCCCGCCCGGCCGAGGTATCCGCGGGTGAGCTGATCACCCGACAGGTAGAGCTCACCGACGGCGCCCGGGGGTACCGGCCGCAGCCACGAATCCAGCACGTAGGCAGCAGTGCTCGCGGTGGGGCGGCCGATGGTGGGCCGCTCGTGGGCGGCGATGTCGGCGACGACGGCCTCGACCGTCGTCTCGGTCGGCCCGTAGCAGTTGTGGGCCGACATGCCGGTGCGGGCGCACTCCCGGCGGATCTGCTGCCACATGCCGGGATCGATGTTCTCGCCGCCGAGGGCCAGTACCGCCAGCGGGACCGTCGCGGTCAGTCCGACATCGCGCAGCTGGGCGAACATCGACGGCGTGGTGTCGATCATGTCGATGCCGAACCGGGCGATGGTCTCGACGAGTTTCTCGGCGTCGCGCTGGGTCGTGTCGTCGATGATGTGGACGGTGTGCCCGTCGAGCAGTGCCGCCAGCGGCTGCCAGGCCGCGTCGAAGGTGAACGACCAGGCGTGGGCGACGCGCAGGGGCCTACCCACCCGCTGTGCCGCCGGCCGCAGGACCGCCGCGATGTGGTCCTCGGCGTAGGCCAACACCGCGTGATGAGTTCCGATGACGCCCTTGGGTTCTCCGGTGGTGCCGGAGGTGAACACCGCGTAGGCACCCTGGTGCGGGTGGGTCCGCGCGGGCCGGTAATGCGCGAGCGGGTCGGCGGTGGCCGATGCCACGAACGTCTCGTCGACGACCACCGTCGCCGCCGAGCGGTGCAGGATCACCTCGATGCGGTCGGCGGGCATCGCCGGGTCCAGCGGCACGATCATGCCGCCGGCCTTGAGCACCGCGAACATCGCCACCACGTAGTCGGCCCCGCGCCGCAGCTTGACGGCCACCGGCGTCTCGGGACCGACGCCGGAGGCGATCAGCCGGGCGGCCAGGCGGTCGGCGGCTTCCTCGAGTTGCCGGTAGGTGAGCTCACCGCCGTCCCAGCTCAGCGCCACCGAACCCATTCGGCCGGCGGTGATTTCGGCCAGGCGCGTGTGGACACCGGAGGCGGCGGGCACCGCCGCGGCGGAACGGGACGGCCGGGGCACGTCGCCGGGGCACACGCTGACCTCGCGCAGCGGCCGGTCCCATCGGTCGACCACTCGCCCGACGGTGGCCAGCAGGCGCCGGCCCAGCGCCTCGGGCGGGATCGTCCCCAGCGCACCGTCTTTGGCCTCCACCAGCACGGTCAACCGGCCGTCGGTCAGGTGCGCGGCGATGGTCACCGGGAAGTGTGCGAGGCTCTGCAACGCCACCGGCGTGAACACCGCGCCGCGGGCTTCCAGCGATCCGGCGCCCGCGATCGCGCCCGGCGGGAAGTTCTCGTAGACCAGCAGAGTGTCGAACAGTTCGCCGACCCCGCCGAGGGTCCGCAGCTCGGCGTGACCGAGATAGCTGTGGTCCCGCAGCGCGGCTGCGTCGTGTTGCAGCGCCAGGCATTGCGCGCCCACGGGGGCGCGGGGGTCCAGCCGGACCCGCAGCGGGACGGTGTTGACGAACAGACCCACCATCGACTCCACGCCGGTGAGCTCCGCGGGCCGGCCTGACACCGTGACGCCGAAGGTGACGTCGGCGCGGTCGGTGAGCGCGGACAGGGTCACCGCCCAAGCCAGCTGGACGAGGGAGTTCAGCGTGACGCCGCGGGACCGCGCCGCCGCGATCCAGGCCGCAGTGTCCGCCGAATCCGCCTGCAGCTCGGTGGTTCTCGGAAGGCCGTCGGCGGGTGAGCCCGATCCCAGCGCGGGTGCCAGCAGCGTCGGCCCGTCCAGGCCGGCCAGGTGCGCGCGCCACATCGCCCGGGCGTGGTCCTGGTCGCGGGCGGCCAGCCAGCCGATGTAGTCGCGGTACGGGCGGGGCGCAGTCGGCAACGCCGCCGGGTCGCCGCCGCAGCGGTAGAGCATCAGCAGTTCGGACACCAGCAGCGACAGCGACCACCCGTCGATGGCGATGTGGTGGGCGGTGATGACGAATCGCCAACGCCGGGAGGCCGTTTCGAGCAGCAGGAAGCGGATCGCAGGTCCGCGCGTCAGGTCGAACCGGCGGCCGCGCTCCTCGGCTTCCCTAGCCTCGACCTCGGTGGGCGCGCAGTGCTCGTGCCGCCAGGGCACCTCCACGGTCTCCGGGATGACCTGCACCGGCCTGGTCAGGTCGCCCTGGAAGAACGCGGCCCGCAGGTTGGGGTGACGCACCAGCATCGCGGCGGCGCACTCGCGGAGCAGCGTCACGTCCAGCTCGCCGGTGATGTCGGCGCTCATCCCGATCACGTACGGGTCGGCGCCGTCGCTCATGGACGTCAGCGAGTACAACCCGTGCTGCAGCGGGCTCAGCGCCATCACGTCGGCGATGGCTGTCACGAGGATCCGTCCTGCTGCGCCCAGGACGTCGCCACCATCGCCAGTTCCTCCGGGGACAGACCCGACGCGGCCATCGGCGCGTGCCGGACGTCGTCGGCTGGTGGGGCGGCCTCGGGTGCGGCTCCGGCCGCGTCGGCGGCGGCGGCCAGATCGTGGACGACGGGATGCTCGAACACCATTCGGCCGGTGATCCGCAGCCCGGCCTCCTTGGCGCGCGCGGCCAGCTGCACCGCGAGGATGCTGTCGCCGCCCAGTTCGAAGAAGTCGTCGTGGCGTCCGATCTCGGCGCCGTCGTGCACCTCGACGAGCACCTCGGCGAGCATGGCCACGAGGGCCTTCTCGGTGTCGGTGCGGGCCGGCTCGCTCGGTCCCGCCGCCCGCGGCGCGGGCAGGTCGCGTCGGTCGGCGGGCAGCCCGTCGAGCACCGTGACCGACGACAGGCCGGTCTGCGGGGGCAGCGCGGCGCGTACCGCGTCGGCGAACGCCGCCGGGTCCTCGACGGGATGGTCGGGTACGACGTATCCGGCCACCACTGTCCGGGAGCCGACGTCCCAGGTGCGCACCGCCGCCGCGGCGACGCCGACGACGTCTCGCAGTGTCGCCTCCAGTTCGTGATCCACCCGCACGACGTACTGCAGCCGGCCATCGTCGGTCCAGCGGGCGCGGTCGCCGCGGCGGCCGGCCGCGGCTCCGCTGTAGTGGACGTCGGCGACCACTCCGACGGGCACCGGCTTGCCGGCGGCGTCGAGCAGGACCGCCTCGGCGTCCGGACCCGGCTGCACGGGTGGGCCGATCTCGACGTCGTCGAGGGTGCGGCCGGGATGCTCGGCGAAGGTGGTGATGACGCGGCGCAGCCAGCCGGCGAAGCGTTCGGCGGTGGCTTGGGCGTAGAGCTCGGTGCGGTAGATCACGTGACCGCGGTAGCCGTCCGTCCCGGCGAAGAAGTTCACCGACAGGTCGGCATGGGCCATGTCGAACGTCGGCTCCAGCGCGGTGAAGGTGGTGTCGCCGTCGGGTCCGCTGCCGATCACCCGGCCCTCGGGAAGTTGTTCGCGCACATGGACGACCACGCCGAACAGCGGGTTGCGCGACAGTGAGCGCACCGGGCTGACCGCGTCGACGACCTGGTCGAACGGCAGGTCCTGGTGGGCGTATGCGGCCAGCGCCATCTCCCGGGACCGCCGGACCACCTCGCGCAGCGTGGGGTTCTCGCGAAGGTCGTTGCGCAGCACCAGGATGTTGATGAAGAAGCCGATCAGCTGGTCGAGCTCGGACTCGGTGCGCCCCGCCACGGGGGTGCCCAGCGGGATGTCGGCGCCCTCACCGGCCTTGTACAGCGTCACCGCGACGGCGGCCTGCAGCACCATGAACTCCGTCGCCCCGAGCTCCCGGCTGAGGGTGACGAGCTTGTCCCGGGTGGCCGCGTCGAGGCTGAACTCGACGGCGCCGGCGGCCCCGGTGGGTACCGGCGGGCGCGCGAAGTCGGGTTGCAGTCCCGTCTCGGCGGACAGTCCGCGCAGCTGCTCGGTCCAGTAGTCGCGCTGGGCGGCGATGATGCCGCTGTCGTCGGCGAGCAGCGCCGCCTGCCAGGCGGCGTAGTCGGCGTACTGCACCGGCAGCGGCGCCCACGTCGGGGCCTCCCCGCCGCTGCGGGCGCGGTAGGCGGTGAGCAGTTCGGTGAACAGCACGGCCGCCGACCAGTGGTCGGCCGCGATGTGATGGATCACGATCGACAGCGCGTGCTCACCCGGGATGGACAGCACCGCGGCGCGGATCGGCCACTCGTTCTCCAGGTCGAACTCATGCCGGCGTTCGGCGTCGAGTTCGGCGGTCAGCCAGGCCTCGTCGGCGCCCCGGCTGCGGCGCACCACGAAGTGCGGGTCCTCGGTGTTCACCAATTGGTAGGGCACACCGTCGATCTCGCAGAAGGTGGTGCGCAGGCTCTCGTGCCGGTTGACGACGTCGCGGACCGCCGCGGCGAGCGCGTCGAGGTCGCATGGCCCGGTGAAGCGAGCGGCGAACGGGACGTTGTTGACCGGGCTGGGCCCCTCGATGCGGTACTGGAACCACTGCCGCAGCTGTGATGCCGACATCGGTGCCGGACCGTCGTGCGGGACGGCGGTCAGGGGCGGCCGCACGGCCCGGGTCTCCCCCGCCGCGAGCGCGTCGACGCGTTCGGCGAGTCGGGCCACGGTGCCCAGTTCGAAGATGTCCCGGATCTCGATGTCGACGCCGCACCGTGCGCGCACCGCGGAGACGAGCTTGGTGGCCAGCAGCGAGTGGCCGCCGAGATCGAAGAACGAGTCGTCGGCACCGACCCGGTCGCGGCCCAGCAGCTCGGAGAACAGCGCGACGAGTTGGTGTTCGGTGGCGGTCGAGGGTTCGCGGTAGTCGGTGGCCGTGCTGATCTCGGGCAGGGGCAGCGCGGCACGGTCGATCTTGCCGTGCGCGGTGATCGGGATCTCGTCGAGCACCACGTAGGCCGCCGGCACCATGTACTCCGGGAGCGCCGCAGCCACCCGGGCGCGGACCCGCGCGATGTCGACATCCTCCCCCGCCGCGGGGGTCAGGTAGCCGACCAGGCTCCGGCCCAGACCCGGCAGGTCCTGCCCGAGGACCACCGCCTGCCCGACCGAGGGGTCGACGCCGATGGCGGCCGCCACCTCGCCGAGTTCGATGCGGAAGCCGCGGATCTTGACCTGTTCGTCGGCGCGGCCGACGAACTCGAGGTCACCGTCGGCGTTGCGCCGGGCCAGGTCGCCGGAGCGGTACAGCCGGCCACCCGGGGTGAACGGGTCGGCGACGAACCGCTCCGCGGTCAGCCCCGGACGCCGGTGGTAGCCGCGGGCGACATGGTCACCGCCGATGTAGATCTCGCCGATCGCCCCGACGGGGACGGGTTGCAGCGCGTCGTCGAGCAGGTGCACCGAGGTGTTGATCTTCGGCTTGCCGATCGGGACGATGCGGGCCCCCTGGGTGCCCTCGACCTTGTACCGGGTGGTGTTGATGATGGTCTCGGTGGGGCCGTAGAAGTTGTGCAGCAGCGCGTCGAAGGTGGCGTGGAACTTGTCGGCCAGCTCGCCGGGCAGCGCTTCGCCGCCGATCGGCACCCGCTCCAGGGTGCGCCAGTGGTTGACCCCGGGCAGCGACAGGAACAGCCCGAGCAGCGACGGGACGAAGTGCATCGCCGTGATGCCCTCGCGCTGCAGCAGGTCGGTCAGGTATCCGATGTCGGTGAGCCCGTCGGGCCGCGGAATGACCAGGCACCCACCGCAGGACAGGGTGCCGAAGATCTCCCCGATCGACACGTCGAAGCTCGGCGAGGCGACCTGCAGCAGCCGGTCGGCTTCGCTGACGTCGTATTCGTCCTTGAACCAGGTGAAGTACTCGGTGACCGGGCGGTGCGGCACCGGAACGCCTTTGGGCAGACCGGTCGATCCCGAGGTGTAGATCAGGTAGGCGGCGTTGTCCGGGCGCAGCGGACGCACCCGGTCGGCGTCGGTGGGGTTGTCGGTGCGGTAGCCGTCCAGGTCGGTGAGCGGTTCGGTGATGGTCAGCGCCGGATCGGAGTCACCGAGCACGAAGGACAGCCGGTCCTCGGGGTAGGTGGGGTCCACCGGGAGGTAGATCGCCCCGGCCTTGACGATCCCCAGGGCGGTGATCACCAGCTCGGGTGAGCGGTCCAGCAGCACCGCGACCCGGTCCTCGGCACCGATGCCCTGGGCGATGAGCCGGTGCGCGACGCGGTTCGCGGTCTCGTTGATCTCGCGGTAGGTGTAGCGGCGGCCTTCGTAGACCACCGCGACCGCGTCGGGCATCTGCGCGGCGCGCGCTTCGATCTGTTCGCCGATGGTGACGGCGGGAACCTCGAAGTCCTCGCCGCGCGACATCCGGTTCAGCCACTCGATGTCGTTGTCGCTCATCAGGTTCAGCCGCGACAGCGGGGTGTCGGGTTGCGCGGTCGCCGCGTCCAGCAGCACCGCGTAGTGGTCGAGCATCTGGGCGGCCAGGCCCTCGTCGAGGACCTCGACGAGGTACTCGGCCTCCAGCGTCGCCCCGGTGTCGTCGAGTTCCACCATCAGTTCCAGGGGCAGCTGGGCGACGTGGCCGCGCAGTTCGGCGCGCCGGCAGGTCACCCCGGGCGGGCTGAAGCCGCCGGCGTCCGGTTCCCGGAATCCGAAGCTGACGCGGGTCATCCGTTCGGCGCCGTGCCTGCGGTCCAGGTTGAGGTCCCGGACGACCCGGTCGAGATTGACCTGCTGGTGGGCGAACGCCTCGAGCGCGAAATCCCTGGTGTCATCCAGCAGCCCGGCGAACGTCTGGTCGGCGCTGGGCCGCAGCCGCATGACCGCGGTGTTGCCGTGGTAGCCGATGACGTCCTCGCTGCCGGGGCCGCGCAGCAGTACCGGGCTGGCGACGAGGATGTCGTCGGTGTGGGTGTAGCGGTGCAGCAGGGCGCCGAAGGCCGCGAGCATCACCATGTACGGTGTCGCCCCGGCGGCGCGCGCCATCGACCGCACGCGTTCGACGGTGTCGGCGGGCAGCGCCACGGTGGCGCGCTGCGACCGGAAGGTCGCGGGCACCGCCGAGCCGTGCGGGCCCGGCAGTTCCAGGGGTTCGGGCAGATCGGTCATCGCGGCCCGCCAGAACTGCAGGTCCTCGTCGGCGACGTCCGGGGTTGGTGCCGGGGCCGGGGTCGGCCCGAGCTCGAGACCGGTGTACGCGCGGGTGAGGTCGGTGAAGAAGACCCGCCAGCAGCCGTCGTCCCAGGCGATGTGATGCACCACGAGCAGCATCACGTACTCGTCGGGTGCGGTGCGGGCCAACGTGATCCGCAGCGGCGACTCGGTGCCCAGGTCGAACGGCCGGCCGAATTCGCGTTGCGCCAGCACCTCCAGTCGCAGCTGCCGCGCATGCTCGGGGAGCTCCGAGACGTCGGTGACCGCCCAGCCGGGCCGCAGGTCCTCGTGCACGGTCAGGCGCGGCTCGCCGTCATCGCCGGCGTGGAAGGTGCTGCGCAGCACCGGGTGTCGGCGGGCCACCGCGTCGAGGGCATCGTGCAGGCGGCCCAGGTCCACCGCGCCGGTGATGCGGTAGGACAGGCACACGTTGAGCAGGACCCCGCTGGGGTCGACGGACTGCACGAACCACATGCGCTGCTGGCCGTCGGAGAGTGTTCCGTCGGCGCGGACCGGCTGCGCGTCCTCGTCGGCACGCAGTCCGTGTCCGGCCAGCCGGCGACGGAGCAGTTCCAGCCGCCGGGCGTCGAGGTCAGTGTCAGTCACGCGGTGATCTCATTTCGTCGTGGTTCGTCGTCGAGGCCGGCGATCAGCTCGGTGCCGGTCATCCCGCCGAGCATCGCGGCCAGGGGCACCGACCTGCCGGTGGCTCGGCGCAGTCGTTTCCGGAGGTCGAGGGCGAGCAGCGAATCCACGCCCATGTCGAGCAGCGAGGCGGTGAGGTCGACAGCCGGTTCGTCGACGCCGAGCACCGCGGTCAACTCCGTGACCACCACGGTGGTGGTGTCGGTGGCCCGGGACCCGGGCTCCGGGGTTTCCGCGGCCGGCGCGTCGGCGAACATCTGCAGCCGCCGGCGGTCGGCGCTGTAGATCAGCGGATCGTCGGGGTGGTCGCGCAGGCTGGCTGCGACGGCGTCGTCGGCGTCCAGCGGCACCAGGCCGGAGCGGCCGATCTGGGCGACCGCGTCCCCGTCGACGACTCCGGCACCGAAAAGCCCGAACCGCGCGGACACGCAACGGATCCCGTCGGCGCGCAGTTGGGCGGCCATCTCGTCGAGGAGGCGGTTGACCGCGGCGTACGCCGCGTGCCCGCGTCCGCCCCACAGCCCGGACAGCGAGCTGCACAGCACCATCCGGACGTCCGGGCGCAGCGGCCAGTGGCAGGTGATCCGGGCCAGTCCGTCGATCTTCGCGGCGGCGGTGTCCGCGAAGTCCCGGGCGGTCAGCGCGTGATGGTCGGCGAGGCGGGCCGCGGCCGCGGCGTGGACGACCAGCGACGCGCCGCCGTCGGCGAACTCGGCAGCGGCGGCGGCGACCTGGTCGGCGTCGGTGATGTCGCAGCGCACCGCTTGCACGGGCAGGCCGGCCAGCGATGCGGGCAGTTCCCCGCTACGGCTGAGCAGCAGGATGCGCCGGGCGCCCCGTTCGGCGAGGTGGCGGGCGTAGTGCCGGCCGACCGTCCCGTTGCCGCCGGTGATGACGACGTTGTCGAGCACGCCGGGGTCGCCCACCCAGGAATCGGGAACGGTCACCGCCTCGAGTTCGGTCGGCGCGAACAGCGTTGGACCGGTGGGTGATTCGCGCAGTGCCAGCTCGTCCCCGGCGCCGAGGACCGCGTCGAGCGCGGCGGCGGCCAGGTTGTCGTCGACGGCCGGGGTGGCCAGGTCGAGGTGACGGAAGGACCGGTCGGGGTACTCGAACCCGATGCTGCGGTGCATGGCGGCCAGCGCCGCCTGGGCGGGCAGCGCCACGGCGGGGTGGCCGCCCACCTGCTCGGCGCCCGCGGTGATCAGCCAGAGGTCCCGGCACTCGGGTCCGACGGCGTCGGGGTAGGTCAGCAGGCCGGCCTCGATGAGCTGGGCCAGGTCGGCGGCGGCCTGTTGCGGGTCGCGGCCGTCGAGCCCCGGGGCGACGGCGAGCACCAGGTCGGCTTCGGCGACCGGGGCCGACTGCACACCGGGGTGTCGTGCCACCGCGTCGCGCAGCCGCTCCGCCAGGCCACTCCCGGGACCGCTCAGCTCGAGCACCCCGGTGCGCCGCAACGCCAGTCCCCCGGCAGCCGGCCGGTGCGGTTCCCAGCGGCGGGTGGCCACGGTGAGCAGCGGCGGCGGGGGCAAGGGTGCCGGCACCGCCCAGAGATGCACGTCGCGCATCGGGGCGTTCGGGAAGCCGCGCAGCGCGGGGAGTGTGGTGTCCACGGTGTCGGTCCACGGGAACCCGGCGTCGTGGGCGGCCACGGCCGCCACCCCGGCCGACAGGGTCTCGGCAATCGGTTGGTCGCGGCGCCCCGACCCGACGGCGGGGGCGTCGGGGGCGCTGTGCCCGAGTGCGAACAGCAGCGCCGGGTGTGCGGACATCTCGACGAACAGGTCCGCCCCGTGCCGCACGGCCGCCGCGGCAGCCCGGTCGAAGCGAACGGTGTTGCGCAGGTTGGCGAACCAGTAGCCGGTGAAGTCGGTTTCGGGGTCGACAACCGCTCCGGTCGCCGAACCGATGAAGGGGATGTCCGGGTGGCGGAACCGGGCCGGCGGGAGCCGGTCGGCCAACTCGCGCTCCAGCCCGTCGAGCAGGCTGGTGTGCGCGGGGAACGCCATCGTGACCTCACGCGCGAAGACACCGCGCGAGGTGGCTTCGGTGAGCAGTGCGGCGACCGCGTCGCGCTCCCCTGACACCCCGACCGACGACTCGGCGTTGACGACGGCCAGTTCCAGCCAGCCCGGGACGGAGTCGATGAGCTGCTGTGCCTCGGCGGGTCCGACGCCCAGCACCACCATCCCGTAGCCCTCGGCCAGTTGCTGCAGGACGGTGGCCCGGGCGACGACGATCGCCGCCGCGTCGGCCAGCGTAACCGCGCCCGCCACGTAGGCGGCCGCCACCTCGCCCAGGCTGTGCCCGACGGTCAGGTCCGGGACGACCCCGCTGTGCTGCCACACCGCGGCCAGTGCGCTGGCGTGGGTGAACTGTGCGGCCTGCGCCTCGACCTGCGACCAGTCGCCGTCGCCGGGCGCCGCCGTGAGATAGGTCAGCGGCGAGGGTGCCCCGACCGCCGAGAAGGCAGCCGCGCAGGCGTCGGCGGTGGCCCGGTAGACGGGCAGGCTGCGGTAGGCGTCGGCGCCCATCGACGCCCACTGGTTGCCCTGGCCGGGGAACACGAAGGCGCGGCGGTGCGGGCCGGCCTCCGACGAGCGGGTCACCAGGGGGTGGTCGGCACCGGCGGCCAGCGCACGCAGGCCGTCGGCGAGTTCGGTGGCGTCGGCGGCGCGCACGACGGCACGGTGCCGCTGGCGCCGCCGTAGGCGCAGCAGTGTCGCGGCGACCGCCTCGACGGAGGGTGCGCGGTCGAGGTATCCCAGGATGCGGCGGGCGTCCTGGGCGATCAGCTCGTCGGCATGTGCGCTCAGCAGGACCGGGATCCGACCGTCGGGCAGGGCGATCATCACGGCTCCCCGGCGGCCGGTACCGCCACGATCGCGTGTGCGTTGGCGCCGCTCATCCCGAACGCCGAGACCGCCGCCACCCGCCGACCGTCGACGGCAGGCCACGGTGTCAGCTTGGTGGCCAACCGCAGACCTTGTTCCTCCCAGTCGATTTCGTGGCTCGGCTCGTCGGTGTGCAGGCTCTTGGGAATCGAGGCGTGATCGGCGGCGACGAGGATCTTGGCCAGACCGAGCGGGCCGGCCGCGGATTGCGCGTGCCCGATGTTGGATTTGACCGATCCGAGCCACGCGCCGCATCCCGGCCGGGTGGCGCCGTAGGTGGCGGCCAGCGACTGCAGTTCGGTGCGGTCCCCGAGCCGCGTGCCGGTGCCGTGGCCCTCGATCATGCCGACCTGTTCGGGCATCAGCCCCGACGTCTGCAGGACCCGGTGGAACAGCCGCTCCTGGGCCTGCCCGCTGGGCGCGGTCATCCCTTTGGTGCGGCCGTCGGAGTTGACCCCGCTGGCGAGAATCTCGGCGAGCACCGGGTAGCCGTCGCGCTCGGCCACCGAGCGGCGCGTCAGCACGAACATCGCAGCGCCTTCGGCCCATACGGTGCCGCTGGCGTGCGCGCTGTAGGGCCGGCAGTGGCCGTCGTCGGACAACGCGTGCTGTTTGGAGAACTCGACGAAGTACCCCGGGGAGCCGAGCACGCACACGCCGCCGGTGAGCGCGATCTCGCAGTCGCCGGCGCGTACCGCCGACGCCGCGACGTGCAGCGCCGCCAACCCGCCGGTGCAGGAGGCGTCGATGGTCAGCGCCGGCCCGCTCAGACCCAGCACGTAGGCGATCCGGCCGGAGATGGCCCCGAGGGTGGTGCCGGTGAGCAGATGGCCGCTGTAGGCGGTGAATTCGGCGAGGTCGCCGCCGTAGCCGAGGTACGAGGCACCGACGAAGCAGCCGACGTCCTCACCGGCCAGGGTGTCCGGGTGGACGCCGGCGTTCTCCAGCGCGCGCCACGCCACCCGCAGCGCCACGCGCTGCTGCGGATCGATGGCGACCGCCTCACGCGGCGAGATGCCGAAGAACTCCGGGTCGAACGTCGCTGCGCCGGAGAGAAACCCGCCCAGGTCGTGGATGCGTTTGAAGCCTTCGCGCCGCGAGCCGTCGAGCAGGTCGCGCACCGGCCATCCGCGGTCGGTCGGGAACGGGCCGAGCACTTCGCGTTCCTCGGTCAGCATGGCCCAGTACGCCTCGGGGGTGTCGATGCCGCCGGGCGCCTCCAGTGCCAGGCCCGCGATCACGACCGGATCGTCGTCAGCGGCCATGCACCAACTCCGCCACTGCGGTGGCCTGCTCGGTGACGTAGAAATGTCCGCCCTCGAACAGGTCCCGGGAGAACTCGCCGCGGGTGTGGTCCCGCCAGTTCAAGAGCATGTCGGGCGCGATGCGGTGGTCGCTGTGACCGCCCAGGGTGCGGATGTCGGCGCCGATGCGGACGTCGCCTTCGCACGAATAGCGGTTGAACGCTTGGTAATCGGCGAGCACAGCCAGCAGCAGGAGCTCGACGAAGTCCTCGTCGGCCAGCAGCCGCGAGTCGGTGCCCCCGAGATCGACCATGTGCGCGAGCACCTCACGGTCGTCGGTCGGCAGTCGCGGTGCGGCGGCGACGGCGGACGGGGCCTCGCTGGCCGAGACCCACAGCCGGGTGACGTCCACACCGCGGCTCTCCGCGATCCGGGCGAACTCGAAGGCCACCACCGCGCCGAGGCAGTGGCCGAACAGCTGCACGGGTCCCAGACCCGCCCAGTCGCCGGCGTCGAACAGGTCGGCGGCCAACTGCTCGACGGTCTCGGCCGCCGGGTGGGTGAGCCGCTCGGCGCGGCGCGGGTACTGCAGCACGTAGGCGTCGGTGCCGCACCGGGCGAACGCCGTCGCGAGCCCGCGATAGGTGGCCGCGGCGCCGCCGGCGTGCGGGAACAGCAGGATGGCGCCGGGGCCGGCGGGGGCGGTGGCCGGGAACCGTTTGATCCAGGGCTGCATGGTCACGTCGCTTCTCATTGGGCGGCAACGGCTTCCAGTGTCGAGTCGACAGCGGCGGCGTCCATCTGCGCCACCTCCAGGTACATCTCGGCGACCTTCTCCAGCCGTGCGTCGCGCGCCGACAGCCGCGCGGCGAGCGCGGCGACGGTGCGGGCGGCGAAGATGTCGGCGACCGTGATCGAGGAGGTGTCCAGCCAGGTCCGGATCTGCGATACGGCGCGGGTGGCCAGCACCGAGTCGCCCCCGCTGGCGAAGAAGTCGTCGTCGGCGCCGATGCCGGTGTGTTCGAGCAGCCCGCCGAGGATCGCGGCCAGGGCGGACTCCAGCGAGGTGCGCGGCGCCCGGTGGCCCCCGCTGCGCGGTGGTCGGGCCTCGGCGAGGACGCGCGCCACCGCGGCCCGGTCGATCTTGCCGCCGAGGGTGAACGGGATCCGGTCGATGACGCTGATGATCTTCGGGACCATGTGCGGTGCCACGAGATCGGCCATGGCCGCGAGGATCTCGGCGGTGTCGAGGTTCGTGCCGGGTCGTGGTTCGACGAGGGCGGCGAGCACCTCGCGTCCGTTGTCGGGGGTGACGAGGGCGGCCACGGCCGCCTCGACTCCGGCGATGCGGCGCAGCGTCGCCTCGACCTCGCCGAGCTCCACGCGGTAGCCGCTGATCTTGACCCGGTGGTCGACGCGGCCGACGAACTCGATGCGGCCGTCGGGCCGGTACCGGACCAGGTCTCCGGTGCGATACCAGCGCATGCCCTGGTGGGTGACGAACTTCTCGGCGGTCAGGTCGGGGCGGGCGCTGTAACCGCGCGCGACGCCGCGACCGCCCACCCAGAACTCCCCGGGAACCCAGTCGGGGCAGTCCAGTCCGTCGGGACCGACGACCCGGCAGGCGTTGTTGGGCAAAGGAACTCCGAGCGGGATCGACGTCCAGTCCGCCGGGATGTCGCCGACGACCTCGCAGATGGTGTTGTGGGTGGCCGTCTCGGTGGCACCGCCGAGGCCCGCGAACCGCATGTGCGGCGCCCGCTCGCGCAGCGCGCGGACCAGTTCCGGGCGCACCCAGTCCCCTCCGGTCGGTACCACGCGCACCGTGGACAGGTCGCCGTCGACTGCGGCGAGCATCTCCAGCCAGCCGGGCATGAAGTGCAGGACGGTGACTGCGTGTTCGCCGATCAGCCGGGCCCAGGTCTCGGGCGCACGCCGCTGGTCCTCGTCGACGACGACGATCGACGCGCCGGCCCGCAGCATCCCGAAGACGTCGAGCACCGACAGGTCGCACTCGAGGCTGGACAGCGCCAGGCAACGGTCGTCGGTGCCGATGTCGAAGTGGGCGTTGATGAATTCGATCGTGTTCATCGACGCGTCGTGGGTCATCTCGACGCCCTTGGGTTCACCCGTGGACCCGGAGGTGAACAGGATGTAGGCCGGTTCGGCCGGGTCGACGGTGGGCAGGGTGAAACCGGTCTCCCGGCGCCCGACCCGTAGCGCCTCGGCGACGGTCAGCGCCGGCAAGGTGGTGGGCGCCTGGTCACCGCACACCAGCGCCATGCGGGCCCGGGCGCCGGCGAGCATCCGCGCCGCGCGGTCGGCGGGGTGGTCGACGCCGACCGGGGTGTAGGTGGCCCCGACCGCCGAGATCGCGAGCAGCGCGATGACCTGTTCGTAGTTCTTGGGGCCCAGCACCGCGACGACATCGCCGCGACGGATGCCGGCCACGTGCAGCGCGGCCGCGACGGCGACCACCTGCTCGCGCAGTTCGCCGTAGGTCAGGTTGGCCTCGCGACTCCACACGGCGGGCGCGTCGGGACGGCTCTGGGCCTGACGGAAGAACCCGTCGTGCAGCGCGTCGCCGCTGGGTGCGGTGCGCACCCCGTTCACGTTGTCGCGGACTGCCTGCTGATCGCTGGGCACGGCTGCGGAATCGATGGCTTCCCAGGCTGATTCGTCGGTGGCCAGGCGTTGCAACTCGGCGATGTGGTGGGCGAACATCGCGTCGGCGACGCCGGGACGGAACGCGTCCTCGCGGGTGTCCCAGTTGATCATCAGGCCCTCGGCGATCGGTGTGGCCTGGGCGTCGAGGAGCACCTGCGGGCCCTGGGAGATCGTCCACACCGGCCGGCCGAAGTGCTCGGTCACCTTGCCGGCGAACAGGTCCCCCAGGCCGATCGCGCTGGTGTACACGATCGGCGCCAGCACCGGGGTGCCGTGGTGCCGGGTGAGGTCGCGCAGGACCGACAGACCCGAGTAGCTGGAATGCGCGGCGGTGGCGTGCAGGGTGTCCTGCAGGACGCGGCAGCGCGCGATCGGGGTGTCGGCGCCGGTGAGGTCGACGTCGAGCATCAGCGACGAGGTGAAATCACCGACCAGCCGGTCGACGTCGGGGTGGAACTGCTCGCGGCCGAACATCGGCAGGTTCAGCAGGAAGCGCCGGTTCGTCGACCACCGGGCCAGGGTGCCGGCGTAGGACGCGGCGACGGCCATCGCCGGGGTGATACCGCGCCGCTGGGCAGCGGCGAACAAGGCGTCCCGCGTGGCCACATCGAGGATGTGCCAGCGCCGACGTGATCGTTTCGGGTCGGCCTGCTCGGCGCGCGGCACCAGGGGAAGTGCGGGACCTTCGGGTAGCTCGGGGATGCGCTGCGCCCACCAGCGGCGGTCCTCCTCGGTTTCGGTGACCGTCGAGGTGAGCGCCGCCCGGTATTCACGGTAGGTGTAGCCGAGCTCGGGAAGCGTTGCACCGCCGTAGAACTCGGCCAGATCGGCCATGAAGTTGCGGTAGCTGACCGCGTCGGCGGCCTGCATGTCCATGTCGACGTGCAGCCGCGTCCGGCCGTCGGGCAGCAGGGACAGCGAGATCTGCAGGACCTCGCCGTGCATCATCTGGTGTGACTTCTCCTGCCGGATCGTCTCGAGCCGCGCCGCCGCTGCGTTCTCGTCGAGGTCGCGCAGGTCGTACACGGTGACCGGTAGCCCGCGGTCGCTGATCCGCTGGGTGCCGTCGGGCAGGATGTCCACCCGCAGCATCGGGTGCCGGGCCGCGAGTGCCGCAGCCGCGCTGCGGAGCCGTTCGGGGTCCACGCCGGCGCCGTCGAACTCGACGTAGAGGTGCCCGGCGACGCCGCCGAGTTGCTGCTCGTCGTCGCGTCCGATCCACATCGCGTGCTGGATCGGGGCGAGCGGGAAGGTGTCCGAATCGGTGTCGACGCCGGTGGTTTCGGGCTGCGCCGCGTCGCCCGGCGGCTGGGTCGCGGACAGCAGGTCCGTCCACGCGGCCACCGTCGGGTTTGCCGCCAGCGCCGCGAAGCCGACGTCCACGCCGCGGCGGCGCCACCGGCCGGACAGCGTCATCATGCGGATCGAGTCGAGGCCCGACGCGATGAGGTCGGCTTCGGGGTCGAGGTCGGCGGGGTCCACACCGAGCAGTTCGGCAACCTCGTCGCGGACGGACTGCGCGGTCGTCGACGCCAAACTCACCGAAACCTCCTCGGACAATCACCGATTGCCCATCGAATTAAGTGCAGGCTGCCCTAACTTAGTGGAGGCTACCTTATATTCAGGTCTCCGAGAACTCCTACCTAGAGCGGGATTTTGACTGATGAGCAGCACATTTCCGACCGAGCAGAGCGTTGACCTGGCACGCGGTTTCGTGCCGTTCCCGGAAGACCGGGCCGAGACGTACCGCCGGGCCGGGTACTGGACGGGCCGCCCGCTGGACTCGATCCTGACCGACGCGGCCGCGGCGTGGCCCGACCGACCGGCAATCATCGACCCGGCCCGGACCTACACCTTCGCCGGGTTGGACGCCGCCGCCGAACGGGCGGCCGCCGGTCTGGCCGGGCTGGGCATCCGGCCGGGCGACCGGGTGCTGCTGCAACTGCCGAACTCCTGCCAGTTCGCCGTTGCCCTGTTCGGCCTGCTGCGTGCGGGAGCGGTCCCGGTGATGTGCCTGACCGGCCACCGCACCGCCGAGCTCGGCCACTTCGCGAAAGTCAGTGGCGCCGTGGCGCTCATCGTCGCCGACTCCGCGGGCGGATTCGACTACCGGGAGATGGCCGCCGCGCTGGTCGCCGAGCACCCGGCGCTGCGGCACGTCATCGTCGACGGCGAGCCGGGACCGTTCGTGTCCTGGTCCTCGGTGTGTGAGGCGGCCGACGCGCCCGTCGACCGGGGTCCGGTGGACCCCGGGCTGCCGGCACTGCTGCTGGTCTCCGGCGGCACCACCGGACTGCCCAAGCTGATCGCCCGCACCCACGACGACTACCTGTACAACGCCATCGCGTGCGCGCAGGCCTGCCAGCTGACCGCCGAGGACACCTACCTCGTCGCACTGCCCGCCGGCCACAATTTTCCGCTGGCCTGCCCCGGTCTGCTGGGCTCGATGACCGTCGGCGCGCCCACGGTCTTCACCGCCGACCCCAGCCCCGAGAACGCCTTCGCGCTGATCGACCGGTACGGCGTCACCGTCACCGGGCTGGTCAACGCGTTGGCCAAGCTGTGGGCGCAGGCCTGCGAGTGGGAACCGGTGCTGCCCACGTCGCTGCGCTTCGTCCAGGTCGGGGGGTCCCGGATGAGCCCCGAGGACGCGCGTTTCATCCTGGACCGGCTCACCCCGGGGCTCTCGCAGATCTTCGGCATGGCCGAGGGCATGCTGAACTTCACGCGCCCCGGCGACCCCGCCGACGTGGTGGTGCACACGCAGGGCCGGCCGATGTCCCCGCACGACGAGATGCGGGTGGTCGACGAGGACGGGCACGACGTGCCGCCCGGCGAGGAGGGCGAACTGCTGGTCCGCGGCCCGTACACGCTCAACGGCTACTACCGCGACGACGAGGCCAACGCCCGCGCGTTCTCGCCCGACGGCTTCTACCGCACCGGCGACCGGGTCCGGATCTTCACCGGCGGTGAGCGCGCCGGCTACGTCGAGGTCACCGGCCGGATCAAGGACGTGATCCACCGGGGCGGGGAGACGGTCTCGGCCACCGATCTCGAGGATCACCTGCACACCCATCCCGCCGTCTACAGCGCCGCCGCGGTGGCCCTGCCCGACGAGTACCTCGGCGAGAAGATCTGTGCCGCGGTGGTTTTCCGCGGCAAGCCGATCAGCCTGGCCGAGCTCAACGCATTCCTCGACGAGCGCGGGGCCTCCACGCACGCGCGCCCCGACGTCCTGGTCGCCGTGCCGTCGCTGCCCACCACCGCGGTCGGCAAGGTGGACAAGAAGAAGCTGGTGGCTCAGCTGGTGTGAACGCGTGACGCGGAGAGCATCTCGACGATCCGCGCGCTGACCGCCGCCGCGCTGGGGTGCTCCCACAGCAGGGTCGCCGGCAGCGTCAGGCCGGTGCGTTTCTCCAACGCGCGCCGCAACGCGACGGTCATGATGGAATCCACGCCGGTCTCGATCAGGGGCACCCGCGGGTCGACCTCGGTGTGGTCCACCCCGAGTTCGGCGGCCACCACATCGATGACCTGGATCGCCACCCACTGCTCCACGTCCTCGTCACCGGGCCCGACCGCTGGGCCGTCGTCGGCCGCGACGTCGCGTGCGGGTGCCACGTCGGCAAGCATCGGCACGGCCGCTGCCTCGGGAAGGACCGGCAGCACAACGGAGTTCGGGTCGTCGCGGCGCATCGCGACATCGAGCGCCCGCATCGCGTCGTCCGCCCCGACCGTGCCCATCCCGAGCGCCTCGAGTTGCGCGGCGACGTACCCGGACGCCGACCCCATGCCCAGACCGCGCCAGGCCGTCCACGCGACGGCCACGGTGCGGTCGCCGCGTGCGTGGCGGCGGCGCGCGAACGCGTCGAGGTAGGCGTTGGCGCACGCGTAGGCGCCCTGGCCGGGGAAACCCGCCAGGTATCCGCACGACGAGTACAGCACCATCCAGTCCAGCTGCCCCGGCGCGAAGAGGTCGTCGAGCATCGTCGCGCCGTCCACCTTCGGCCGCATGGTCGCGCGCAGGTCGTCAGACGTCGTGTTGACCAGTAGCGCACCGGCTTCCACACCTGCGGCGTGCACGACACCCCGCACCGGCGGCAGCTGCGCCAACAGATCGCGCAGCTGGTCCCCCGCACCGGGCGCGGCGACGTCGACTGCCGCGACGTGCACGCTGACGCCGCGTTCCTCCAGCGCGGTGAGCGCACCGACGAGGTCCTGATCGGGATGGCTGGGCCACTCCCGGCGCGACGGCATTCCCCTGCGGGACAACAGCACCAGTCGGCGGGCGCCGAGATCGGCCAGCCGTGCCGCGATCCGCAGACCGAGCGCGCCGGTGCCGCCGGTGATCAGGTACGTCCCGCCCGGAGTGCACGTCAGGGGCGCCATCGCGCCGGGCTCGGCCGGGGCCAGTCGCGCGGTGAGCGCGCTCCCGTCGCGCACCACCACCACGCCATGGCCGGGCAGGCCCGACAGCACCGCGATCGGCAGCGCACCGTCGGGGGCCAGGTCGAGCACGCCACCCCACACGCCGGGATGTTCGGCGGCGGCGACCCGCGCCAGCCCCCAGAGCGGGGCGTGCGGCAGGTTGTCGCCTTCGTGCACGCCGCGGGTCAGCACCCACAGCCGGGTGCCCGCCGCCATCGACGGCATCCGTTGACACGCCCGCAGGGCCAGCCCGGCCACCGCCTCAGGTGTGTCGTGCGGGGACGGCACCAGCAGCACCACCGATCCAGGTGCCGCCGCGACGATCCGGTCGATGTCCGAGCAGCTGGTGGTCGGTACTCCGGCTCGGGCGAGTTCGGTTGCCAGCGCCGAGGTTTCGATGTCATTGCCGAGGAGGACGACGGAATCGGGCCGTCCGTGCGGGTCGACGGGCGTCTCCCGCCAGGCAACGCGGTGGACCATCCGGGACGTGTCGGAGCCGGTGGGGTTCTCGAGTTCCTCGAAGGTCATCGCGGTGATGGCGGCCAGCACGGTTCCGGACTCGTCGGCGATCGCCACGTCGGTGGTGGTGCCGGTTCGATGCCGGATGTGCAGCAGCGCCACCGCCGGGGGCGGCCCTTCGATGTGGACGGCGCCGATGCGGGCCGGCATCCGCAGCCGGGCGGGTCCGTCGAACACCGTGGAGGCGGCCGACGTCGCCGCATCGAGCAGCCCCGCCCAAGTCTCCGGTACCGAGCCGTCGGCGTGGGCGGCGACCCGCACCAGCAGTTCGCCTTCGCCGCAACGGATGTCGAGAATCTGCCAGTCGAACCCCATCGCCGCGACACCGACACCGGCCAGCGTGTCGACGACGTGCCCGGCCGGCAGGGTGGCGGTGCAGCGCTGCCACGCCGTGTCGTCGATCCGGTCGCCGACCGCAGTATCGGCGCCGTCGGCAGCGATGACGGCGCTGCTGTGGGTCAGCCATCCCCCGGCGTTGTCCTCGCCGTCGGCCTCGACCAGCCGCGACGACAGACGCAGCGCGCCGTCCTGGCGCACGACCTGGATGTCGCGCGCCCGGCCGGGGGCGACCGGGGTTCGCAGACGCACGTCGGTCAGGGCGGCGCCGGAGGCGGTCAGGAAGGTGTGCAGTAGCACTGCGGCGGGGACGATCTCGGTCTGCTGCACCGGATGGTCACCGGGATAGGGCCGGTTGGACATCTCCAGGCGGGTCTGCCAGACCCGGGCCGGGACGGCGCCGGCGACGTCGGTGACCCCACCGAGCAGCGTGTGGGAGGCGACGTCGTGCAGCGCGCGGGTACCCGGAGGAGCGGCGGGCGTGCGCCAGAACCGGCGGTGCTGCCACTGGGTACCCGGGAGGTCCGGCGCCCAGGGGCCGGACTCCGGGTAGTCGTGCCGTACCGGCGCGCCGTGGCAGTACAGGGCGCCCAGAGCGGCGCCGACGGCCCGGCTCTCGGGCTGATCACGGCGCAGCACCGGGACCACCGCGTAGCCATCGGGGTCGGGATGGCCCGGGTGGTCCAGGGTCTCAGCGATCGAATGCGCCACCACGGGGTGCGGCGCGACCTCCAGGAACAGGCGGTGCCCGTCCTCGGCGGCGGCGCGGACGGCCTCGGCGAAGCGCACCCGGCCGCGCAGATTGGTCGCCCAGTACCGGGATCCGCGCGGCGCGTTCGAGCGCGGATCACTCAACGCGGTGGTGTACAACGGGATTCGCGGTGCCGCCGGGGCCGGCAGACCGGCGACCAGCCGCGCCAACTCCTCGGTGAGCGGGTCCATCGCCGGGCTGTGGAAGGCGACGTCGGTATTGACGCGGCGCACCATGATGCCCTCGCCGCTCCACTGGTCGATGACGGCTTCGACGGCGGCGACGGTGCCGGAGATGACGGTGGACTGCGGCGACGCGCTGATCGCGGCGACCACGTCGTCGCGTCCGGCGAGCCGGTCGGCGGCGGTGTCGAACGGCAACCGCACCAGCGCCATCGCTCCCCGCCCGGCCACCTGCCGGAAGCCGCGGGCGCGGTAGCACGCCACCGCGGCTCCGTGGGTCAGGTCGAAGACACCGGCGACCACACAGGCGGCGACCTCCCCGACCGAGTGGCCGATGACCGCGGCCGGGGTACTGCCGCGCGCGGTCAGCACGGCGGCGAGACCGACCTGCATGGCGAACGTCAGCGCCTGGATCCGGTCGGTGCCGCCGAGGTCTTCGGTGCTCAGCGCCTCGCGGGCGCTGAAGCCCAGTTCGCGGCGGAAGACGTCGTCGACGGTGTCGATGGTCGCGGCGAATTCCGGTGCGGTGAGCAGTAGTTCGCGTCCCATGCCGGCCCAGTGGGAGCCGTGCCCGGAGAACACCCACACCGCGCCGTTCTCGGTGCCGGGCAGCACCCGGCCGGTCACCACGCGGGGGTCGCGCCGGTCGAGGGTGAGGGCCTCGAGCGCGTCGATGACCGTCTCGGCGCGCCGGGGGCCGCTCAGGCCCTCGGTCACCACCGCGGCGCGTACCGGTTCGTGGGAGCGTCGCGTCCACATCGTCGCGGCGACGCGGTCGATGTCGACGTCGGTGGACCGCAGGTGTTCGGCCAGCGCGGCGGCGTGCCGGGTCAGCCGGTCCTCCGACCGCGCCGACAGCGGAATGAACGTCGCTGCGGGAAGGTGATTTTCGGGTTCGCTGCGCGGGGCTTCCTCGAGCAGCACGTGGGCGATGGTCCCGCCGTAGCCGTAGCTGCACACCGCGGCGCGGCGCGGGGCGGCCCCGCGCGGCCACGTCTCGACCTCGGTGGGCACGCGCAGGCCGCTGCCGGCCCAGTCGATCGCGGTGCTGAGCCTGCGCACACCCGCGGTGGGCGGCAGCGTCTCGTGGTGTAGCGCCAGGGCGGTCTTGATCAGGCCGATCACCCCGGCGCCGCCCTCGAGATGTCCGGTGTTCGGTTTCACCGAGCCGATCGCGCACGGACGGTCCGCACGGCCGGCGCCGTACACGGCGGACAGCGCCGCCACCTCGATCGGGTCTCCGGTCGGTGTGCCGGTGCCGTGCGCCTCGACGTAGTCGACGCTGTCGGGCGTGATGCCGGCGCCGTCGCAAGCCCGCCGGAAGAGGTCCTGCTGGGCCTGCCCGTTCGGACTCATGATGCCCACGGTGCGGCCGTCCTGGGCCACCGCGCCACCGCGGACGACGGCGAGCACGCGGTCCCCGTCGCGCGTCGCGTCGGCGAGCCGTTTGAGGACGACGACACCGGCGCCCTCCCCGCGTCCATAGCCGTCGGCGGAGTCGTCGAACGTCTTGCAGCGGCCGTCCGGCGCCGTCGCGCCCGCGACGTCGAGCACCCGGGTCAGGCCCGGCCCGATGAGCGCGCTCACGCCCCCGGCCAGCACCAGCGAAGACTCCCCGTCGCGCAGCAACTGGCAGCCCTGGTGCACGGCCACCAGCGACGCCGCGCACGCCGCGTCGAGGGCCACGCTCGGCCCACGCAGATCCAGCAGGTGCGACACCCGGTTGGCCACGCCGCACAGCGACGTTCCGATCCCGGTCCAGGCCTCGACCCCGTCGAGGTCCTCCATCAGCAGCTTGCCGTAGTCGTCGGAGTTGACCCCCATCAACACGGCGGTGTCGGTGCCGGCCAGCGACCGCGGCGGGATCCCGGCGTGCTCCAGGGCTTCCCAGGACACCTCGACGGCGAGGCGCTGCTGGGGATCCATCAACTCGGCCTCGCGCGGGGAGACCCCGAAGAAGTCGGCATCGAATCCGGCCAGGTCGTCGAGGAACGTGCCCCACGGCGTCGTGTCCCGCAGCACGGCGGCGTTGCGCGGGTCGCGATGCAGATAGGGCTCCCAGCGTTCGGCGGGAACGCGGCGGACCGCGCTGCGTCCGTCGAGCAGGAACGACCAGAACTCGTCGACGGTGCCGATGTCACCGGCGACGCGGCAACCGATGCCGATGACGGCGATCGGCTCGGGCACCGAACTATGTGTAGGCTGCCCTAAGTTGTGCATGCGCGACATCTTGGCACAGCCCGCGCACGCTCAGGGATCCACCTCCGGCCTGGGATTTGCTCAGATCCGCGGCGGCGGCTGTGCGCCGGCATCGTCGGGATCCACCTCCACCGCGTACGACGTGATCTTGGAGATCTTCTCGCCGGCGAACTCGTAGATCGCACAGCTCGCGACCGCGGTCACTCCCTCGGGCCGCACGTAGCGCACCAGGGTGTCCACGGCGACCACGTCGGCGCCCGCCGCGGTCACCAGCCGATCGAACTCCACCCCGGTGCCCTCCAGGCTCTCCAGCGTTTCCGCGCAGGTGCGGCGGACCGCGTCGGCACCCTCGAGGACCATGCCGCCGACCACGGTCCAACGCACGTCCGGGGCGAGGTGGTCCAGCGCCTCGTCGAACCGGTGCTCGGAGAACGCGAGGGCCACGGCGGCCGGGTCGAATGCCATGCCCCGACCGTAGCCTCCGTCACACCGGCCATGTATGAGTAGACGTATGGAGCTGTCCGGGATCGGGTTGTGGAGTTCGCAGTTGCGCTACGGGAATCCGGAGGAGGCAGCCGACGCCGCAGCCGAACTCGATTCGCTCGGCTTCACCGCGCTGTGGATTCCCGATGTCGGCGGCCCGGTCCTCGACTCCGTGGAGAACCTGCTCTCGGCCACGCAGAAGACGGTGATCGCCACCGGCATCCTCAACCTCTGGATGCACGAGCCCGCGGATGTGGCCGGGCGGTACGCCGCCTTGACCCAGGCCCACGGCGAGCGCTTCCTGCTCGGCATCGGCTGCAGTCACGCGCCGCTGATCGACGCAGGCGAGCCCGGCCGCTACCGCAAACCGCTGGCCGCGACCAAGGCGTTCCTCGACGGTCTCGACGCCGCCGAAACGCCGGTGCCCAAGGACAACCGGGTGCTCGCCGCGCTCGGCCCGAAGATGCTGCGGCTGTCCGCCGAGCGCAGCCGCGGCGCCCACCCGTACCTGACCACCCCCGAGCACACCCGCCAGGCGCGCGAGGTGCTCGGCGACGGTCCGCTGCTGCTGCCCGAGCAGGGCGTGCTGCTGACCACCGATCGCGACGAGGCCCGCGCCATCGGAACCGATTGGCTGCGTTCGTATCTCGCGCTGCCGAACTACGCCAACAACCTGCTGCGGCTCGGCTTCACCGAAGAGGACCTGAGCACCGTCAGCGACCGGGTTTTCGACGCGCTGCTCGCGTGGGGCGACGAGGACACCATCCGCCGTCGCGTCGACGAGCACCGCCAGGCCGGCGCCGACCACGTGTGCGTGCAGGTGCTGACCACCGATCCGCGCGAGTTCCCGCGCGAGCAGTGGCGCCGGCTGGCCGACGCTCTGCTGTAGTCAGTCCAGCAGCGAACGCACCACCGCGTCGGCGAGCAGCCGGCCCCGGTGGGTGAGCACCAGTGCGTCGTCCTCGACGCGCAACAGCCCGTCCTCGATCGCGCTCGTCGCGCGCCGCCGCTCCCGGTCCGACAGCACCGCCTGCGGCAGCCCGGTGCGCAGCCGCACCCGCAGCATGACGTCCTCGACGTGGGCGGTGTCGGCGTCGAGCACCTCGAAGTCGGCCACCGGCAGCCGGCCCTGCGCCAGCACCGCCGCATACGTCGAAGGGTGCTTGACGTTCCACCAGCGGGTGTTGCCGACATAGCCGTGCGCGCCGGGACCGGCGCCCCACCACAGCCCGCCGTTCCAGTACCCGACGTTGTGCCGGCACTCCCCGCCCGGCCGGCTCCAGTTGGACACCTCGTACCAGGAGAAGCCGGCGCCGGCGAGGTGACTGTCGATCAGCTCGTAGCGGCGGGCCAGGACGTCGTCGTCCGGCGCGGGCAGCTCACCGCGGCGCACCCGCCGCGCCAGCGCGGTGCCGTCCTCCACGATCAGCGCGTAGGCCGAGACGTGGTCGACGTCGGCGGCCAGCACGGCGTCCAGCGAGCGGCGCAGATCGTCGTCGCTCTCCCCCGGCGTCCCGTAGATGAGGTCGAGGTTGACGTGGTCGAACCCGGCCCGGCGCGCCTCCAGCGCCGCGTCGACGGCGCGGCCGGGCGAGTGCACCCGGTCCAGTGTCCGCAGTACGTGCGCCGCGGCCGACTGCATGCCCAGCGATACCCGGGTGTAGCCGGCGGTGCGCAGGCCGGCGAAGAACTCCGGCGACGTCGACTCGGGGTTGGCCTCGGTGGTCACCTCTGCGCCCGGCGCCAGCGGAAAGTGTTCCCGCACCACGTCGAGCACCTCGGTCAGTCCCGCGACACCCAGCAGCGACGGGGTGCCGCCGCCGACGAACACCGTCGACACCGCGGGCGCCGCTCCGAGGTGCGCGGCGGCCAGCCGCAACTCGGCGCGCAACGCCGCCAGCCAGCCCTCGGGGCTGGCGCCGCCGAGCTCGGCGGCGGTGTATGTGTTGAAGTCGCAGTAGCCGCACCGCGTCGCACAGAACGGGACGTGGACGTAGAGTCCGAACGGCCGGTCCGGCGCCGCCGTCAGAGCGGGCAGAGCAGCCGGCTCGGCAACGGGAACAGCGCTGACGGACATGCTCACCAGTGTGGCAGAGCGACTTCTGCTCACCCTGAGCGCAAATATGGGCCGGTTAGGGGCACTGCCCGGGTTCGTGGCACAATGGCCGACGTGATCGACGCCCGCACCATGCCCACCCGGGTTGCTCTGGTGGCCCGGCGTCACGTCGACTTCAAGCGCGTTTGTACCTGTTGTTGTCTGCTTTGTCGCGTCTGATCTAGGACCCAGCCCACCCCCTGTTAGCAGCTGGCCGCCGGATCTGCGCCGCCGGACAGCCACCGGTGGAATGCGCGGTCCACACGCCGGCTCCGACCGAGAGCCACTTCATGACCACAGCCAAGACTCCCCCTGCCAAGCCCGCCAAGCGTCCGCGCGGCGAAGGGCAGTGGGCGCTCGGATACCGCGAGCCGCTCAACCCCAACGAGCAGTCCAAGAAGGACGACAACCCGCTCAACGTGCGGGCCCGCATCGAGAACATCTACGCCAAGAACGGCTTCGAGTCGATCGACAAGGGCGACCTGCGCGGCCGCTTCCGCTGGTGGGGTCTGTACACCCAGCGCAAGCCCGGCTACGACGGCACGTGGACCGGTGACGAGAACACCGACATGCTCGAAGACGAGTTCTTCATGCTGCGGGTGCGCTCCGACGGCGGCGCGCTGACCGCTGCGGCGTTGCGCACCCTGGGCGAGATCTCCACCGAGTTCGCCCGGGACACCGCCGACATCTCCGACCGGCAGAACGTCCAGTACCACTGGATCCGGGTGGAGGACATGCCCGAGATCTGGCGCCGGCTCGACGCGGTCGGGCTGCAGACCACCGAGGCCTGCGGCGACTGCCCGCGCGTGGTGCTCGGGTCCCCGCTGGCCGGTGAGTCCCTCGACGAGGTGATCGACGGCACGCCCGCGGTCAACGAGATCGTCAAGCGTTACGTCGGCAAGCCCGAGTACTCGAACCTGCCGCGCAAGTTCAAGACCGCGATCTCGGGTCTGCAGGACGTGGTGCACGAGGTCAACGACGTCGCGTTCATCGGCGTCGTCCACCCCGAGCACGGCCCCGGTTTCGACCTGTGGGTCGGTGGCGGGCTGTCGACGAACCCGATGCTGGGCCAGCGGGTCGGCGCGTGGGTGCCGCTCGACGAGGTGCCCGACGTGTGGGAGGGCGTGGTCAGCGTCTTCCGTGACTACGGCTACCGGCGCCTGCGTTCCAAGGCGCGGCTGAAATTCCTGATCAAGGACTGGGGCGTAGAGAAGTTCAGGGAAGTTCTCGAGACCGAGTACCTGAAGCGCCCGCTGATCGACGGTCCGGCGCCGGATCCGGTGACCCGCCCGATCGACCACGTCGGCGTGCAGAAGCTCAAAAACGGTCTGAACGCCGTCGGCGTCGCGCCGATCGCGGGCCGCGTGTCGGGCACCATCCTGGCCAAGGTCGCCGACCTGGCCGAGGCGGCGGGCAGTGACCGGATCCGGTTCACCCCGTACCAGAAGCTGATCATTCTCGACGTCGCCGACGACAAGCTCGACGAGCTGCGCGCCGGGCTGGATGCCCTGGGCCTGCCGTCGACGCCGTCGCACTGGCGGCGAAACCTGATGGCCTGCACCGGGATCGAGTTCTGCAAGCTGAGCTTCGCCGAGACCCGCAGCCGGTCGCAGGTGCTGGTGCCCGAGCTGGAACGCCGGCTGGAGGACATCAACTCCCGGCTCGACGTGCCGATCACCATCAACATCAACGGCTGCCCGAACTCGTGCGCGCGCATCCAGGTCGCCGACATCGGGTTCAAGGGCCAGATGGTCGACGAAGGGAACGGTCCCGAGGAGGGCTTCCAGGTGCACCTGGGCGGCAGCCTGGGTCTGGACAGCGGTTTCGGGCGCAAGCTGCGCCAGCACAAGGTGCTGGCCACCGAGCTCGGCGACTACATCGAGCGGGTGGTTCGCAACTTCGTGAAACAACGCGAGCAGGGTGAGCGTTTCGCTACGTGGGCGTTGAGAGCCGACGAAGCGGATTTGCGATGAGCCGCTTGCGCGAAGAGCGAGGACCGAGGTAGCGCATGACTGAGACGTTGACGGACATCGATCTGCAGCAGCTCGCGGAGCGCGGCGCGGCCGAGCTGGGACCGGACGCCACGGCCGAGGAGCTGTTGCGGTGGACGGATGAGACCTTCGGCCCGGGCGGACCCGGCCATCGTCAGGGTGGCTACATCGTCGCCTCCAACATGCAGGACGCGGTGCTGGTGGACCTGGCCGCGAAGGTGCGGCCCGGCGTGGACGTGTTGTTCCTCGACACCGGCTACCACTTCGCCGAGACCATCGGCACCCGCGACGCGGTGGAGTCCGTCTACGACATCAACGTCGTCAACGTGCGGCCCGAGCACACCGTCACCGAGCAGGACGCGCTGCTGGGCCGGAACCTGTTCGAGCGCAACGCCAACGAGTGCTGCCGGCTGCGCAAGGTGGAGCCGCTGACGAAGTCGCTGCAGGGTTACGCCGCCTGGGTCACCGGGATCCGCCGGGTGGAGGCCCCCACGCGGGCCAACGCGCCGCTGATCAGCTGGGACCAGGCGTTCGGGCTGGTGAAGATCAACCCGCTGGCGGCCTGGACCGACGAGCAGATGCAGGACTACATCGACACCCACGGTGTGCTGGTGAACCCGCTGGTCGACGAGGGCTATCCGTCGATCGGCTGCGCACCGTGCACGAAGAAGCCCATGCCGGGCGAGGATCCGCGCAGTGGACGCTGGGCCGGGCAGTCCAAGACCGAGTGCGGGTTGCACGCCTCTTGAGCACGCTGGTGTTGACGGCGCACGGCAGCGCCGATCCCCGCTCCGCGGCGACCGTCGGGTTGATCGCCGAATGCGCGCGCCGGCTGCGGCCCGCGCTGGACATCCGGGTGGCGTTCTGCGAGCGCAGCGAACCGAACCTGCGCGACGTCCTCGCCGCGGTGCGGCCGGGGCGGGCGGTGGTGGTTCCGCTGCTGCTGGCCGACGCGTACCACGCCCAGGTCGACATCCCGGCGATGATCGACGAGTCGGGTGTCCCGGCGCGACAGGCCGAGGTGCTCGGCGAGGACGACCGCCTGATCCATGTGCTGCGGCAGCGCCTCGAGCACGCCGGGGTGTCCCGGCTGGACGCCCGGGTCGGCGTGCTGGTCACCGCGGTGGGCTCGTCACGGCCGGCGGCCAACGCGCGCACCGCTCAGGTTGCCCGGGAACTCACCCTGACCACGCGTTGGGCGGCCACCACGGCGTTCGCCACCGGTCCGCAGCCCGACCTGGCGCAAGCCGCGCAACTGTTGCGCGACCGCGGCGCCACCCGTCTGGTGATCGCGCCCTGGTTCCTCGCGCACGGCCGCATCACCGACCGGGTCGCCGAGTTCGCCGCGGCGCACGGCATCGCGATGTCGGCGCCGTTGGGCGCTCACCGCCAGGTCGCCGACACGGTGCTGGACCGGTTCGACGCGGCGCTGTCGGTGCGCTGGGCCGCCTGAGCGGAGCACCCGTCCCCGGTCGGTACAGTGGACGGCGTCATTCCGGCACTTTTGAGCAAGGACTCGATGCAACCTCATAGACCCGGGGCGGTCGCATGCTGACCGCCGCCCTCGGAATTTTTGTCGGATTTCTCGTCGTTCTCGCGATCACCGCCCTGACCGGGTATTTCGTCGCGCAAGAATTCGCTTACATGGCCGTCGACCGGTCCCGGCTCAAGGCACGCGCCGAGGCCGGTGACGGCGCGTCGGCGCGGGCGCTGACGGTCACCCGCCGCACGTCGTTCATGCTGTCGGGCGCGCAGCTCGGGATCACCGTCACCGGCCTGCTGGTCGGGTACGTTGCCGAACCGCTGATCGGCCGCGGGCTGGAGACCCTGCTCGGCGGGTCCGGCATCCCGACCGCGGTGGCGGTGGGTATCGGCGGGGTGTTCGCGATCGTGGTGTCGACGGTGATCCAGATGCTGTTCGGGGAGCTGTTCCCGAAAAACCTCGCGATCGCCCGGCCGGAGCCGCTGGCGCGCCGGCTGGCGCTGTCCACGACGATCTATCTGAAGCTGTTCGGCTGGCTGATCTGGCTGTTCGACCAGTCCTCGAACCTACTGCTGCGGCTACTGCGCATCGAGCCCGTGCACGACGTCGAACATTCGGCGACGCCGCGCGACCTCGAGCACATCGTCGCCGCGTCCCGCGACGCAGGGGAGATTCCGCGCGAGCTGTCGGCGCTGCTCGACCGCATTCTGGACTTCCCGACCAGCACCGCCGAACACGCCATGGTGCCTCGCTCGCGCGTCGACGTCGTCGCCGACACCGACACCGTCGCCGATGTGCTGGCACGGATGGCCAGTGGGCACACCCGCTATCCGGTGACCGGCGCGGAACGCGACGACGTCGTCGGCGTGATCCATCTGCACGACCTGCTGGGGCCGGTGCGAGGCGAGGACGCCGCGGCGGCGCACTGCCGGCCCGCGGTGATCGTGCCCGAGACACTGCCGCTGCCCAACGTCGTGCACGAATTGGCGGCCGCGCAAGACGAGATGGCGATCGTGATCGACGAATACGGTGGCTTCGCCGGTGTCGTCACTGTCGAGGACCTCGCCGAGGAACTCGTCGGCGAGATCGACGACGAGCACGACGCCGCCCACGACGCCGATGCCATCGCCGAGGACGGCGGCTGGCTGCTGGCCGGCGACCTGCCGCTCGACGAGGCCGAACGCACCCTGGAGCTGACGTTGCCGCCCGGCGACTACGAAACCGTCGCCGGCATGGTCATCGCGCACGCGGTGGGGCTGCCCGACGTCGGCGACACCGTGGCGATCGAATTGCCCGCCGAGACCGCGGATCTACTCGCCGACGGGCCGCTGCACACGCGCACGTTGGTGGCGCAGGTGCGCACCATCGAGCGCCACGTGCCGGCCACCGTGTTCGTCACCGTCGTCACCGACATCGCCGACGAGGGGGACGACCGTGAGTAACCCGTGGGTGATCGCCGCGATCACCACCGCTCTGATCGCGTCCAGCGCGTTCTTCGTCGCAGTCGAGTTCGCGCTGATCGCCGCGCGCCGCAGCCGGCTCGAGGACGCCGCGCCCAACAGCGCGTCGGCGCGGGCCGCGCTGCGCAGCGCCAGCGAGCTGTCGCTGCTGCTCGCCGGCGCCCAGCTCGGCATCACCGCGTGCACCCTGCTGCTCGGCGCGATCACCAAACCCGCAGTGCACCATGCCCTCACGCCGTGGCTGCGCGATGTCGGCGCCCCGTCCTGGGCCGCCGACATCGGCGGGTTCGTGCTCGCGCTGCTGATCGTGACGTTCCTGCACCTGGTGATCGGCGAGATGGCACCCAAGTCGTGGGCCATCGCCCACCCGGAACGCTCGGCGACGCTGCTGGCGCTGCCGATGCGCGGCTTCATGTTCCTGACCCGCCCGCTGCTCAAGGCGCTCAACCAGGCGGCCAACTGGTGCCTGCGCCGCGTCGGGGTGACCCCCGTCGACGAACTGGCCGACACGCAGGATCCCGACGCGCTGCGCCAGCTGGTCGAGCATTCGGCGACCGTGGGCACCCTCGACGAGCGCTATCACGCGAACCTGACCAGCGCGCTGATGCTCGAGGCGCTCACCATCGGGGAGGTCGCCCACCGCGGCGCGCAGGACAGCGCCGTGCCCGCCGACGCCACCCCAGCGCAGGTGCAGCAGACCGCCCGGGAGACCGGCCATCTGCGGCTGTTCGTGCGCGAGGGCGCCGCGACGGTCGGCGTGGTGCACGTGCGCGACACCTTGGCGTCGTCGCAGCCGGCCCGCGAACTGATGCGGCCGGTGTTCACGCTGCCCGAGCAGACGCCGGTCTACGAAGCACTGCGCGTCATGCGCGAGACCCGCAACCATCTCGTCGTCGTCGACGGCCCCCACGGCCGCGGGCTGGTGACCCTGACCGACCTGCTGCACCGGCTGTTGCCGGCCGCGTGACCTCGCTCAGGTCGCCGGCACGGCGACCGGAGCGTCGGTCGGCAGTGACGGCACCCGGGTGGCCCGCACGTAGACGGTGTCGCCTTCGCGCAGCGCCAGCGCCTCGGCGTCGCCGCGGGTGATCTGCGCGGTGAAAGGGAGGCCCGTCGCGGCGTTGGTGAGCTCGACGCGCACCTCGAACCCCAGCATCACGATGCGGTCGATGGTGGCGCGGGTGACGCCGGTGGACTGGATGGAATCGTCGCTGCCGGCGATGGCCATCTCGGGATTGCGCCCCACGCGGATGTCGTGCGGCCGCACGAGCGCACCGTTGAGCGACGACACCGCGCCGAGGAACGACATCACGAACGCATTGGCCGGGGTGTCGTAGACCTCGCCGGGTGCGCCGACCTGCTCGATGCGGCCCTTGTTCAGCACCGCGATGCGGTCGGCGACGTCGAGCGCCTCCTGCTGGTCGTGGGTGACCAGCACCGTAGTGACGTGCACCTCCTCGTGCAGCCGGCGCAGCCAGGCGCGCAGGTCCTCGCGCACCTTGGCGTCCAGGGCGCCGAACGGCTCGTCGAGCAGCAGCACCTCGGGGTTCACCGCCAGCGCGCGGGCCAGCGCCATGCGCTGGCGCTGCCCGCCGGAGAGCTGGTTGGGATAGCGGGTCTGGAAGCCGGCCAAGCCGACGACCTCGAGCAGGTTGTCCACCTTCTCGGTGACCTCGGCCTTGGGGCGTTTGCGGATCTTCAGACCGAACGCGACGTTCTCCCGCACGGTGAGGTGCTTGAACGCGGCGTAGTGCTGGAACACGAACCCGATGCCGCGCTTCTGCGGCGGCACGTTCGTCACGTCGCGGCCGTTGATCGTGATGGTGCCGGTGTCGGGCTGGTCGAGTCCGGCGATGGCCCGCAGCAACGTCGACTTGCCGGAGCCGCTGGGGCCCAGCAGCGCGGTCAACGATCCGGCCGGCACGTCGAAGTCGACGTTGTCGAGCGCGGCGAAATCGCCGTAGTGCTTGTTGGCACCTTTGACGGTGATCATCGAGTCGGTCATCGGGCGTCTGCTCCAAACACGTCGGAAGCCATCATTTTGCCGCCCGTTTCCGGCGGGCGTCGAGAATCACCTGGGCGACGAGCACCAGCACCGCCACGCTCATCAGCAGCGTCGAGATCGCGTAGGCGCCGTACTCGGCGCCGCGGGTGTAGCGGTCGTGCACCAGCAGGGTCAGCGTCTGGGACGACCCGGGCAGGTTCGCGGCGACCATGAGCACCGCGCCGAACTCCCCCAGCGTGCGGGCGATGGTCAGCACGACGCCGTAGGTCAGACCCCACCGGATAGACGGCAGCGTGATCCGCCAGAACGTCTGCCAGGACGTCGCGCCGAGGGTGGCGGCAGCCTCTTCCTGGTCGGTGCCGATCTCGTGCAGCACCGGTTCGACCTCGCGGATCACGAACGGCACGGTGACGAAGATGCTGGCCAGCACGATGCCGGGCAGGCCGAAGATGATCCGCAGACCGAGGTTGTTCTCCACGAAACCGAACAGCCCCGCCGAACCCCACAGCAGGATCAGCGCGACACCGACCACCACCGGCGACACCGCGAACGGCAGGTCGATGACGGCCTGCAGCATGCTCTTGCCGCGGAACCTGTTGCGCGCCAGCATCAGAGCCGTCGGCACCCCGAACAGCACGTTGAGCGGGACGACGATGGCGACCACCAGCAGCGAGAGGTTCAGCGCCGAGATCGCCGCCGGGGTGGAGATCGACTCGACGAACGCGCCGAATCCCGGGGCGAACGTGCGCCACAGGATCAACCCGACCGGGACGACCACCAGGATTCCGATGTAGGCCAGCGCCACCCACCGCAGCAGGTGCCGCACCGCGGGTGACGGCGTCACTCCAGGCGCTCCCGCCGTGCGGCCCGCACGCCGATGGTGCGCAGGACGAGAAGGATGAGGAACGAGATCGCCAGCAGCACGATGGAGATCGCGGCCGCACCCACGCGGTCGTCGTTCTCGATCAGGGTGCGGATCCACTGCGAGGACACCTCGGTCTCGCCGGGCACCGCGCCGCCGATCAGCACCACCGAGCCGAACTCGCCGATCGCGCGGGAGAACGCCAGCCCGGCTCCGGAGAGCAGGGCCGGTAGCAGCGACGGCAGGATCACCTTGGTCAGGATCGTGAAGTTGTTGGCGCCCAGCGACGCCGCGGCCTCCTCGACCTCGCGGTCGAGTTCGAGCAGCACCGGTTGCACCGAGCGCACCACGAACGGCAGCGTCACGAACAGCAGCGCGATGCCCACCCCCCACCGGGTGTGCTGCAGGTGGATCCCGACCGGGCTGCTCGGCCCGTAGAGCGCGAGCATCACCAGGCTCGCCACGATCGTCGGCAGCGCGAAGGGCAGGTCGATGACCGCGTCGACCAGGCGCTTACCGGGAAACTCGTCGCGGGTCAGGACCCACGCGACCAGCAGCCCGAAAAACGCGTTGATCACCGTCACGCCGATCGAGATGATCAGCGTCACCCGCAGCGAGGCCACCGCCGACGGCGACGTCACCGCCGACCAGAATGCCTCGACGCCACCCCCGGCGGACTGCCACAGGATCGCGGCCAGCGGCAGCAGGACGATCAGCGACAGCCACATCGTGGCCGCACCGACCCGCAGGGAGGTGTTGCCGTAGCCGTAGCGGCTCCGTCCCGGCGGCGGCTCCACCGCCGCCGGGTCGAGCGCAGCGGTCATCCAGTGGCCTGCTTGTAGATCTTGGTGATGGTGCCGTTGTCCTTGTCGAACAGCTCGGCGTCCACCTTGGCCCAGCCACCGAGGTCGTCGACAGTCCACAGCTTCTCGGGCGCGGGGAACTTGTCGGCGAACTCGGCGGCCACGGCGGGATCGACGGGCCGGAAGTTGGCCTCCGCCCACAGCTTCTGGGCCTCCGCGGTGAACTGGTAGTTCAGGAAGTCGGTCGCCTTGTCGAGATGCTTGCTGGTGTTGACCACCGCGACCGGGTTCTCGATCTTGAAGGTCTGCGGCGGGTTGACGTACTCCAGGTCGAAGTTCAGCGCCTCGTTCTCGTAGGCGAGCAGTACGTCGCCGCTGCCCTGCTTGAACACGTCGGTGGCTTCGCGGCCCGAGCCCGGGCGCAGCCGGACGTGCTCGGTGACCAGCTTGTTGACGAAGTCGATGCCGGCTTGGGGATCCTCGCCGCCCCGGGAGGCCCACGCGTACGGCGCCAGCAGGTTCCACTTGGCCGCGCCCGAGCTCAGCGGGCTCGGCGTGATGATCTCCAGGCCGGGCTGCAGCAGGTCGTTCCAGTCCCGGATGTTCTTCGGGTTGCCGGGGCGCACCGCGAAGCTGACCACCGAGCCGAACGGGATGCCCTTGGTGACGCCGGCGTTCCAGTCCTCGTCGACCTTGCCCGCCTTGACCAGGCGCGTGATGTCGGGTTCGACGGAGAAGTTCACGATGTCGGCGGGCTTACCGGACTCCACCGCGCGCGACTGGTCACCGGAGGCGCCGTAGGAGCCGGTCACCGCGACGCCTTTGCCCTCCTCGGTGGCCGCGAACGCCGGGGCGACCTTCGACCAGCCCGGCTCGGGCACCGCGAAAGCGACCAGCGTCAGCGTGGTGTCGGCGCCTTCGGCGCTCGTGCCCTCACCGGCTACGTCGCTGGCGCCACCGCCGCACGCCGCGAGCAGCGTCGCCGACAGCGCCAGCGCGGCGGCCGCGCGCCAGCGGCGCACCGAGTTGAGGTTCTTCTGCATGGATGACCTTTCGACGTTCGGACGGGGGAAATCCGTTCGCCAGAAGGGAAGCGGCCGCTGAGGGCATCACGCCACAGCTGTCACCGACGCTCGAGTCGCGAACGGACACGGGTCAGCGACAACAACAGACATCAGCAACGGCGGAAAAGCCCACGGCGATGAGAGCCACGATGTGGCCGCTCTTGTTGCCGGACGCCGATTGCATGGCGCGAAGAATAACAGAGCCTGCCAACTCGAGCCGGAGCCGACCGGCTCAGCGGGTGAACAGCCACATCACGATGACGAGCAGGATCAGCGCGACCAGCACCAGCGTCACCCTCGACCGCGGCATCCCACTCATGCGTCATCTCCGTCCGTCTCGCTGGTGCCCGCCCGCCCGCGGCGGGCCTGGCGGCGCAGGCGGATTCCATGCCCCAGCCCGACGTCGAGCACCACGGCCACGGCGTAGGCCAGCGCAAGCACCACCGGCATCACCACAGCGGTCTGCACCACGAAGGGCAGACCGGTCAGCCAGAGCTCGACTCCGTCCCACCAGTTGAGGAACCCGTCCACCCGGCCAGCCTAGGCGCGCGTTCTCAGCTAGACGCCGCCGCGGTCGGCAGTCGATGATGAGCAAATGGTTGTGCAGCAGTCCGAGGCATCCGGTGAGTCCACCCGCGACGGCGAGTCCCCATTGGCCCTGACCCCGACGGCGCCCTACCAGTCCAGCAGTCCGCTGCGGAACCCGTTTCCGCCGATCGCCGACTACGCGTTCCTGTCCGACTGCGAGACGACGTGCCTGATCTCGTCGGCGGGTTCGGTGGAGTGGATGTGCGTGCCGCGGCCCGACTCCCCCAGCGTGTTCGGCGCGATCCTGGACCGGGGCGCGGGGCATTTCCGGCTCGGCCCGTACGGGGTGTCGGTCCCGTCGGCCCGGCGCTACCTGCCGGGCAGCCTGATCCTGGAGACCACGTGGCAAACGCACACGGGATGGCTGATCGTGCGCGACGCGCTGGTGATGGGCCCCTGGCACGACCTGGAGTCCCGGTCGCGCACCCACCGGCGCACCCCGATGGACTGGGACGCCGAGCACATCCTGTTGCGCACGGTGCGCTGCGTGAGCGGCACCGTCGAGCTGGTGATGAGCTGCGAGCCGTCGTTCGACTACCACCGCACGAGCGCCACGTGGGAGTACTCCTCGCACGCGTACGGCGAGGCCATCGCGCGGGCGACCAAGGACGCGGACTCGCACCCGACGCTGCGGCTGACCACCAACCTGCGCATCGGGCTGGAGGGCCGCGAGGCCCGCGCCCGCACCCGGCTCAAGGAGGGCGACAACGTCTTCGTCGCCCTGAGCTGGTCGAAGCATCCGGCGCCCCAGAACTTCGAGGAAGCCGCCGAGAAGATGTGGAAGACCAGCGAGGCGTGGCGGCAGTGGATCAACGTCGGTGACTTCCCCGACCATCCGTGGCGCGCGTATCTGCAGCGCAGCGCGTTGACGCTGAAGGGGCTGACGTACTCCCCGACCGGCGCGTTGCTGGCCGCGCCGACCACGTCGCTGCCGGAAACCCCGCACGGCGAACGGAACTGGGACTACCGCTACGCCTGGGTGCGGGACTCGACGTTCGCGCTGTGGGGTCTCTACACGCTGGGCCTGGACCGCGAGGCCGACGACTTCTTCGCGTTCATCGCCGACGTGTCGGGCGCCAACAACGGCCAGCGGCATCCGCTGCAGGTGATGTACGGCGTCGGCGGGGAACGCAGCCTGGTCGAGGAGGAGCTGCACCACCTGTCCGGCTACGACAACTCGCGCCCGGTGCGCATCGGCAACGGCGCCTACAACCAGATGCAGCACGACATCTGGGGCACCATGCTCGACTCGGTGTATCTGCACACCAAGTCGCGCGAGCAGATCCCCGAGACGCTGTGGCCGGTGCTCAAGGAACAGGTGGAAGAAGCGATCAAGCACTGGCGGGAGCCCGACCGCGGGATCTGGGAGGTGCGCGGCGAGCCGCAGCACTTCACCTCCAGCAAGATCATGTGCTGGGTCGCGCTGGACCGCGGCGCCAAACTGGCCGAGCTCGAGGGCGAGAAGGCCTACGCGCAGAAGTGGCGCGAGATCGCCGAGGAGATCAAGACCGACGTCCTGACCCACGGGGTGGACTCGCGCGGTGTGCTGACGCAGCGCTACGGCGACGACGCGCTGGACGCCTCGCTGCTGCTGGCCGTGCTGACCCGGTTCCTGCCGGCCGACGACCCCCGGATCCGCGCGACGGTCAAGGCCATCGCCGAGGAGCTGACCGAGGACGGCCTGGTGCTGCGGTACCGCGTCGAGGAAACCGACGACGGACTGTCCGGCGAAGAGGGCACGTTCACGATCTGCTCGTTCTGGCTGGTCTCGGCGCTGGTGGAGATCGGTGAGATCCAGCAGGCCAAGCATCTCTGCGAACGGCTGCTGGGCTTCGCCAGTCCGCTGCACCTCTACGCCGAGGAGATCGAGCCGCGCACCGGCCGCCACCTGGGCAACTTTCCGCAGGCGTTCACCCATCTGGCGCTGATCAACGCGGTCGTGCACGTGATCCGCGCCGAGGAGGAAGCCGACAGTTCGGGCAACTTCCAGCCGGCCTACGCGCCGGTGTAACAAGGCTGTCGCGGTTTGAACTCTGCCCGCGCGGAAGACTCCCCCCGTTCACCTGTGAGGTGGACCATGGCGCCATGGGTTTCTCCGGGGTAGATCACTCCTCACGTCAGCTCATCGACGTCGCGGTCGGCATTCTGGTCGGCCTGCGCGGCTGCTCGCGTCGCGCCGCGTTCGACGAACTGGTGGCCGTCGTGCACCAGACCGGCGCCGGTCTGGGCACCGTGGCGTCGGGGTTGGTGGCGGTGGCCAGTGGCTCCGCGTCAGCCGAGGACGCGGACGCGTTCAGTATCTGGGGCGAGCTGATCGGGCGCCGCACGACCGCGGCGCGCTGACCGTCAGCGGCGCTGTGCGATCTTGGCGAGGATGAGGTCGGCGACGCCGACCGCGCCGCGCCGGTCGCTGGTCGCGCGCGGATCGGTCACCTCGACCTCGACGATGCAGTCGCCGGCCACCCCGACCGCGCGCAGCCCGTCCGGCGCCGCGGCGCCGTGGGCGGCGTGCAGGATGCTGGCGGAGACGACCTCGCGCTCGAGCGCCACCTCGGTTATCCGGCTCAGTTCCTCCGGTTGCTGCCGGGCCACGGTCTGACCGTTGCAGCGGTGCCAGGACTCGGCGAGGGTGGCGAAGAACTCCGCCGCCGCGGTCTCCGAGGACATCTGCACGATCCCGAAATACCCCGTCACCGGAGGTCCGTCGAATCCGCCGCCGGCCCAGGTGTTGGTGGCCACCGAGCGCACCGGGCTGCCGTCGTAGACGACGTCCTGCAGCCGGTATGGGGCGCTGACGCAGTCGGCGGGAGCGGCCTGGGTTTCGTCGACGCTGCGCAGCAGCAGCTCGGCGTCACCCTCCACCGGCCGACCCAGCAGCCCGGCGGGACCGGTACCCAGTTCGGCGGCCAACTCCGGCGCCGTCGGCAGGAAACCGCCCAGCGCGACGGCCGGCGACGGTGCGGCGGCCTCGGCGATGCGCACCACCGGCCGGTCGTCGACCGGCGCGGCCGCACACCCGGCCAGCAGCGAGCACCCGGCCACACCGGCGAGGACGGCACGCTTGCCCCACATACCCCTTCGATAGCACGTCCGTCCGCCCCGCGCGACCGGTTCGCCGCCCCTTGTTCCGCGAGCCCGCGTGTCTGTCCCTCGACACGCCGCTGTATCGCGGCACTCAGCGCGCGCTCGGCGGGCGACGAGCGCGCGCAAAGCACAGCGACCCAGACGCGCAAGAGCGCAGCGAACTAGAAGTACCCGTTGGCCGGCGGGGCGGTGCCGTTGACGTGGTAGTCGCCGGCGGCGTGGGCCTTGTAGTCCAGCGGGTTGTGGCTGGCCAGGGTGCGGGCGTTACGCCAGTGCCGGTCGAGGTTCAGACTGCGCGCGGTCGCCGACGCCCCGCCGGTGTCGAACAACCGTTGCGCCGCCTGCAGCGTCAACCGCCCCGTGACCAGCTGAGCCTGCGCGACGGTCACCGCCGCGGCGGCCAGCGTGTCGCCGTGGTCGTGGGCGCCGCTGTCGACCAGCGCATCGAGGGCGTCGGCCGCCGAGAGCACCAGTGCGCGTGTGCTCGCGGCGACAGCGGAGATCTCGCCGACCGCCTGCAACACGAACGGATCGTCGGCGGCGCGGGCGGCGAGCGAGTGCGCCGCCGGCCGGGCGCGGTGGCGCACGTAGTCGACGGCGTCCGCGGCCACGGCCGCCGCGATGCCCGCGGTGACAGCGGCCAGGTACAGCTGCAGGAAGGTCGTGCTGTGACCGAGGTGCGCACCGTCGGAGACGGTGGTGACCTCCACGGGCGCGATCTCCACGTCGGTGAATCGGGTCGCGCCACTGGCGGTCATGCGCTGGCCGAAACCGTCCCAGTCGTCGAACAACTCGACGCCGGCCCGGTCGGCGGGCACGATCACCTGAACGTCGTTGCCATCGGCGTCCACGGCGGACACCGCGATGAGGTCGGCGTACAGGGTGCCCGTCGAGTAGAACTTGTGGCCGTTGAGCCGCAGCACGCCGTCGGTGTCGGGCAGCACCGTGGTCGCCGAGCTGCCGGGGACGCTCCCGCCGGCGTCGGTGATCGCGTTGCCGATCACCATGCCCGCGTTGATCTTCGGGAACCATTCCGCGCGTTCGGCTTCGGTGGCCCGGTTGCTCAGCAGCCGCTCGCAGAACCCGAAGTGGGCGCGCAGCGCCTGCGCGACATTGGAGCTGCCCGCGCCGATCTCGATGACCGCGCGGACGACGTCTGCAACGCGCCCGCCCGGTCCGCCGTACACCTGCGGTACCCGCAGGCTCAGCACCCCGGCGCGCCGCAGGCCGTGCACGGCATCATGCTGGAGTTCGCGATCGCGTTCGGCGTCCGCATCGTGCGCACGCAGTGCGTCGGCGATCGGTGTGACGCGGCTCAGGCGCACGGCGACATCGGCGGCGTGGGCGTCGACAGTAACCTGCCTCATGAGCGGCTCAGGTAACGGTCGCGTTCCCAGTCACTGACATGGCCGAGGTAAAGCTCCCACTCGCTGCGTGCGATGGCCGCGAAGTCCCGGACGGACTGCTCGCCGAGGATCTCGAGAATGGTGTCGTCCTGCTCGGCCAGCGCGACCGCGGTGCCCAGCGAGTCGGGCAGTGGGGTGCCGCGGCCGTACAGGTTCCCGGTCGCCGGCGCCGGTGGCTCACGTCGGGCTTCGAGTCCGGCGATGACGGCGGACAGAGCGGCGGCGATCAGCCAGTATGGGTTGGAATCGGCTGCACCCGTGCGCAGTTCGATGCGCGAGGCGTCCGGTTCCGGGTCGATCAGCGAGCGGATGGCGGCGCTGCGGTTGTCGCGGCTCCAGTTCACGGTGTCGGGAGCGAACGTGTCCGGCGCGAACCGCCGGTAGGCGTTGACCGAGTGCGCCCCGAACAGCGTGATCGACGGAAGGTGCTCGAACAGTCCGGCGATGGCATGGCGCGCGGTTTCACTCTCCGCGCCGTCCACCGCGGCGAACACCGGATCGTCGTCGCGCCACAGCGAGATGTGCAGGTGCGCAGAGCTACCCGAGTGGCCGGAGAACGGTTTGGGCATGAAGCTGGCGAGCTTGCCGTGCCGGCGGGCCACCTCCTTGGCAGCGTATTTGAGGCGGGCGCTGTCATCGGCGGCGGTCAGTGCGTCGGTGTAGACCAGGTTGGTCTCGACTTGTCCCGGCCCGTACTCGGTTTGGATGCCTTCGAGTCTGGTGAACGCGCCGAGCGTCGCATAGAGGTCGGCGATCAGCGGGTCGAGAGCGTTGGCGTTCTCCAGCGAGTAGGCCTGGATCTTGTCGATGGTGGGCGAACCGTCGGCTTCGAGGAGATAGAACTCGAACTCGACACCCACCTTGGCGGTGAACCCGAGACCGGCGAGACGTGCGAGGACCCGCCGCAGGACCGCGCGGGGGTCGAGCAGTGACGGACTGCGGTGGTGGGTCACGATGTCGGAGATGACGTGACCGACTCCGGGACGCCACGGCAGCCGCTGGAACGTCGAGAAGTCCGGGACGGCATACACATCCGGATAGCCCCCGTCCCAATTGGACAACCGCAGACCGTCGATCACCGTGCCGTCCGCGTTCCATCCCAGTGCGGCCTCGCAGAACGCGAACCCGGTGCCCGTAGCCCGCTGCAGGAATTGTGTTGCGGGAATGCGCTTTCCGGCGGCGTGTCCGAACGGGTCGCTCCAGGCCACCTCGATCTCGACGAGTGATCCGTCGGCGATGCCGTCGCGCAGCGCCGCAGCCGCGGCGGTGTCGGTCGCGGTGTGGGTCATGCGATCCTCCGGCCCACCACGGAGCCGGCCGCGAATGCGCCGGCCAGCAGACCGATGATCACCCAGGCCAGCACGCTCGAGCCGCCGACGAGATCGCTCAGGTTGGTCAGGATCAGCGCCAGCGACCCGATCAGGCCGATCAACCCGAGCGCCGGGGCGATGCGCACCCGCCACTGCGAGCACCCGCGGCGGTCGCGGGCAAAGTAGACCAGCACCGCGACGCTGGTCGCGATCAGCAAGGTCACGATGCCGACGGTGGTCGCACCCGCGAACCAGGTGTAGAACTGGGCCGCCGGGTCGAGACCGAACAGCACCGCGAGCGTCACGCTGGTCGCGACCACCGCGGAGATCCACAGCGAAGCCCGGTGCGGGGAGCCGTGTTCGGGGTGCGGCCGGCTCAGCGCGGCCGGCAGGACGTCCTTCTGGGCGAGGGCGAACAGATAGCGCGACGCCACGTTGTGGAAGGCCAGGATGCAGGCGAACAGGCTGGTGAAGTACAGCACCGTGATCACGTCGGCGCCGAACACCCCGATGTAGCGGGCGGCGGTGTCACCGAGGAAGGTGCCGCCGTGGTCGGTGGCACGGGCGACCGCCTGCTCGTCGCCCCAGCCGGAGATCAGCGCCCAGCTGGTGACGGCGTAGAAGACGCCGATCAGGAGCAGCGACGCGTAGGTGGCGCGTGGGATGGTGCGTTCGGGGGTGCGGGCTTCGTCGCGGAAGATGGCGGTCGCCTCGAAGCCGACGTAGCTGATGATCGCGAAAAGCAGTCCGATGCCCAGAGATCCGGAGAGAACCGCGTCGGGGTTGACGATGCCCGAGGACAACCCGTGGTCGCCGCCGCGCGCGACGATCACGACGTCGAGGATCGCGACGATGGCGATCTCGGCGGTCAGCAGCACCGCGAGCACCCGGCTGGACAGCTCGATGTTGCGGTAGCCCAGGTACGTGGTCACGGCGAACGCGGCCGCGGCGAACAACCACCACGGGAGGGCGGGGCCGCCGAACAGTTCGACCACGCTCGCGCCGGCCGGGCCGAGCAGGCCGTACACGCCGGCTTCCAGTGCGACGTAGCTGACGACGGCGACGAACGCGATGCCGATCCCGACGGGCAGACCCAGCGATTGCCGAACGTAGGAGAAGAACGCCCCGGCCTCCTCGACGAACGGCGTCATCGCAGTGAACCCCACCGAGAACAGCAGCAGGATCGCGGTCGCGGCGACGAACGTCGCCGGGAAGCCGGCCCCGTTGCCCGCGGACAGCCCCAGCGGGACGACACCGCCGATGACGCCCAGCGGTGCGGCCGCGGCGACGACCATGAAGACGATCGACGCGACGCCGAGATTGCCGCGCAGCCGGCGGTCGGATCTGTCGGACGGAGCGGCTGAGTTTGCCGCCAGTCCCTCATCGGGCAGGGTTGCTTCAGACATGGGACGTCCTTCAGGGGTGTCGAGTGATGCTGAAGGCAACCTAGGGACGGCTGTGACGTTGCTCAATCGTTCCGGTCAGCGTGAGTTCTATTGCCCCGCTTGGCTCGCCCGGCCCCTGTGCCCGGCCCCTTTGCACTGCCCGCGTTGCACCGCGAGCGTGCGTAAAGTCCCGCGAATAACGGCGTGTCCCTGCGCAGACACGCGCGCTCGCGGGACAAAGTGCGGCGCGCTCGCCGCGCGCGCTCGGGGCGGCTACTTCTTGGCGGGCTTGTCCGAGGAGGAGCCCTCGGTGGACAGGGCGGCGACGAAAGCCTCCTGCGGAACCTCGACCCGGCCGATGGTCTTCATCCGCTTCTTGCCTTCCTTCTGCTTCTCGAGCAGCTTGCGCTTACGGGTGATGTCACCGCCGTAGCACTTGGACAGCACGTCCTTGCGGATGGCCCGAATATTCTCGCGGGCAATGATTCTCGAGCCGATCGCGGCCTGCACCGGCACCTCGAACTGCTGGCGCGGGATCAGCTCTTTGAGCTTGGTGGTCATCTTGTTGCCGTAGGCGCTGGCCGAGTCTTTGTGGACGATGGCCGAGAACGCGTCGACGGGCTCGCCCTGCAGCAGGATGTCGACCTTGACCAGATCGGCCTCCTGCTCGCCGGCCTCCTCGTAGTCCAGGCTGGCGTAGCCGCGGGTGCGGGATTTCAGCGAGTCGAAGAAGTCGAAGATGATCTCGCCCAACGGCATCGTGTAACGCAGCTCGACTCGTTCCGGGGACAGATAGTCCATGCCGCCGAGCTCGCCGCGCCGCGACTGGCACAGCTCCATGATGGTGCCGATGAACTCGCTGGGCGCGATCACGGTGGTCTTCACGATCGGCTCGAAGACGCTGCGCACCTTGCCTTCCGGCCAGTCCGACGGGTTGGTGACGACCAGTTCGGTGCCGTCGTCCTTCACCACCCGGTAGACCACGTTCGGCGCCGTCGAGATCAGGTCCAGGTTGAATTCACGCTCGAGACGTTCGCGGGTGATCTCCATGTGCAGCAGCCCCAGGAAGCCGCAGCGGAACCCGAACCCCAGCGCGACCGACGTCTCGGGCTCGTAGGTCAACGCGGCGTCGTTGAGTTGCAGCTTGTCCAGCGCCTCGCGCAGCACCGGGTAGTCCGACCCGTCGACCGGGTAGAGGCCGGAGTACACCATCGGCTTGGGTTCGCGATAACCGGTCAGCGGTTCGGAGGCGCCGTGGCGCGCGGTGGTGACGGTGTCACCGACCTTGGACTGGCGGACGTCCTTCACACCGGTGATCAGATACCCGACCTCGCCTACGCCGAGGCCGTCGGAGGGCTTGGGTTCGGGTGAGACGATGCCCACCTCGAGCAGCTCGTGGGTGGCGCCGGTGGACATCATCTTGATCCGCTCGCGCGGGGTGATCTTGCCGTCGACCACACGGACGTAGGTGACCACGCCGCGGTAGATGTCGTAGACCGAGTCGAAGATCATGGCGCGGGCCGGCGCGTCGGCGTCGCCGGTCGGCGCGGGCACCTTGCGGACCACCTCGTCGAGCAGCTCGGCCACGCCGACGCCGGTCTTGCCGGACACGCGCAGCACGTCTTCGGGCTCGCAGCCGATGATGTGGGCCAGCTCACCGGCGTAACGCTCCGGGTCGGCGGCGGGCAGGTCGATCTTGTTGAGCACCGGGATGATGGTCAGATCGCGGTCCAGCGCGAGATACAGGTTGGCCAGGGTCTGGGCTTCGATGCCCTGCGCGGCGTCGACCAGCAGCACCGCCCCCTCGCAGGCCTCCAGGGCACGCGACACCTCGTAGGTGAAGTCGACGTGGCCCGGGGTGTCGATCAGGTGCAGGACGTAGTTCTCTTCGGCGCCGTCCTCGCCGGTGACCTTCCAGGGCAGCCGCACGTTCTGGGCCTTGATGGTGATGCCGCGCTCGCGCTCGATGTCCATCCGGTCGAGGTACTGGGCCCGCATGTCCCGGTCCGCGACCACACCGGTGAGCTGCAGCATCCGGTCGGCCAACGTCGACTTGCCATGGTCGATGTGGGCGATGATGCAGAAGTTCCGAATCTGCGCCGGCGCAGTGAACGTCTTGTCGGCGAAGCTGCTGATGGGAATCTCCTGGTGAACGTGGTTTTACAGGCCGGGGACGGCCCGTCCAGCCTAGCGAGCCGGGCTGCTTGCGACACAATCGAGCGTCCCGACCACCCCTATGCTTGGTGGGTATGGCGCCATCATCGGGCTATCTGAAGACCTTCCAACGTTTCCTGGTCAAGAACACCGAGAACCTCGTGTTCAACGAGGCGCCCAAACTCGTCCGGCAGCTGCAGCGCTCGGAGACGTTGCAGCGCGGGATCGCGCAGGGCATCCGAATCGGCCTCGACGTGCTCGCCGCCGCGCAGCCCCCGCAGCCCACGGCGGCGCTGCCCGCCGGCCGGCCGGTGTCGAGCAATTTCGTCCCCACCGCGCACCGGGCGCGCCGGGTGTCCTATGCCCCTGACCTCGACGGCCGCGCCGACCCGGGCGAGATCGTGTGGACCTGGGTGGTCTACGAGGACGACCCCAGTCGCGGCAAGGACCGGCCGGTGCTGGTCGTGGGCAGGGACCGCCACATCCTGCTGGGATTGATGCTGTCGAGTCAGGAACGCCACCACGACGAGCCGAACTGGATCGGCATCGGCAGCGGTAGCTGGGACTACGACGGCCGCCCCAGCTGGGTGCGGCTGGACCGCGTGCTCGACGTGCCCGAGGAGGGCATCCGCCGCGAGGGCGCGGTCCTGGCGCGGGAGGCGTTCGACGTCGTCGCCGCCCGGCTGCGCGCCGACTACTCCTGGAGCTGACCGGTCCCGACCAGCGCCGCCCGCTGCCGGATGAGGGGCAGCACCCCCTCGCCGATGTGGCGGATCTCGGTGGCCTGCGGATAGCCGGACAGCACGAACTCGCTGACGCCGATTCGGCGGTACTCGTCGAACACGTCGGCCACCTGCGCGTAGCTGCCGATCGCGGCGGTCCCGGCCCCGTCGCGCAGCAGGCTGGGCCCGGCCCACAGACCGGGGTGCACTTCGAGGCTGCGGGCGTCGACGAGCTCACCGGTGGTCAGCGCGGCCATGCGGCGCTGCCCCTCCGACCCGCTGGCCAGGTAGCGCGCGTGCGCGCGGCGCACCTCGTCGGCTGACAGACCGGCGATCAGCTCGTCGGCGCGCTGCCAGGCCTGCTCCTCGGTGGGGCGTGCCACGGTGTGTAGCCGCAGCCCGAATCGCAGGACGCGACCGTGCCGCGTCGCCGCGGCCCGGACCCGGTCGATCTTCTCCGCGACCTGCTCGGGCGGCTCACCCCAGGTCAGGTACACGTCGGCGTGCTCGGCGGCGACCTCGATGGCCTCCGGTGACGAACCGCCGAAGTAGATCGTCGGCACGGTGGGCACCGGGTAGGCCAGCCGGGCCCGGTCGATGTCGTAGAACTCGCCGCGGTAGGAGAACTCGGGGTTGCTCCACACTCCGCGTACGACGGCCAGGAACTCCGCGGTGCGCCGGTACCGGGCCGCCTTGTCGAGGTCGTCGCCGTAGCGCCGCATCTCGTCGTCGTCACCGCCGGTGACGATGTTGAGCGCCAACCGGTTCGCGGTGAACCGCTGGTAGGTGCTGACCTGTTGGGCGGCCAGCGTCGGGGACAGCACACCGGGCCGGAACGCGACGAGGAATTTGAGCCGGTCGCTGTGCTGGGCCAACGCGGCGGTGGCCAGCCACGAGTCCTCGCAGTGCGACCCCGTCGGGGTGAGGGCGGCCTCGAAGCCGAACCCTTCCGCAGCGCGGACCAGCGCGGTCAGGTTCTCCAGCGACGGCTCGAGGTGCGACGCGGTGCGCGCCGCCGCGTCGGCGCGGTTGTCGGCGATCGTCGGGGTGTCCCCATGGGTGGGCAGGTACCAGTGGAACGTCGGCGTCTCGGTCATCACGCCACCCGCTCGCCGCGCACCAGCCGGCGCACCCGGGGCATCACCTCGGCGGCGAATCGTTCCATCTCCGCTTCGAACGGCTGGAACGCCAGCATGAACGTCTCGATCCCGTCGTGCCAGGCGTCGACGATCCGCTGCGCGACGGTGTCGTAGTCGCCGACCAGTCCGGCCGAGGTCCCGCCGTTGGGGCCGATGTGGGGACGTTCGCGCAGCCGTTGCCACATCACCGAAGCCGGGTCGGTGTCGCGGGCGAAGCGGTCGGCGACGTCGCCGTCGCCGGACCTGTCGGCCGCGTTGAGCGCCCAGTGCTGCTCGAGCAGGTCGGCGGCCTCCCGGTTCGTCGGCGCGGTCACCACGAACGCCGCCATCCCGAACCGCAGCGGATCCCGGCCGCCGCGGGGCCGGGATGCGACGTCGTCGAGCAGCGCGAGCGCGTCAGCACGGGGCTGCCCGTTGAGGAACAGCACATCGGCCTCCGCGGCCGCCAGGTCCCGTGCCGGCGCGGATTCGCCGCCCAGATAGATCCGGGGCCGGTCCCGGTACGTGCCCGCGGGGCGAAGGACGAAGTCGTCGACGTGAAAGTACTTGCCGTGGAATGTCGTCCGCTCTCCGGTCAGCAACCGGCGGACGATCTGCAGCCATTCACCGCCGTAGGCGTAGCGCTCGTCGTGCTCGAGCATGCCGATGCCGGAACGCTCGAGGTCGGGGACCCACCAGGCGTTGACGACGTTGATCGCGAAGCGCCCGCCGCTGATCTCCTCGATCCCGAGCGCCTGCTTGGCCAGCACGGTGGGATGGATGATCGACGGCTTGACCGCGGCGATGATCTCGATGGACTCGGTGAGCGCCGCCGCGGCGGCCGCCGCGCTCCACGCGTCGAGCTGGTCGAGGGACTCCCCCATCGGGTTCATGGTGTGCTGAGCGATCAGCGTGGAGTCGTAACCGAGCCGTTCGGCGAGCAGGATCTGGTCCCGGACCCGCGACCACGACGCGTCGACCGGATCCTCGGGATGACCGAGAGCGGCCATCGTGCCGTGCACGTTGGCCCACACGCCGAACTTCGGTGCCGTACTCATCTGTTCTGCTCGTCTCTGTCAGTTGCGTCCGCCGAGGGCTGCCCGGTGGTCATCCTCAATCACGCTGTGCAATAGCAATTTTGAGCTATGAATTTGCTCGGCCGCGGGTATTGCGATCAGACAGATCCGTAATCTGGCCGGCTGCCGCCACCCCACCTAGGTTGATTTCGTCGACTGCAGCGGCGGCCGCTCACCTTCCCTTCCGTTTCGCTTCGCCTCCCGGCGCTGTCGCCGTTCCCACAGCGAAAACCGCACATCAGAAAGTCTTCCCGTGATCGAGATCGAGAATTTGACCAAGAGGTTCGGTGACCGCACCGTGCTGCACGACATCTCCCTGTCGGTCGGGAGTGGCGAGATCCTGGCCGTGGTCGGGCCCAGCGGTGCCGGCAAGAGCACACTGTCGCGGTGCGTGAGCTTTTTGGAACGGCCGACCAGTGGCACCGTCCGGGTCGACGGGAAGGACTTCACACGCCTCGACGGCGACGCACTGCTGTCCGCGCGGCGCAGCGTCGGCGTGATCTTCCAGACCGCGCCGCTGCTCCGGCGCCGGACGGTGGCCCAGAACATCGCGCTGCCACTGGATTACCTCAACGCGACCGCGTCCTCGATCGACACTCGGGTGAGCGAACTGCTCGACCGGGTGGGCCTGGCCGACCGCCGGGACTTCTATCCCGCCCAGTTGTCCGGCGGCCAGAAGCAGCGTGTCGGCATCGCTCGCGCGCTGGCTCTCGGTCCGTCCAATCTGCTCTCCGACGAAGCGACCTCGGGCCTGGACCCCTCCACCACGCGGTCGATCCTGGCTCTGCTCAGTCATCTTCGTGACGAGTTCGGATTGTCGATCATCCTCATCACCCACGAGATGGAGGTGGTCCGCGAGATCGCCGACTCCGTGGCGCGGCTGGCCGACGGACGCATCATCGAGGGGGGCACCGTCCAGGACGTGATCCTCGATCCGCACTCGACGCTGGCCCACGAGCTGCTGCCCGACCGGCCGAGCGTGCCGCACGACGGTGACGGCGAGGTATGGGAGGTGTCACACGCCTCGCGTTCGGTGCCGCTGGACTGGTTGACGTCGATCCAGTCGGCGCCCGGGCTGGCCGGCGCCCGGGTCAGTGTGCTCAGTGCCAGCGTCGAATCCATCCGCGGGGTCTCGGTGGGCCGCGCGGTGCTGGCGATCTCGCCCACCGCCCCAGCGGGTTTCGCGAACTACCTGACCGATCTCGGGCTGCACGTGCGCCCGGTCGAGAAGGCCGCAGCCGGAGCGGCGGCGTGAACTACCTGGCTCAGGACGACTTCAGTACCCCGTGGCGCAACGTCCCCGGCCTGCTGCTGCCCGCCTATGGCGAGACCTGGGTGATGGTCGGGGTCACCATGGTGCTGGTGGTGCTCATCGGCACACCGACCGGTGTCGTCCTGCACAACACCTCGCCCCTGGGGCTGTTCCCGAACCCGCGGGTGTTCTCGGTCCTCAACACCGTCGTCAACATCGGCCGCTCGTTGCCGTTCCTGATCCTGATGGCCGCGATCATCCCGGTGACGCGGTTTCTGGTCGGCACCACCATCGGCATCCCGGCGGCGATCGTGCCGATGACCGTCGCGGGCATCCCGTTCTTCGCCCGGTTGGTGCAGAACGCGCTGCGCGAGGTGCGGTCCGATGTCACCGACATGGGCCTGGCCTCCGGCGGCTCGCACGTGCAGGTGATCCGGTCGGTTCAGTTGTCCGAGGCGCTGCCGGCGCTGGCGGGCGCCCTGACCGTCAACACGATCGCGATGATCGAGTACTCCGCCATCGCCGGTTCCATCGGCGCCGGCGGTGTCGGACATCTCGCAATCACCTACGGCTACAACCGATTCGACGACAACATCATGATCGCGACGGTGATCGCGCTGATCATCACCATCCAGCTCGTCCAATTCACCGGTGACCGCGTCGTCCGCGCGCTCACCCGCTGAACCCGCACAACCCGCACAGGGAGGAACAACCGTGACAGAGAACAACTCGTCGGCCGGTGTCGACATCGAGATCAAGAAGCCCAAGCGGTGGCCGTGGATCGCCGCCGCGGCCGCGGTGGTCGTCGCGATCGCCGGTGGCGTGACCTACGCCCAGGTGTCCAACAAGGACCAGGAATTCGGCTCCACACTCGAGGTCGCCACCTGGAGCACCGACATCGCCGCCGAGAACCTGCTGGCCTACATCTCCGAGAACATCGCCCCGGACCACGGCATCACCATCAAGCCCGTGCAGATCGACAACCTCATCGAGATCAACCGGGCCGTGCACGCCGGCAACGTCGCGGGCAACTTCTTCCAGCACCAGCCGTTCCTCAACGACGCGATCGCCGCCAACGGGTTCGAGCTCACCCTTGCCGCACCCACGTTCACCTGGGATCAGGCGACCTACTCGGACAAGTACGACAGCTGGGACGAGGTGCCCAACGGAGCCAAGATCGCCTTGCGCGACGATCCGGCCGGCCAGGCCATCGCGCTGCTGGACCTCGCCGAGGCCGGGCAGATCGCCCTCAAGCCGGGCAAGGAGGACCTGCGGGGCCTGCCGCAGCTGTCGGATGTGGCCACCAACCCGAAGTCCTACCGGTTCGTCCAGGTCCCGATCGGGCAGCTGGCCCGCAGCCTCGCCGACGTCGACGCGGTCACCGTCCACATCTCCGACGTGTACGCCTCCGGCCTGACCGAGGACCAGATCCTCGACCGGCACCCCGCCCCGAAGGGCAGCGAGGGCGGCTTGGTGGTCAGCGACCGTCATCTGGGCGACCCGAATGTCCAGAAGCTGATCGGCGTATTCCAGGACCCGAGGATCGCCGAGTTCCTGGAGACCACCGACAATCCGCTGATCCGGGACACCCTCGGACCGATCGGCGACACCGCACCGGCCGACACCGGCGGGCAGTCATGAGCAAGCGGCCGCTGTACTACTCGGCATTCGTCATGAACACCGCCTCCCATGTGCTGCACGGGATGTGGCGTGCGCCGGAGGCGCAGAACCACCGGTTCAACTCGCTGCGGCACTGGACGTCGCTGGCGGCCGAGGTCGACCGGGCGGGATACGACCTGTTGTTCTTCGCCGACGTGTTCGGGCTTCGGTCGCCCTGGAACGGCAACTGGCGCAAGGCCGTCGAAGGCGGGATCCAGATCCCGGTCAACGACCCCTCGGTACTGGCGTCGGCGCTGGCAGCCGCCACCGAGAACCTGGGCATCGTGTTCACCAGCTCGATCGTGCAGGACCACCCGTTCAACTTCGCGCGGCGCATGTCGTCGCTGGACCACTACACCGACGGTCGGCTCGGCTGGAACATCGTGACCAGCTTCAACGCCAACATGTTCCGCAGCTTCGGTCACGACGGGACGCTGGCTCACGACCAGCGCTACGAGTGGGCCTACGAGTACGTCGACGTGGCCTACAAGTTGTGGGAGGGATCCTGGGACGACGACGCGCTGGTACAGAACAAGGAACGCAGCGTGCACTCCGACCCGGCCAAAATCCACCGGATCAACCATGTCGGCCCGCGGTACCGCGTGGAGGGGCCGCACTTCACCTCGCCGTCTCCGCAGCGCACCCCGGTGCTCTTCCAGGCCGGCTCGTCACCTGCGGGGCAACTGTTCTCGGCACGCAACGCCGAAGGCGTCTACATCAGCAGCCCCACCCCCGCCGATGCGCACAAGCTGACCAGCGAGACCCGCGCGCTGGCCGCCGAACACGGCCGCGACCCCCGCGACATCACGTTCGCGCAGGGCCTGTCCTTCGTGATCGGAGACACCCACACCGAGGCGGTGCGCCGCAACGACGAACTCAAGCGCCACCTCGACGTGGAGGGCGTGGCGTTGCACGCTCTCGGTGACGCCGGCATCGACGCGGGCGACCTGCCGCTCGACACGCCGCTCAGCGCGCTCGGTGAGTTCACCGGCATCCAGAGCTTCGCGCGCTGGGCCGGCGAGATCTCCGGCAACGACGAACCCACCATCGCAGACCTGGCGTGGGCACTCGAGGGCGCCAACCGGGTGGTCGGCACCCCGAAGGAGATCGCCGACCGCCTCGAGGAATGGCGGGAGGCCGGAGTCGACGGCATCAACGTCTACCACGCGACCCTGCCCGCGTCGTTCCGTGAGGTGGCCGACCGCCTGTTCCCGACGCTGCGGGAACGCGGTCTCCTCTCCACCGACAAGTCGGGCACCCTGCGGCACAAGCTGCTCGGGCGCGGGGACCGGCTGCCGGACAGCCACCCGGCGGCGCGTTACCGCGGTGCGTTCGGCGACAACTCACTGGCCGACCCCGTCGCGGCGCCGGTGGCCGCCGGTGCCTGACCGACGCCGAACCGCACGAACGGGCGGCCCTCGTCGATGCTGACGCGGCACCGCACCCCGTAGACGCGCGCCACCAACGACTCGGTCAGCACCTCGACCGGCGTGCCGGCGGCAGCCACCCGGCCCGCCGACAACACCACGATGCGGTCGCAGAACATCGCGGCCAAATTCAGGTCGTGCAGGGCGATGACCGCGGTGATGTCGAGATCCCGGACCAGCGTGAGGATCTCGAGCTGATGGGCGATGTCGAGGTGGTTGGTCGGTTCGTCGAGCAGGAGTTCGTCAGGCCGCTGGGCCAGCGCCCGCGCGATCTGCACCCGCTGCCGTTCACCCCCGGACAGGGTGTGCCACAGCCGGCCGGCCATGTCCTGCAGTCCGGTGGCGCGCAGCGCGGCGTCGACCGCCCCGGCCGCGCCAGGGTCGGCGCCCAGCAGCGACGCATGCGGGGTCCGGCCCAGCCGCACGACGTCGCCGACGGTGATGTGCAGGTCGGTCTCGGCGTGCTGGGTGACCATGGCGACCCTGCGCGCGACGGCCCGCCGGGACAGCCGGGCCAACTCCGCACCGTCGAGTTCGACGACACCGCTGTCCGGGCGGCTCACGCCGGCCATCAGCCGCAGCAGCGACGACTTGCCGGAACCGTTGGGCCCCAACAAGCCGACGGTGCTGCCCGGCGGCGGGTCGAGGGTGACCCCGTCGAGCACCAGGCGGCCGGCGCGGGTCCACGTCACGCCGAGGGCACGCAGGCTCATACGGCGACCCCTCTGCGGCGCAACAGGATCAGCGCGAACGCGGGCACCCCCAGCAGCGCTGTCACCACCCCGGTCGGGATCTCCTGAGGTGCGAACAGGGTCCGCGCCACGGTGTCCACCCACACCATGAAGATCGCACCGAGCAGGACCACCGTCGGCAGCAGCGCACGATGGCCCGGCCCGACCAGGAACCGCGCCGCGTGCGGCAGCACCAGACCGACGAACCCGATGGCACCCGAGGCACTGACCAGCGCCGCAGTGACCAGGGCGGTCAGCACCAGCAGCACGACCCGGGAGCGGCGCACCGCGACTCCCAGCGACGCGGCGGCATCCTCACCGAAGGCGAACGCATCGAGAGTGCGCGCGTAACTCAGGCAGATCACCAGCCCGGCGCCCACCACGACGCCGCACAGCACGACCTCCGACCACGACACCCCGGCCAACGAGCCCAACAGCCAGAACAACACGCCTCGGGTCTGTTCGGCGCTGGCCGAGGACAGCACGACGAAGGAGGTGAGTGCCGAGAACAACTGTGTCGCCGCGACTCCGGCGAGGACCAGACGGTCGGTGGTACCGCCCGCGGCGTAGGCCAGGACCAACACGAGGACGAAAGAGGTGACCGCGCCGAGGAAAGCGCCTCCGGAGAGCGTGACGGTGGCGCCTCCGACGCCGAGCACGACGATCAGGACGGCGCCGGTCGACGCGCCCGACGACACCCCCAGCACGAACGGATCTGCCAGCGGGTTGCGCAGCAGTGACTGCAGTATCGCGCCGCACAGCGCCAGGCCGGCACCGCAGATGGCAGCGAGCACGGCCCGCGGCAGCCGAAGCTCCCAGACGATGCCGTCCTGGATGCGACCGGCACCCGAGGGGCCGGCACCGAGATGCTCGACGACGATCCGGTAGACGTCCCGGACCGATACCGCGGCGGGGCCGATGGTGATCGCCACCGCGATCGACGACACCAGGAGCACGCCGCCCAACGTCCACATCGCCAGCAGCGAAGGTGCGCGCACGGTCAGCCGCCGCTGGTCATCCCGAGGCGGCGCAGTCCGTCGGCGACCTTCTCGGCACCGTCGACAGTGCGGATCGACGGGTTCAGGTCGGCACCGCTGACCACCAGGTAACGCCCTTCGCGCACGGCGGTCATCCGGGAGGTCACCGGATGTGATTCCAGGAACTCGATCTTGGTGTCCAGGGCGTCTCCGTCGATGGTGCGCCGGCTCAGGTCGGTCAGCACGAAAGCGTCCGGATCCCGCTCCGCCACAGCCTCCCAGCTGACCTGCGGCCACTCCTCGTTGGTGTCGGCGAACACGTTTCGGGCACCGACGGCCCCGGCGATGACGCCGGAGGCACCGCAGCATCCGGCCATGTACGGAGCGCGCAGATCGGAGAACCAGAACACCAGATCCGCGTCGGCGGGCGTGGTCGACGCCCGCTCCATCCGGCCCTGCAGTTCGGCGACCAGGGCCTCACCGCGATCCCGAACATCGAAAATGGCTGCCAGGTCGCGGATCTCGTGATAGATGGTGTCCATCGCCAGTGGGAGGGTGCGCGCGCCGTCCTCGTTGACCGAGATCTTGCCGACGCAGTCGCTGGGCGCCAGGTACGTGGGCACCCCGAGTCGCTCGAACTGGTCACGGTCGGCCACGCCGCCGGGGCCGAGGGTGCCACCGAACGACGCGGACACGAAGTCGGGAGCGACGTCGAGCACCGTCTCCAGCGACGGCTTGTTCTCCGCGAGCCTGGGAACGCGGGCGTTGTCCTCGGCCAGGGCGGGCAGGACGGCGTCGGTCCAGGTCGCGGTGCCCACCATGCGGTCGGCCAGCCCGAGCGACAGCAGGATCTCCGCGGAGCCCTGGTTGAGCGCGACCGCGCGCTGCGGCGGCGCCTCGATCACCACTTCCCGGCCGCAGTTCTCGATGGCGAGCGGAAAACCTTCGGCGGCAACATCTTCAGCGGCATCCGCGGACACCTCGGAACGGGTGCACGCCGGTACGAGCAGCAACAGTGACGCGAATGCGACGAGAAAACGCACGGTGAACTTCCTTCGATGCGGGGCTCAGGCGCGGAGCCGTCAACGGGTCACCGACCGCAGGCATTCGGACTCGGGGCGCAGCCCCATACCGTTGCGCGTCAGTTCCGGAGTCGCACCGGATTCCCCTGCAGGTCGGACTCCGACACTGTAGCCGCACACGTCACCGTGGCTGTCGCCACATCTGCCCTACCATGGCTGTCGCCACATCTGCCAGATCGGTGGGCCGCCCGGGATCGTCAGCTCCCCGGTCACCTCGAACCCGAACCGCGCGTAGTAACCGAGGTTGGTTTCCTTCGTCGACTCCAGATAGGCGGGCGCGCCTTCGGCGTCGCAGCGGTTCAGCCGCGACTCCATCAACGCCCACCCCAGACCGGCGCCGCGCACCGTCGGGTCACTGCCGATCACCCCGAGATACCAGTGCGGCTCCTCGGGGTGCTGCTGCTTCATCAACTCGGCCATCGCCTGACCGCGCCGGACGTGCCGCCCCATCGCCAGCAGCATGGCCGGCATCATCCGCATCTCCTCGCGCGGCGTCTGCTTCCACCGGCCCGGCGGGTCCCACAACGCGGCGGCACCGAGCGTCCCGTCGCGCGAGGCGATCTCGGCCGCCTCACCGGCCAGAAAATGGTGGCGGGTCATGGCGGCAAAGACCCGCGGCAGCGCCCTGGCCCGGCGGGCGTCGTCGGGCAGCATCCACATCATCACGGGGTCGTCGAAGAACGCGCGGCCCAGGACCTGCGACAGCGGTTTCACATCGGCGCGGCGCGCGGGTGCGACTGCAATGGTCATCGAGGAGAGCCTAGGGCTCAGCCCTGGGTGATGTAGGCCTGCAGCTGACGGTGCTCGTGTTCGAGTTCTTCCATCCGGGTCTTGACCACGTCGCCGATGCTGACGATGCCGGCCAACCGCCCGTCGACCAGCACCGGTACATGACGGACCCGGTTGGTGGTCATCAACGCGGCGAGACTGTCCACCGAATCGTCCGGACAACACGTGGCCACCAGCGAGGTCATGATGTCCGCGACGGGCCGCCGCAGCAGCTCCGCGCCGATCTCCTGCAATTTGCGTACGACGTCGCGCTCGGACACGATGCCCTGCACCCCGTCCGGTGAGACCACGACCATCGCCCCGATGTTCTGAACTGCCAGTTCGGTCAGCAGGCCGGCGACCGAGGTCTCGGGGGTGATGGTCGCGACCGCGTTCCCCTTGCTGCGCAGCACGTCGGCGATCCGCATCGGCAACCTCCTGGTGACGTGGCTCACACTGGGTTTCCTCAGGCTAGATGCCCAACCCCGCCCGAGCCAAGCCCCCGGATGCGCCAATTCCGCCCTGCGCCGCAGGCTTGGCGGTATATGTGACCCCATGATCGAAGTGACACTCCTGGGCACCGGCAGTCCCATCCCCGACGCGAATCGCGCGGGTCCGTCGACCCTCGTCCGAGCCGGTGAGCAGATCTTCCTGATCGACTGCGGCCGCGGCGTGCTGCAGCGCGCCGCCGCCCTCGGGGTGGGCGCCAACAACCTGACCGCGTTGCTGATCACCCATCTGCACAGCGACCACATCACCGATCTCGCCGATGTGCTGATCACCCGGTGGGTGTCGAACTTCGACCCGAACATGCCGCCGCTGCCGATCATCGGACCGCCCGGCATCGCCGAGGTCGTCGAACACACGCTGCGCGCCATGCGATTCGACATCGGCTACCGCATCGACCACCACGACGACCTGACCGCTCCGCCGCAGGTCGAGATCGAGGAGGTCACCGAGGGCGTGGTGTGGGGCCGGGAGGGCGTGCGGATCCTGGTCGCCCCGACCGACCACCGCCCCGTCATGCCGACGATCGGCTTCCGCATCGAGCACAGCGGCGCGTCGGTCGTGCTGGCCGGCGACACCGTGCCGTGCCGCGCCCTCGACGAACTCGCCGCCGGCGCCGGCGCACTCGTGCACACCGTGGTGCGCCAAGATCTGATCGAGGCGCTGCCGATCCAGCGACTCCGCGACATCTGCGGCTACCACTCGTCGGTGGAGCAAGCCGCCGAGACCGCCGCCCGCGCCGGTGTCGGCATCCTGATCCTCACCCATTACGTGCCCGCCCCCCAGCCCGGTCAGGAAGAGGACTGGAGGGCCCTGGCCGCGACCGCGTTCGACCGTCAGATCGAGATCGGGGACGACCTGCACCGCGTCGAGGTGCACCCCGGAGTGTGCACTAAGCCAGCCGGGTGACCTCCACGATGACGTCGAGATCGGTGGACCCCTCACCGGAGTAGATCCCCTTGAGCGGGGTGACGTCGGCGTAGTCGCGGCCCACACCGACGCTGATGTACTGCTCGTTGATCCCGGAGTCGTTGGTGGGGTCGTAGTGCCACCACTCCCCGGTCCATGCCTGCACCCAGGCGTGACTCTGACCGTCGACGGTGTCCCCGACCTCGGCGTCGCGGTTCGGGTGCAGATATCCCGACACGTAGCGCGACGGAATACCCATGCCGCGCAACAACATCAGGGTCAGGTGCGCGAAGTCCTGGCACACGCCCTTGCCTTCGCGCAGCGCGTCCACCGCGGACGTGTGCACACCGGTGGTCCCGGGCACGTACTGCAGTTCGGCCTGCACCCAGCGGGCGGCCTCGATGACCGCCTCGGCGGGCTCGTGATACTTCGCGATGCGCCGGCCCACCCGTTCGATGCGCTTGCTCGCCGGGGCGTAGTGCGACGGGGCCAGCACCTCGTAGTACCTGTCCACCACCGCCTCGCCGGCCAGGTCCGACCAGGTGACCTTGGTCTGCGGCTCCTCGGGCTTGTCGGTCTCGACCACCGAGGAGGCCGTCACCTCCAGTTCGGTGTGCGGCGCGTGCAGGTCGAACGCGGTCACCGCGGTGCCCCAGTAGTCGACGTAGCGATAGGACCGCGTCGCGGGGACGGTCTCCACCCGGTTGAGGATGACGTTCTGCCGGCTGTCGGAGCGGGGAGTCAGCCGCGCCTCGTTGAACGACGCGGTGACCGGCGATTTGTAGGCGTAGCCCGTCGAGTGCACCACTCGCATCCGCCACATGTCAGACCTCCCCTTCCTCGATCACCAGCGCGCCGAGCCCGGCGTCGGTCCACGCTACCCACGGGGCGGAGTGGAAGTACTGCAACGACAACGCTTCTCCCACGTCGAAGCAGGTCTTCTGCAGCCCGGCCAGCCGGGCCTCCAGCGACTCCAGCACCGCCCCCGGCTGCAGGAACTCGAGCTCGCTGCGCGCTCGGCCCAGCAGACGCTGGGCTTCGGCGGTGGCACCGAGGCGCCCGTGCGGACGCTTGACCAGTTCGGTGAGACTGTGCTCGGCCAACCTCAGCGAATAGAAGATCGAACGCGGGAACAGCCGGTCGAGCATCATGAACTCGACCACCCGGCCCGCGTCGAGGACACCGCGGTAGGTCCGCAGATAGGTGTCGTGGGCGCCCGCCGAACGCAACAGTGTCACCCACGCCGGGGACGACGCGCTGTCCCCCACCCGCGAGAGAAGCAGGCGCACCGTCATGTCCACACGTTCCAGCGCCCGGCCCAGCACCATGAACCGGTAGCCGTCGTCGCGCGACAGCGTGGAGTCGGCCAGACCGGCGAACATCGCGGCGCGGCCCTCGACGTAGGCAAGGAAGTCGTGCGGCCCGAACCGTTTGGCGGCCCGTTCCCGTTCCGGCAGCGCGTTGTAGGTGCTGTTCAGGCACTCCCAGATTTCGGTCGACGTGACTTCGCGTGCGCCACGGGCGTTTTCGCGCGCCGCGGAGATGGCCTCGACGATCGAGCAGCCGCCGTAGGTGTCGCGGCTGAAGGCGACGATGTCGGTCAGCGACCACACATCGAGCGGCTTGTCCGGCGGGTCGATCCCCAGCACCTGCAGCAACGTGCGTGACGTCCAGTCCGGGTCCACGCTGGAGTCTTCGAGCAGTTGGTGCACGGTGACGTCCAGGATCCGCGCGGTGTCGTCGGCGCGTTCGACGTAGCGCCCGATCCAGTACAGCGATTCGGCGTTTCTGGCCAGCATGATGGCGGTCTCCCCTACTGCTGCTGTTGCTGGGTGTTGGTCTCCGAGCCGGCGTCGACCCGGGTGTTCTTGCCGGTGGCGGACTTCGGCAGCGACCGCACCACCTCCGCGGCGGCGAGTTCCCGGTCGGCGGCCGAGGTGCGCGACGCCAGCACCCACGTGTCCTTGGAGCCGCCGCCCTGGCTGGAGTTGACCACCAGCGAGCCTTCCGGCAGCGCCACCCGGGTCAGCCCGCCCGGCAGCACCCACACCTCGTCGCCGTCGTTGACCGCGAACGGGCGCAGGTCCACGTGGCGGGGTGCGAGCGTGTCGCCGATCTGGGTCGGCACCGTGGACAGCTGCATCACCGGCTGCGCGATCCAGCCGCGGGGGTCGGCGTTGATCTTCTTGGTGATCGCGGCGAGTTCCTTGCCCGATGCCTCCGGACCGAACACGATCCCATAGCCGCCGGACCCCTCGACCGGTTTGATGACCAGTTCGTCGATCCGGTCGAGGACCTCTTCGCGCTCGTCGTCGAGCCAGCACCGGTAGGTGTCGACGTTGGCCAGCAGCGGCTTCTCGCCGAGGTAGTACTCGATGATGGTGGGCACGTAGGTGTAGACCAGCTTGTCGTCACCGACGCCGTTGCCGACCGCGCTGGAGATCACCACGTTGCCGGCGCGCGCGGCGTTGAGGATGCCGGCCACGCCGAGCACGGAGTCGGGCTTGAACTGCATGGGGTCCAGATAGTCGTCGTCGATGCGCCGGTAGATCACGTCGACCTGGCGCTCGCCCTCGGTGGTGCGCATGTAGACGTAGTTGTCGCGGCAGAACAGGTCGCGGCCCTCGACGAGCTCGACACCCATCTGGCGGGCCAGCAGCGAGTGCTCGAAGTAGGCCGAGTTGTAGACCCCTGGCGTGAGCACCACCACCGTGGGATCGGCGACGTTGTTGGCCGCGGCGTTGCGCAGCGCGCGCAGCAGGTGCGACGAGTAGTCGCCGACGGCGCGCACCCGGTGGGTGGCGAACAGGTTCGGGAAGACGCGGGCCATGGTGCGACGGTTCTCCATGACGTAGGACACGCCCGACGGCGAGCGCAGGTTGTCCTCCAGCACGCGGAAGCTGCCCTGCTCGTCGCGGATCAGGTCGATGCCGGCGACGTGGATGCGCACCCCGTTGGGCGGTGCGATCCCGACGGCCTCTCGGTGGAAGTGCTCGCACGAACTGACCAGGCGGCGCGGGATCACGCCGTCGCGCAGGATCTCCTGCTCGCCGTAGATGTCGTCGAGGTACATCTCCAATGCCTGCACCCGCTGCCGGATGCCGCGTTCCAGCCGGGTCCATTCCGCGGCGGAGATGACACGGGGCACCAGGTCGAGCGGGAACGGCCGCTCCTGACCGGACAGCGAGAAGGTGATGCCCTGGTCGATGAACGCCCGGCCCAGCGCCTCGGACCGGGCGGCCAGCTCGGAGGCGTCCGACGGTGCCAGCTCCTTGTGGATGCCCTTGTAGGGGGCGCGCACGTTGCCCTGAGAGTCGAACATCTCGTCGAAGGCTTCGGCGTATTTGCCGACGGCGTTGTATCCCTCGAAGACGCCGTCGTGCCGCTGGGCGGCCTCGGCGGTCGTGCGTGAAGTCCGTGCGGTTTCGGTCGGCAACGTGCCCCCTGCTCTGTGATGAGTACTTACGGTGCGCGAGCACTCGCCTGTCATGCTGCAACAGATCCAGCGTTTCGGCAGGCCAGCGAGCCTCGCTTTGGTTCATTACCCCGCTCGCTGCTACCCTGAACAGTCGCTGCGCCCAGACGGCGCCCACAGACTCAGATAACCCAGTCGAGATTTGCGAAGGAATACACGCGTGGCCAACATCAAGTCGCAGGAGAAGCGGAACCGCACCAACGAGCGCCGCAGACTGCGCAACAAGTCGGTGAAGTCGTCGCTTCACACGGCGGTCCGTGGATTCCGTCAGGCCGTCGAGGCCGGGGACAAGGACAAGGCCGGCGAGCTGCTCGTCGCCACCAGCCGCAAGCTGGACAAGGCCGCCAGCAAGGGCGTCATCCACAAGAACCAGGCCGCCAACCGCAAGTCGGCGCTGGCCCGGGCGCTCCACAAGATCTGACGTCGCGCTCCCGCTTCTGACGGGAGTCAGTCGCTGACCAGCGACGCGACCCCGCGCACCGCTTTCTCAAGGGCGTAGTCCGCATCCGCGGCTGCGCCCTTGACGTCTGCGTTGAGCGCGGCCACCATCCGCATCGCCTCGGCCACCGACTCGCGCGACCAGCGCCGCGCCTGCTTCTGCGCCTTCTGCACCCGCCACGGCGGCATGCCCAGCTCTCCGGCCACCTGGAAGTGGTTCCCCGACATCGGTCCCACGCGCGCGATGGTGTGCACCGCTTCGGCCAGCGCGTCGGCGAGCACCACGTGGGGTTCGCCGGCCATCATGGCCCAGCGCAGCGCCTCCGCGGCGCCGGCCACGTCACCCACCACCGCCTTGTCGGCGATGTCGAACCCCTTCACCTCGGCTTTGCCCGAGTGGTAGCGGCGCACGGCGGCCGCGTCGACGTTGCCGCCGGTGTCGGCGACGAGCTGCGAACAGGCCGCGGCGAGCTCGCGGATGTCGGAGCCGATCGCGTCGAGCACCGCGGTGACGGCGTCGTCGCCGACCTTGACCCGCAGAGCCTTGAACTCCCGGCGGACGAAGTCTGCGCGTTCGGAGGCCTTGGTGATCCGGGCGCACGGGTGCACCTCGGCGCCGAGCTTCTTGAGGTGTTCGGCCATGGCCTTCGCGCGCCCGCCACCGGAGTGCACGACCACCAGCATGGTGCCTTCGGGAAGCTCTGCCGCGGCGTTCTGGATGAGCGCCACCGCGTCCTTGCCGGCCTCGGCGGCCGCCTCCAGCACCACCACCCGCTCGTCGGCGAACAGCGACGGGCTCAGCAGCTCGGCGAGCTCGCTGACGCTGACCTCCCCCGCACGCATCCGGCTCACCGGCACATCGGTCGTGCCGGCAGCGGCGCGCGCCTGCCGCAGCACTGCGGCCACCGCGCGCTCGACCAACAACTCCTCATCGCCCAGAACCAGGTGCAGTCCCGCCACTGAAGTCACCGCACGATGGTGTCACGCCGGGCCGACACCGCCCAATGCCAACCCGCGGCAACGAGCGCCGCCGCCACCGTGATGAGCGCGACACCGGCGACACCCGAGGGCACCGGCACCGCCGCCGCCGGCAGCGCCGCTGACCACCGCGCGACACCGAGGAGCCACCACACCTCCGGTCCGGTGAACCGGATCAGGAGTTCGGCGCCGGCCGGCCACACCGGACACAGGGCGGCCGCCGCGGTGCCCAGCACGGTGATCGGCGGGATGACCGGGGCGGCAGCCAGATTGGCCAGCACCGCGACCAGGCTGACCGAACCGGAGATGCCCGCCACCAGCGGAGCGGTGACCAGCTGCGCGGCGAACGCGACGCTGACCGCGGCCGCGAGCGGGCGCGGCCAGCCGCGGTCGGTGAGGCGTTGTGTCCACCCCGGGGCGATGAGCACCAGCGCGGCGGTGGCCGACACCGACAGTGCGAAACCGGCATCGGTGGCCAGTTCCGGGGCGCCGACCATCAGCGCCACCACGGTGCCCGCCAGCGCGGGCAGGGCCTGACGCCGACGGTGGGACAACACAGCGAGCAGGGTGATCGCGCCCATCACCGCGGCCCGCAGCACGCTGGCCGACGGCTGCACGACGATCACGAAGCCGAGCAGGGTCACCGCGGCCAGCGCGACCGCCGCGCGGGGCCCCAGTACCGCCGCGGACAGCAGCACCGCGCCGCAGACGATGGTCACGTTGGCGCCCGACACCGCGGTCAGATGGGTCAGTCCCGCCACCCGGAACTGCGCCGTGGTCGGTTGGGGCACCGTCGAGGTGTCACCGAGCACCAGCGCCGGCAGCATCGCAGCCTGGTCGGCGGGCAGCGCGGAGCGCGCCGCCGCGGCGAAGTCGCTGCGCACAGCGTGCGCCACCTGCTGCACGGGTGGGGCGGCGCCGGGCACCGGCGACCCCTTGGCGGCCAGCACCGCCACGGTGAGGTCGCGGCGCTTGGGTGCGCCGACGACGGCCCGGAACCCGGCGGGCTGACCGGGCTGCAGGCGTGCGTAGTCGCTGCCGGAGGCGAACACCAGCACCCGGCCGGCCGAGGGCACTCCGTCGACGCGGTGCAGGGCGCCGCGGAACATGGTCCGACCTCCGGCCAGCACCCGCGGCGTCTCGGTGGGTGCGACGACGACCGGGACGGACGAGCCGATCGCCGTGGTGAGCGGGTGGTTCCGGGCCGCGGCCTCCCGCATCGTCACCGCGACGGCGAATCCCGCACCGACGAGCGCGACCGCGGCCACGACCGTCGTCCAGGACGGCCGGTCGCCGGCGGGTGCCCGCCGTGCCGCCCACCAACCGGTGGCCGCTGTGGCCGCCACGGCCGCCACGGCGGTGAGCGACGCCCCGACCCCGGCCCAGGTGATGCCCGCGGCGGTGACCGCCCAGCTGGTCAGCGCCGCGGGGACCAGCCGCAGATCCGTCGGAGTCACACCCGCACGAGATCGCGCAGCTTGTCGAGGCGGGCCGGCCCGATGCCGTCGACCTCACCGAGTTGATCCACGCTCCGGAACGGCCCGTTGGCGTCGCGCCACGCGACGATCGCCGCCGCCGTCACCGGGCCGATGCCGGGCAGCACGTCCAGTTGCTCGGCGGTGGCGCTGTTCAGGTCCACCAAACCCGTTGCAGCGCCGGGCTTGTCGGTCCCCGCTCCCGGCGGCGCGGTGGCCGGGGACTCCGACACCACCGAGCTGCCCATCTGCACGGGCTGACCCGGCGGGGCGTCGATTCCGACCACGATCTGCTCGCCGTCGGTGACGCGGCGGGCCATGTTCAGGCCCAGGACGTCGGCGCCGTCGACCGCCCCGCCGGCCGCGTCGAGCGCGTCGGCGATCCGTGAACCCGGCGGCAGGGTCACCAGACCCGGTGTGCGCACCAGGCCGACGACGCTCACCACCACCGGCTCCGCCGGGCCGGGTGGGGCCGGGGAAGCGCCTGCCCCACCAGGTCCGTCCGATGTCGGCACCGTCTCCACCGGAGGCAGTTTCGCCGACACCACCGCGGCGGGCTGGTCGCCGAGCAGCGTGACGATGGTGACCAGGACCGCGACCAGCCCGACCGCCCCCAGGGCGAGCACCCCGGCGCGGCCGGGGTCGGCCCGGATGCGCGCCAGCCACGCCGACGGCGCCGACGGCGTCTGGTCGGGCAGCCAGCGCGACAGCGAGCGGGCGGACTGCTCGTCGAGGTCGGTGTCGTCCTCGTCGGCGTCGGCACCGAGACGCCGGTGCAGCCGCTCGGTGGGCAGTTCGGTGGACATGGGGCGACCGTATGCCGGTGCCGCGACATCCCCGCCCGGCATGACCCCGGGGCGCCGCCGGGCTGTGGATGGACTCCGCTTTGGGGACGGCGGTGGCTACGATGACTCTCCAATGAACCGACGAGCCCCGATGATCGCTGGTGTCGCGTTCGCGGTGCTCTACGCCACGGCCGTGCTGATCCTGCCCGCGGCGGCCGGAGACGATCCGGCGGCGCTGCGCGCCCGGGCCCTGATGCTGGCATTCGCGGCGCTGGCCCTGGGCTTCCTGGCCTCCGTGGTGCGGGAACGCCTGACCGGACCGCCGGGGCACCTGTTCACCGCCGGCTCCGCTCTGCTGCTGGCGCAGCTGTGCGTCGCGGTCTGGTTGTCGGCGGGCCCGGCGATCCGTCCGGGCCAGGTCAACGGCGGCACCGCGGCCACCCTCGACGACATCGGGGCGCTGTGGCTGCCCACCGCCACCATCGCCAACCTCATGGTCGCGATCCCGATTCTGTTGACCGCCAACGAGGGTCGGCTGCCGCACTGGCTCGGTGTCGGTGCTGCGGTGTTCGTCGTCGAACAACTCATCGAGACCATCACGATCATCGGCCCGCCCGGTAGCTTCATCTCTCCCGGCGGGCCGATGAACGTCTACATCGGCGCGACGCTGTCGGCGGTCTTCTTCCTGGCGTTGGGGGTGGCGGTGACGCGGCCCGAGGCGGCGGAGGCGGCGGCACCGGAAATGCCGGAGCAGCCGGCCCCGGAACAACCGGCCCCGTCCGAAGAACCGGTAGGAGACTGAATGGCCCCGTCGCGCCTGGTGCCGCCCTCGACCGTCGAGGCCGCCGCCGCCCACGACCTCCGGGGACAGGTCCGCGCGTTCCTCGCCGAGCAGCGCGCCGCCGGCGCGTTCACCCCCGCAGTCGACGCGTGGCTGACCGGCTGGGACGAGGACTTCACCGCCGCGCTGGCCGACCGCGGCTGGCTCGGGATGACGGTGCCCACCGACTACGGCGGCCACGGCCGATCGTTTCTGGAACGCTTCGTCGTCACCGAGGAGCTGTTGGCCGCGGGCGCGCCGGTCGCGGCGCACTGGATCGCCGACCGCCAGATCGTGCCGTCCCTGCTCAAGTACGGCACCGAGGTGCAGAAGCAGCGGTTCCTGCCCTCCATCGTGCGCGGCGAGTGCTTCTTCGGCATCGGGATGAGCGAACCGGACTCCGGCTCGGACCTGGCCAGTGTCCGCACCCGGGCCCAGCAGGTTGACGGGGGATGGGCCCTGACGGGCACCAAGGTGTGGACCTCCGGTGCGCACCAGGCCCATGCGTTCATCGCGCTGGCGCGCACCGCTCCCGCGGATCCCGCCGACCGGCACGCCGGTTTGAGTCAGTTCATCGTCGATCTGCGTGGGCCGGGCGTCGACATCCGGCCGATCGTGTCGATGAACGGCGCGCACCACTTCAACGAGGTGATCCTCGAGGAGACCTTCGTCCCGGACGACATGGTGTTCGGCGAGATCGGCAACGGCTGGCACCAGGTGACCTCCGAGCTCGCCTTCGAGCGCAGCGGACCCGAACGTCTGCTGTCGACGTTCGTGCTGCTCGACGCCTGCGCCGCGGAGGCCGCGGCGCACCGCATCCCGGCCGATGCCGGTCTGGGCCGGCTGGTCGCGCGGATCGCCGGGTTGCGGCAGATGTCGGCGGCCGTGGCCGGCGCGCTGCAACGTGGTCAGGCCGCCGACGTCCCGGCGGCTGTGGTGAAGGTGCTGGGCACCTCCACCGAAGGTGACATCGCCGAATACGCCCACCTGACCGCCGTCGGCGCCGACCCCGGGTTCGCCGAAATGGCCTGCGCGGCAGTCGATCAACGCCCCGGCTTCACACTGCGTGGCGGGACCAACGAGGTGCTGCGCGGCGTCATCGCTCGCGGATTGGGAATCCGGTGACCGCCGCCCAGGTCGACCCGGCGCTGCTCGACATGATGGACGGGGTCTTCGCCCAGCACAGCCGTGAGCGGGATCTCCAAAAGCTGTGGAACCAACTGGACGAACTGGGGCTGGTCCGCCTCACCGGTCCCGAACCGTCCGGGGGCAGCGGTGCGGGTTGGCCGGAAGCGGCCGCCCTGCTGGCCGCCGCGGTGCGCCACGGTGTGCGCGTCCCCCTGGCCGAGCACGACCTGCTCGCGTGCTGGCTGCTCGACGCAGCCGGTCTGGCCGTCGACGGTGCACGCCGCACGGTCGGTGTCGTCGGCTCCGACGGGGTGGCTCGTGCGGTGCCGTGGGCGTCGCAGGCCCAACGCGTCGTGCTCGTGACACCGCGGCCCGACGGGTACCGCGTCGCCGACCGGGATGTCGAGGACGTGGCGATCACCCACGGCGCCAACATGATCGGCGAGCCGCGCGACACCGTCACCGTCGGGGACGACGCCGGGGGCACAACGGTTTCCGCCGAGCTGATCGAGCAGTTGCGCTTGAAGTCCGCGCTGGTGCGCGGCATCCAGGTGTGCGCGGCGCTGGACAGCGCGCTGGACTCCGCCATCGAGCACACCACGTCTCGCGAACAGTTCGGCAGACCGTTGGCCAAGTTCCAGGCGGTGCAGCACCTGATCGCCGACATGGCCGCCGAGGCGGCGCTGGCGCGCACCGCCACCGAGGCCGCGCTGTTGGCCGCCGTCGATACCGACTGGTCTGCACCGCAGTTGGATTTCCTGGTGGCCGTGGCCCGGTCGTGCTCGGGACATGCGGCATCGGTGGTGGTCCGCAACGCCCACCAGGTGCACGGGGCCATCGGGACGACCGAGGAGCACCGGCTGCACGAGTACACGCGCGCGGCGCTGGCGTGGCGTTCGGAGTTCGGCACGGTCGGCGAATTCGACGAGCAGCTCACCCGGGCGGCGGTGGCCGCCGGGCCGGGCGCCCTGTGGCAGACGATCTGCCCCTGACTCAGCGCACGACGACGGAGCTGGGTTCGCGTGGCGTGCCGAGCATGTCGCGGTGCGACGGCGGCCGGCGGCCGTCCTGGTCGGTGATGCCGTATCGTTCGGCGACCTCCGCGGCGATCAGCGTGTGACCACTGCGGTCCGCGGAGCCGGTGTCGCGGTACAGCGCGTCGATGACGTGGCCCGCGAACTCGGGCGTCTCGGCCTGGGCGCTGAAGGCGTTGAACGCGTCGGGGTTTCCGTCGAACGCCGACCGGAGCCGGTCGGTGAGCAGGATGCCCAGCCACAGCGACACCACGGTGACCCCCGTTTCGGCGAAGTCGACCGCCATGTCGGCGACCATCTTGTCGATGCCGGCCTTCTGCGCTCCGTAGGCGGGGCCGTGCATGTAACACACCGAGCCCGGCGACGACGTGAACACCATCAGCGCGCGGTCGCGCGCGGCCAGCATCGGCGCGGCATGCCACGCCGCGACGTAGGACGAGCGCAGCCCGACGTCGAGCACGTCGCCGAGTTCGAGCGGCTTGCGCCAGAACGGTTTCGGGTTCACCAGCTGGTCGGAGATCGCCGCGGCGTTGTTGACCAGCAGGTCCAGCCGGCCACACTCGCGGTCGACGCGCTCGAACACCTGCCCCACCGCGGCGTCGTCGCGGTGGTCGACGGCGATCCCGGTGCCCCAGGGCAGCGTGTCGGAGATGGTGCGGCCGGTGCCGTACACCCGCCAGCCGTGCGCTGCCAGTGCCGTGGCGATGCCCTGGCCCGCGCCCCGGCTGGCGCCGGTGACCACGGCCACCGGTGCGGTGTCGGTCATGGGTTCACAGTAGCGGCGCGGCGTCAGCGGTCGTCGACGCGCACGGCCACCCCGACCGCGCCGGCACCCACGTGCACCGACAGCAACGGTCCCATGTCGGCGACCGACAGCGCGGACAGTTGCGGAAGTCGTTGTGTCAGTGCGGCGCCGAGCTGATCGGCGGCGTCGTGGTTGTCGACGTGGTGCACCACCGCCTCGGCGGTGCGCTCCCCGACCACCTCGGCGACCCGGTCCACCATCGCGGCGTGTGCTTTGGCGACCGTGCGGATCCGCTGGTCGAGCACCAGCCGGCCGTCGACGTCCAGGCGCAGCAGGGGTTTGAGGGCCAGCGCGGTGCCCAGCCAGGACGCGGCGGTCCGGATCCGGCCGCTGCGGCGCAGATTGTCCAGCCGGTGCACCACCAGGAAGACGTGGGTCTGGGTGGTCGCCGCCCGGGCGGCCGCCTCCACGGTGTCCAGGTCGGCGCCGGCCGCGGCGCTGCGGGCCGCGGCCACCGCGGGGAATCCCACCCCCATCGCCGCCGACCGTGAATTCACCACGCGCACCGCGGGTCCGAACTCGCGCGCGGCGACGACCGCGGCGCTGTAGGTGCCCGACAGCGCCGCCGACAGGTGCACGGCGACGACCCCGGCGCCGTCACTGTCGGCCAGCGCCTGGCGGTAGACGTCGGCCAGGTCGGCCGGCGTCGCACCCGCGGTGGTGACCTTGGGCCGGTCATGGATGTCGAAGGGGATCTCGTCGCAGCCGTCCCGTAGGTCGCCGCCGTCGACGAGGACGTGCAACGGCACCTGCCGGATGTCCCAGCGCTCCCGTTCCGCGGCGGTCAGCCGGCAGGACGAGTCGGTGACCACTACAACGGGCATGAACCGCTACCCATGGGCGTCGGGCACGTGCACGCCGGCCTCGGCCAATCCCTTGACCATCAACTCGGCGACCGCCTGATGCGCCTCGAAGTTCCAGTGGATGCCGTCGGGGTTCCCGCGTCCGCCGAACACCTCGTCCTCGACCGCTGCTTTGAGGTCGACCAGCGGCACGTCGTGCTCGGCCGCCCACCGGGTGATCGCCGCCACGGTGCCGTCCCGGCCGTGGTGCGCCATCCCGTAGGTCGGGGCGACGTGTACCGACGGCAGACAGGCCACCACCGGGATGCCCGGCCGGTTGAAATCGATGGCGCCGCGGGTCATCTCGAGGTACTCCGCGGTCAAATGCGGCGGCAAGGCCGGGCGCGCCACCGGCGAGAACCGGGGCTGCACCCAGCCGTAGCCGTCCCGGACCCAGCGGCGCAGCCCGGACGGACGCACGTAGCGGATGAGTTCGCGCAACGCGGTGGGCAGCGGCGAGGGCAGCGAATCCATGCCCGAGGTCGCGAAGATCACCGCACCGGCGCGCGGCAACGCCGCCCAGGAGCGCGGGTCCTGGGTCGCCGCCCACCACACGTCGCGGGTGGTCCAGCCGATGCGCCCGATCAGTTCCACATCCCAGTCCAGTTGGCGGGCAACGATGTTCGGCCAGATCCGGGGGTCGTCGGACGGCAAGCCACCCGTGGGCCCGTAGTAGGACAGCGAGTCGCAGAAGACCAGCAGGGTGCGGCGCGGGTCGGTCATTACAGAACGTCTCCCGCGACCTGCGCCGAGGCGTTCCACACGTCCAGGCGCCAGCGGATGTCGTCGAACGACTCCGGCGAGCCCCCGGCCCGGGTGTGTCCGGCCAGCTGCACCCAGCTGGCGTTGCCCATGCCGCCCAGGACCGGCCAGTTGTCGACCGGCAGTTGCAGAAGGGCTGCGGTCAGCGCCGCGATCAGCCCGCCGTGCGCCACCAGCACCACCGGACGGTCGCTTCGGCCCCAGTCGGCGTGCTGGGCCACCAGTTCGGCCACCAGCGGCACGCTGCGCGCGGCCACGTCCACGCGGCTCTCGCCGCCGTGCGGCGCCCAGCGCGCGTCGTCGCGCCAGGCCAGCCGGGCGCCCGGGGCGATGGCGTCGACCTCCAGATGCGTCATCCCCTGCCAGTCCCCCAGATGGGTTTCCCGCAGCCGGGTGTCGACGGCGACGGGCTGCCCGGCGCGGTCGCCGAGCGCAACCGCGGTGTCCAGCGCGCGGCGCAGGTCCGACGAGACGATCAGCAGCGGCTGCCGTTTGGCCAGCGACTCGGCAGCGGCCATCGCCTGCTCTCGGCCGAGGTCACTGAGGTCGGTGTCCAGCTGGCCCTGCATGCGGCTGCCGGCGTTGTACTCGGTCTGCCCGTGCCGCAGCATGACCAGGCGGCGAATCGTCATTCGCCGTCCCCGGCGGCGCCGTCCGGCTCACCGAGGTCTACCTCGATCGTCGGGCAGTCGCGCCAGAGCCGATCCAGCGCGTAGAAGTTGCGTTCGTCCTGGTGCTGGATGTGGACGACGATGTCGACGTAGTCCAGCAGCGTCCACCGGCCTTCGCGGGTGCCCTCGCGGCGCGCGGGTTTGTACCCGGCCTGCCGCATCTTGTCCTCGACCTCGTCGACGATCGCGTTGACCTGGCGGTCGTTGGATCCCGACGCGATGACGAAGCAGTCGGTGATGACCAGCTGGTTGGACACGTCGATGACGACGACGTCCTCGGCGAGTTTGTCCGCCGCCGCTCGTGCGGCGATCCTCGCCATGTCGATGGCTTCCTGTGTGGCGGTCAGCGATGCTCTCCTTGTTCTGCGTGGGCGCGGTACAGATTGCGCTTGGCGACATACTGCACCACACCGTCGGGGACGAGATACCAGATGGGCCTGCCCTGCCGGGCGCGCTGCCGGCAGTCGGTCGACGAGATCGCCAGCGCCGGCACCTCGACCAGGTGCAACGCCTCGGACGGCAACTCGGCGATCGCGCCGGTGATGTGGCTGCCGTCGAGCTCGTAGCCCGGCCTGCTGACCCCGATGAAGCCGGCGATGGAGAACATCTCCTCCCAGTTCTGCCAGGACAGGATCGAGGCCAGCGCGTCGGCGCCGGTGATGAAGAACAGGTCCGCGTCGGGGTTCCTGGCACGCAGGTCGCGCAGCGTGTCCTTGGTGTAGGTCGGTCCGCCGCGGTCGATGTCGACCCTGCTGACCGAGAAGCGCGGGTTGGACGCGGTGGCGATCACCGTCATCAGGTAGCGGTCCTCGGCGGCGGTCACGCCGCTGCGCTTCTGCCACGGCTGGCCGGTCGGGACGAACACCACCTCGTCGAGGTCGAACAGATCGGCGACCTCGCTGGCCGCCACCAGGTGCCCGTTGTGGATCGGGTCGAACGTGCCGCCCATCACGCCGAGCCTTCTGCGGCGTCGGCTGCCTGTCTGCCCGGACATCGTCGGGCTCAGACCGGGAGCAGGGCGTCGATCACCGAGGCGAGCTGCTTGGCCGAGCGGCACTCGTGCATGGTGATGATGTCTTCGTACCGCGGGACCGCGGAGTCGCCGCTGCCCCACAGGTGCCGCGGTTCCGGGTTGAGCCAGTGTGCGTGCCGGCTGGCGTTGACCATGTGGGCGAGCAGGTCGGTCTCGGGATTGCGGTAGTTGTTGCGACCGTCGCCGAGGATCAGCAGTGCGCTGCGCGGCGACAGCACGTTCGGGTACTTGTCGAGGAACGACACGAACGCGTGCCCGTAGTCGGAGTGCCCGTCGCGGGTGTACACACCGGCTTCGCGGGTGATGCGCTGCACCGCCACCGCGAGGTCGGCGTCGGGGCCGAACAGTTCGGTGACCTCGTCGGTGGTGTCGATGAACGCGAAGACGCGCACTCTGCTGAACTGCTGGCGCAGCGCGTGCACCAGCAGCAGGGTGAAGTGGCTGAAGCCGGCGACCGAGCCCGACACGTCGCACAGGACGACCAGCTCCGGGCGCGCCGGGTGCGGCTTCTTGAGCACCACGTCGATCGGCACCCCACCGGTGGACATCGACTTGCGCAGCGTCTTGCGCAGATCGATCTCGCCGGCCCGCGAGCGGCGGCGGCGCGCGGCCAGGCGGGTCGCCAGCGTGCGCGCCAGCGGGGCGACCACACGGCGCATCTGCAGGAGCTGTTCGCCCGAGGCGCGCAGGAATTCGACGTTCTCGGCGAGCTGCGGCACCCCGTAGGTCTGCACGTGGTCGCGGCCGAGCTGCTCGGCGGTGCGCCGCTTGGTCTCGGCTTCGACCATCCGGCGCAGCTGGGTGATGCGCTGCGCGGCAAGGGCTTTGGCGATCTGCTCTTGGGTCGGGGAGGGCTCGTCACCGTAGGGGGCGAGTAGCCCGGCCAGCAGGCGCCCCTCCAGGTCGTCCAGGCTCATCGCCTTGAGAGCCTGATACGAGGAGTACGAGGGCCCGCGGCTGGAGTTGTAGCGGCCGTAGGCCTCCACGATCTGGGCGATCATCGCCGCCAGGCGCTCGTCGAGGTTGGCGAGTTCCTCGTTGTCGGTGAGCATGTCGACCAGCGCCTGACGCAGCGCCTCGATGTCCTCGGGCGGCAGACCGTCCTCGGCGTCGGACCCGTCGTCGAGCACCGTCCTGGTACCCAGCGCCGCCGGGAAATACAGGTCGAACAGCACGTCGTAGGTGTCCCGGTGGTCCGGGCGCCGCAGCACCGCGCAGGCGATCCCTTCGCGCAGCACCTTGCGGTCCGCCAGCCCCAGGGTGGCCATCACCCGTCCCGCATCGACGGTCTCCGACGGCCCCACCGAGATACCTTGCGCGCGCAGCGCTTCGACGAACTCGACGAGGTGGCCCGGGATACCGTTCGGAGCCAGCGGCTGCGACGGGCGGGTGCGGCGGACGGCCATCAGTTCAGCCTCAGCTCCCCGGCGGCCTTGATCTGGTCGGACTGGTGTTTGAGCACCACCCCCAGCGTGGCCGCGATGACCTCGTCGTCGAGGGTGTCCATGCCGAGCGCCAGCAGGGTGCGGCCCCAGTCGATGGTCTCGGCCACCGAGGGCAGCTTCTTGAGCGCCATGCCGCGCAGCACCCCGACGATCCGGACGAGCTCGTCGGCGAGGTGGGCGGGCAGTTCCGGCACCCGGGAGAGCAGGATCCGGCGCTCCAGGTCGGGGTCGGGGAAGTCGATGTGCAGGAACAGGCAGCGCCGCTTGAGCGCCTCGGACAGTTCGCGGGTGGCGTTGGAGGTCAGCACGACCAGGGGGCGCCGTGTGGCGGTGATGGTGCCGAGTTCGGGGACGGTGACCGCGAAGTCGCTGAGCACCTCCAGCAGCAGGCCCTCGATCTCGATGTCGGCCTTGTCGGTCTCGTCGATGAGCAGCACCGTCGGTTCGGTGCGCCGGATCGCCGTCAGCAGCGGACGGCTGAGCAGGAACTCCTCGGAGAAGACGTCGTCTTTGGTGCGGTCCCAGTCAGACCCGGCGCCCTGTCCGGCCTGGATGCGCAGGATCTGCTTGGCGTGGTTCCACTCGTAGAGCGCCCGGGCCTCGTCGACGCCCTCGTAGCACTGCAGCCGGACCAGCTCGGAGCCGGTGGACTGGGCGATCGCCCGCGCCAGCTCGGTCTTGCCGACGCCGGCCGGCCCCTCCACCAGCAGCGGCTTGCCCAGCCGGTCAGCGAGGAACACCGCGGTCGCGGTGGCGGTGTCGGGCAGGTAGCCCGTCTCGGCCAGTCGGGTCGCGACATCGTCGATGTCGGCGAACAACGGCACGGTGTGCGCGGGCAGGCTCAAGTCATCTTCTCCTGGTCTAGGCCGGACGGGTGTGGCCGTCGCCCCACACGATCCACTTGGTCGACGTCAGTTCCGGGAGCCCCATCGGTCCGCGGGCGTGCAATTTCTGGGTGGAGATGCCGATCTCGGCGCCGAAACCGAACTGCTCGCCGTCGGTGAACGCCGTGGAGGCGTTCACCATCACCGCGGCAGCGTCCACCCGCTCGGTGAACCGCTGCGCGGCATGGAGATCGCTGGTCACGATGGCCTCGGTGTGGCCGGTGCCGTACTCGTTGATGTGGTCGATGGCGCCGTCGACGCCGTCGACCACCGCCAGCGCGATCTCCATCGCCAGGAACTCGGTGCGCAGCTCCTCCTCGGTGGGGTCGCTGTGCACGGTCACGCCGGCGTCCTGCAGCGCGGCTGTCAGCCGCGGCACGGCGACGTCGGCGATCGCGGCGTCGACCAACAGCGACTCGGCCGCGTTGCACACGCTGGGCCGCCGCGTCTTGGCGTTGAGGAGTAGCTGCTCGGCCATGTCGAGGTCGGCCGACTTGTCCACGTAGACATGACAATTGCCGACACCGGTCTCGATGGTGGGGACCTGGGCGTCGCGCACCACGGCGTCGATGAGCCCGGCCCCGCCGCGCGGGATGACCACGTCGACCAGGCCGCGCGCCTGGATCAGGTGGGTGACGCTGGCGCGGTCGGCGCTGGGCAGCAATTGCACCGCGTCGCAGTCGAGTTGCTCGGTGGCCAGCGCGGCGCGCAGCGCGTTGACGAGCGCCTCGTTGGACTGCGCGGCCGACGAGCTGCCCCGCAGCAGAACCGCATTGCCCGACTTCAGTGTGAGCCCGAACGCGTCCACCGTGACGTTGGGCCGGCCTTCGTAGACGATGCCGACCACACCGAGCGGCACGCGCTGCTGCCGCAGCTGCAGACCGTTGACCAGGGTGCTGCCGCGCAGCACCTCCCCCACCGGGTCGGGTAGGGCGGCGACCTGGCGCAGGCCGTCGGCGATGCCCTCGACGCGACCGGGATTCAGCGCCAGCCGGTCGAGCATCGCGTCGGGCGTCCCGGCGGCGCGGGCGACCTCGAGGTCGGCGGCGTTCGCGTCGAGGATCACGCGGGTGTTCATCAGGACGTGGTCGGCCGCCGTGCGCAGCGCGCGGTTCTTCACCTCGGTGCTCAAGGTGGCCAGGACGCGCGCTGCCGCGCGGGCGCGCCGCGCGGCGTCGTGGACCTGGTCGCGGAGATCAGGTGCTGATGGTGCCTCCACACTCATCAGGCCAGCGTATCGGGTCGGCGGGGGTGATAGCTGGACCGGTACTTCTGGGGCGGTATCCCGACGACCCGGCCGAAGTGGTGGCGCAGCGACGCCTCCGATCCGAACCCGGCCTGCTCGGCGACCCGGTCGACCCGCAGATCGGTGGTTTCCAGCAGCCGTCGGGCCCGGTCGACGCGGATCCGCGCGAGCAGTTCCAGCGGCGTGGTGCCGACGTAGTCCCGGAACCTCCGGCTGAGAGTGCGCACGCTCATGGCGGCGTGACCTGCGATCGTCTCGAGGTCGAGCGGACCGTCGGCATGGCGGTGCATCCAGTCGATCGTCTCCTGCAGAGGGTGGGCGCGGGGCGCGTCGGTCCGCTGCTCGATGAACTGCGTCTGCCCGCCGTCCCGCCACGCCGGCATCACCAGGCGCCGCGCCGTGGCCGCCGCGACGTCGGGTCCATGGTCGGAACGCACCAGGTGCAGGCACAGGTCCAGACCGGCGCCGACGCCCGCGGAGGTCAGGGTGCGCCCGTTGTCGACGAACAGCACCGACGCGTCGACGTCGACGTGGGGGTGACGGCGCGCGAGCTCGTCCGCCCACTGCCAGTGCGTGGTGGCCCGGGCATTGTCGAGCAGCCCGGCGGCGGCGACGGTGAACGCGCCCACGCAGATCGCCGCGATACGGCTGCCACCGTCGGCCGCACCCTTCAGCGCCGCCACGACGTCGGCGCCGGGCGGCGTCAGGAAGTCCAGCCGGCCGGGGACGACGACGATGTCGGCGGATGCGAGCGCCTCCAGCCCGTGGTCGGTGCGCAGCTGGACCGGGCCCCATTGGGCGACGGTGCCGACCTGCCGCCCGGGGGCGCAGATGCGGATGTCGTAGAGCGGTGCACCGCCGCTGTCCTCGGCCGCGGTGTTGGCCATGCCGAACACCTGGCCGGGGGTCATCACCTCGAACCCGATCGTGCCGGGTTGCGCGAGTACCGCGACGGTCTTCATGGCCAGATCTTAAAAGAATTTGTCATTTGAGCCACTGGAGGCCGCGCCGCTGGGGCGTCAGGCTCGACGGGTACCGGCGAAAGGACCTGATCCATGACACTCAGCGATTCCACCGTGGCGTCGCTCGACCTCCCCGACACCGCGCTTGCCCGGGCCTCGCTGGCCCTGGTGTCGGAGGTCTCCGCGGAGTTCCTCCTCAACCACTGCGTGCGCAGTTATCTCTTCGGCCGGGAACTGGCCGCGGCGTCCGGCCTGCGCGCGGGTACCGACTACGACGACGAACTGCTCTTCGTGGCCTGCGTCCTGCACGACCTGGGCGTGACCGACCGCGCCAACGGCGATCAACGGTTCGAGGTCGACGGTGCGGATGCCGCAGCGGCGTTCCTGCGGGAGCACCACGTCAACGAGGCCCGCACCCGGACCGTGTGGAACGCCGTCGCGCTCCACACCAGCGTGGGGCTGGCCCACCGGTTCGGACCGCTGGAGGGACTCGCGCAGCAAGGCATCGCCGCGGACGTCGTCGGCGAAGGACGCGCTCTGCTGCGGCCCGGCTTCGCCGACCGGGTCCACGCCCGCTGGCCGCGCCACCATCTCGGCTACGCACTCGGCGCCGCGATCGCCCGTCAGGTGCAGGCGAACCCGGCCAAAGGCGCACCGCTGACCTTGCCCGCCCTGGTGCACCACCAGTTCCACCCGGACGCCCCGGGACTCGGCTGGTTCGACATCGTCGAGAACGCCGGCTGGGGCGACCTGCCACCGGGGACGCGCCCGCCGACGACGTGAGAAGGCACCGGAGTCCGGATTCGGTCACAGTTCCCCTTACAGTGAGGCCGACGTCGATCGACGCAAGCCACCCCGTCGCTGCACAGTGAGGTTCGAAACGCATGGCCGATCCAGCCGAGAACGCCGCTCCCCGCCCGCCCGAAGGTGACTGGCTCGGCACGCCGTATCTGAAGTTCACCCGGGAGGGCGGCTTCGGCGTCTGCACGCTCGACCGTCCGCAGGCGCGCAACGCGATGACCCCGGCGATGTACTTCGGCATCCGCTACGCGGTCCGGCACGTCGACGCCGATCCGGACCTGGCCGGTCTGCTGATCACCGGCACCGGCGACGTGTTCGCCCCCGGCGGCGACATGGGCGGCGGGGACGGTTCGGACAACTGGCTGACCTTCGGCTCGGCGCTGGGCATGGACGTCACCCCGTTCGAGACTCTGCGCCAGTCGAGTAAACCGGTGGTCGCCGCGGTCAACGGGCTGTGCCAGGGCGGCGGGCTGCAGATCGCGCTGTGCTCGGACATGGCGGTGGTCAGCGACCGGGCCACCTTCCGGGTCCCCGAGCTGTTCCGCGGCATCGCCGACACCTATTACAGCCACATGCTGGCCCGGCTGATCGGCCCGGTGCGCACGCGGGACCTGATGTTCACCGGCCGCACCCTGTCGGCGGCCGAGGCCCTGGACTGGGGTCTGGTGGCGCGCATGGTGCCCCACGAGGAGCTGCAGGACGCGGCGCGCGAGGTGCTCGCGCAGTGCTGCCGCACCGCGCCACACGCGCGCACCGTCATCAAGTCCAGCCTGGACAACTACCTGGGGCTCTTCGACCGCATCGGCATGCAGGCCAGCCTCGGCGCGCCCGAGTCCATCGAGGGCTTCCGGTCGTTCAAGGAACGCCGCTCGCCGGACTGGGTGCATCCCGACCTGCGCGTGGATGGGCGGTTGTAGCTGTTCCCAGGTGAGGACCAAAGGCTCTGTCAGCACCCGGGTCCACGGTGCGACGGTGACACCATGGACCAACTGACCACGCTGGACGCGGGTTTTCTGGAGGCCGAGGATTCCGATCCCCATGTGAGCATGGCCATCGGCGGAGTCGCGGTCATGGATGGTCCGCCACCCGAATTCGGCGCTCTGACAGCGCTTCTGGAGCAGCGGCTCAGCAGAACGCCGCGGTTGACCCAACTGCTGCGGGTCCACCCACTGGATCTGTCCGCACCGCAGTGGGTGCCCGACCCCGCGTTCGACATCACCCATCACATCCGGCGGGCCGCGGTGCCCAGGCCGGGCGACGACGACGCACTGCACCGGCTGGTCGCCGACATCATGGAACGCCGGCTCGACCGGGACCGTCCGCTGTGGGAGTGCTGGGTCGTCGAAGGGCTGGCGCACCGGCGCTGGGCGCTGCTGATGAAGATCCATCACTGCCTCGTCGACGGTGTCGCCGCCACGCACCTGCTCACCTCGCTGTGCGACGACCTGCCCGGCCCCACCCGTGACCTGGTGCCGGCCGACCCGGTGCGCACCTCCTCGTGGCCGAACCCCGCCAACTGGCTCAGCGATGTCGTGGGCGGTGTCGTCGGGTTGGGCAACGTCGCCGCCAAGGCGGCGCGCGGCGTACTCGACATCGCCGGTGGCCTGCTGAGCCGGTCCCCCTCCGGCCTCAACGGTCCGGTCGGCTCGATGCGCCGCTACACCGCCGCCGAGGTCTCCCGCGCCGACGTCGACCAGATCTGTGAGCACTTCGGCGTCACCGTCAACGACGTCGCCCTGGCGGCGATCACCGCCAGCTACCGCGCGCTGCTGCTCAGCCGCGGGGAACGGCCACGACGGGACTCGCTGCGCACCCTGGTCCCGGTCTCGGTGCGCGGCGCCGACGCGGTCGGCGTCCCCGACAACCGGGTCTCCGTGCTGTTGCCGTGCCTACCCGTCGACGAGAAGGACCCCGTCAAACAGCTGCAGACGGTGCACTCCCGGCTGACCCGGGCCAAGGGCAGCGGGCAGCGGCAGGCCGGCAGCGCGGTGATCGCCGCGGCGAGCATGGTGCCGTTCGCGTTGTCGGCGTGGGCGGTTCGGGCGCTGACCCGGCTCCCCCAGCGCGGCGTGGTCGCGTTGGCCACCAACGTGCCCGGCCCGGGCGCGCCGCTGACCGTGATGGGCGCCAAGGTCGTCCGGCTGATGCCGATACCGCCGCTGGCGCTGCAGCTGCGCACCGCGATCGCGATCCTCAGCTATGCCGACCGGTTGACGTTCGGTGTGCTGGCCGACTACGACGCCGCCCCCGACATCGACGTGCTGGCGCGCGGTATCGAGGAGGCGGTGGAGCAGCTGGTCGACCTGACCACGGTGCCGCACCGCACGACGCCACTGGGCACGCTGGTGCTGCTGCACTGAGAGCCGGGTTCAGCTCTCCGGTACCGCCTTCTCGATCTCGTCGAGCCAGGTGCGTGCCGACATGTCCGAGGGTGCGCGCCAGTCACCGCGCGGCGACAACGATCCGCCGGCAGAGACTTTCGGGCCGTTGGGCAGCGCCGAGCGCTTGAACTGGCTGAACGAGTAGAACCGCTGTGCGAAGACCTGCAGCCAGTGCCGGATCTCCTTCAGCGAGTATGACGGCCGCTTGTCGTCCGGTAACCCGGCGGGCCAGTCGCCGCGCTGCGGGTCGCTCCAGGCGTGCCAGGCCAGGAAGGCCACCTTCGACGGCCGGAACCCGTACCGCAGCACCTGGAACAGCGAGAAGTCCTGCAGCACATAGGGTCCGACCTTGCTCTCGCTGCTCTGGATCTCCTCGTCCTCGCCCGCGGGCACGAGTTCCGGGCTGATCTCGGTGTCGAGCACCGACTGCAGCACCTCGTTGACCGTGTCGTCGAACTGCTTCGACGAGATCACCCAGCGAATCAGGTGCTGGATCAACGTCTTCGGCACACCACCGTTGACGTTGTAGTGCGACATCTGGTCGCCCACGCCGTAGGTCGACCATCCCAGCGCGAGTTCGGAGAGGTCCCCGGTGCCCAGCACGATGCCGCCGCGCTGGTTGGCGAGCCGGAACAGGTAGTCGGTGCGCAACCCGGCCTGGACGTTCTCGAAGGTGACGTCGTAGACCTTCTCGCCGCGCGCGAACGGGTGGTCCATCTCCGAGAGCATCAGCTGCGCGGTCGCCGAGATGTCGATGGTCTCGAACGTCACCCCCAGCGCCTCGGCGAGCCGCGTGGCGTTGCTCTTGGTGCGGTCGCCGGTGGCGAAGCCGGGCAGGGTGAACGCCAGGATGTCGCTGCGGGGCCGCTGCTCGCGGTCCATCGCCTGGGCGGCCACGATCAGCGCGTGGGTGGAGTCCAGCCCTCCCGACAGCCCGAGCACGATCTTGGGATAGTCCAGCGCGCGCAACCGCTGTTCGAGACCGGCGACCTGAATGTTGTAGGCCTCGTAGCAGTCCTGCTCCAGCCGGGCCGGGTCGGCCGGCACGAACGGGAACCGTTCCACCTCGCGCAGCAGGCCGATGTCGCCGCCGGGCGGGTCGAGGCGGAACTCGATGCGGCGGAAGGCGTCGTCGTCGATGAGGTGGTGCCGCCGGTTGTCGTCGAACGTGCCCATCCGGATCCGCTCGTTGCGCAGCAGTTCGACATCGACGTCGGCCACCGAGCGCCGGTCGCCCAACGGGAAGCGTTCGGTCTGGGCCAGGCACACTCCGTTCTCCCAGATCATCGTCTGCCCGTCCCAGGCCAGGTCGGTCGTGGACTCGCCCTCCCCGGCCGCGGCGTAGACGTAGGCGGCCAGGCAGCGCGAGGACGCCGAGCGCGCCAGCAGGCAGCGGTCGTCGGCGCGGCCGATGGTGATCGGGCTGCCCGACAGGTTGGCCAGCACGGTGGCCCCGGCCAGCGCCGCCTCGGCGCTCGGCGGGATGGGCACGAACATGTCCTCGCAGATCTCGACGTGCAGGACCAACGCCGGGATGTCCTCGGCGGCGAACAGCAGGTCCGGGCCGAACGGCACGTCGACCCCGCCTATCCGGATGTCACCGGTCTCGTCGTCACCGGCGGCGATCTGGCGCTTCTCGTAGAACTCCCGGTAGGTGGGCAGGTAGGACTTGGGCACCACCCCGAGCACGCGGCCGCGGTGGATGACCACCGCGGTGTTGTAGATCCGGTTGCGGTGCCGCAGCGGCGCCCCGACCACCAGCACCGGCAGCAGCTCGGCCGACCCGGCGGTCACGGTCGCCACCGCCTCCTCGACCGCCTCGAGCAGCGCATCCTGCATCACGATGTCCTCGATGGAGTAACCCGACAGGTTCATCTCCGGGAACACCGCCAAAGTTACACTGTCGTCGTGACATTCGCGCGCGACGCGCAGCACCGTCTCCGCGTTGGCCACCGGGTCGGCCAGGGCGGTGTGATGGGTGCACGCGGCAATCCGGACGAAGCCGTGGCGGTAGGCGGAGTAGAAATCCATGACTCATTGTTGCCCGTAATTCAAATGGGGTATGCACGTGCCCATGAGTGACACGGTGGTGCTGGTTGTGGACATGATGAACACCTATGAGCACGAGGACGCCGAAGTGCTGGCGTCCAACGTCTCCGAGGTCATCGATCCGCTGTCGCAGCTGGTCGCCGAGGCGCGCCGGCGCGAGGATGTCGACCTCATCTACGTCAACGACAACTACGGCGACTTCTCGGTGGAGTTCGGCGACCTCGTCGACAACGCGCTCAAGGGCGCGAGGCCGGATCTGGTGGAGCCGATCAAACCCGACGACGGGTGCCGGTTCATGACCAAGGTCCGGCACAGCGCCTTCTACGCGACCCCGCTGGCCTACCTGCTCAACCAGCTCGAGCCGCAGCGGCTGGTGCTGACCGGGCAGGTCACCGAGCAGTGCATCCTCTACACCGCCCTGGACGCCTACGTCCGGCACTTCGGCGTCGTAGTGCCCCGCGACGCCGTGGCCCACATCGACGCCGGGCTCGGTGAGGCGGCGCTGCGGATGATGGCGGAGAACATGGACGCCGACATCCTCCCGGCCGCCGAGTGCCTGCGCTGACCAGGTCTGTCGGCGCCGACGCCTACTGTGGATGACGTGGAGTCTCCCGAACTGGTCGCGCTGCTGCGTGGCCGGCGTGTCGCCGTGCTGACCGGCGCGGGCATGTCGACGGACTCGGGCATCCCCGACTACCGCGGACCCGACTCCCCGCCCAGCAACCCGATGACCATCCGGCAGTTCACCTCCGACGCCGTGTTCCGGCAGCGCTACTGGGCCCGTAACCACGTCGGCTGGCGGCACATGGACGAGAAGATGCCCAACGCCGGCCACCGGGCGCTGGCCACCCTGGAGCGCGTCGGGGTGGTCACGGGCCTGATCACGCAGAACGTCGACCTGCTGCACACCAAGGCCGGCAGCCACGCCGTGGTGGACCTGCACGGCACCTACGCGCGGGTCATCTGCCTGGACTGCGGTCACACGATGTCCCGGTCGGCGCTGCACGAACTGCTCGATGCCGCCAATCCGGGGTTCCTGCAGCGCGCCGAGGCCGTCGGCGCGATCGCGGTCGCCCCCGACGCCGACGCCATGCTCGAGGACACCGCCGATTTCCGGGTCGTCGACTGCCCGGCGTGCGCCGGCATGCTCAAACCCGACATCGTCTACTTCGGGGAGAATGTCCCCAAATCCCGTGTGGAGGTTGCCTTCTCGATGGTCGACGACGCCGATGCCCTGCTGGTGGCGGGATCCTCGCTGACGGTGTACTCCGGTTACCGGTTCGTCCGGCACGCCGCGGCACGCGGTGTCCCGGTCGCGATCGTCAACCGGGGACGCACCCGCGGCGACGACCTGGCGACGGTCAAGGTCGACACCGGCTGCTCACCGATGCTGGCGTTGCTGGCCGACGAGCTGCCCACGATGGCGACCCCGGCGCAGAGCGCATGACGACACCACTGGCACGGCTGCGTCCGGACGACGGACCGGTCCGCGGCCGTTGGGGACTCGGGTTCGGCGAGGTCGTCGCGCGCGTCAGCAGAGCCCCCGAACCGCTCGATGTCGTGCTGCGCCAGCTCAACCGTTTCGGGTCGCTGGTGATCAGCGCCGACGCGGTGGAGTTCGACGGCGAGTCGGTCGACTGGTCCGACGTGTCGGGCATCGAAACGCACAGTCTGGTCGGCTATCTGGCATCGGGGGCGCTCGACCGGCAGATCGGGAAACTGCCGTTGCCCCGCTTCCCGGGCCGGCGGATGCTGCTGGGCCTGGCCTCCGACGCGGCGCTGACCGCGGTGGTCGCGCTGACCGGCGATGCGCTCAAAGGCGTGTTCGCGGTGCGGATCCCGGCGGAGGTCAACTACAAGGGGATGGTGCGCAACCGCACGCTCAGTCCCGGCGTGCTGTCGACGCTGCTGATGGCCGATCCCGCGGTGCGCGACGCGCTGATCCAGACCGCCAAGGCCCACGGTGTGACGGTGCGCCGCGCCGACTGTGACGCCGTCGACGAAGCCGAGGAGCGCGCGCAGCGGATCAAGACGGCGTGGGAGAAGCTGATAGCGCTGTCGGACAACCTGTCCCGCTGAGGCGCCGGTAGGTCAGACGGCGACCAAGTCGTCGGCGTGCACGGCGGGACGCCGCATCTCCGCCGGAAGGTCCGAGGTGGACCGGCCCAGCATGGTGGCCAGTTCCGCAGCGTCGTAGGCGACCACCCCGCGGCCGACCATCGTCGAGTCCTGCGCCCGCAGTTCGACGACGTCGCCACCGTAGAACCGCCCCGACACCGCCGTGATGCCCGCGGGCAGCAGGGACCGCCGTTGCTGTACAACCGCTTTGACCGCACCGTCGTCGAGGGTCAGCACACCGGCGGCTTCGGCGGCGTAACGGACCCAGAACTTGCGGGCCGGCAACCGCTCGGGTCGCGGCGCGAACACCGTGCCCACCGAGGCGTCGCGCAGCGCTGCGGCCGCGTCGGCCGCCGCGGCCAGCAGCACCGGTGTCCCGGCGTCGGCGGCCAGCAGCGCCGAGGACAGCTTGGACACCATTCCGCCGGTGCCCAGGCTGCTGCCCTGCCCGGCGGTGACGTCCTCCAGGTCAGCCGGTCCGGACACCTCGGGAATGAACCTCGCGTTCCCCTTGCGGGGGTCGCTGTCGTAGAGGCCGTCGATATCGGAGAGCAGGATCAGCGCGTCCGCGCCGACGAGGTAGGCCACCAGCGCGGAGAGCCGGTCGTTGTCGCCGAAGCGGATCTCGTTGGTGGCCACCGTGTCGTTCTCGTTGACGATGGCGACCGCGTGCAGCGCCCGCAGCCGGTCCAGCGTGCGGGCGGCGTTGGTGTGCTGCACCCGCATCGAGATGTCGTGGGCGGTCAGCAGAACCTGTCCCACGGTGCGCTGATAGCGGGCGAACGCGGTGCTCCAGGAGTTGACCAGCGCCACCTGTCCGACGCTGGCGGCGGCCTGCTTGGTGGCCAGATCGGTGGGGCGCCGGCTCAGCCCGAGCGGCTCGATGCCGGCGGCGATCGCACCCGAGGACACGATGACCACATCGGAGCCGGCCTTCATCCGCGCCTCGATGGCGTCCGCGAGGTACTCCAGCCGGCTGACGTCGAACTTGCCTGCCGGGGTGGTCAACGCCGTGGTGCCGATCTTGACGACGACCGAGCGTGCGTTACGGATCGCTTCCCGGTGGGCGCTCATTCTTCGGGTTCGCTCCGCCTGCGCGCCTTCCGTGCTGCCTTGCGCTCGTCGGCACCGACCCGGTCGGTCTGCTCCAGACGGACATCGGTGCCGCGTCCCGAAAGGTGCACGTCGACACCGGCCGGAGTCTGCGGTTCCCAGTCGAAGGTCATGTCGCCGATCGTCACGGCACAACCCGGCTTGGCCCCGAGCTTGAGTAGTTTGTCCTCGACGCCCAGGCGGGCGAGCCGGTCGCCGAGATAGCCGACGGCTTCGTCGTTGTCGAAGTTGGTCTGCGCGACCCACCGTTGCGGACGGGTGCCGCGCACCACGAAACCGCCCTCGCCGTCGGGTTCGACCGAGAAGGCCGTCTCGTCGACGGGCACCGGGCGGATCACCGGGCGGCGCGCCACCACCTCGGGCTGGGCGGCACGGTAGGCCGCCACCATGTCCCACAGCGCGAACGTCAACGGCCGCAACCCTTCCCGGGTCAGGGTGGACACCTCGAACACCGGCCAGCCGAACTTCTCGACGATGTCGGGGCGGACGAAGTCCGCGAGTTCGCGGGCGGCGGGATCGTCGATCTTGTTCAGCACCACCGCGCGGGGTCGCTCGGCGAGATCGCCGAGTGTCGAGTCGCCCTGCAGCGTCGGCGTGTAGGCGGCCAACTCGGCCTCGAGCGCCTCGATGTCGGAGATCGGGTCGCGGCCGGGTTCGAGGGTGGCGCAGTCGACGACGTGCACCAGCACCGCGCACCGTTCGATGTGGCGCAGGAAGTCCAGGCCGAGACCGCGCCCTTCGGACGCACCGGGGATCAGGCCGGGAACATCGGCGACGGTGAAAGTGTGCTCGCCGGCCGACACCACGCCCAGATTGGGCACCAGGGTGGTGAACGGATAGTCGGCGATCTTCGGTTTGGCGGCCGAGATCGCCGACACCAGCGACGACTTGCCGGCCGACGGGAACCCGACGAGGCCGACGTCGGCGACCGTCTTGAGTTCCAGGGTGAGTTCGCGGGCTTCGCCCTTCTCACCGAGAAGCGCGAATCCCGGCGCTTTGCGCGCCCGCGATGCCAGCGCCGCGTTGCCGAGGCCTCCGCGGCCGCCGGCGGCGGCTTCGAAGCGGGTTCCGGCGCCCACGAGGTCGGCCAGGAGTTGACCGTTCTCATCCAGGACGACAGTGCCGTCGGGGACCTTCACCTCGAGGTCGGCGCCCGCGGCGCCGTCCCGGTTGCTGCCGGCGCCCTGCTTACCGGACGGCGCGACGACGTGCGGGTGGAAGTGGAAGTCCAGCAGGGTGTGTACCTGCGGGTCGACCACGAACACCACGCTGCCGCCGCGGCCGCCGTTGCCGCCGTCGGGACCGCCGAGCGGTTTGAACTTCTCGCGGTGCACCGAGGCGCACCCGTTACCGCCGTTACCAGCCCGCGCGTGAACTACGACGCGGTCGATGAACCGGGGCATCGGGCTTCCTCTCCATGGCGAAATCTCTCGTTCTGCGGGCGACGTGCGCGAGCCCGGCGAGCAAAACGACGATCTCGACGCGGAAGTCAGGCCTCGCTGCGGGTGACGCGCACGATGTTGACGAACTTGCGGCCGCGCTTGGTACCGAACTCGACGGCGCCGGGAGCGGTCGCGAACAGGGTGTCGTCGCCACCACGGCCGACGTTCACGCCCGGGTGGAAGTGGGTGCCGCGCTGGCGGACCAGGATCTCGCCGGCCTTGACGACCTGACCGCCGAACCGCTTGACACCCAGCCGCTGCGCGTTGGAGTCGCGACCGTTGCGTGAGCTGGAAGCGCCCTTTTTGTGTGCCATGTCTGTCGCTCCTGCCGTTACTTGATGCCGGTGACCTTGAGCACCGTCAGCTGCTGACGGTGGCCCTGGCGCTTGTGATAGCCGGTCTTGTTCTTGAACTTGTGGATCCGGATCTTCGGGCCCTTGGTGTGCTCGAGCACCTCACCGGTGACGGCGACCTTCTCCAGAGCCTTGGCGTCGGTGGTCACCTTGGCGCCCTCGACCACCAGGGCCACGGGCAGGGAGACCGAAGCACCCGGCTCGGCGTCGAGCTTCTCCACCTTGACGATGTCGCCGGCCGCCACCTTGTACTGCTTGCCGCCGGTCTTCACGATCGCGTACGTGGCTGTTTGCGCTGCCATCGTTGGTCTTCCTCTGCTTCGCGTGCGGGCGCGCATCACCCGAGGGTGTGCGTGCGGGTCTGGTGCGGGTTGATCCCGCTCTCCGGCCGGCCAGGGGGCAGGCCCAGGAGACAACTGCTCAAGGTTACGTGACCAGCGGCTGGAGAATCAAACCGCTCAGTCGTGGGTGGGCGGTCCGGCGGGGCGGGCCGCAGCTCGTCGACGGTGCCGACCCGGGCGAGACACCACCACGGGGGCCTCGTCGGTTTCGTCATCGGCGTCGTCATCTGCGTCTTCGTCGGAGTCGTCCTCATCGGACTCGTCGTCGGAATCGTCCTCGTCCGAGTCGTCAGAGTCGTCGGAGACGACGTCGATGTCGTCCTCGATCTCCTCTTCGTCGTCGTCGAGGTCGATCTCGTCCTCGTCCGACTCATCGGAGTCGTCCTCATCGGACTCGTCGTCGATGTCGTCCTCGTCCGCGTCATCGACGTCGTCCGTCTCGTCGGTGTCCTCGGTATCGGAGTCGCCCGTGACGGCTCGGCGCACGGCCTCCGGCTCGAGCTCGGCGACCTCTTCGGCCGGCTGCCCGGTGTCGTCGGAGTGCTCGTCGTCGTCCTCGTGCTTGCCGTTGGCGGCGGCCATCGCCTTGAACATCGGGTGCTCGGCCGGGGTGTGCGACGGCAGCTTGGCCACCTGCACCTCCTGCACCTCCTGCGCCTCCTGCGGCTCGCGGGCCGCACGCTTGCCGCGCTTGCTGCGGCGCCCGCCGCCGGACTCGGACTTGCGGTTGGTTCCGCCGCCGGACGACGAGCCGGAGTCGACCGGGTCGCCGTGCAGCATGATGCCGCGGCCGTTGCAGTGCGTGCACGTGGTCGAGAAGGCTTCGATGAGACCGGTGCCCAGCCGCTTGCGCGTGAGCTGCACCAGGCCCAGCGAGGTGACCTCCGAGACCTGGTGTCGGGTGCGGTCTCGCGCCAGCGCCTCGGTCAGGCGGCGCAGCACCAGGTCACGGTTGGACTCGAGCACCATGTCGATGAAGTCGATCACCACGATGCCGCCGATGTCGCGCAGTCGCAGCTGACGCACGATCTCCTCCGCGGCCTCGAGGTTGTTGCGCGTCACCGTCTGCTCGAGGTTCCCGCCCGAACCGGTGAACTTGCCGGTGTTGACGTCGACAACGGTCATCGCCTCGGTGCGGTCGATCACCAGGGTTCCGCCCGAGGGCAGCCACACCTTGCGGTCCATCGCCTTGGCCAGCTGCTCGTCGATCCGGTGCACGGCGAACACGTCAGGGGCCGTCCCGGCCTCACCGGATCCAGCGGGTTCGTACTTGGTCAGCCGGGGCACCAACTCGGGCGCCACCGCCTCGACGTAGTCGGTGATCGTCTTCCACGCGTCCTCACCGGAGACGATCAGGCCGGAGAAGTCCTCGTTGAACAGGTCCCGGATCACCTTGACCAGCACGTCAGGCTCTTCGTAGAGCGCCACGGCGGCGCCGGCCTTCTTCGCGGTGATCTCGGCGGCCTTGGCCTCGATCTCGGTCCAGCGCTTCTGCAGCCGCTCGACGTCGGAGCGGATGTCCTCTTCCTTCACGCCCTCCGACGCGGTGCGGATGATCACGCCGGCATCGGAGGGAACGACCTCTTTGAGGATCTCCTTGAGCCGCTGCCGCTCGGTGTCGGGCAGCTTGCGGCTGATGCCGGTCGACGATGCGCCCGGCACATAGACCAGGTAGCGGCCCGCCAGGGACACCTGGGTGGTCAGGCGCGCGCCCTTGTGGCCGACCGGATCCTTGCTGACCTGGACCACGACGTAGTCGCCCGGTTTGAGAGCCTGCTCGATCTTGCGGTTCTGCCCGCCCAGGCCGGCGGCCTCCCAGTTCACCTCACCGGCGTAGAGCACACCGTTGCGGCCGCGGCCGATGTCGACGAACGCCGCCTCCATCGAGGGCAGCACGTTCTGCACGATGCCGAGGTAGATGTTGCCGACCAGCGAGGCCGACGCCGCCGACGTGACGAAGTGCTCGACGACGACCCCGTCTTCGAGGACGGCGATCTGCGTGTAGCGGGCGCCCTCGTGCGGCGGCTCCGTACGGACCTTGTCCCGGACCACCATGACGCGCTCGACGGCTTCGCGGCGTGCGAGGAACTCGGCCTCGGACAGGATCGGCGGCCGGCGGCGGCCGGCGTCACGGCCGTCGCGGCGACGCTGGCGCTTGGCTTCCAGCCGGGTCGACCCGCTGATGCCCTGGATGGCGTCGGCGTCCGTCGAGGACTTTTCGTTCTTGCGCGGCTCGCGCTCGTGGACGACGGTGTTGGGCGGGTCGTCGGGCGACGCGCTGGTGTCGTCGTCACTCGAACCGGACTTGCGGCGGCGCCGGCGGCGGCGGCGCCGGGTGCCCGCATCGCCACCGTTGCCGTCGTCGTCGCCGTTGTCCCCGTTGTCGTCGTCATCGGACTCGGTGTCGGAGTCGGCGCTCTCCGCGTCGGCCTGGCCGTCACCGTCGCCATCGGCCGCGCCGTCTTCGCCGTTCTGCTCACCACGACCGCGACCACGTCCGCGGCGACCGCGGCGCCGCCGCTTGGCGGCCGGGCGACCGCCCTGCTCGTCGTCGGAGTCGTCGTCGGAATCGGTGTCCGCGTCGTCGTCGCCGTCGTCGGCGTCGGCGTCCTCCTCTGGCTCGAAGCGCACCGGCTGCGGCGCAACGAACAGCGGCAGGTAGTCGGCGGGCTCGGCCGCCGGGGCGGCGGGCGGCGCCTCGAGGATGAGCCGGGACTCGGGCTCTTCCTCCGTGGCGGCCTGCGGCTCGGCGGCTTCTGGCTCGGGCGCGGTCTCCGGCTCAGCAGCCGGCTCCGGCTGGGCGAGCACCTCGCGCACCCGGTCGGCCTCCTCGGGCCCGATGGTGGAGTGCGCGCTGCGGCTCCGGCCGTCCAGCTCGACCAGCGCCTCGATGATCCGCCGGCTGGTGGTGCCCAGCACTCGCGCCAGCGAATGGACTCTCAGTCGTTCCGAGGCCGGCGGCTTGGCCGCGCCGGGAGAGTCAGCCGGACGCTGCACCTCTTCCGAGCTGTCGTGGGTCGGGGCTTCAAAGTTGTCATTGTCGGCCACGTATTCTCCTCAAGCCCCCGGGCGCGTCGTGTTGCTGACGCGGCCACGCGAGGGCTTCCGATTTGGTGTTCGAGCTCCGACTTCTCGGTGGTCCCGAACTCGTATGGTCTCGCTCCGAGTGGATCCCGCAGGATCCGGCTCAGTGCCGGTCTGAATGATGGCTAGACGGTTCGCGCCGCACCGCACAGGCGATGGTCGCGCTCGTCGAAGTCTTCATTCGGGTAGCCGCCCCGGGTCTGTCAGGACGGTCACCCTCGCCCAGTATCCCACACCACAACACGTGAACCGTTCAGGCCGGTTCGCCGCGTCCAAGGCCGAACCGGCCGAAGGCTAACTCGCCGGGAACCAGAGCGCGATCTCGCGCGCGGCCGACTCGGGCGAGTCCGAGCCGTGCACGAGGTTGTACTGCGTCTCCAGCCCCAGGTCACCACGGATTGTCCCCGGGGTGGCCTTCTCGACTGGATCGGTGCCGCCCGCCAGCTGCCGGAAGGCCGCGATGGCTCGCGGACCCTCGAGGACAGCCGCGACCACAGGTCCGGACGTGATGAACTCGAGCAGCGAACCGAAGAACGGCTTGCCGTCGTGCTCGGCGTAATGAGCGCGGGCCAGATCGTCGCTGACGTTCTTGAGTTCCAGCGCAACGATGTTCAGGCCTTTGGCCTCGATCCGGCTGATGATCTCGCCGATCACTCGACGCTGGACACCATCGGGCTTGATCAAAACCAGGGTTCGCTCAGTCACGGCCGACAGCCTACCGACCGGTTACTCGGGCCCTGTCTGCTGCCCCGGGAGCAGCCCGCGCCGCTGCCGGCGCAGCACTTCAGCGCGCAGATACGCGATCAGCAGCCACACCACCAGGAACAGCAGGCCGATGAAACCCAGCCCCGGATAGATCAGCCAGCCCGCGATCAGCACCACCTGCACGCCGAGGTTCGCCCAGATCGCCCACGACCGGCCCTGCAGGCCCGCCATCAACACCAACAGGACTGCGGCGCCGACCACGAACCCGGTCGACGCCGGAGTCAGGCCGCCGCCAACGGCGCCGACGACCGGCAGCGCGAGCAGCACCACGATCGCCTCGAGGATCAACGTGCCCGCCATCACCCCGCGGAAGCTGCGCCAGGGGTCGGGGGCCGAGGTCGGTTCGCTCACGCGGGATCCTTTCCGAACAGCGTCCGCGCGGCGCCCGCCGTCACCACCGAGCCGGTGATCACGATGCCGGCGCCGCTCAGCGCGGCCCCGGTGTCGCTGTCGGAGTCCTCCACCAGCGCGGTCGCCGTCTCGATGGCGTCGGGCAGCGTGGCCGCCACGACGACCCGCTCGGGGCCGAAGATCTCCTCGGCCTTGACTGTCAGGGCGTCGAGCTCCAGGGCGCGTGGCGAGCCGTTGTGGGTCACCACGAGTTGGTCGAAGGCCGGCTCCAGCGCGGCCAGCAGACCGTCGACGTCCTTGTCGGCCATGACCGACACCACACCGACGAGGTACCGGAAGTCGAACTCCTCCTGCAGCGCCTGCGCGAGCGCGGCGGCACCGGCGGGGTTGTGCGCGGCGTCGATGAACACCGTCGGCGCGCTGCGCATGCGTTCGAGCCGCCCGGGGACGGTGACGCTCGCGAAGCCGGCGCGCACGGCGTCGACGTCGAGCTGCCGGTCCGCGCCGGCGCCGAAGAATGCCTCCACCGCGGCGAGCGCGAGCGCGGCGTTGTGGGCCTGGTGTTCGCCGTGCAGCGGCAGGAAGATCTCGGAGTAGACGCCGCCGAGCCCCTGCAGTTCCAGCAGCTGGCCGCCGATCGCCAGCGAGCGCTGTAGCACCGCGAACTCGGAGTCCTCGCGCGCGACCGCGGCGTCGGCGCGGACCGCCTCGGCGAGCAGGACCGACATCGCCTCGGGGTCCTGGCGACCGATCACCGCGACGGTGTCGGTGGGAACCAGGTCGTCGCGCTGCTTGGTGATGATCCCGGCCTTCTCCCCCGCGATGGCGGCGATGGTGTCCCCGAGATAGTCGGTGTGGTCCATCCCGATCGGCGTGATGACCGCGACCGGGGCGTTGATCACGTTGGTGGCATCCCACCGGCCGCCCAGCCCGACCTCCACGACCGCGACGTCGACCGGTGCGTCGGCGAACGCCGCGAAGGCCATCGCGGTGACCACCTCGAACTTGCTCAGGCGCGGACCGCCGGCCGCTTCGGACTGCTGGTCGACCAGTTCGACGAACGGCTCGATCTCGCGGTAGGTGTCGACGTAGGTGGCCGGGCTGACCGGGACACCGTCGATGCTGATGCGTTCCACCGCGGACTGCAGGTGCGGGCTGATGGTGCGCCCGGTACGGCGGTGCAGCGCGGTGAGCAGCGCGTCGACCATGCGGGCCACCGACGTCTTGCCGTTGGTCCCGCCGATGTGGATCGAGGGGTAGCCCAGCTGGGGCGACCCCAGCATCTCCAGCAGCGCCGCGATGCGGGCGGTGCTGGGGTCGATCTTGGTCTCCGGCCAGCGCTGATCGAGCAGATGCTCGACCTGCAGCAAGGCGGCGACCTCGTCGGGGGTGGGCTCCGGGGTGCTCATCGCTACTGCGCCGGGAGCGCGGCCAGGCGCGCGGTGATGCGCTCGACCTCTTCCTGTGCCACCTGCCGGCGGCCACGGATCTTGTCGACGACGTCGGCCGGGGCCTTGGCCAGGAACTTGTCGTTGCCGAGTTTCGCCGACGTGCCCGCCAACTCTTTCTGCGCGGCAGCGAGGTCCTTCTCCAGGCGGCGCCGCTCGGCGGCCACGTCCACCGTGCCCGAGGTGTCGAGCTCGACCACCACGGTGGCGTCTGACAGCCGCACCTCCACCGCGGCCGACGGGGCGAAGTCCTCACCCGGCGGCGTCAGCCAGGCCAGCGCGCTGACCGCCGGCACGTGCGCGTCCAGACCGGCCGCGGTGATCTCCGACAGACGCGCCGGCACCCGCTGCCGGTCGGCCAGGCCCTGGTCGCTACGGAAGCGCCGCACCTCGGTGATGAGCTTCTGCATGTCCGAGACCCGTTGGGCAGAAACAGGATCGAGGCTGATGCCGCTTGGCGCCGGCCAGTCGGCGATGACCAGCGACTCCGCCTCTCCCCCCGCTTCGCCCGCCCCGGCCCCGCCGGTCAAGGCCTTCCACAGCACCTCGGTGACGAACGGCATCACCGGGTGCAGCAATTTGAGCAGCGTGTCGAGGACCAAGGCCATCACCGCAGATGTGGAAGCGGTGTGCTCCGCCTGTCCGAGCTGCACCTTGGCCAGCTCGACGTACCAGTCGCAGAACTCGTCCCACGCGAAGTGGTACAGCGCCTCGCACGCCCGGTTGAACTCGTAGGCCTCGAACGCCGAATCCACCTCGGCGCGCACCTCTTCCAGGCGGCCCAGGATCCAGCGGTCGGCGTCGGTGAGCTGCTCGAGCGGCGGCAGCGGTGCCGGCGCGGCACCGTTGAGCAACGCGAACCGGGTGGCGTTGAACAGTTTGGTGGCGAAGTTGCGCGACGCGCGGGCGTGGTCCTCGCCGATGGACAGGTCACCGCCGGGGCTGGCGCCGCGGGCGAGAGTGAACCGCAGCGCGTCGGCGCCGAACTTCTCCACCCAGTCGAGCGGGTCGATGCCGTTGCCGCGCGACTTGCTCATCTTGCGACCGAACTCATCGCGGATCAGGCCGTGCAGGAACACGTTCCGGAACGGCACCGAACCCGCCGGGATGGTGTCGTCGCCGCCGACGAAGGTGCCGAACATCATCATGCGGGCCACCCAGAAGAACAGGATGTCGTACCCGGTGACGAGAACGCTTGTCGGATAGAACTTCTCGAGCTCGGGGGTACGGTCGGGCCAGCCCATCGTCGAGAACGGCCACAGCGCCGAGCTGAACCAGGTGTCGAGCACGTCGGGGTCCTGCTCCCAACCCTCCGGCGGCGTCTCGTCGGGACCGACGCAGACGATCTCGCCGTCGGGCCCGTGCCAGATCGGGATGCGGTGGCCCCACCACAGCTGCCGCGAGATGCACCAGTCGTGCATGTTGTCGACCCAGGCGAACCACCGCGGTTCCAGGCTGGCCGGGTGGATCACGGTGTCGCCGTTGCGGACCGCGTCACCGGCGGCCTTGGCCAGCGCGTCCACCTTGACCCACCACTGCAGGCTCAGACGCGGCTCGATCGGCTCTCCGCTGCGCTCGGAGTGCCCGACGCTGTGCAGGTAGGGCCGCTTCTCGGCGACGATGCGGCCCTCGGCGGCCAGCGCCTCGCGCACCGCGACGCGGGCCTCGAACCGGTCCATCCCGTCGAACTGGGTGCCGGTGTCGGTGATGCGGCCCTTGGTGTCGAGGATCGAGGGCATCGGCAGCTGGTGGCGCAGGCCGATCTCGAAGTCGTTGGGGTCATGCGCGGGGGTGACTTTGACTGCGCCGGTACCGAACTCGGGGTCGACGTGGGCGTCGGCGACGATCACGATGTCGCGGTCCAGGAACGGGTGCCGCAGCGTCCGGCCGACCAGCTGGCGGTAGCGGTCGTCGTCGGGGTGCACCGCGATCGCGGTGTCACCGAGCATCGTCTCCAGCCGGGTGGTGGCCACGACGATGTGCGGCTCGTCGTCGGACAGCGAGCCGTACCGGAACGACACCAGCTCGCCCTCGACGTCCTCGTACTTGACCTCGAGGTCGGAGATCGCGGTCTCCAGCACCGGCGACCAGTTCACCAGGCGCTCGGCGCGGTAGATCAGCCCGGCGTCGAAGAGCCGTTTGAAGATGGTGCGGACCGCCCGCGACAGGGTCTCGTCCATGGTGAAGCGGTCACGGCTCCAGTCCACGCCGTCACCCAGCCGGCGCATCTGCGCGCCGATGGTGCCGCCCGACTCGGCCTTCCACTCCCAGACCTTCTCGACGAACTTCTCGCGGCCGAAGTCCTCCTTGGTCTTGCCGTCGGCGGCCAGCTGCTTCTCCACCACGGTCTGGGTGGCGATCCCGGCGTGGTCCATGCCCGGCAGCCACAGCACCTCGAAACCCTGCATGCGCTTGCGGCGGGTCAGGGCGTCCATCAGCGTGTGATCGAGCGCGTGGCCCATGTGCAGGCTGCCGGTCACGTTCGGCGGGGGCAGGACGATCGAGTACGCGGGCTTGGCGCTGGCCGGGTCCGCGGTGAAGTACCCGGCTTTCACCCAGCCTTCGTAGAGCCCGGTTTCTACGGCGCCCGGGTCCCAGGACTTGGGCAGGGCGTCGAGACCGGGATTGGTGAGGGGCTGGGAGGTCACCGAGCCATTCTAGGAAGGCAGCGGCGTCACAGCCGAGAGACCTCCAGCGTCACCCCGGCCCGCGGCAGTCGCTGCATCAGTGCGTCGCCCATCGCCGCGGCCGGTGTCAACACTCCGTGCAGGTCAGAGAGCTTGTCGCGGTCCAGCGCCAACGCCAGCCCGCTCTCGGCGAGCAGCACCGCGGTGGCCTTGTAACCCGGGTCACCCTGCTGGGACATCGTCGCGCGGTAGCGCGCGCCGCCTGTGGTGGTGGTGTAGGTCTCGACGGTGTAGTGGCCGCGTTCGCGGGTCTCCTCGCTGGGGCCGGTTCCCGGCTTGGGCAGCACCCGCTCCAGGAGGTTGCGCGGGACGCGGTTGAGGAACCGGCTGCCCAGCTCCATCATCGCGACGTTGCCGCCGGTGGTCACCGCTGCGGCCACCGGTGCGAGCACCGAGCGGCCGACGCTCATCTGCTCGGCGTACTCGAAGCGCCGCCCGTACGGGTAGTCCAGCAGCGCGTTGGTGCGGCGCACGATGCGGGTGTTGGGCATCGCCATCGGGAACGCCCCGACCCAATAGCCGTCGAGTTCGGGGGCGATCTCCCGGCCGCGCCGCCAACGCGCGTCGGGCTGGGCCCCGAGCGCGGGCTCGGCGGAACGGTCGGGGCTCAGCGTGTAGGGGTCGTTGAGCAGGCGCCGCGATTCGGGGTCCAGCGACGCCTCGCGCGCCAGCTCGGTCATCGAGGCGACGGTGCCGCCCGACACTCCCCCGGCGAACGTGCGGACGACGAAGTTGGTGTCCTCGAGCTCGCCGGCGCCGTCGCGCTCGGCCTGCCGGTAGAGCGAGAACACCGTCAGGTCCGACGGGATGGAGTCGAAACCGCACGCGTTGACGATCCGCGCGCCGGTGTCGTGGGCCTGCTTGTGATAGGTGTCGATGCACCGCCGGATGAACAGCGTCTCCCCGGTGAGGTCGGCGTAGTCGGTGCCGGCAGCGGCGCAGGCCGCGACCAGCGGCTCGCCGTAGAGGAGGTACGGCCCGACGGTGGTGACCACCACCCGGGTGCGGGCCGCCATGTCGGCGAGCGTGGACGGCGACGACGCGTCGGCGGTGATCAGCTGCCACGACTGCGCTTCGGGCCCGAGGGTCTCCCGCACCGCGAGCAGGCGCTCCTGCGACCGGCCCGCCAGCGCGATCCGAGCGCCGTGCTGACCGGCCGCGAGGTAGAGGGCCGTCAGCCGTCCGACGAAGCCGGTCGCGCCGTAGAGAACTATGTCGAATTCGCGCTCAGCATCAGCCATGTCTCGACGTTACCCGAGCAGTTCGGGCCAGTTTCCGTCCTCGTCGAGGAGGTGGTCGGACAGGAAAGCCAGCACCGACTGGTACCAGAGCTTCGCGTGCTGCGGGTGCAGCACCCAGTGGTTCTCCGACGGGAAGTAAAGGAACCGGTGGGCGGTGGTGCCGTCGTCGGCGGCGGGCAGCCCGGAGGCGCTGAGCAACTCGTACCAGAGCCGCAGTGCCTCACCGATCGGCACGCGATAGTCCTTGTCGCCGTGAATGACCAGCATGGGGGTGGTGATGTCGCCGACGAAGCGGTGCGGCGAGTTCGCGGCGGCCATCTCCGGTGTCATCTCGCGTGCCCACCAGTAGGCACTGTCGGTGGTGGGACCGAACTGGTCGAGCGCCCACAGGCTGGCGTGGGTGATGATCGCGGCGAAGCGGTCGGTGTGGCCGGCGATCCAGTTGGCCATGTACCCGCCGAACGATCCGCCCATCGCCGCGGTGCGGGTGGCGTCCACCCGCGGATGCGCGCACGCGGCGTCGGTGGCTGCCATCAGATCCGTGTACGGCGCGGCACCCCAAGAGCCCCAACCGATCTGGATGAACTCCTGGCCGTATCCGGTCGACAGCGCCGGGTCGGGCAACAGCACCGCATAGCCCGCGGCGGCCATCACCCACGGGTTCCACCTCCAGTGCCAGGCGTTCCAGCTGCCCAGCGGCCCGCCGTGGACCCACAACAGCAGCGGGGCCGGCGTCGCACTCTCCGGCAGCACCAGCCAGGACCGTACGACGCGTCCGTCGGGGGCCTCGGCGGTCACCTCGGTCAGGGTGCCGGGCAGGTCGGGCAGGTCGACGCACGGCAGCACCGTGACCGATCCGTCCGGGTCGATCCGCACCGGGTGCGGTGGCGCGGTGTAGGAACTGCGCAGCGCGTAGAGCACACCGTCCGGCGCCGGGCACACATCGGTGTAGGTGTGGTCGTCGGCGACCAGCGGTCGCACCGTCCCGGACTCGGGGTCGACGGTGAAGATGGGGCCGCGGCCGTGCTCGTCGGCGGTCACGATCAGCGCCGCTCCGTCCTGCGACCACGTCACCGAGGTGGGCCAGCGGTCCCAGTCACCGGTCAACTCGATCGCGGGGTTGTCGTCGAAGCGCTTCAGCCACAGCGTGATTCGGGGCGCCTCGTGCGGTGTGGAGAGGGTTTCGCGGAGGTACGCGACAGCGCGGCCGTCCGGCGCGATGGCCGGCGCGGCGAGATCGGCGTCCGGGTCGTCGACCACGGTGCGGCGCTCGCCGGTCGCGAGATCGACGCGCGCCAGGACGGTGCGTTGCGCGGCCCGCGGCGCGGGCACGCGCCACGTCGTCACCAGGAACGTGCCGTCGCCGCTGAGATCGACGTCGGCGTCGCGCACGGCGTCGCCGGGGCCGGGTGTCAGGTCCCGCAGCTCGCCCGCACCGTCGGCGCAGAACAGGTGGGCGTGCCCCGGCCCGAGGTCGTGGTCCCAGTGCCGCACGGGATAACCGGTGTGCAGCAGGGCCGCGACGTCGTTGTCCTTGCGCAGGGCGCGCCGGCGTTCGTCATCTTCGAGTGTCTCGGCACGCGGCAGCATCGACGTGCCGATCACCAGAGCGGCCGCGGTCCGTGCGGGCAGCGCGGCATCGACACCGCCGGGGCAGGCGAACAACTCGTGCGCTTCGCCACCCGCGGCGGGCAGCCGCCACAACGCGCGCGGCGGTTTGTCGTCCTCGGCGCTGGGACGCACCGCCAGGAACAACAGGTCGTTGTCGGCGGTGAACCGCGGCGCGGACTCGCCCTTCACGCCGTGGGTGATGCGGCGGGCGGGATTCCGACCGCCGGAATCGAGTTCCCACAGGGCGCTGCGGAATTCGGTCTTCTTGTCGTTGAGTTGGGCCACCGTGGTGACGACGCGGCTGCCGTCTGGGGAGACCGCCAGCCCGGCGACCCGGGGCAGGGCGAAGAAGTCGTCGAGGTCGCGAAACGGGGTGGCGGCAGGGCCTTGCGCGGCGGAGGTCACCCCGTCTTCGTAACACACTGCCGGACTGGACTTCACACGATATTTACGCGCCTTGACCGGGGGGACACATTTGCGTCGTTAGCGTCAACGCTCGTACACCCCCAGTACGTCGAGAACACCAACAGTAAACGTGTTTTCGCGTCAGCCACCTCGACGGTCGGAGGACCCTTGACACCTGAAGTGGAGGACGCGATCGCGTCCATGACGGCAGTCAACAACGAATTCTTCTATTGGATGTCCATCGCGTTGATGATGCTGATCCACGCCGGCTTCCTGGCCTATGAGATCGGCGCGTCCCGGTCGAAGAACGTGCTGGCCACGGCGATGAAGAACCTGCTCGCGTTCGCCACCATCGTGGCGTCGTTCTTCTTCGTCGGCTGGTTCCTCTACAACGCGATGCCCAGCGGCTTCATCGAGTTCAACGATGCGGCCAAGGCCGCGCTGCCGTGGAGCGAGAACATGGGGCCGAACACCGCCGACCCGGCCAGCGGCATCTTCTGGGGGGCGTTCGCGCTGTTCGGGGCCACCACCGGTTCGATCATGTCCGGCGCGGTGCTGGAGCGGATCCGCACCAGCGGCTTCCTGGTCCTGACCGTGTTCGTCGGGTCGGTGCTGTGGATCATCGGCGCCTCCTGGGGCTGGCACGGGGCCGGCTGGATGCTCACCGAACTCGGGTTCCATGACGTGGGCGCGGCCGGCTGCGTGCACATGATCGCCGGGTTCGCCGCGCTGGGCATCCTGATCAACCTCGGCCCGCGCATCGGCCGGTTCCTGCCAGACGGCACGCCGGTGACGATCCGCCCGCACAATCTGCCGCTGACGATGCTCGGCCTGTTCCTGATCTTCACCGGCTTCTTCGGCTTCCTGATGGGTTGCGTCATCTACGGTGCGACCGGCTACACCACGATCTACGGCAGCCCGACCACGTTGAGCGCGTTCGCATTCAACACCCTGATGGGGCTGGTCGGCGGGATCATCGGCGCCTACGTGATGTCGCGCGGTGAACCGTTCTGGACGATCTCCGGCGGCCTGGCCGGCGTCATCGCCGTCGCGGCCGGACTGGACCTGTACCACCCCGCGCTCACATTCGTCATTGCGCTCGTCGGCGGCGGACTGGTCCCCTTCATCGGCAAGGTCCTCGACAAGATGAAGATCGACGATGTGGTCGGCGCGGTCGCCGTGCACGGCGGCATGGGCTTCTACTCGCTGATCATGGCCGGCATCTTCCTGGCCGGGTATCCCAACACCGACGGCAACCCGTCGATCTCGTTCTGGGGTCAGCTGGTCGGTGCGCTGACCTTCGCAGCCCTCGGCTTCGTGCCCACCTATCTGCTGTCGCTGCTGCTGAAGAAGGTTGGCCTGCTCCGGATTCCGGCGGAAGTCGAAGAGCAGGGTCTGGATCTGACCGAGGTGCCAGCCACGCCGTACCCGGAGGGCATCCCGGTGACCGCGATGAAAGTCAACGGAAACGTGCTGGTCGTCACCAAGGAGGTCAACTGATGTTCAGTCCCATCACCAGCTATGACGAACTGGGACCGGTGTTCACCTTCGGCGCCGACAGCATCGGTGTGTGGCTGGCGTTCATCCTGTCGGTCGCCTTGTTCGTGGCGTTCTTCGTCCGGATGATCCAGCACGAGAACCATGCGTACAAGTCGATCATCGAACAGAAGCCGGTGGAGAAGGGCCCGGTCGCCGAGGGCGAGCCACCGGCCTACTGAGTCCCGCGAGCAGACGCAAACTCGCACGCATCCACATGGATTCGTGCGAGTTTGTGTCTGCTCGCCGAACATGACGCTCGGTAGGGTGGCGGCATGTCGTCTCGGATCGTGGTGGTGGGTGCCGGTATCGCGGGGCTGACGACCGCGGTGGCATTGCAGCAGGCCGGCCATGAGGTGTCGGTGCTCGAAAGGCGGACCGACGCGAACAGTGGCTCGGGGATCAGCATCTGGCCCAACGCGCTGGCTGCGCTCGACGAACTCGGCCTCGGAGATGCGGTACGCAATGCCGGCGGCCAGGTGAGCGCCGGCGCGATGCGGTGGCGCGACGGTTCGTGGCTGCGCCGACCGGAACCCGAGCGAATGGTCACCGCGCTCGGCGAACCCCTGGTCGTCATCCGGCGTGCCGCGTTGACCGACATCCTGCGCGCCGCGCTGCCGCCCGGCGCGGTGCGCACCGGCCTTGCGGCCACCGACGTCGACGTCACCGGAGCGTCGGTCCGGCTGGCGACCACCGGCGGGGACGTCATCGAGGCCGACGCGGCGGTCGGCGCCGACGGGGTGGGTTCGGTACTGGCGCGCGCCCTCAATGCAGCACTGTCCACCCGCTACGTCGGGTACACGGCCTGGCGCGGGGTGGCCGCACACCCACTCGACCCGATCCTGTCGGGAGAGACGTTGGGCCCCGGCGTCCAGTTCGGCCACGTCCCCCTCGGTGACGACCACACCTACTGGTTCGCCACCGAGCGCGTCGCGGAGGGCAGCAGCGCTCCCGGCGGAGAGCTGACCTACCTGAGCCGCAAGTTCGCCGACTGGGCGGACCCCATCCCCGCACTGATCGCGGCCACGGCACCGGGTGATCTGCTGCGCAACGACCTCTACGACCGGACGCCGGCGCGGCACTGGGCGCGCGGGCCGGTGGTGCTCGTGGGCGACGCCGCGCACCCGATGCGTCCGCATCTGGGCCAGGGCGGTTGTCAGGGCATCGAGGACGCGGTGATCCTCGCCCGCTTCGCCGGGTCGGGGGCCGACCTACCGGCGGCCTTCGCGGGGTTCGCACGCTTCCGGCGGCGGCGGGTGCTGCCGCTGGTGCGGGAGGCGGCATTCATCGGGCGGGTGGTGAATCTACGACCCGCGGCGCTCAGCGGCGTCGCGAGCCGCGCATCGGCGCTACTTCCGGAGGCGGTGGTGCGGGCTCACCTGGCCTCGATCGCGGCGCGCGGAGCCTTCCGCCCGCCCGCACCGGAGACGGTCAGCGCGCGACGCGCGGGGTGAAGATCGCGCTGCACATCTTGCGCAGGTCCACCAGGCCGCCGAACGCCGAGGTCGGCATGCCGGCACATCCGGTGGCGCGGACCGGCGTGGTGGCGGGGAGCGAGGCGGGAGCCTGGTTCCAACCAGCGGCGGTCATACCCTTGGGGCCGCACTTCGGCCAGGCCTTGAGACCTTGGGTCCGCAGGACGTTCTCCGCGACGCGGATCTGCTCGCTGCGCGAGGCCTGAGCGGGGCTGCCCTGGCCGCCGTTGGCCGCCCAGGTGGCTGGCTTGAACTGCAGACCGCCGTAGTGGCCGTTCCCGGTGTTGATGGCCCAGTTGCCGCCGGACTCGCAATGCGCGATGGCGTCCCAGTTGACCGTGTCGGCGTGCGCAGTGGCCGTGTTCTCGCCCAGCGCCATCGGGACGACGGCGAACGCTCCGGACAGGGCGGCGGCCATCAGGCCCTTGGTGACGATCTTGCTGAGGTTCATCGCTGCGGTCCTTCCCCGACCGTTGTGACTCAAGGCCCGCTGTGAAGTGGTGGAGCGTTCTCACGTTGCGGTTGCCCGGTCTGTCGGGTGACACACGTCACCTGTTACCGAAGGTGCGAAAGTTTTAGGCGTTGCTTATCTGACGTAAGAGACTTCTGAGAGAACAAAGAGGCGGTGCCGGCCTAGTGCCGGCACCGCCCTCTTTGTCTGTGCGCTGTGGTCAGCCGCGCTTGCCGCAGGTCGGCCAGGCGCCGATGCCCTGCGTCTGCATCACGTTCTCCGCCACGCGAATCTGCTCCTCACGGCTGGCGTTGTGCGGCGAGCCGGAGCCGCCGTGCGAGCGCCAGGTGCTCATGCTGAACTGCAGGCCGCCGTAGTAGCCGTTCCCGGTGTTGATAGACCAGTTACCGCCGGACTCACACGCAGCCACGGCGTCCCAGTTGACGCTGTCCGCATTGGCGGTACCCGCCGCCAGCCCGGTCACCATGGCCATGGGCGCGAGGGTCAGCGCGCCCGCGATGGTGGCCAGTCCAAAAGTCTTGCGGATGTTCTTCAACTTCGATCCTTTCAACAAGCGCGTGCCAACCAAACGGCCGCGCGGATACGCGGTCGCACTACCTGTGGTCGGACTTTGTGGTCAGGTCGCGCCGTCTCGGTCAGGCACGACTGGGGCGGGCCGAATGCCCATCGATCCATCCGGACCGGATCACGGAAGCTCGACGGCCTCGCGATGCCCCACACACGCTGGTTCGTGGTGTTTGGTTATTTGCTCCGTTAAGAGCTCCTCTGGACCGTACAAACCCCTCGGATCAATGTCATGTCGCTCTGCCCGGGTGTCGCGATCAGATAACGGAATGATCACGGACGAAATAGAGACACGTCTCTGCTGGTCACGGACGAATTTGACGGAGTCGTTTGTTTCCACCGAAACGACCGTTGACGTGAGTCAAATCACTACTGAAATGTGAGCCAGCACACGCTTGATCATGGCGAAACGGGGCTAGGAGTTGCCGAAATGGCCGATTGAGTGCCGATTGAGGCCGCCAAACGGCTGGCGGGCGATCACCGTTCGCTGCCACGCTGCCAGGCGCAGGTTCGAAAAACGTTGCTGTACACGGATATCAGCCGACACCGACGGTGGCTCCCAGCTGTCGGATGGGTCCACTTCCGTTGTCGCACACGCTATTTGGATGATCGAGACAGTGGCCGCCCACCTCAGCGCGCCGGTCGCACCAGGCTAGGACATGGGCAATCAGGGCTGCCGACAGGCATATTGGCCGTGACGCTTCATTGCGAACCTTCAGCCCAGCCGCACTCCGGGAACACGCTCCCTCGTATCATCCACGGGCACAGAAGAATTGGGCCACCAACTCTCGGCGCCGACGATCCCGGTACAGCGGGGCACCGCCACATTGATCGATCTTGATTATCTCGTTTTGATCTCGATACCATTTATCGATCAATTCGCTCGATCGATGATCGAAACCAAGCTGGTTTGGGAAGCTAATTTGCTAGACGAGCTGTGGCGGCTCGACGGCCGCGAGCTCTGCCGGAGTGTTGACGTTCCGCAGCGAGGGCTGTTCGGGGAGCACGATGCGCTGGGTGTCCACCCGTTCGACGAGCGAGCGCATGCTGCGGTGCCCGGCGTCGATGAGTTCGGTGACGGTGGCGCTCAGTGCGGTGCGATAGATGCCGGCCAGGTAGTGGTCGCGCCCGTCCCAAGGCAGCACCACGTCTACGCGCAGGCGATACGCCGGCCCGCTGAGGAGGTCGATCACGTCGTCGGTCAGCAGGGGCATGTCCACAGCGCAGACGAACGCGTACTCGAGCCCGGTCAGCGCGGCCGCGCGCAGGCCGGCGCCGGTCGCCGGGAGCGGACCGAGACCCCGCACCTGATCACGCAGGACGGTGGCGCCGGGGAGGTCGGGAAGCGCCTGCCCGGGCGCCGCGACGACGAAGACAGGCCGGCAGCGGGCGCTGACGACGTCGACGACGCGCTCGACCATTGTCTGGGCACCTGAGGGCCCGGTGACCGGAAGGGTGGCTTTGTCGCGTCCCATCCGCCGAGAGGCGCCCCCGGCCAGCACAACAGCGGCCAACGGGGGTGAGGACGTCACAGGGTGACGTTAACCCACCGACTCCCGTCAGGGCCGCCGACTGGTCAGTCGACCGTCCACGTGTCCTTGCCGCGCAGCAGCGCCTGCAGAGCCGCCTTGTCGTGCGGGCGGGCGTCGCGGGCGGCGCTGATCTGGTCGCGGGCGGCGTCGTCGTAGGTCGGCTTGCTGACCTGACGGAAGATGCCCATCACCATGTGGTCCAGGTTCTGCTCGGACAACCGCGAGAGCGCGAACGCATACGCGGGGTCATCCAGGTACGCGTCGTGGACGACGATCTGGTCGGCCGGTACGTCCGCGGTCTTGGCGACCTCCAGGCCGTAGCCGGACTTCACCACGCAGTACTCCCCGTCGGCACCGAACGTGATCGGCTCGCCGTGGGTGAGGTTGATCAGCCGCTCCTCGGCGCCTTCCTTGCGCAGCGCGTCGAACGACCCGTCGTTGAAGATCGGGCAGTCCTGCAGGATCTCCACCAGCGCGGCACCGCGGTGCGCTGCGGCGGCGCGCAGCACCTCCGAGAGGCCCTTGCGGTCGGAGTCCAGGGCGCGGCCGACGAAGGTGGCCTCCGAGCCCAGGGCCAGCGAGACCGGGTTGAACGGGTGGTCCAGCGAGCCCATCGGGGTGGACTTGGTGACCTTGCCGACCTCCGAGGTGGGCGAGTACTGGCCCTTGGTCAGACCGTAGATCCGGTTGTTGAACAGCAGGATCGTGATGTTGACGTTGCGGCGCAGCGCGTGGATGAGGTGGTTGCCGCCGATCGACAGCGAATCACCGTCACCGGTGACCACCCACACCGACAGGTCCGGGCGCGCCAGGGCGAGCCCGGTCGCGATGGTCGGGGCGCGGCCGTGGATCGAGTGGAACCCGTAGGTCTCCAGGTAGTACGGGAACCGGCTCGAGCAGCCGATGCCGCTGACGAACGTGATGTTCTCGCGGCGCAGCCCCAGCTCGGGCAGGAAGTTCCGGATCGTGTTGAGGATGACGTAGTCACCGCACCCGGGGCACCAGCGGACCTCCTGGTCGCTGGTGAAGTCCTTGGCCTTCTGCGGCTGGTCGGTCGTGGGGACCAGGGCGGTCCCGCCCAGGCCGGCCGGGGTCAGGCCCAGGTCGTTACCGATCAGGTCAGTCATTTCGCCTCCTCGCGCACGCGCTCGTCGGTCATGCGTTTGCTCCCACACCCGTTGCATCGGCAGCCGGCGCCTCGATCGTGGCGGCGGCCAGTCGTGCGAACTTGGCCTTCTCGTTTTCCCTGTCCCGCAGCGTGCCGTCGAGCGCGGCATCGATGATGCCTTCGACCTCGTCGGCCAGGAACGCCATGCCCTCGACCTTGGTCACCGACTGGATGTCGACGAGGTAGCGCCCGCGCAGCAGCAGGGCCAGCTGGCCGAGGTTCATCTCCGGCAGGACGACCTTGGAGTACTTGGTGAGCACGTCGCCGAGGTTGCCCGGGAACGGGTTGAGGTGCCGCAGCTGCGCGTGCGCGACCTTGACGCCCTTGCGGCGCGCGCGCCGGCAGGCTTCACCGATCGGTCCGTAGCTGCTCCCCCAGCCCAGCATCAGCAGCTCCGCGTCGCCGGTGGGGTCGTCCACCTCGAGGTCGGGCACCGCGATGCCGGCGATCTTCTCGTGCCGCAGGCGAACCATCAGGTCGTGGTTCTTGGGCTCATAGGAGATGTTGCCCGAGCCGTTGGCCGACTCCAGGCCACCGATGCGGTGGGCCAGCCCCGGCGTGCCGGGCACGGCGAACTGGCGGGACAGCGTCTCCGGATCACGCGCGTAGGGCGCGAACGGCTCGCCCTCCTGGGCGAAGGTGTGCTCGATGGCCTCGTAGTCCTCGATGTCGGGGATGCGCCAGGGCTCCGAGCCGTTGGCGATGGCGCCGTCGGACAGGATCATCACCGGGGTGTGGTAGTTGATCGCGATCCGCGCGGCCTCCACCGCGATGTCGAAGCAGTCCGAGGGCGACCGGGGCGCCAGGACGGCGACCGGCGACTCACCGTTGCGGCCGAACATGGCCTGCAGCAGGTCGGCCTGCTCGGTCTTGGTCGGCAGGCCCGTCGAAGGGCCGCCACGCTGCACGTCGATGACGATCAGCGGCAGCTCGGTCATCACCGCCAGGCCGATGGCCTCGGACTTCAGCGAGATGCCGGGGCCCGACGTGCTGGTCACACCCAGCGCGCCGCCGTAGGAGGCGCCGATGGCCGCGCCGATGCCGGCGATCTCGTCCTCGGCCTGGAAGGTCAGCACGTTGAAGTTCTTGTGCTTGGACAGCTCGTGCAGGATGTCCGACGCGGGGGTGATCGGGTAGGTACCGAGCACGACCTGCAGGTCGGCCAGCTGCCCGGCGGCCACGATGCCGTAGGCCAGCGCCGTGTTGCCCGAGATCTGTCGGTACTCACCGGTCTTGAGCTTGGCCGGGGCGACCTCGTAGGTCGTGCCGAACGCCTCGGTGGTCTCGCCGTAGTTCCAGCCGGCCTTCAGCGCCAGCACGTTGGCTTCGGCGATCTCCGGCTTGCGCGCGAACTTCTCGCGGATGAACGCCTCGCTGTGCTCGAGCTCGCGGCCGTACATCCACGACAGCAGGCCCAGCGCGAACATGTTCTTGGCGCGCTGCCCGTCCTTCTTGCTGGCGCCGATGACCTCGACCGCGCCGAGCGTCAGCGTGGTCATCGGGACCGCCTGCACGACGTAGTCGGAGAGCTCGTCGTTCTCCAGCGGGTTGGCGTCGTAGCCGACCTTCGCGAGGTTGCGCTTGGTGAACTCGTCGGAGTTGGCGATGATCAGCCCGCCGCGCGGCAGATCGGACACGTTGGCCTTCAGTGCCGCCGGGTTCATCGCCACGAGCACGTCGGGGCGGTCACCCGCGGTGAGGATGTCGTAGTCGGCGATCTGGATCTGGAACGACGAGACGCCCGGCAGGGTGCCCTGGGGTGCACGGATCTCGGCCGGGTAGTTCGGTTGAGTCGCAAGGTCGTTGCCGAACAGCGCCGCTTCCGAGGTGAACCGGTCACCGGTGAGCTGCATGCCGTCGCCGGAGTCACCGGCGAATCGGATGACGACCTTTTCCAGCTTCTGCCGAGGCGCTCCGGCTGCGCCGCCGTTGTCTCCCACTCGCCTGCCTTCCGTTACTGCTCGGCTAAAGGTTTCGGCAATTGTCCATCGAGTCGCAGCCACTGCGACGCGCCGTCGTTTGGACCGCACCAAGTTTTGGTGTCACTGCCGGTACCGATTATGGCACTTCTTTAAGGCTGCCCTATGCCGGACGCGCCCGGCGCCTGCTCCTGCCCGCAACACATAACCACTGATCACTGCCTATCCCGACCAGCACAATGAGACATTATTGTGTTGTTCGTCACGTTCCTGCGACAGGTTCGACAGGTTTCGATTCTCTAAGAAAAAGTTACTAACGAGTAGCTGTCGGTCAGCGCCTTCGGAGCAGGTCGACGGCTTGCGGCCGGGCGCTCGACGCACCGGCTCGGCAAAGTTCAGGACGGGTTCGTCCCGGCCGCGGGCACAGCCCGGCGCTCGTGCCACCGCAGGCGCAACAGCAGCAGGCCGCGGTGCGCCCGCCAGCCCGCCGAAAGCGGATCGCGCCAAACCGGCACGGGCGCGGGCGAATCGAGGTCGCTGTCCATGCCATCCATTCTGCCGCGCAGCGGCGGTCCCGGCTCGGCGAGCGCGTCACGGCGCGGTATCGAGGCCGTCAACATTCGTCCGCCCGCGCGGGCACCCCCACAATGGACGGCATGTTCTCCCGCCACGCACTCGTCCTCGTCTCCCGATCCGACGCGGGGGTGCGCTAGATGGGCCGGGTGACGGCCCGTCGCCGTGTGCACCATGTGACCGGCGACCGCGCCGTGGCCCGTCCGGAGACGCTCGTGGTCGAAGAGCCGTTGGAGATCCGGGTCGACGGGGCGCCGCTGACGGTGACCATGCGGACGCCCGGTTCGGATGTCGAGCTGGCGCAGGGCTTCCTGCTCACAGAGGGGGTCGTCACGCGGCGAGAGGACATCGCCTCGGTGCGCTACTGCCGCGGCGCCACCGAGGACGGATCGGGCGTCTCCCAGAACACGTACAACGTGCTCGACGTGACACTGGCGCCCGGCGTCCCCCCGCCGGATGTCGATCCGACCCGCAACTTCTACACGACGTCCTCGTGCGGCGTGTGTGGTAAGGCCTCGCTGGACGCCGTGCAGCTGATCAGCCGGCACGCCCCGGGCGACGATCCGACGACGGTCACCGCCGACACACTGTCGGCCCTGCCCGACCGGCTGCGGAAGGCGCAGAAGGTGTTCGCGGCCACCGGCGGCCTGCACGGCGCCGCGTTGTTCACCGCCGACGGCACCACCCTGGTCGTCCGGGAGGACATCGGCCGGCACAACGCCGTCGACAAGGTCGTCGGCTGGGCCCTGGAACAGCAGCGGATTCCGTTGGCGGGCACGGTCCTTCTGGTCAGCGGCCGCGCGTCGTTCGAGCTCACCCAGAAGGCCGTGATGGCGGGCATCCCGATCCTGGCCGCGGTGTCGGCACCTTCGTCGTTGGCTGTCGACCTGGCCGCCCAGTCCGGGCTGACGCTCGTCGCGTTCCTGCGGGGCAACTCGATGAACGTCTACACCCGCCCGGACCGCGTCATCGGCTGAGCCGGGCACCCACCCTCGCGAGCAGACGCGAAAGCCCCCTGAAACGGTTGCTCAGGGGGCTTTCGCGTCTGTTTGCGGGAAGAACGTCAAGCGGTCTCATTCGCCTGACTCCTCAACGCGGCTCGTTCCTCGCCGCTTGATCGTCGTCAGGCGGTCTCATTCGCCTGACTCCTCAACGCGGCTCGTTCCTCGCCGCTTGATCGTCGTCAGGCGGTCTTGTCGCGACGCTCGCTGCGCGACGGCTTGCGCGGCACGATCGTCGGCAGCACGTTGTCCTCGACGGTCTCCTTGGTGACGACGACCTTGGCGACGTCGTCCCGGCTGGGGATGTCGTACATCACCGGCAGCAGGACTTCCTCCATGATGGCGCGCAGACCGCGCGCGCCGGTGCCCCGGTGGATGGCCTGATCCGCGATGGCCTCCAGCGCGTCCTGGGTGAACTCGAGTTCCACGCCGTCCATCTCGAAAAGCCGCGTGTACTGCTTGACCAGCGCGTTCTTCGGCTTGGACAGGATCTGCACCAGCGAGTCCTTGTCCAGGTTGGTCACCGAGGCAACCACGGGCAGACGGCCGATGAACTCGGGGATGAGACCGAACTTGATCAGGTCCTCAGGCATGACCTCGGCGAAGTGGTCCGCGGTGTCGATGTCGGCCTTGGAGTGCACCTCGGCGCCGAAGCCCAGGCCGCGCTTGCCGACGCGGTCGGAGACGATCTTCTCCAGACCGGCGAACGCGCCCGCGACGATGAACAACACGTTGGTGGTGTCGATCTGGATGAACTCCTGGTGCGGGTGCTTGCGCCCGCCCTGCGGCGGCACCGACGCCTGAGTGCCTTCCAGGATCTTCAGCAGCGCCTGCTGGACACCCTCACCGGACACGTCGCGGGTGATCGACGGGTTCTCGCTCTTGCGGGCGATCTTGTCGACCTCGTCGATGTAGATGATGCCGGTCTCGGCGCGCTTGACGTCGTAGTCGGCGGCCTGGATCAGCTTGAGCAGGATGTTCTCGACGTCCTCGCCGACGTAGCCGGCTTCGGTCAGCGCCGTCGCGTCCGCGATGGCGAACGGGACGTTGAGCATCTTGGCCAGCGTCTGCGCCAGGTAGGTCTTGCCGCAGCCGGTCGGTCCGAGCATCAGGATGTTGGACTTCGCCAGCTCGACGGGCTCGGCGCGCGAGTCGCGGCTCTTCTCCTGGGCCTGAATGCGCTTGTAGTGGTTGTAGACCGCGACGGCCAGCGTGCGCTTGGCAGTGTCCTGACCGATGACATAGCCCTCGAGGAACTCGCGGATCTCGGCGGGCTTGGGCAGCTCGTCGAGCTTGACGTCGTCGGCGTCGGCGAGCTCCTCTTCGATGATCTCGTTGCACAGGTCGATGCACTCATCGCAGATGTAGACGCCGGGGCCGGCAATGAGCTTCTTCACCTGCTTCTGACTCTTGCCGCAGAACGAGCACTTCAGCAGGTCGCCGCCATCTCCGATGCGTGCCATGGTGCTGGGGTCCTACTTCCTGTCGCCGTCGAATGTCGATCGTTTCGGTGGGGTGCACCGGGACGTCTTAGGTGTTGTGCCTCGACGCTACCCGCAGTCTCCGTCGCTGTGCGACCGATAACCCGTAATAGCGCCAGTGGTATTCAGCTGTGGGTGGCGTCAACATATCGCCTGCTGGGCCCTGGACGGCCGCGCAGCGCACACCGTGTCGCTGGCGTGTCGCCGTCGTTACCCGACCGAGAGTACCCAAGTCCGCCGCAACGGCCCGGTGAGCCGCAATCGCGTTGCTGCCGAACGTCAGCGTGGACCGGGACCCAGCGGGCCGGGTCCGACCGGACCGGGGCCGACGGGGCCGACAACTCCCCCGACGCCGATCGGACCGGCGGGTCCGAGGACCGGGTCGGGCGGGTTCGCGCGGACCGGCTCCTGGGCCTGCGCGCCCGGCGCGAGCCCAACCACCGCACCCGTCGCCGCGGCGGACAGAGCGAGCACTGCGATTCGGTGACTGTTCACGGACCCTCCCCGAAAATTGACGACGGCGTCGATTCACGACAGCCTCGCACGTCAGAGAGTTGTCGGGACCGGTTTCCGGCATTCACCCGCGCTGCGGGGCCTACCGTGCGGGGATGACATCGCTACCGGACGCCTACGCGCTGGCCCGCGACGACCACGGCCTGGCGGTGGTGGCGACGCTGCGCGCCGACCTGACCATCCAGTCGTCGCTGATCAATGCCGGGCCGCTGCCCCACCCCGCGACCGGCGAACTCGTGCTCGGGTTCGTCACCTATGGCCGGGTGAAACTGACCAACCTGCGGAGCCGCCCGCAGATCACCGCGACGTTCCGGGGCGGGTGGCGATGGGCCGCGGTCGAAGGCGTCGCCGAGCTGGCCGGTCCCGACGACCCGCAGCCGTGGGTGACGTCAGCGGACGTACTGACCCGCCTGCTGCGCGACATCTTCACCGCGGCCGGCGGCACCCACGACGACTGGGACGCCTACGACCGCACCATGCGGGAACAGCGGCGCACCGCAGTCCTCGTCACGCCGACGAGGATCTACGGCAACGCGTGAAGCCGGTCAGGCGTTCTGCTGGGCCGAAAGCTTGCGGTACGCGAGCACCGTGTCGATGATCCCGTATTCCTTGGCGGCCTCGGCGGTCAGGATCTTGTCGCGGTCGGTGTCCTTACGGATCACCGCGGGATCCTTTCCGGTGTGCGCGGCGAGCGTGGTCTCCATCAGCGTCCGCATCCGCTCGATCTCGGCGGCCTGGATCTCCAGGTCGGAGAACTGCCCCTGGATCACGCCGCCGAGGGCGGGCTGGTGGATCAGCACGCGGGCGTTCGGCAGGGCCATCCGCTTACCGGGAGTGCCGGCCGCCAGCAGCACCGCCGCAGCCGACGCGGCCTGACCCAGGCACACGGTCTGGATGTCGGCGCGCACGTACTGCATGGTGTCGTAGATCGCCATCAGCGACGTGAAGGAGCCGCCGGGCGAGTTGATGTACATGGTGATGTCGCGGTCGGGATCCAGCGACTCCAGCACCAGCAGCTGCGCCATGATGTCGTTGGCCGAGGCGTCGTCGACCTGCACCCCGAGGAAGATGATGCGTTCCTCGAACAGCTTGTTGTACGGGTTGGACTCCTTGACGCCGAAGCTCGAGTGCTCGATGAACGACGGCAGGATGTACCGGGCCTGCGGCTGCACGCGGGGGTCCAGCGACGGGTGGATAGACGAGTCGATGTGGTCGGTCATTTGTCGAGTCCTGCTCCCGGTCCGTCGCCGTTGATGGTCACGCTGGTGATGATGTGATCGACGAATCCATACTCGAGGGCTTCCTGAGCGGTGAACCAGCGGTCCCGGTCGGAGTCGGCCTCGATGCGCTCGATGGTCTGCCCGGTGAACTCGGCGTTCAGCCGGAACATCTCCTTCTTGATGCTGGCGAACTGCTCGGCCTGGATCGCGATGTCCGCCGCGCCACCGGTGATCCCACCGAGGGGCTGGTGCATCAGGATGCGGGCGTGCGGCAGCGCGTAGCGCTTGCCCTTGGTACCCGCGGCGAGCAGGAACTCGCCCATCGAGGCGGCCATACCCATCGCGTAGGTGGCTACGTCACAGGGTGCGAGCACCATGGTGTCGTAGATCGCCATGCCGGCGCTGATCGAGCCGCCGGGCGAGTTGATGTAGAGGTGGATGTCCTTGGTCGGATCCTCGGCCGACAGCAGAAGAATCTGCGCGCAGAGGCGATTGGCGATGTCATCGTCAACCTGGGACCCCAGGAAGATGATGCGCTCAGCCAGCAACCGCTCATACACCGAGTCGACAAGGTTGAGGCCCGATGAGGCGCCACGCATGTCAGTCACGACTGGATACCTGCTTTCTATGTCTAATTCCGACGCGGTGACCGGTCTTACGAATGACACTAACGAACCCGCGCCGCCGGGGAGTCCCCAGACGGCGCGAGTTCGCTCAGAGCATCACTTGGTGTCGTCGTCTGCCGCGGAGTCCTCGGCGGGGGCGTCCTCGGTAGCGGTCTCTTCCGCGGCGTCCTCGGCTGCGGTCTCCTCGGCAACCTCGCCCTCGGCCTGGTCGCCCGAGGGGCCGAAGAACTCGGCGGTGTCGATCTCGTTGCCGTCGGTGTCGGTGACGGTCGCGCCGTGCACGACCGCCGCGACGGTCAGGCCGCGGCGCACGTCGGCGAACATCGCCGGCAACTGGTTGTTCTGCTGCAGCACCTGCAGGAGCTGCTGCGGCTCGAGGCCGTACTGACGCGACATCAGCACCAGGCGCTCGGTCAGGTCGTTCTGGCCGACCTGGATGTCGAGCTTGTCGGCGATCGCGTCCATCAGCAGCTGGGTCTTGATGGCCTTCTCCGCGTTGCTGCGGTTGTCGGCGTCGAACTCCTCACGGCTGCTGCCCTGCTCGGCGAGAGACTGGGCGAAGCGCTCCTCGTCGTGGTCGAGGCCGTGGATCGCGTTGTGCAGCGTGTCGTCGACCTGGGCCTGTACGACGTTCTCCGGCAGCGGGACCTCGACCTTGGTCAGCAGCTCCTCGATGGCCTTGTCGCGGATCTCCTCGGCCTGCTGGACCCGCTTGATCCGGGCGACCTTCTCGCGCAGATCGGTCTTCAGCTCGTCGATGGTGTCGAATTCGCTTGCCAGCTGCGCGAATTCGTCGTCCAGCTCGGGCAGTTCGCGCGTCTTGACGGACTGCACGGTGACGGTCACCTCGGCATCCTGGCCGGCGTGTTCACCGGCGACGAGCTTGGTGGTGAACACCTTGCTCTCGCCCTCCTTGAGTCCGACGATCGCCTCGTCGAGCCCGTCGATGAGCTGGCCGGAGCCGACCTCGTGGGACAGGCCCTCGGTCTTGGCCTCGGGGACGTCCTGCCCGTCGACGGTGGCCGACAGGTCGATGGAGACGAAGTCGCCGTTCTCGGCGGGGCGGTCGACGCCGACGAGGGTGCCGAAGCGCTTCTGCAGCGACTCCAGCTCGGCGTCGACGTCTTCGTCGGCGACGCTGATCGGGTCGACGGTGATCTTCAGCTCCGACAGGTCCGGCAGCTCGATCTCGGGGCGGATGTCGACCTCGGCGGTGAACACCAGCTCTTCGTTGTCCTCGAGCTTGGTGATCTCGATCTCGGGCTGGCCCAAGGGCTGCAGCGACGACGACGCGACGGCCTCGCTGTAGCGGGCCGGCAGCGCGTCGTTGACGACCTGCTCGAGCACCGCGCCGCGGCCGACACGGGCCTCGAGGAGTTTGCGGGGCGCCTTGCCGGGCCGGAAGCCGGGCAGGCGGACCTGCTGGGCGAGCTGCTTGAACGCGCGGTCGATCTCCGGTTCGAGCTCGGTGAAGGGCACCTCCACGTTGATGCGAACCCGCGTCGGGCTCAACTTCTCGACGGTGCTCTTCACGTTGTCACTCCTCTATGTCTACGACTATGTCTACGGCGGATGATTCCTGTCGGGGTGACAGGATTTGAACCTGCGGCCTTCCGCTCCCAAAGCGGATGCGCTACCAAGCTGCGCTACACCCCGGTCGTCGCTGCATGCAGCGCCAGACCACCCGGCGATAGTACGGCCTGACCGCGGCGCAGCCATATCCAGGCGGGTCGGACCCTGACTGGATTTGCGTTGAGTCGGCCGGTACAGTCTGCCGGTACTGTCAGCTGGCAGTACATGCGGGCGTAGCTCAATGGTAGAGCCCTAGTCTTCCAAACTAGCTACGCGGGTTCGATTCCCGTCGCCCGCTCCAAGAAACGCCCCGGTAGGGCGGTTTGAGCAGGTCGCACGCCTATTTGGTCGTTAGATCCTGCACCGCGCCCGTACCGCTCGGCGCGGCGGCTACGCAGGTTGTCCGCTCAGAATGGAACAATCGGCGTCTGCGACGGCCGATCCACCCCCCAAGCTTCGACGCGGCGAACACTTCGACATCGCGCGTGCCGTGGCAGTAGCCCTAGAAGAACGCGTCGCGCCAGAACACCGAGAACCCCTGTTGCGACGGTTCGGCTTCTACACGGACTCGGGAATGAATTCATCTTGGCTCGACGACCTCTTGGCTGGCGCCGAGTCGGATCTTGTCGAGCTTGCCGACTACCTGCGTGTACCCGTGCCGGAGCGACCGGAGCGCGTACGGCCCGCGAACGGAATTGACATCTACTCCCAGCTCGTAGCCGCAGAAACAGCTTTCCGAGAGATCGTTCGGACCGCAATTGGGCCGACATGGATCGACGACCTCAGCACTGACAAAGTTGAAGCGTTGGAAACCAAGCGCATGGAAGAGGACAAGCGGCGAGATGGGGTTTCGGTTAGCCAGGACCTGCTCGACTATACCGAGGCGTATCACCTTAAGTCGCTGGTCCTCAAGCACTGGGAGAAGACGGGCCCAATTCTTGACGACAAGAAGCGCGCCGAGGTTTATCTGGACGCGATGCTCGACGTACGCAATACGATCGCGCACGCCCGTCCCGTTGTGCCGCACGAGCGGCAATTACTTGCCGGAATCGCGGGACAGATTCAGAACTTGATCTCGGTTTACCGGAGCGGCTCCGAGACCGCTGATGCGTATTACGCCAGCATCAATCACGTTCGTGATTCTTTCGGCGTCGAGGGCTGCAGAGGCGGCGTTGGAAACCATCACGAGAGGAAGCGGCTGAGGATTGGGCAAGTAATCGAGTTTGAGTTTTCCGCGACCGATCCCCATGACCGCGAAATTGAGTGGACTTTCGACTTTTATGACAAGAGTCGTTCGAAGCCCGGCCACCTAGGCATGGCCCTGGGACCTAGCGGGACGTTCATATGGACTGTGGGGAAGGAAGAGGTTGGTGAGCAGATTGACGTCTGGGCCTCAATCGCGAACGAAAGCCAGTATCAGCGCAACGGAAAGTTCGATGACAGGGTTTGCATCGGCTACTCAGTGAACCCGCCTGTTCCGCCGAGGGCGCGCTGAACCCGTAGCTGCACGACGTTACCGCTTGTCGTGGGTGCGCACCCAGCGCACCCAGCGCGGCCATCGCGCCCGCTTGCTCGTCAGCATTGAGAAGGTGTGCGTAGACAGCCTCGGTCGTGCTCGGCTTCGCGTGGCCCATGAATCGGCTGATGTCGAACATTGGGATGCCGACCGCGACGCAGAGACTCGCGTACGTGTGTCGGAGGGCGCGAAACTTGAGTTGCGGCGGTAGCGGCGTCTCGGGCGATAGCCGGTCCGCCCGCAAGACGGTTTCTTTCGGCGGGAGTGCTGCCGTCGCATCCGTCGGGAGGGCCAGCGTAGACCGTCTCGTGGTGCAACCCCGTCGACCTGGAGGCAGGTGTGCTTTCGTCGGAGCGAATCACCGCCCCGCCACCGGGTGCCCTGCCAGCCCGTCGTAGTCATCCAGTCGTAGTGGGACTCTGTTGCAGGGTGCGTGGGCAAGGAAGAATCGACGACGACTGCGTCGAGCAAGCGTCGGCGGCACACCCCGAAATCGGGTCATCCGCAAGCTTGCCGAGGGCGACATGCTCCTCGGGGCCGGTACAAGGAGCTGGTGAGGTCTCTCGGCGCCTGCAGATCGCTGATTCGACCTGGATCGCTGGATTGCCCAGTGCGGCGGCATGAAAGTCAACGAGGCCGAGCGGTTCAAGAGCTCGAGGTCGAGGTCGACAGCGTATGGAGGTTGTCAGCCGCGTGCGTTCGGCACCTTGCTGATCTCCTTGCAATTGCGGCACATGAACCGCTTTGCATCGGAAGCGACCCCTTGCTCTGCGTTGCACAGCGGACAGCGAACTAGCCGCTGGCCTGGCACACTCGACTGTGTGCTAGCGGGCTTCGCTGCTACAGCGCCAGTCCCGGGTTTCGCGGGTGCCGGTGGCGACGGTGCAGCTGTCGGCAGGGTCGAGTGTTTCGGAGTCGGTGCGTAATCCTCAATCGCCTTCACAATTAGTGCCGTCGCGATTCCGAGCGGGCCCATGAATAGCCACGTCAAGAAAAACAAACGTCCCGAGTACCGCGAAGGCCCCGCAAACGTCGCAACGATGCCCGAAACGAACCAGACGATCAGGACCACAACCAACAGGTCTTCCGGTATACGCATCTGGTCATCGTCGCAGCGGACACCGCCATGCATCGGATGCCACGCGGCGTGCCGTAGCGGTTGTCGGTACCCGAATACCGACGCACACTGGTCTGATGGGCGATTAGCCGCCGACACGGCAGCGTCGCGCGGTGCTATACGCCCATGACCACGCACTAGCCCGTCCGACGTGGCTGTGACCAGTACCGCTGCCCCGCCTCGTCCCGTCTCCGCTGCGATTACTGGGCAGTAGCCGAGCGTTCGTGCCCCACGGTGAATCGAGCGATGAGCCCGGAAGGCCTCTTTGAACTCTGGCGATTCTGACCCTGAAAAGGCTGCTGGGCAGCGTTGGAAAGACCCAACACGCATCGCCTAGTCTTCCAAACTAGCTACGCGGGTTCGATTCCCGTCGCCCGCTCCAAGAAACGCCCCGGTAGGGGCGTTTTTGCTTGTCAGGGGTGGTTTCACCGCCAGGATCCTGCGCAGGAACGCGACCTGGTCCCGCACGACGCGCGCGTGCCAGGGTTGCCCGGGATAGACGTCGAAGTGGTCGCACGGGTAGTGATGCACCGTCCCCCGCATGCGGGTTGCCGCCGCGGCGGCCGCCTCGGGCGGCGCGGTCTGATCCAGGTCGCCGATCTGCACGAGTGCCGGGCAGGTGACGCGCGCGGCGCTGGTGATCGGCCGGTAGGACCCCATGGCCAGCACCACCCGGGCGGCGAACTCGTTGCGCCAGGTGGGCCCGGCGATGCCGCGCATCCCCTCGGCGGCGCCGTCCGCGGTCAGACCGGCCAGTTGCCCGGGCGCGGCCACGATCGGCATGAGCACGGGCGGGCGGCGCAGTAGCCCCGCCACCGCGTCACGCGCCCCGTGGGCCATCACCTTCCCGAGGTAGCGCGGTCCGGGGGTGCGCAGCATGTGGGTCACCACGGGCAGTCCGTCCGCCGCCGGGGTCAGCGCGATGACGCCGGCCAGCCGGGCATCGTCTGCGGCCACCCGGATCACGTGCCCCCCGGACAGCGACACGCCCCACGCGACGATCCGCGCCGCGTCCACACCCGGCAGCGCTCGGGCGTGGGCGATCACCGCGTGATAGTCGGCGACCTGCCCCGACAGCGACACCAGTTGTCTTGGCCGGCCGGAGGATTGGGCGAAATGCCGGTAGTCGAACGTCACCACCTCGGCACCGGCACCGGCCAGCGCCGCGGCGAAGTCGAGCAGCCCGCTGTCCTGGGTGGCGCCGAAGCCGTGTGCCATGACGACGCAGGGCCGCCCCGCCGGACCGGTCAGCGCGTCGGTGGCCGCCGCGAAGCGCCGCGCCGAAATCGTCTCCCCTGCAACGGGAATCTGCATCAGGTCGCTCGTCACTGTGCCGCTCCTCCGAAAAGTGCCGTGTGCCAGACGTGGATGATCGCCGCGCGCAGCGGGCCGGCGGCCTCGAGCCCCTCGCCGGACCGCACGTAGCGGTCCAGGACGCGTTCGTTCATCGAGATCAGCGCGTGCGCGAGCGCTCCGGGATCGGGGATGTCGATGGTGGGCTGGGCGGCGATGTACTCGCGGGCGAATTCCTCATAGCGCCGTAACCAGCTGTCCCATAGTGCTTTTGCCTCGGCATCGGTATCGCGGGCGTCGAGCATGGCCCGGAACAGGGTGCGATGGGTGAGCCAGGATTCGATGGTGCGCGACATCGCGTCGGCGACGATCACGCGCGGATCGCCGCCGCCTGCCAGTGACCCTTCGATCGTGAAGACGTCGTTGTGGAAGATGCGGGTGAGCAGTTCGGTGACGACCTCGTGCTTGCCGGCGAAGTAGAAATAGAACGCCGGCCGCTTGAGCCCCGCCGCCTGCGCCACGTCCGCGACGCTGATGTCGGCCAGAGACCGGGTCTGCAGCTGCTCCTCGAACGCCTCGAGAATCCGCGCCCTGCTCTCGTCGCCGCGCGGTTGCGGCCGACGCGCACTGCGCCGCGAGCCCTGCGGGGGCTCAGGCGGCACCAGCAGCCTGACGTGCCCGGCCGGCCAGTTGCACCGGGCCGTACTTCTCGACACGGCGCCGTCCGGCGGGCAGTTCACGCTTACGCATGTGGCGTTCGTAGTCCCAGTAGTCCACCTGCTGGGTGTGCCGCGGCTTGTCGGCGAAGTGTCCGACGTACTTGCGTTCGTCGGCGGCGATGACGCGCCTCATCTCAGCCTCCGACGGCGGCCGGTAGGTGCCGGCGAGATACGCCGCGGCCAGCCGGGCTTGGCACTCCACGAACGGGAACAGCGTGGGCACAGCCTGGGCGAAGCCCATGAACAGCAGGTCGTCGATGCCCGGTTTGAGGATCCGTTTGTAGAGCGGCAGCCGGTTGTCCGGTGCCTCGATGAACGTGCGGTCGAAGAACGGGAACGTGATGTTGTAACCCGTCGCGTAGATGATGACGTCGGCTTCGACGGACGTACCGTCGACGAACCTGACCGAACGTCCGTCGAGGCGCTCGATGTTCGGCTTCGCGGTCGCGTCGCCCGATCCCAGCCGCATCAGCAGCTCGGCGGACTGAGTGGGGTGTGCCTCGAGGAAGCCGTGGTTGGGTTTGGGCAGGCCGTAGCTCTGCGGATCACCGAACATCAGTCGCGCGAAGGGCTGCATGGCCCGGCGCTGCCACGACAGCGGGATCACCGGCAGCGTCCGGGCGACCTTGTCGGCGGTTTTCCCGAAGATGTACTTGGGCACCACCCAGGCCCCGGACCGGGTCGACAGGTAAACGGTGTTGCGCCAAGACTTCTGGGACAGCTCGGACACGATGTCGGCCGCCGAGTTGCCGATCCCGACGACGACGATGCGTTTGCCCCGCAGATCGAGCGGTTCGGTGGGGTCGATGTAGGAGTGGGCGTGGATGCTCTCGCCGGTGAACTCGCCGGGAAACTCGGCCGTGCGTGGATCCCAGTGATGCCCGTTCGCGACGACCAGCACGTCGTACCGGCGCGTCTGACCGTCTGCGGTGTCGAGTTCCCATCCGCCGCGGGGCAGTCGCCGGGCGTGCTTGACCTCGTTCTGGAACTGGATGCGGCCCAACAGGCCGAACGTCTCGGCGTAGTCGTCCAGGTACTCCTTGACCTGGGTGTGGTGCGGGAAGTCGGGGAGGTCGTCGCGCATCGGGAAGTCCCGGAACGACAAGCATTCGCGCGAGGTGTCGATGTGTAGGGATCGGTAGGCGCTGGAATGACCGTTCGGGTTGCCGAAGGCCCAGTTACCGCCGATGCGGTCCGACGATTCGAAGCAGTCGTATTCGATCCCGGCGTCGGCGAGGTTCTTGCCGGTGGTCAGACCGCTGATGCCCGCTCCGATGATCGCCGCGGTGGGTGATGTAGCCATGGTGCCTACCGTTCCTGTGAGGTGAGTCACGCGGACGCTATCAGTTTTCTGACAAGTGTCAAAGAATCGGATTCGGGGACGGCCGGAAATAAATTCGGCGCAGGGCATGGTTCGCCCCCACATGCGCGCAGTCGTCTTCGATCCCCGGTCACCTCTCAACATCGGCTTCGGCGACGTCCCCGAACCCGAACCCGCCGCCGACGAGGCGGTCATCGAGGTCCGGGCTATCGCCCTGAATCTCGGGGAGATTCACATGATCAGCCAGGCCGGCGGGTCGAGCGCGGTGCCCGGCTGGGATGCCGCGGGAGTGGTGACCCAGGCAGCCGCGGACGGCAGCGGTCCCCCGGTCGGCGCGCGGGTGGTCTCCTTCGCCTGGACGGGCGGGTGGGCGCAGCGCCGCGCCGCGGCCGTCGACGACATCGCCGTGCTGCCCGACGCCGTGGACTTCGCCGAGGCGGCGGCGCTGCCCGTCGCAGGGGCGGCTGCGCTGCAGGCCCTGCGGGCCCTCGGGCCGGTCATCGGCGAACGGGTTCTGGTGACCGGCGCCTCGGGAGGTGTTGGCCGGTTCGCGGTGCAGCTGGCGGCACGGGCCGGCGCGTACGTGATCGCGGCCGTCGGCAACCCGGCGCGCGGCGAAGGACTACGGGAGTTGGGCGCCGATGAGGTCGTCGTGGGCCTCGACGGCATCAGCGAGCCGGTACACGGGGTGCTCGACAACGTCGGCGGTCCGCTGTTGGCTCAGGCGTTCGCGTTGGTCGGCGACGGAGGCTCGGTGCAGTCCATCGGCAACGCCTCCGGCTTGCCCACCGCGATCGACTTCGATACCGCGCGCCTGCAGTCCGTTCGCAAGCGTCTGGAGCCCTTCCGGGCGCGGCCGCCGCTTCATCGCGACCTGACGTACCTGCTGGCGCTGTTGGAGCGCGGCGAACTCGACCCTCAGATCGGGCTGCGCGACGCCTGGGACGAGATCGGCGCGGTGGCGGGGGCGTTGCTCAACCGGCAGGTCGCAGGGAAGGCCGTTCTCGACGTCGCGTGATGGGGCGCATTGCGTGCCGGTACGAAAGCTGCTCGTCAGCTAACCGGTAGGCGTTAACAGGAAATGCGCTCCCGCGCTCAGTACGACTTTTCGTCCATCGCGACTGCCAGGAGAAAGGCGAGGCCGAGGGCGACGATCAGGATGGCGTACGTCATGTGAGTCTCCGGGATTCGAGTGTGCTCTGGAGTGAACAGCGAACGCAAGACTAACGCACATTGACGGATGTGGCAATAAAATCGACAAGCCGGTTTCGCACCGCGAAATCACCTCTGACCTGACCGGATCCCCCAAGCCGAGGTCGCCTCGGTGCAAAACGGGCAACAAACGGCCGTCTCGCCGCTTAGGTCGGCCGACGGCGGGTAACCGCCCCCGGAACCGAACGAAGAGTGGGAGGTCGCGTGTCGTCGGCCGGCCGGCGCAATCCCCGACCCGAGATGGCAGGAAGGTGACCCGTGCAGATCGAGGTGACATTCATCGGCAACGCGACCACGCTGATCCGCTACGGCCAGATCACGTTGCTCACCGACCCCAACTTCCTCCACCAGGGCCAGCACGCCTACCTGGGTTACGGGCTGGTGTCCAAGCGGCGGAAGCCACCGGCGCTGACCATCGAGGAGTTGCCCGCCCTCGACGGGATCGTGTTGTCGCACATGCACGGTGACCACTGGGACCGCGTCGCCCAGAAGAATCTCGATCACAGCCTGCCCATCATCACGACCCCGCACGCGCAGAAGCGCCTCGACCACAGAGGCTTTCACCGGGCCCACGGCCTGCAGACCTGGCAGGAATTCTCGATCGACAAGAGCACCGGAGAACACCAGACCTCGGTGACGATCACCGCACTGCCCGGCCGCCACGCTCCCACACCGCTCAATCGTTTCCTGCCCCCGGTGATGGGCAGCATGCTCGAATTCTCGTCCGGAGACGGAACCCGGCGCCGCCGGCTCTACATTTCCGGGGACACCCTGCTGATCGACGAACTCGCCGAGATCCCGGCACGCTTTGAGTCCATCGACGCCGGCATGCTGCATCTGGGTGGCACCCGGTTGCCGGCCGGTGATCGACTGCCGTTCGGCCTGACCGTCACGATGGACGGCCGGCAGGGCACGGCTTTGGCGGCACTTCTACGGCTGCCCAAAGTGATTCCCGTCCACTTCGACGACTACGGCGTATTCGCCTCTCCGCTGTCGGATTTCGTGGCGGCGATGGCTGACCGCAGTCTCGACGATCGCATCGTCGAAGTTGACCGCGGCCAGACCATCACCATCTGACGTGGATCAGCGCGTCGGATGCGGAGATCCGGCGGTGCCCAGCGCTCCGGGCGCTGCGCTCCGGGTCAGCGCGACGCCGAGCCCGATCATCCCGAGGCCCAGGACCAGGTGCAGCCAGTTGTCGGCGGTGTTGACCGGGACGAAGTTCGCGCTGCTGTTGCGGTCGATCACCAGTCCGTACAGGAAGAGCACGAGATAGATCGCACCGCCGCCGATGAGGTACAGGCGCGCGGCCGAGAACGTGCGTGCCATCAGGATGCCGGCGACTCCGAACAACAGGTGAACGATGTTGTGCAGCACCGACACTGCGAAGACCCCCAACAGCATGGCACCGGAGTGGTGACCGGCGAAGCTGAGCTGGTCGTAGTTGGTCGTGATGCCCGGAATGAATCCGAGGACACCCACCAGCAGGAAGACGGCGCCGACCGCGAGGGCTGCGGTCTGCACGGGCGTACGCGCGCTCGATCTGGCCGCGCCGCGAGGTCCTGGTATCGACATGTTCTCCCCTTAATCGTCACGTCGTGCTGGAACGGATGTCCAGCCACGCCGCGAGCTACCCGCTACGAGGCCGCCGAAACGCGCGTTCCGGCGTCGGCGAATCGCCGTCGGTAGTCTTGCCCCCATGGATGGCGCTCTTCTCCTGCTCCTGCTCGTGGTCGTCGCGGCGATCGGCTACGCGGTCTACGCCTCGTCGAAGGCGTCCGGCCGGCGGTCGGCGGCGTCGCTGGCCGACGCGAAGGCCGATGCACGACGGGTCATCGAGCGCCTCGGCGGACAGGTGTTCGCCCTCACCGGAACCGACGAGGCGTCCAAGCAGGCCCTCGCCGACGCCTCGGAGCGCTACACCGCCGCGTCGTCGCAGATCGAACAAGCCGAGACCGTCCGGCAGGCTGCACTGGCCAAGGAGAGCGCCATCGAAGGGCTCTACTACATCCGCGCGGCCCGCTCCGCGATGGGAATGGATCCGGGACCCGAATTGGAGACCCTGTCGGGTCAACGCACCGCCGGCGCCGTCACCGAGGACCGCACCGTCGATTTCGAGGGCCGGAAGATCGAGGCGTCCCCCACCCCGTCGCAGCGCACCCCGAACTACTACCCCGGCGGCCGCGTCGCGGGCCGGCCCGTCCCCGCGGGCTGGTACTCCGAGCCGTGGTGGAAGCCCGCGCTGGTGGCCGGCGCCTGGGGTGTGGGTTCGGCGTTGCTGTTCAGCAGCCTGTTCACGGGGATGGCCGGGGTCGGCTACGACGCGCAGGCGTTCGAGAACGGTTATGGCGACGGTTTCCAGGACGGACTCGATCAGGGCCAACTCGAAGGCGCGGGCGACGGCGGCTGGGATTCCGGTGACGCCGGCGGCTGGGGTGGCGGCGACGGCGGCGGCTGGGACGGCGGCGGCGACTTCGGGTTCGGCGACGGCGGTTTCGACTTCTAGAGCCGGCTCTCCAGCCGCGAGGTCACTCCGGCCTCCTGAAGGTCGAGGCGGTCCAGCAGGGTGCGCACCGCCTCGTCGTCGAGCTGGCCGGCGTCCCGCTCGGCGATGAGTGCGGCGCGCTGCGCCGAGAGCACGTCGAGGTACAGCTCGGCGACGATCTCCGCGCGCCTCGTCCGCCGGTCCGGGTTGGGCAGCTCGTCGGCGTCCTGCGCCTGGCGCGCGACCACGGCGCGGATGTCGGCCAGCACCGCAGGGGCCACACCGTCGGGCGGGTCGTCTCGGAAGCGCGCCAACACGCGATCGGCCGCCGCCCGGAGCGCACGTTCGGCCTTCTCCGTCTCGGCGGCGACGTAGGCCTCGTCCTCGGCGCAGGACAGGTCGAGCCGACGGATCAGCCACGGCAGCGTCGCACCCTGCAGCAGCAACGTGCCCACGCTGACCACGAACGCGATCGCCTGGATCGTCGCCCGCTCAGGGAACGGCTCCCCCGTCGCGGTGGTGGCGGGAATCGCGGCCGCCGCGGCCAGGGTCACCACCCCGCGCATGCCGGTCCACGACACCACGACGCTCTCCTGCCAACTCAGCCCGCGGCGGTCGAACCAGGTCCGGCCGCTCCCGCGATCCCGGTGGGCTCGACGAGTGCCGAGTGCGCCGCGTCCTCCGCTCTCGGGGACGGGCACGCTGAGCCGCTTCTCGACCTGGCGGGCCAGCACTCCCCTGCCGAACATCGCGAACACCGACAGCGGGCGGATCACCAGCACCGTCGCCAGCACCAGCGCCGACACCGCCGCCGCCTGTACCAGCGGCCGGTGCGCGGCGTTGAGTTCCTCGAGGACGAAACGCAGGTGCAGCCCGATGTAGGCGAAGACGAATGCTTCGAGCAGCACGTCCACCGAGTTCCATACGTAGCGTTCCTGCAGCCGGGTCTGGTAGCCGGCCTCCAGCGTGCCGCTGCCGACGACGAAGCCGGCGAACACGACGGCGAGCACGCCCGACGCGTGCGCTTGCTCGGCGAGCAGGTAGGCGGCGAACGGCACCATCAGGCCCTGCACGGTTTCCAGCGCCGGGTTGGCCAGCCGGCGGCGCAGCCACAGGGTGACGTACCCCAGGCCCGCGCCGATGACGGGCCCGAGCACCGCGCTGTAGCCGAACAACAGCAGCGGGTTCTCGATGAACGTCCGGTTGCCGGCCACGTGCGCCACGGCCAGCGTGAAGAGGGTCAACGCGGCGGCGTCGTTGATCAGGCTCTCCCCGGTCAGGATCGACATGACCCGTCGGGGCAGGCCGAGTTTACGGCCGACCGCGACCGCGGTGACCGCGTCCGGCGGCGCCACCACGGCTCCCAGAACCAGTGCGGTGGCGAACGTCAGCGGGACAACCACCAGCCACGACGCCACTGCGGCGACGGTGAACGCGGTGATCAGGACCAGGCCGACACCCAGGCCCAGGATCGGCTTGATGTTGCGCAGGAAGGTCGGGAAGGAGAAGTTCAGGGCCGCCGAGTACAGCAGGGGCGGCAGGACCACGGTCAGCAGGATGTGCGAATCGATCTCCAGCGGCCGGAATCCGGGGGTGAACGATGCGGCGATGGCGACGACGACGATGAGCAGGGCCGGTTCCAGGCCCCGCCGGTTCGCGATCGCGCCCACGACGATGGCGCCCACGACGACCAGAATCAGTTCCACACGGCGATTCTTCCGGTCGGGTGCCGGTGCCTCCCACCCGAGCCGGGGTCAGCTCTGGCAGTTGGGGCACCAGAAGAGGTTTCGGGCTTCCATCACCGTGGTCCGCACCCCGGTGCCGCAGACCCGGCATGCGTCGCCGGCCCGCCGGTAGACGTAGGTGCGTGGCCGGCCGGGCCGGTAGGACGGGGCTCCGTGGTCGTGCTCGGGTTCGACGACGACGATCTTGCCGCGCCGCACCCCGACCTTCATCAGCGCGACGAGGTCCCGCCACAGCTCGTCGAACTCGTCGACGGTGATCGTGGTGCCGGGCCGGAACGGGTCGATGCGATGGCGGAACAACAACTCGCTGCGGTAGACGTTGCCAACGCCGGCGATCACCGTCTGATCCATCAGCAGCGCACCGATCGGTCTGCGCGACTTGCTGATTCGCCGGAACGCCAGCACCGGGTCGGCGTCGGCGCGCAGCGGGTCGGGCCCGAGCTTGGCCACGACGTCGTCGACCTCGGCTTCGTCGATGACCTCGCACACCGTCGGTCCGCGCAGGTCGGTGCCGGACTCGGCACCGACCATCCGCATCCGCACCTGGCCGACCGGTGGCGGCGGGGTCCCGTCCTCGGGCCGGGGCCACTCGGTGAACGAGCCGTACAGGCCGAGGTGCACGTGCACCACCCGACCACCGTCGTAGTGGTGGAACAGGTGCTTGCCCCAGGCGTCGGCTCTGGTCAGGACATGTCCGCTGACCGCGGCGGCGCCGTCGGCGAACCGGCCTTGCGGGCTCGTCACGATGACCGGGGCACGGCCGAACTGTCGCTGATGCCGCTGGGCCAGCCGGTGGAGAGTGTGCCCCTCGGGCATCGGCTACGCGCCGGGAACCGGCGGCGCGACGTGCGTCTTCTCGTACTCGCTGAGGACGTCGATGCGACGCTGGTGGCGCTCGGCCTCCGACCACTGGGCAGCAAGGAACGCGTCGACGATCGCCAGCGCCTCCTCGGTGGTGTGCATCCGGCCGCCGATACCGACCAGCTGAGCGTTGTTGTGTTCACGCGCCAGCGTCGCGGTCTCGGTGCTCCACGCCAGTGCGCAGCGGGCGCCGGGCACCTTGTTGGCCGCGATCTGCTCGCCGTTGCCGGAGCCGCCCAGCACGATGCCCAGGCTGCCCGGGTCGGCGACGGTCTTCTCGGCCGCGGCGATGCAGAACGCCGGGTAGTCGTCCTCGGCGTCATAGGTGAAGGCGCCGCAGTCGACGGGTTCGTGCCCGGTCGCCTTGAGGTGCTCGAGGATGGCCTGCTTGAGCTCGTATCCGGCGTGGTCGGCTCCCAGGTAGACGCGCATGGCGGTCACCCTACATTCGCGGCCTGGGCGTCCGGCTGCCCGGTGGCGGCCCGTCAGTCGAACTGCGGGCGTTCGGTGCGGGTGCGCTTGAGTTCCCAGAAGTGCGGGTAGGACGCGAACGTCACCGAGGCGTCCCACAGCCGGCCGGCTTCCTCGCCGCGCGGGATCCGGGAGATGACCGGACCGAAGAACGCCACACCGTTGACGTGGATCGTCGGGGTGCCCACGTCCTCACCGACGGGGTCCATGCCTTCGTGGTGACTCTTGCGCAGTGCGTCGTCGTAGGAGTCACTCGTCGCGGCGTCGGCCAGCTCGGCGGGCAACCCCACTTCCTCCAGCGACTCGGCGATGACGCGGGTGAAGGTCGGGTCGGTCTCCCCGTAACCCTTGTTGTGGATCCGGGTGCCCATGGCGGTGTAGAGCGGCGAGAGCACATCGGCGCCGTGCGCTTCCTCGGCGGCGATCGCGACGCGCACCGGCCCCCACGCGGCCTTCATCCGCTCCTTGTACTCCTCGGGCAGATCGCGCCCTTCGTTGAGGACGGCGAGGCTCATGACATGGAAGTTGACGTCGACGTCGCGCACCTTCTCGACCTCGAGAATCCACCGCGACGTGATCCAGCACCAGGGACACAGCGGGTCGAACCAGAAATCGGCGCGGGACTTCTCAGACATGGGGGTCCTCTCAGGTGTTGTCGAACTGGGCGTTGTCGAACTCAAGGGTCTTGGGGCATAACTCGCGACGGCCGTCGAGTCTTCCCGTAAGAGGCTAGTGTTTACGGGCGTGGCACTTCCTAATTTGACGCGCGAACAGGCCGCCGAACGCGCCGCGCTGGTGACCGTCGACCGCTACCGAATCGATCTTGATCTCACCGACGGCGCCGGCAAGCCTGGAGAAAAGACTTTCCGCTCCGTCACCACGGTCGAGTTCGATGCGCTCGCCGGTGCCGACACCTATCTCGACCTGGCCGCCGCGACCGTCCATCGCGCCACCCTCAATGGCGTTGACATCGACGTTTCGGCCTACGACGAGTCCACCGGCATCGCGTTGAGCGGGCTGGCCGAACGCAACGTCGTGGTCGTCGAGGCCGACTGCTACTACAGCAACACCGGCGAGGGTCTGCACCGGTTCGTCGACCCGGTCGACGACGAGGTGTACCTGTACTCGCAGTTCGAAACCGCCGACGCCAAACGGATGTTCGCGTGTTTCGATCAGCCTGATCTCAAAGCGGCGTTCGACGTCACCGTCGTCGCCCCGGCGCACTGGGAGGTGGTGTCCAACGGTGCGACGACCACCGTCGCCGATGAGGGTCAGGCCAAGCGGCACAGCTTCGCCGCCACCCCGCGGATGAGCACCTATCTGGTGGCGCTCATCGCCGGACCGTACGCCCGGTGGGACGACCGATACTCCGACGAGCACGGCGAGATCCCGCTCGGCATCTTCTGCCGCAAGTCGCTGGCCGAGTACATGGACGCCGAGCGGCTGTTCACCGAGACGAAGCAGGGATTCGGCTTCTACCACAACAACTTCGGCACGCCGTACGCCTTCGGCAAGTACGACCAGCTGTTCGTGCCCGAGTTCAACGCCGGCGCGATGGAGAACGCGGGCGCGGTGACCTTCCTGGAGGACTACGTCTTCCGCAGCAAGGTCACCCGGGCGTCCTACGAGCGCCGCGCCGAGACCGTGCTGCACGAGATGGCGCACATGTGGTTCGGCGACCTGGTCACCATGGCCTGGTGGGATGACTTGTGGCTCAACGAGTCTTTCGCGACGTTCGCGTCGGTGCTGTGCCAGGCCGAGGCCACCGAGTACACCCAGGCGTGGACGACTTTCGCGAACGTCGAGAAGTCCTGGGCCTACCGGCAGGACCAGCTGCCGTCGACCCATCCGGTCGCCGCCGACATCCCCGACCTGCACGCCGTGGAGGTCAACTTCGACGGCATCACCTACGCCAAGGGCGCCAGCGTGCTCAAGCAGCTGGTGGCCTACGTCGGCCTGGATCCGTTCCTGGCCGGGCTGCGGGATTACTTCCGCGACCACGCATTCGCCAATGCGACGTTCGGGGATCTGCTGGGTGCACTGGAGAAGTCGTCGGGCCGCGACCTGTCCGGCTGGGGCCGGCAGTGGCTCAAGACGACCGGCCTGAACACGCTACGCCCCGACTTCGACGTCGACGACGCCGGCAAGTTCAGCCGCTTCACCATCGAGCAGGGCGGCGCCAAGCCCGGCGCCGGTGAGACCCGCGTGCACCGGCTGGCCGTCGGCGTCTACGACGAGGACGCCTCCGGCAAGTTGGTGCGGGTACACCGCGAGGAGCTCGACGTCGAGGGCGCCACCACCGATGTCCCTGGCCTGCAAGGGGTTCCCCGCGGCAAGCTGGTGCTGGTCAACGACGACGACCTGACTTACTGCTCGCTGCGCCTGGATCCCGAGTCGCTGCAGACGGTGCTGACGCGCATCGCCGACATCGCCGAGCCGTTGCCTCGCACGCTGGCGTGGTCGGCGGCGTGGGAGATGACCCGCGACGCCGAACTGCGCGCCCGGGACTTCGTGGCGCTCGTGATCAGCGGCCTGCACGCCGAGTCCGAGGTCGGGGTGGCGCAGCGTCTGCTGCTGCAGGCGCAGACCGCGCTGGGCTCCTATGCGGATCCGGCCTGGGCGGCCGAGAACGGCTGGCCCGCCTTCGGGGATGCGCTGCTGGACCTCGCGCGCGAGTCGGAGCCGGGATCGGACCATCAGCTCGCGTTCGTCAACGCGTTGTGCACGTCGGTGCTGTCCGGCGAGCACATCGCGGTGCTGTCCACGCTGCTCGACAACGAGCCGGCCGCCGTCAACCTCGCCGGGCTGGTGATCGACACCGACCTGCGGTGGCGGATCGTCACCGCGCTCGCCCGCGCCGGGGTCATCGACGCCGACGGCACCGAGACGCCGTTCATCGACAGCGAGGCCGACAACGACCGCACCGCGGCCGGCCGGCGCCAGGCTGCGGCTGCAGCGGCGGCCCGGCCGCAGGTCGCGGTCAAGGAGGCGGCGTGGCAGCAGGTCGTCGAGGACGACACCCTGGCCAACATCACCGCCCGCGCCATCATCGGGGGCTTCGTGCAGCCGGGACAGGGCGAGCTACTGGCCCCGTTCCGGGACCGCTACTTCGAGGCCATCTCCGGGGTGTGGGAGCGCCGGTCGAGCGAGGTCGCGCAGACCGTCGTGGTCGGGCTCTACCCGTCGTGGGACATCAGCGAGGACGGTCTCGCCGCCGCCGACCGGTTCCTGGCCGATCCCGAGGTGCCGCCCGCGCTGCGCCGCCTGGTGCTCGAGGGCCGCGCCGGGGTGGAGCGGTCGCTGCGCGCGCGCCGCTTCGACGTCAGCTGATTCCCGGTCCCCTGGTCTCCGGGGTCACCCTGTGCCGGTCACCCTGTGCCGCGAGCGCGCGTGTCTGTCCGGCGACACGCCGCGCCGCGGCGGGCGTACGCGCGCGCTCGTCGCCATCCCTTACGCTCACGCGGTGGCGGGCAACAACAGTCGTCGGGCGCGCGCCGCGCGCCGGCGCAAGCGCCGCGTCGCGGCCGTGGTGAATGACCTCACCGACGCGCAGTGGTCGATGATCAAGTCGGCATGGAGTGGATGCGCCTACTGCGGCGCGACCACGGGAACGATGCAACGCGACTGCGTCATGGCGATCTCGCGCGGCGGCCGGTACACGATCGACAACGTGGTGCCGGCCTGCGCGTCCTGCAACGCCAGCAAGTGCAACGACGAGGTCACCGGGTGGCTGCGCCGCAAACGGCTCGACGAGCGACTCTTCCTCGAGCGCTACGTCCGGATCCGGGCCCAACTGCTGGCCTTTGACGACGAAAGCACCGGGAGCGACGAAAGTGCAGCCACGGTAGTGACCGCGACGGGTCCACTACCGTGACTGCACCTTCGTGAAAGTCAGCCGAACAGTCAGCGCGGCGAGACGCCCGCCGACAGCACGCGCACACCGCTGATCAGACCGTCGATCAGGTTGCCCTCCTTGAAGGAGGCGGCAGCCGCCGACACGCCGAGCGGAGCGGCCGCTTCGATGCCGCGGCCCTTGACCTCGGCGCCGTAGACCACCTCGATGGCACGCTGGTTCGGCGACACGGCCAGCAGCACGGCGTTGTCCGGCGTGGGCACGCGCGCGAGGATCTCGCGGGCGGTCGCAGCGGTGTCGGCGCCCAGGTCGCCGATGTACACCGCGAACCGGGCCTTGGCCGTGCGCGAACCGTACTTCAGCGCGTTGTCGAGCATCACCAGGTCCTTGGTCGGGAACGGGTAATGCACCGACAGCTCACCGGGCTCGGTGACCGCCGAGATCCGGCCGCTCGTGGTGACCGCAGCGCCGTACGGGAGCTCCCGCAATTGACCCGGCGATGCCGTCGTCACCTCACCACTTGCCACTTGCGCCACCTCCGATGGTCAGATGCGAGCCGTGCCCGTGTCCGTGCGCGCGCGGCTCCTCAGCCGCCCACAGGATCGGGTCATGAGTCCAGCGCTCCGACATGTCGTACGTCGCCGGGTGCGGATCCTTCTCGCGGTAGATGAACAGCGCCAGCACACCGGCCAGGGCCAACGGGACCAGCACGTAGCTGGCGTGAATCAGGACATCGTTCACGCCCAAACCGTATCTCACGCCTACTCAGGCCGCGCCCTCACCCAGGTATCGCACCCATGCCGGGTCGAGTTCCTTGATCGTCGACAGCAACCGCCAGTGCTGTCCCTTCGGCGGCAGCGGGGTGGCCCGCAGCGTCCAGCCCAGCTCGCTGAGCAGTTTGTCGGCCTTGCGGTGGTTGCACGCCGAGCACGCCGCCACGCAGTTCTCCCAGGTGTGACCGCCTCCGCGGCTGCGTGGCACGACGTGGTCGATGGTGTCGGCCTTGGCGGCGCAGTAGGCGCAGCGGAACCGGTCGCGGTGCATCAGCGCGGCGCGTGTCATCGGGACGCGGGCGCGATAGGGCACCCGGACATAGGTGCGCAGCCGGATGACCGATGGAACCACCAGAGCGCGGCTGGCCGAGTGGATCACCGGCCCCATCGGGTCGTCGTGCACCACGTCGGCCTTACCGCACATCAACATGACCACGGCGCGACGCATCGGCAGCGCGGTCAGCGGCTCGAAAGTGGAGTTCAGGAGTAGGACCCGCCGGCGGCCCCAGACGGAGTTGTCCTGCGCGGGCGGGGTGAGGGTCTCGGCGGGGCTCACACTGTGCAGCGCGCGCGTCGCGATACCCGCTGTCGGCCCGGAAGAGCCTGCCGCGGCCCGGTGGTGCCGGTGGCCGCGACCGTTCCTGCGCTGCGCCATACGTCCTCCGCTCGACAGTCCACCACGGATGCCCTCGGTTCGCACGGCATTTGTCGTCATGTGCGCTGGTCAGTCCGGTGAACTTTTCGTGACCGGTGGGTGCGCCCGCCGGTCCCGGCCGCACCCCGGCGGTGGCACTCCGCGCGGGGGATGTCCCACAATGGTGGCAATGGATTCAGTCGAAACGCAGCGGTCGTTCTACGACGCCGTCGGAGGCCACGAGACGTTCCGCACCCTCGTCGGGCGGTTCTACCAGCTGGTACGGGAGGACGAGATCCTGCGTCCGCTCTATCCCGAGGACGATCTGGAGGGCGCCGAGGAGCGGTTGCGGATGTTCCTCGAGCAGTACTGGGGCGGGCCGCGGACCTACTCCGATCAGCGCGGCCACCCCCGGCTGCGGATGCGCCACGCCCCGTTCCGCATCGGTTTCCTCGAGCGGGACGCGTGGCTGCGCAACATGCACATCGCGGTGGCCGAGATCGACTCCGCCACCCTCGACGACGCCCGCCGGCGCGAGCTCCTCGCCTACCTGGAGATGGCCGCGGACTCGATGGTCAACTCGTCGTTCTGACCGGCGGTCAGCGCAGCACCAGCGCCGGTCCCCCGCGCCGGCGGTAGACCGTCCCGAAACGGGCGTCGACGCGAAGCCACGTCGGCGTCACGCGGACCCGCACGACCTCCTGTTGGCCGGGTGGGGGCAGAAATCCCATTCCGGTCAGCGCGAGCACGCAGCGCATCGGGATGCCGACGCCGTCGTCGCCGGAGCTGACGCGCACGACCTCCTGGTCGAGCAGCGACGTGGGCGGTCCGTGCGGACCGGCGTGTTCGCGGGCCAGCTGCGCGCCGCGCGTGGCGAGGTCGGTGACGACGGCTGACGGCACGTCGTCGAGGTGGACGAACCCGGTGTCGGGGGGCAGTGCGCCGCGCCACGCCGAATCCATGGAGAACCCGGGGTCGACGAATCCGTCGGCGCCCATCGCGGCCAGCCCGGCCGCCAGCGCGTCGGCCCCGGCGCACAGATCCGCCGGACGGAGCCGGCCGGCCACCACACGGCTGGCCAGCACCTCGAATCCCGTTGCGACCCAGGCGGCGACGACCCCGTCACCGCGTTCGCGCAACCGGATGACCGCGGCGTCGTCGAGCCGGCGGGCCCGGTTGATGAAGGCGGCCAGGTCCTCACGTTGCGCGTGGGGCGACTGCGGCCCCAACCACAGGCCGCGCTCCCCCGCACTCATCGCGACCAGCGTTGCAGGTACTCCCGCTGACGATCGGAAAGTCGTTGCAGCCGTTGCTCTTCGATGTGCACCGCCGCCAGCTGGGTCTCGGCGATCACCGCGGGCCGCGAATCCGGCGCCGCACCCACCGAGCGGACCTCGTAGCCGATGTTGAAGTCGACCGCCCGGACCCGCTTGGACCACATCGTGACCTGCAGGGGCGAGTCGATCAGCCGCAGCTGGGCCTTGTAGGCGATGTTGACCTCGGCGATCAGCAGCCCGATGGTGGTGATCTCGTCGCCGAAAGGTTCGAGCAGGAAAGGGATCCTGGCCTCTTCGAGGATGGTGACCATCGTCGCGTGGTTGATGTGCTGATACATGTCGATGTCAGACCACCGCACATGTACCGGCGCTGTGAAGCCGTGCCGCTCAGTCACCCACTCGTTCCCGTTCCACTAGTCCTGGTCATGCTCCGGATCTGGCGCGCCGCCACCGACAGCGTTGCCAGGTCGTGCTCACCGCTCTCGTACAACTCACCGAGGGTGCGGCGCGCCCGGGTGACGCGGGAGTTGTTCGACATCTCCCACTCGGCGATCTTCTCCTCCCCGGTTTCGTCGGGCTCACCCACCCCCAGCACATCGAAGGACAGCGCCCGCAGCGATCCGTAAATGTCGTCGCGAATCGCCAACCGCGCCAACGAATGCCACCGGTCGTCGCGGGGCAGGCGCGACACCGCGGTGAGGAGTCCGTCGGTGCCGAGGTGGTCCATCAGCGCGAAATAGGTGTCGGCGACCTCGGCGGGGTCGCGGTCGACGATGTCGGCGATGTCGATGATGTCGAGCAGGCTGAACTGGTAGAGGCCGCTGGCCACGGCGTAGGCGAGGTCTTCGGGCACACCCTGCGCGCTGAACTCGCCGGCCTCCTTGGCGACGATGGCCTCGTCGTCGCCGCGCAACCACTGCGACATCTGGGGCGTCAGGGCGGCGACCTTCTCGGCGAAGCGGTTGATCTCCGCGCCGACGGCCAGCGGCTGCGGCCGGTAGTTCAGCAGCCAGCGCGCCGACCGGTCGACCAGCCGGCGCAGGTCCAGCGTCATCCGGTCGGTGACCGCGACCGACACCCCGTCGGCGGCGGTGGCACGGATCTGTCGCCACACCCGGCCCAAGCCGAAGATGGCGTCAGCGGCCACGAAACTGCGGACCCCGTCGACCGGATTGACGCCGACGTCCTCGCTGACGCGGTAGACGTAGCTGATCCCCGCGGTGTCGACCACGTCGTTGACCAGCATGGTGGCCACGATCTCCCGGCGCAGCTCATGACCGCGGATGTCGGCGTGGAACTGCTCGCGCAGCCGCTCCGGGAAGTAGCGGGGCAGCCGGGACGCGAAGGCCTCCTGGTCCGGCAGCTCGCTGGCCAGCACGTCGTCCTTGAGGGCGAGCTTCACGTGCGCCATCAGCGTCGCCAGCTCCGGTGAGGTCAATCCCAGCCCCGCCTCGGCGCGACGGGCGATCTCCTTCTCCGACGGCAACGCCTCGAGTTCCCGGTTGAGCCCCCGCTCGGCGACGAGCTCCCGGATCATCCGGGCGTGGACCGAGAGCATGCTCGCGGCGTTCGCGCGACTGGTCCCCATCAGGTCGTTCTGACTTTCGTTGTCGGCCAGCACGAGGCGGCCCACCTCGTCGGTCATCGACAACAGCAGCTCGGTGCGGTCGGCGGCGTCGACCTTGCCCGAGGTGACCAGGGAGTCGATCAGGATCTTGATGTTGACCTCGTGGTCGGAGCAGTCCACGCCGGCGGAGTTGTCGAGTGCGTCGGTGTTGATGCGGCCACCGCACAGGTCGAACTCGATACGCCCCAGCGAGGTCACGCCGAGGTTGCCGCCCTCCCCGATCACCCTGGCGCGCACCTGGTTCCCGTTGACCCGCACCGCGTCGTTGGTCCGGTCGCCGACCTCGGACTCGGACTCGGCCTTGATGTAGGTGCCGATGCCGCCGTTGAACAACAGGTCCGCGGGCGCTTTGAGGATCGCCCGGATCAGGGCCGGTGGTGTCAGCTCCGTGGCATCGTCGTCCAGCCCCAGCGCCGCGCGCGCCTCGGCCGAGACGGTGATCGACTTCTGCTCGCGGCTGTAGACACCGCCGCCGGCACTGATCAGGGCGGGGTCGTAGTCCTCCCAGCTGGAGCGTGGCAGGTCGAAGAGGCGCTTGCGCTCCTCCCACGAGCGGGCCGCGTCGGGGTCGGGGTCGATGAAGATGTGGCGGTGGTCGAACGCGGCGAGCAGCCGGATGTGCCGCGACAGCAGCATCCCGTTGCCGAACACGTCTCCACTCATGTCACCGACGCCGACGACGGTGAAATCCTCGGACTGGGTGTCGACGCCCATCTCGCGGAAGTGTCGTTTCACCGACTCCCAGGCACCGCGGGCGGTGATGCCCATCGCCTTGTGGTCGTAGCCGACCGAGCCGCCTGAGGCGAACGCGTCGCCGAGCCAGAAGTCGTAGGACTTGGCGACCTCGTTGGCGATGTCGGAGAAGGCTGCGGTGCCCTTGTCTGCGGCGACCACCAGGTAGGCGTCGTCGCCGTCGCGGCGCACCACGTCGGCGGGCGCCACGATGCTGCCGGACGCCTTGTCGACGTTGTCGGTGATGTCGAGCAGGCCGGCGATGAACAGCCGGTAGCAGGCCACGCCCTCGTCGCGGGTGGCGTCGCGGTCGGCGGCGGCGTCGCCGGTGGGAGCCGGGGGCTGTTTGACGACGAAGCCGCCCTTGGCGCCGACCGGCACGATGACCGCGTTCTTGACCGCCTGCGCCTTGACCAGGCCCAGGATCTCGGTGCGGAAGTCCTCCCGGCGGTCGGACCATCGCAGCCCGCCGCGCGCGACGAACCCGAACCGTAGATGCACACCCTCGACGCGCGGCGAGTAGACGAAGATCTCGAATTTCGGCCGGGGCAACGGCAATTCGTCGATCAGCTCGGCGTTGAGCTTGAAGGACAGGACGTTTCGCGCGCGGGCGGAGTCGCCGCGGGTGACGAAGTAGTTGGTCCGCAGCGTGGCTTGCATCATCGACGCGAACGCCCGCAGCACGCGGTCGGCGTCGAGGCTGACCAGAGCATCGATGTCGGCCGAGACCGCGGCTGCGGCCGCGGCCGCATCACGCCGCTTGTCCTCGCTGCGGTCCCGGTCGGCCGGGGCGAACAACGCCTCGAAGAGTTCGATCAACGATCGTGCGGTGCCGGCGTTCTCATTGATGACGTTGGCGATGTGGGTCTGACTGTAGGAGAACCCGGCCTGCTTGAGGTACTTCGCGTAGGCGCGCAGCACCGCGACCTGCCGCCAGTGCAGGCCCGCGCGCAGCACCAGTTCGTTGAACCGGTCGATCTCGGCGTGGCCGTGCCAGATCGCGGTGACCGCCTCGGCGAAGCGTTCGGCCGCCTCCTGCCGTTGCGGTCCCGCCGCCGCGATCTCGGGGATGCCGCGGTTCGGGGAGATCCGGAACTGGTAGATCCACACGGGCAGCCCGTCGGGCCGGGTCACGGTGAACGGCCGCTCCTCGAGCACCACGACGCCCATCGACTGCAGCATCGGCAACAGCTGGCTCAGCGACGCCGACCGCCCGCCGAGGTACCACACGAGGTGGCTGACGCCGCTGTCCTCGCTGTCGGTGAGGACGAGTTTGACCGAATCGTCTTGCAGCGCCTCGATGATGGCGATGTCCTCGAGCGCCCGCTCAGGGGCGAACGCCTGCTTGTAGACCTCGGGGAACGCGGTGGCGTAGTGCTCGGCGACACCCTGGCCGACGGTTCCGTCCCGGACCGCCCCCAACAGGCGGTCGGCCCACGTGCGGGCCGCTTCGGAGAGCAGCTCCTGGATGCGCATCTGGTTCGCGTCGGACATGTCGACGTCGCCGGGACGCGCCCCTTCGGGCAGGCGGACGGTGAAATGAACTACGGCCCAGGGTGATTCGCTGACGCGGGCGGCGTAATCGATGCTCTCGCCGCCGAGCTCACGGACCAGGATGTCCTGCATCTCCAGCCGCACCGCGGTGGTGTAGCGGTCGCGGGGCAGATACACCAGGCAGGACACGAAGTAGCCGAGCAGGTCGGCGCGCATGAACAGCAGGGTGCGCCGGCGCGAGCCGAGGTCGATCACGGCCATCGCCATGTCGAGCAGAGACCGCGCGCTCAGCGCGAAGAACTCCGACCGCGGGATGGTCTGCATGACGTCGAGCAGCAGCTGTCCGGGATGGCCGGGTTTGCGGTGGGCCATCGCCAGCGCGTCGTTGACCCGGCGCGAAACCAGCGGGATCTCCAGCACGTTCGCGTTCATGGCGGCGATGGTGAACAGACCGACGAAGCGGTGTTCCACCGCAGCCGAGTCGTCGCCGGGCTGCTGTTCGCGCACGACGACGATCTGCGGGTAGGCGCCGTAGCGCAGGAAGCTGGGGATGGTGGCCTGCGCCAGCGCGAGCAGTTCGTCCTTGTGGGTCAGCTGCGGCAGCACGTCGTCGCGCATGCGCAGCACACCGAGCCGGCTGGCGGCGTCGACCGAGGCCTCCCCGTCACGGACGTCGCAGCGCTGATAGCCCAGCAGCACGAAATGTCCGTCGACCAGCCACCGCAGCAGCGCGGCCACGTCTTTGCGGTCGGGGCTGGGGAACCGGCTGCCGGTGTCGCTGTCGAGTTCGGCGGCCAGGCTGCGCAGCGTGGCGGTCATGTCCGCGGAGTCCAGGGCGACCTGCCGCGCGTCGGCGAGCACCCGCGGCAGCAGGCGTTCTGCTTCGGCCAGAGCGCGGCGGTCCACCGAACCGGACAGCTCGACGTGCACCCACGCCTCGTCGACGCCGTCGCCGAACGAGGCTTGGGCGACCGGCACCGCGTCGAGCAGCTCACCGTCGGCTCCGCGACGCACCCGGAATACCGGGTTCATGATGGCCTTGTAGGCGACGCCGATGCGGTGCAGCAGCACCGTCACCGAGTCCATCAGCATGTCGGTGTTGTCGGTGATCACCTGCAGCGCCGGACCGAAGTCACCGGCGTCGCCGGGACCGTACTCGCGCACCAGCGTTTCCCCGCGCGCCCGCCGGTGCCCGAGGACGCACTCGGCGCCCACCAGCGCAACCGCCGCCTGCTCGCCGATCGGTGACCGGCGCATCGGGCCGGTCACCGCGGCGTCCGGGCCGAGGGCGCCGCCGTGAGGTCCGCGGTAGGTGTCGAGGTAGGCCGGTAGCAACCGCTCGACCAACTGTGGGTCGGCTTCGCGCTCCGACGTTCCGTCGACGGTTCCGGACTTCAACGCCATGCGCCGCTCCTGACTCCTACGTGCGCACCCGACGTCGTTGTCTGCAACAGCCCCAACGCGGTTGGGGCGTCAACCTGTGCGCACGACGAGACTATCCCCGGGTGAGCTTGCGGTGGGTGACTCGGTGCGGGCGGGCCGCATCGGCGCCGAGTCTTTCGACCTTGTTCTCCTCGTAGCCGCCGAAGTTGCCTTCGAACCAGAACCACTTGGCCTCGTTGTCGGAGTCACCCTCCCACGCGAGGATGTGGGTGCAGGTGCGGTCGAGGAACCAGCGGTCGTGGCTGATGACCACCGCGCAGCCGGGGAAGTTCTGCAGCGCGTTCTCCAGCGAGCTCAGCGTCTCCACGTCGAGGTCGTTGGTCGGTTCGTCGAGCAGGATCAGGTTGCCGCCCTCTTTGAGGGTCAACGCGAGATTCAGCCGGTTGCGCTCACCACCGGAGAGCACCCCTGCGGGCTTCTGCTGATCGGGGCCCTTGAACCCGAACGCCGACACGTACGCGCGCGACGGAATCTCGTTCTGGCCGACCTCGATGTAGTCGAGGCCGTCGGAGACCACTTCCCAGACCGTCTTCTTCGGGTCGATGCCGGCGCGGCTCTGATCGACGTAGCTCAGCTTGACCGTCTCGCCGATCTTGACGGTGCCGCTGTCCGGCTGTTCGAGTCCGACGATGGTCTTGAACAGCGTGGTCTTGCCGACGCCGTTCGGGCCGATGACGCCGACGATGCCGTTGCGCGGCAGGGTGAAGGACAGGTCCTTGATCAGCTGCCGGCCGTCGAATCCCTTGTCGAGGTGCTCGACCTCGACGACGACGTTGCCCAGGCGCGGGCCGACGGGGATCTGGATCTCCTCGAAGTCGAGCTTGCGGGTCTTCTCGGCTTCGGCGGCCATCTCTTCGTAGCGCTGCAGACGGGCCTTGCTCTTGGCCTGGCGCGCCTTGGCTCCCGAGCGCACCCACTCGAGTTCGTCCTTGAGCCGCTTCTGCAGCTTCGCGTCCTTGCGGCCCTGCACCGCGATGCGCTCGGCCTTCTTCTCCAGGTACGTCGAGTAGTTGCCCTCGTACGGATAGGCGCGACCGCGGTCGAGTTCGAGGATCCATTCGGCGACGTTGTCGAGGAAGTACCGGTCGTGGGTGACGGCCAGAATGGCGCCCGGGTACTCGGCGAGGTGCTGCTCGAGCCACAGCACGCTCTCGGCGTCGAGGTGGTTGGTGGGCTCGTCGAGCAGCAGCAGATCCGGCTTGGACAGCAGCAGCTTGCACAGCGCCACGCGACGCTTCTCACCACCGGAGAGGTGGGTCACCGGCTCGTCCGGCGGCGGGCAGCGGAGCGCATCCATCGCCTGCTCGAGCTGGCTGTCGATGTCCCAGGCGTCAGCGGCGTCGAGCTCCTCCTGGAGCTTGCCCATCTCCTCCATCAGCTCGTCGGTGTAGTCGGTCGCCATCAGCTCGGCGACCTCGTTGTACCGGTTGAGCTTGGCCTTGATGGCCACGCCTTCTTCGACGTTCTCGCGGACGGTCTTGGTCTCGTCGAGTTGCGGCTCCTGCATGAGGATGCCGACGGTCGCGCCGGGCTGCAGGAACGCATCGCCGTTGTTCGGCTGGTCCAGACCGGCCATGATCCGCAAGACGCTCGACTTACCGGCCCCGTTGGGACCGACGACGCCGATCTTCGCGCCCGGAAGGAAGTTCAGCGTGACGTCGTCAAGGATGACCTTGTCGCCGTGCGCCTTGCGGACCTTCCGCATCGTGTAGATGAATTCGGCCATTGGCTCCGATGTCGCCTTTCTCGATCCCGCACGTGCAACCGCGGGATCATCTCGGACTGTGCGATCGTCGGGCCCCATCCTAGGCGTGACCGGCACCCCGCCGACGCGGCGGTACGTGCGGCTACGCGCTGCGCGCCAGCCCGACCTCGACCTGGTCTGATCCGGCGGCGACGTCCTCGTCCGGCCCGTCGGTGGGCGAATCACCGTCGGCCGCGGCCGCGGAGTCGTCCTCGACGGGTTCGGGGTGCCGGCGCCGGTCGATGCTTGCGATGCACCGCGCCAGGTCCGGCCCTACCGAGGTGGCCCGTATCTCCAACGATGACCGCCGGTTGCCGTCGCGGTCCTCGTACTCGTTGGTGTACAGGTATCCAACAACGATGACGGCGTCTCCCTTCCCGAGCGCGGCGCCGACGCCGGTCACGAGCCGGCCCCAGCAATTGACCGTCGCGTACAGCGAGTTACCCGGCTCCCAGGAGCCGTCCGCGGTGCGCCGGCGTGAGTTGCTCGCGACGCGGAACTTGAACAGCTGCTGTTCCCCGACCCAGCGGCGCTCCGGGGTGGTGATGATCGTGCCGACGACGGTGACAGGTGTCTCGAACATGGCGGGGTCCTCCCGATCTCTTGGCAGCGGACCGGACACGGCGTCCGGACCGTTCTGTGACATCTGCCATTGACCCCGCCGGCACCGACAGTGGACCGCAGAACCGCGGCCGCACCGGGTCCTCCTGTGGACAGAACCCGCTCTGGGGACAGCCGGCGGTGCGCTCAGTTACCGGCGCGGTCGCGGCGAGCCAGCTCGGCGAGCATGTTGTTGTAGGCCGCCAGGTCGGCGTCCTCGTCGCGGTCGGCGGCTCGGTCGAGCCGGCGCGCCGTGCGGTCGTCGCTGCGCCGCCATTGGATGAACAGCGCGATCAGCACGATCACCAGCGGCGCCTCACCGGCAGCCCAGGCGATACCGCCGCCGAGCCGCTGATCGGCGAGCAGGTCGGTGTGCCACGGCAACTGCAGCGACCGGTAGAACCGCTCCCCCAGGACGGTCTGCATGCCCATCAGCACCACACCGAAGAACGCGTGGAACGGCAGCGAGAAGAACACCACCGCCAGCTTCACGATCGGTGGCAGCGGACGTGGCGTCGGGTCCACCCCGATGACCACCCAATAGAACAGGTAGCCGCTGAGCAGGAAGTGCACGTTCATCGCGACGTGCGCGGCGTGGCTGCCGCCGGTGGCGTCGAACAGACCGCTGAAGTACAGGCCGTAGAACCCGACGATGAACAGCGCCGTGGCCACGAACGGGTTGGTCAGCACCTTGGAGAAGCGGGAGTGCAGCGCGGCCAGCAACCATTCCCGGGGTCCCGGCGGGTCCTTGCGGCCCGCGGCCGGCAACGCGCGCAGCGCCAGGGTCACGGGGGCACCCAGGACCAGCAGGATCGGCGCCAGCATCGACAGCATCATGTGCGCCACCATGTGCATGCTGAACATCGCGGGCATGTAGCGGCCGATCCCCGACGACGTCGCGAGCAGCAGGACCAGGCAGCCCAGCACCCACGCGACGACCCGGCCCACCGGCCAGGCGTCCCCGCGCTTGCGCAGCCGGCGCACACCGGCGAGGTACACCAGGGCCGCCACGATGGCGACGGTGCCGAGCAGCACGTCGAAACGCCACTCGGTGACCACCCGGGCCCAGGTCGGCGGACCGGCGAGGTCGTAGCCGATCTCGACGGCCGGGATCGACAGGTTGAGGTTCGTCGGCGCGGGCGGCGGCGTGCGCCCCAGCGCCACCGCCACCCCGAACGTCAGCGCGAAGATCACCGCTTCGACGATCGCCAGCCGCAGCAGCGGACCGCGCGCGGTCGGGTCCCGCTGCAGCGCGGCGACCCCGCTGCGGCGCTGTCGCCATCCGAGGAAGCCCAGCGCACCCAGCGCGACCACCTTCGCCACGACCAGCAGGCCGTACCGGGTGGTGAACAGATCGCCGGGCTCGATCCGGACCAGCGCGTTGATCACGCCGCTGAACGCCAGCGCGACGAAGCACCACAACGCCACGGCCGAGAAGCGACGCGCAGCCACGTCGGCATGCGCGCCGGCGCGCCAGGCGTGCGCGAGCAGCGCCAGCAGCCCGCCGGCCCACAACGAGCCGGCAATGATGTGGATGAAGAGGCTGTTGGTCGCGACGTCGTGCGATCCGCCGGCCGCCGAATGCCCGGTCAGGATCAGCGGCAGCAACGTCACCAGCGATCCGGCGAACAGCACGGGCGTCCAGGACCACCGCAGCACCGTCATCGCGACCACGCAGACGATCGCCGCGAACAACCCCGTCCACCGCCACGCGCCCGCCACGTCGATCAGGTCGGCCACCGACCAGATCTGCGCGGGACTGATCCGCGCCGACAGCGGCTGGCCGCTGACGTCGGACACGGTGAGCGCGACCATCAGCACCGCGCACACGGCCCACACCCCCGAGGCCACCGCACCGGTGCGCACGGCCCGGTATCCGTCGGCGTCGAGCACGCCGTTGGACTGCGGCGGCACCATGAACGCCGCGAACAGGAACGATCCGATGGCGGTGACCGCGGCCATCAGGCCGGCGGCCCGCACGAACGGCAGACCGTAGGTGGTGATCGGCCCGGGGTCGGGCAGTCCGGTCGCGGTCAGGGCGTCGGCGAGCGACAGCGCCGACAGCGCTGCGGCGGTGACCCCGGCCAGCACCGCGACCCCGTAGAGCAGTGTCCACACCGGGGTCTTGAGACCACCGGACGTGGCGACCGGGGCGGGGGAAGTCATACCCCCAAGCGTATGGCCTCGGTACGGGTGATCTTTCAGACCACCTGGTGGCGCTCCTCACGGCGGCGCCGCTCCCGAGCGATGAACTGCCGCCGCGCGGACCGGTCGACGGTGTTCATGTCGGTCAGGATGCCCCGCAGCTCGGACCGGAACGCGTCGCGCCGTTCGGCCAGGTCGCGGGCCGGAGCCAGCAGATCCTGGTCGACGGCGACCTGCCGCGCGGTCGCGAACAGCAACGCCGACACCGACTCGGTGCTCTGTACCCTGCTCTGCGCGAGGTACTGCTGCCCGAGTCCCAGCGCCTTGGCGGTCAGGTCCTTCTCCGAGATGTCGTGCGGGGCGCCGACGAGCGCGTCGGCGACGATCCGATAGGCCTCGAAGAACGGCCGCAGCAGCGGCCCGGCGATCGCGGGCCGCTTGGCCCGCAGCAGCGCGTCGATCCGCTCGCCGCCCGCGGCCACGTCGCTCTCCCAGTCCTCGTGCCCGGCCATCTCCGCGGCGACATGCTGGCGGTAGGCGGCGGAGTCGGCGAAGTAGAACTCGAACTTCAGCAGGTCGCGCAGGCGCATCACCTGGGTCCAGAACGCCGTCATCCGGTCGGTCTCCGCTCGGGCCGCGTAGGCCAGGGCCAGCTCGACCAGCGACGTCTCCAGGAACGCGTCGATCAGCGAGTTGCGGTAGAAGGCGGCCTCCAGCTCGTCCTGCGGCGCGATGTGCCACACGGTCTCTCGTCCCCCGTCGACGCGGGTGACCGGGTGTCCCCCCGACAGGGCGTCCAGCGCCACGCGCACCCCGTCGGGGGTGCGCAGCCGCAGCGCGCTGTTGGTCATCGGGGCCTGTTTGCGTTCCAGGTGATCCAGCGAGTCCTGCAGGGTGTGGTGCACCTGGTCGAGCGTCAGCGCGATCCCGCGGGTGCTCAGCAGCAGCCCGGACACCAGCGCGGTCGCGTTGATCGGGGTGACCTGCAGGATCCGCCACGCCACCGCGAACGCCATCTTCTGCAGCGCCAGGCGTTTGGCGGCGTCGTCGGTGGTCATCGCACCGTGCGGTTCGCCGAGGTACTCGCGCATCGACACCGCTTCAGGGAAGCGGACGTAGATCTTTCCGTAGTTGCGTTCGCCCTGGGCCTTGATGAAGTTGTACAGCCAGGACAGCCCCTCGGGGGTCTTCTCCCCGCCGCGGGCGTAGGCCGCGTACTCGGCGGTCTCGTGCAGCTGGTCGAAGCTGATCGACACCGGCTGCAGCAGGATATCGTCGCTGCGACCGTCGAGGTACGCGTCGGCGACGTAGGCCAGCAGACCGAGCTTGGGGGGCAGCATCTTTCCGGTGCGCGACCGGGTCCCCTCGATTGACCAGCTCAGGTTGAACCGCTTCTCGACGATGTAGCCGACGAACTGGCGCAGCACATACTTGTAGAGCGGGTCGTCGAGCTTGCGGCGGATGAAGATGACGCCGGAGCGCCGCATCAGCGGGCCCATCGCGCCGAAGGACAGGTTGATGCCGGCGAACGTGTGGACCGGCGGTAACCGGTTCTCCTGCATGGCCACCGGCACGATCACGCCGTCGAGGTAGGACCGGTGCGAGAACAGCAGCACCGCAGGGTGATTCGCCAGCGCCTGCCGCATCACCTCGACCTCGGCGCGGTCGTAGTCGATGTTGGGGTCGAATCCCCTGCTGAAGATCGCGCGGCCCAGCGCCGGGATCAGGTCGACCGAGAACCTGCTCCACCCGGTGCTCAGCTCGTCGAGCATCTCCCCGGCCTGCGCGACGGTCGCCCCGGGTATCTTCTCCAGCCCCTCCCGGAAGCGGGCCGACGACAGCACCTCGGGTTTGATCAGCCGCGGCGACTTGTACTCCGGCCCGAGTAGCCGCAGTTCGACGCGCTCGATCGCCAGGATCGCCCGCCGGAGCACGAAACGTGCGAACTCCCGGGGGTTTTCGGCGACGGTGGTGTCATGCCAATGCTGGCGCAGCTCGGAGACCTTGGCCGGGTCGCCGGCCACGACGCGGGCCCGGGACGGGTCCCGGCGCAGGATGCTGCTCTGCAGCATCTGCGGCGGCCGGTAGGTGTCGCGCCCGGACAGCACCGCGACGACCTTCGACCGGGTCGGCAGCCCGCCGGGCACCCAGAAGACGCGGACCGGGACCACCCACCGATCCTGGTGCGACTGAAGGATTTCCACGAGCACCGCCAGGACGGGACCGGGTGGATCGTCGTCGACGGGAAGTTTGAGCACCTCGATCTTGGCGTCGGGATGCTCGCGCTGCTGCCGTTCCAACCACGCGTTGAGCAGGCGCTCCTCGGCCGGTGAGGACACCGAGGCCAGGACCAGGGTGTCGTCGGTGGCGGTGAACCCCGCGATCTCGTCGGCCCGCAGCTTCATGACTGTCCCGCACCTCCGGCGCGCTTGGCAGGCGCCTTCTTCGCCGCCCTCTTCGCGGGAGTCTTCTTGGCGGGCTTTTTGTCAGGGGTCTTCGTGGCAGGGGTCTTCGTTACTACGTTCTTCACAGCCTTCTTGGCGGCCTTCTCGCCCGGCTGGGGCGGTGTCCCGGACCGGGTGTAGAGGTCGGGCACGGGTAGTTCGTCGTGCGGCCAGTTCTTCAACGTGTCCAGGTAGATCTGGCGGATCTCCTCGATCCGCTCGGGCAGGTTCTCCTGGGTCCAGTCGTCGACGGGGATCGGCGGGTAGACAACGACATCCACGGTGCCAGGGTTGAAGGTGCTCGAGTCACGGGCGGCGATCACCTCGGCGTTGCGGATCACGATTGGCACGACCGGGATGCCCACCGACATCGCGATACGGAACGGACCCTTCTTGAAGGGCCCCACCTCGGTGGTGTCCAGCCGGGTGCCCTCCGGCGCGATGAGGATCGAAAGGCCCTTGCGGGCAAGGTCTTCGACCTTCTTCAGACCCTCCACGGCCTTCCTCGGGTCGTCGCGGTCGATGAACGCGGCGTCGAGGATCCTGCCGATGGTGCCCACGATCGGGTCGTTTTCGAGTTCCTTCTTGCCGACCGTGGTGAAGTCACTCTCGACCAGCCGCCCGGCGATCAGGGGGTCGGCCTGGTTGCGGTGGTTGAAGATGAACACCGCCGGTCGCTGCGCGGTCAGGTTGTCCTTGCCCAGCACCTGCAGATTGATGCCGACCGTGTCGAGCAGCGTGCGGCCGAACGTCGAGGTGAAGAAGTTCACGCCGGTGCGCTTGTTGCGCGTCAACAGTCCGAGCCCGAGAGCTCCGGCCGCGATCGGCACCATCGACGCGATGCCGGCCGCAGTGCGCACCTGCGATACCGGGCTGGAACCGCTGCGGCTGCTGAACCGCAGCACCGGCCACCCCCGCTTGGCAGCGACCGCGGCCATCTTGCCTTCCGGGTTGGTCGGGCGCGGGTTGCCGACCAGGTACATCAGTGCGACGTCCTCGTCGCCGTCGGCGTAGAAGTAGCTCTTCGACAGGTCGATGTCGTGTTCGGCGGCGAATTCCTGGACCGCACGGGCCTTTCCGGGACCCCAGATGATCGGTCGTTGCACTTCGCCGGTGATCCGGCCGTCCTCGTCGGTCTCGAACTTGTTGCTCAGCACGTTGGTGATGCCGAGGAACCGCGCGACCGGCTCCACCTGGACGGTCAGCGCAGACGAGCTGAGGACCACGGTGTGACCGCGGGCCATGTGGGCACGGACGAGCTCCCGCATCTCGGGGTAGACGCGGCTGACGATCTTCTGCACGAACAGCCGTTCGGCCAGTTCGTCGATGTCGTCGAGCGAGTTTCCGCGCAGCATGCGGGCGCCCTTGCCGATCAGATCCTCGAACTCCGAACGGCCGAGTCGGTGGTTCAGGCCTGCCTGCACCATGCCGATGAACTCCCCCACCGACATCTGGCGGCGGCGCAGTCGGTCCTGGGTCATCACCACGCCGGTGAAGCCGGCCACGAGGGTGCCGTCGAGATCGAAGAACGCGCCGACCTGGGGCCCTTCCGGGCCGGCCATGATCTCGGCCACCGAACCGGGTAAACGCATCTCGCCGTCGGGCGATGTCATCGGGGGCCTCCATCTTTCAAAGGTGTGCTCGAGGGTGTGCTCGTCGGTTCTTCCGAGGGCGCGAACGTGGCCGGCACCGCCCGGCCTTCGCCGCCGAGTGCCAGCACTTCGTCGAATCCGTCCAGCAGACACCGGGCGAACAGGTCCGGGTCGGTGATCGAGGCTCTGTCGTAGCGCGTGGTGATGGTGCAGTACCCGGACCGCGACACCAGCACGACCATCATCGCCACTCCCGGCAGCGGCCCGATCCCGTACTGGCGCAGCACTTTCGCGCCCGCGATGAAGGTGTCTGCGGCGTAGACCGGCACATTGCTGGCCTGCACGTCGGAGTTGACGATCGAACCGGCCATCGTCTCGAGGATGCTGTCGGGGAGCAGGCTGACCAGGGGCGCGATCGCGCCGACGAGGTCGAGGGCCCGCTCGTCACGTTTGCGTGTCATCTGCACGCGGATGTCCTTGATGCGCACCTCCGGGTCGGAGATGCCGATCGGCGCCGCGAGATTGACCCCGACGAAGCGGTTGCCGCCGGCCGGGTCGGCGTCGGACCGGAGGTTGACGGGCACCGCCATCGGCAGTGTCGCGACCGGCACTCCTTTGGCGCGGTGGTAGAGCCGCAGGGCGCCGCACAGGCCGGCGAGGTACGCGTCGTTGATCGACCCACCCGCGGCCTTGGCGGCCCGGTGCAGGTCGCCGAACTCGATGTCGATGGCCTCGCTGCGCGACGACAGGCTGCGCCGGCGCAGGATCGGTGACGGGTCGGCGACCGGGCTGACCACCCGTGCGCCCGAGAACGCGTAGTCGATGGCGCTGCCGACCCGCGAGACCGGGTCGCGCACAACGTGACCCACGGCCCGGGCGGCACCGAACAGCGTGTCGCGCACTCCCCCGGCAACCGTTCGCGGTAGCCGGTTGAAGCCCTCCCGCATCAGGTCGTTCTGGGACAGGTCCGACGGGACGGGCAGGGGTGGCGGGAGCTGAGGCCCGGGGTCGCGCTCGAAGTCGTACAGCGTCGCGAACATCTCGACGCCGCCGACCCCGTCGGTGACGGCGTGGCTGAGATGGACCATCAGCGCAGATCGGCCGTCACGCAGCCCTTCGATGAGGGTCGCCGTCCAGAGTGGGCGGGAGATGTCCAGCGGTGACTGGGCCGCGACCTCGGCCAGATCCATGACCTGGCGCCACGTCCCGGGCTCGGGAGCGCGGACGCGCCGCAGGTGGTAGTCCAGGTTGAAATCCGGATCGACGACCCAGCGCGGAGCCGCGGTCGGCAGGGTCGGGGTGACCACCTTCTGGCGCAGGCGCAGTACTTTGCGCGACGCATGGTCGAAGCGCGTGTACAGCCGGTCCCAGTCCGGCGTGGCGTCGAGGAGTTCGACGGTGAGGATGCCGGAGCGGGTGCGCGGGTTGGCTTCCCCGCGATGCAGGATCTGGTCGAGCGGACTCAGCTCCTCCGGGAGTCCGGCCGCGTCCAGCTCCGGCATGTCGCTCATGCGCACCAACCTAGTCGCCGACCCTGTGATGAGAGGCGGGTTTAGCGCCGCGCCCCCGCCCGGCAGCGAGCAGGCAGGTTGGCGCGTCAAGGACGTCGCGCAGCGCGATACACTGCTCGGCGCTGCCTCCGTAGCTCAGCGGATAGAGCAGCCGCCTTCTAAGCGGTTGGTCGCAGGTTCGATCCCTGCCGGGGGCGCTCAGACCTCCGCGAGAAACTCCAGCAGCACGTCGTTGAACTCGTCGGCGTGGCTGATGGGTATGCCGTGCGGCCCGCCCGCGACGACGTGCAGGCGGCTGTCGGGTAGCGCGTCGTGGGTGCGCCGCCCGGATCCCTCGAAGGGCACCGTCTGGTCGGCGTCGCCATGGATGACGAGTCCGGGCACGGTCACCTTCGGCAGGTCTTCGCGGAAGTCCGTGCCGCCGAAGGCCGCCATGCACGCCAACGCGGCGGCTTTGCCGGCCTCGGCACACATCGTCAACGCCCGCTGCCGTTGCTCCTCGGTGACCGTCAGCCGGCCGTCGGCCGAGAACACGTCGGTCATCATCTGGTCGTAGAACGAGTCCTGGTCGGTCGTCAGCGATGCCGCCATCTTCGCCGCCTGGGTTGCGGTCAGGGGCCCGTCGGGGTTGTCCTTGCGCTGGGACATGAACGGGGTCACCGAGGAAGCGAACACCACGCTGCGCAGCCGTGCCACACCTTTGCGCGCGCAGTAGCTGGCGACCTCACCGCCACCCATGGAGTAGCCGACCAGCGTGGCGTCGCGCAGGTCGAGCTCGTCGAGCACGGCGGCCAGGTCGTCGGAGAGCATTTCGTAGGTGTAGCCGATGAGCGGCTTGTCGCTGCGCCCGAAGCCGCGCCGGTCGTAGGTGATCACCCGGTACCCGGCGGCGCGCAGCACCTCGACCTGACCGGTCCACGAGTCGGCGTTCCAGGGCCACCCGTGGATCAGCACGACCGGTCGTCCCGGCCCGCCGGTATCGTCGACGTGCAGTTTCGTGGTGCGGAGCAGGCCGCGGTAGGCGGTGACGACTGCCATCAGCTGGTGGTCCTCTCGGCTCGGGTCTCCAGTGCTGTACCCCGGCCGCCGGCGATTACCACCCGGTTGCGGTGTCGATCACCGGCGCCAGCCCGTCCAGGACCCGCGCCAGCCCGAACTCGTAGGCGTACTCGGCGCTGTAGGCACTGTCGTGCGCCTGGCCGGCCGCCGCGCCCACGCGCGCGGCCAGTGGATACCGCTGGGCGTCGAACACCTTGGCCAGCAGCGGTTCGGCGCGGTCCCACCACATCTGGTCGGTCATACCGCTGTCGGTTCCGGCCCGTGCGCTGTCGATGGCGATGCGTGCCACCGATGCGACGAACCCGAGCACGTAGGTGAGCGCCGCGTCCATTTGCAGATCGGAGAGACGGAGACCGTCGAATGCCCCGAGCTCGTGGTCGTATTTCGCCATCATCCCCGGCCCGAGCGGCGGGCGGGTGGTCGCCAGCGCGGTCACCCAGGGATGGTGTTCGAGCATCTGGCGGTTGTCCGCGGCGATCTGCGAAACCCGCTGCCGCCACGGCATTCCGTTCAGATCGGTACGCGGCATCTGCGCGTAGACCGTGTCGAGCATCAGGTCGAGCAGTTCGGCTTTGCCGGGCACGTAGGTGTAGGTGGCCATGGTCGCGATGCCCAGCTTGGTCGCGACCGCGCGCATGGTGACGGCGCCCAGGCCGGCGGTGTCGGCGATCTCGATGGCCGCGCCGACGATCTCGTCGACCGTGGTGCGCTGCCGGGGCCCTCGGCCGGTCTTCCGCTCTCCCGGCGTACGCCACAGCAGTTCGAGCGTGCGTGCCGGGTCGCCTGCGCTGGTCCGGTCCGGCTCTGCTCCGCGGCTGCTCACCCGGGTGATGGTAGCGCTCCTGGCGCCCCGCGCAGAGAAACTCTGTACGTTGTATATCGTACGGTGTACGTAATTAAACGAGGAGAGTGCTGTGGCTGCTGGCGATACCTTTGCCCCTTCGTCTGCCGACGTCGACGAGATCCTGGCCTGGTTCACGCGGTACGACGCGCTGGCCGTCGCCAAGGACTTCGAGGGAATGGCCGATCAGGCGATGTTCCCCGTCAACGAGGTGACCGACGGTCAGGCCGAATCGTGCGATCGCGACACGTTCATCGCGCAGATGACGGGCGAGATGGGCGGCGACGGGGACATCGCGATGGATTCCGTGCGCACACCGCACTTCATCAACGAGAACCTCGTCTTCGTGATCACCGACGCGACGATCACCGCGGGCGGACACAGCCGGCAGGTCCGGTACGGCGACCTGCTGGTGCGGTGCGCAGACGGCTGGAAGTTCCAGACGATGGTGCAGGGCGGGTGGGCCGAGAACCCAGCGGGCTGACCGGTTACGCGGGCAGCGAAAACCGTGCCGCCACGGTCGCCGGCATGCGAAGGTCGCGATCATGGTGGTGCGGCACACTCCCCTCGGACACGACATCGACGGTACGAGCTTCGATTCCGTTCTGGTCCAGGACGATTCGTCGCCACCCAATCCGTCCACCGTTCTGGTCCTGCACGGGATGGAGGGCCGCAGCGACGCTCAGCTGCAGTTCGCCGAACGACTGACCGAGTGGGGCTACCAGGCCATCGCCGTCGACCTGTTCGGCGCGGAGGTCACCCGGGGCGGCATGGCCGCCACGTCCGCGGCGATGACCGCGTTCGTCGGTGACCGCGACGCACTCGCCCGTCGGCTGGACGCGGTCTACGCGGCACTGACGAACGAGCCGCAGGTCGATCCCGCGCGCGTGGCGGCGATCGGATTCTGCTTCGGCGGACTGTGCGTGCTCGACCTGGCCCGGGCAGGGCACGCGCTGACCGGCGTCGCCGCTTTCCACGGGCTGCTGACGGCGCCGCACCGCCCCTCGGACGGTCCCGTCACCGCCAGGATCGCGGTGTACCACGGCTGGGACGACCCGTACGCACCGCCCGAGGACGTGGTGGCCCTGGGCCGGGAGCTCTCCGGGCGCGACATCGACTGGCAACTGCACGCCTACGGCAACACGATGCACGCGTTCATGGCTCCCTGGGCCGCCGATCCGCAGCGAGGCATCCAGTACAGCGAAGCCGCCGCGAGACGGGCGTGGACCTCGCTGAGGTATTTCCTCGAGGAGTGTTTCGGCGCAGAAGTCCAAGCAACCGACCGTTAGTCCCCTCATCCGGCCCGCACGCGATACGGTACTGACCGACGCTTCGGGGAGGGATCAGGCGATATGAGCAAATTCAGCGGTGCCGCCGTCGGCATGTCCGCGCTGACGGTGGCCGCCGTCGTCGCGACCGGCGCCGTCACCCAGCCGACGCCGGTCACGTCCTCGCAGCCGGTCGACCCGACCGCGCTGATCGTCGTCGGCAGCTCCACCCGGCCGGACTCCTCGGGAAACGAGAACTTCTTCGGCGGCCTGTTCAACCAGGCGCCGTACAACCCCGGCGGGTCCGCCGGGCCCGGCCTGATCGGCGTGAACTTCCGCGGGAGCACCGCGGGGATCCGCAACGCGCTGCTGGCCCACCCGGACGAGCCGAACGCGGTCCTGTCCTCGGGCTGGGGCGCCGCGAACGCGAGCCAGGTGCTCAGCGGGCTCGACCGTGCGGGTTCGCCGGTGTTGCCCAACACGCTGTTCATCCTCGACAACAACGTCTCCCGGCCCGACGGCGGATTCGGCACGCGCTACCCGTTGTTCGCGCTCATCGGGGTCAACCCGTTCCCGTCGCCGGTCGACACCTCAGCTGCCGGCGTCGTCGACATCGCCTACCAGTACAACTACAACTCCAACGCGCCCGCGGATCTGCTCAACCTGGTCGCGCACGTCAACTCGCTCGTCGCGTACCTCTACGACTACCGCGACCAGACGCAGATCGACCTGCCGGTCGACGTCGAGGGCCGACCCACGGTCGAGTGCGGCTCCGCCAACACGTGCGCGGTGCTGGTCACCGGAACCGATCCGCTGCCCTGCCCGGACGCGCGCTGCGACGCCCCCGACGGCGATCGCATCGCCGCCTATGTCACCACCCGGGGCAACACCACCTACGTCACCTACACCACCGACGAGCTGCCGCTGACCCGGCTGATCCGCCGAGTCCTCGGAGACACGGTGGCCGACGTCTCGGCGCCGCTGCTGAAGTTGATCGTCGATTCGGCGTACTACGACGGCAACCCGATTCCGTCCGACCCGAGCCGCTACCGGCCGGCACGGCTGATGCCCTCTCTGGGCGAGTTGGTCCAGACCGCGGTGCAGGTGCCCGGCGCCGTGCGAGACGGCCTGGATGCGTTGTCGGACCGCGACTCTGACCGTTCGGCGGTCGAGGAGCGCTCGACCCGCGAAACGGCTCTGGTCGCCGCGGTGACCGAGGACGCCGTCCCGGCAGAGGATCCCGAGGGCGACGTCGTCGAGGACGAGCAGCCCGCAACCGAACCCGAACCCGAACCCGAAGCTGAATCCGGCACGTCCGCCGAGGCCGACAGCACCTCGAGCGCGGATGCGCCGAAGCGCGACAGCAGCCCGCGGGAACGGCGCGCCACCAAGGCCCGCACGGCGCCGTGAACCGGAATCCGGCGCGACGGAGTACGACGTCTCCGTAGGCTCGGCTGCGATGCCCGCGAACCCCGTCGAAGACCGCCTCGCCCCACTCCCCTCGTCGGGGTACGTCTACCGCACGGGCTGGCGGGTGGCCACCGGCGACATCGGCGGAGACCTGACGCTGCGCCTGGACAGCATCGCCCGCTACATCCAGGAGGTCGGGGCCGAGAACCTCGTCGACGCCGGTGAAGCCGAAGCACATCCGCACTGGCTGGTCCAGCGCACCGTCATCGACGTGATCGAGCCGATCGAGTTCCCCAACGACGTGGCGTTCAGCCGGTGGTGCTCGGCGCTGTCGCTGCGCTGGTGCACCATGCGCGTCGACCTGGTCGGCAGCGACGGCGGCCGCATCGAGACCGAGGGTTTCTGGATCGCAATGAACGCGAAAACCCTGACGCCGCAACGGGCCACCGACTCGCTCATCGAGAAGTTCTCCACCACCACCGACGAGCACCGCCTCAAATGGCGCCCATGGCTACGTAATCCGGCCGACACCGAACACGCACAGCCGTTCCCTCTGCGGCGCACCGACATCGACCTGTTCGAACACGTCACCAACACCGCCTACTGGCACGCCGTCCACGAGGTGATCGCCGCGGCGCCCGAAGTGTGCACCCCGCCGTACCGGGCCGTGCTCGAGTACCGCAAACCGATCAAGTACGGCGAGGACCTCACCATCCGCTGGGCACGCCGCGAAGGCGCGCGATCCCCGGAGATCCACATCGCGTTCGCCGTGGGCGACGAGGTGCGGGCGGCGGCTCTGCTGTGCGGGCTGCCGATACGCTGATCGGGTGTCGCAACTCGTACTGACGGAGGTCCTCGACCGCGTCGCGCTGATCACCATCAACGACCCCGACCGACGCAACGCGGTGACCGCTGAGATCTCCGCGGCGCTGCGCGCGGCGGTCGAGAGCGCCGAAGCCGATCCCGACGTGCACGCGGTGATCGTGACCGGCGCCGGCAAGGCGTTCTGCGCCGGGGCCGACCTGACCGCCCTGGGCGCCGCGACCGAAGACGGACTGCGCGTGATCTACGACGGCTTCCTGGCCGTGGCCGACTGCGCGCTGCCCACCATCGCCGCGGTCAACGGACCCGCCGTCGGCGCCGGGCTGAATCTCGCCCTAGCCGCCGACGTCCGGACCGCCGGCCCGGCCGCGATGTTCGACCCGCGCTTCCAGAAGCTCGGTATCCATCCCGGCGGTGGCGCGACGTGGATGCTGAACCGGATCGTGGGTCCGCAGGCCGCCCGCGCAGCGCTGCTGTTCGGCATGCGCTTCGACGCCGAGTCCGCGGTGCGCCACGGCCTCGCACTCGAGCTCGCCGACGACCCGGTGGCCGCGGCGCGGGCCCTGGCAGCGGGACCCGCCGACGCCCCGCGCGAGGTCGTCCTCGACACCAAGGCATCGATGCGCGCCACGGCCAACCCGGGCACGGTCGACAGCGAGCAGCACCGGCTCGCGGTGGACATCGAGATCGTGCCGCAGGCACGGTCGATCGAATCCCCCGAGTTCGCAGCGCGACTGGCCGCGGCCAAGCGCAGGTAGCTCACAGATCGAGCAGGACCAGTTCCGGCGCCTCGACCAGCTTCCGTAACTCCCCGAGGAACGCGGCCACCTGGGCGCCGTCGGCAACCCGGTGGTCGAACACACACGTCAGGCGCATCGTCGGGCGGGCGACCACAGCCCCGTCGACCACCACCGGGCGCGGTTTGAGCGTTCCGACGCCCAGGATCGCCGCTTCGGGGTGGTTGATCACCGGGACGCCGTCGTCCACGCCGAGGGCACCGAAGTTCGACACCGTGAACGTCGACCCCTGCAACTCCGCGGGTTTGAGGCTGCCGTCCCGGGCGGCGGCGACCAACCGGGCGACCTCGTCGGCGAGGCGGCGCGTGGTGCACTCGTGGGCGCCGGCGACGACCGGCACGAGCAGCCCGCGGGGCGCGGCGACGGCCACGCCCAGGTGGATCGCGTCGTGGAGGTCGATACGTGGGCCCTCCGCGGTGTCCGACCACGTCGCGTTGAGCACCCGATGCCGGCCCAACGCGACCACCAGCAGCCGGAGCAGCAGCACGAACGGGGTGACGGCGTCCGCCCCCGCCCCCGCCAGGCGGTCCCGCAGCCGCAGAAGTTCGGATCCGTCCACCTCCACCGATGCGGCGGCGTCCGGGATCTCGTGGTGGGACAACGACATTCGACGGGCCATCTCGAGGCGGACGCCGGAGACGGCCTGCGCCGGCGCGGTTGTCGCGGTGGCGACCACGTCGTCGCGCGTCACGATCCCGCCGGGACCCGATCCGTCGACCCGCCCGAGGTCCACGTCGAGGTCGGCGGCGAGCTTGCGCACCGAGGGCTTGGCCCGGACCCGGCGCCGGCTGCCGTCCATGGTGTCGTCGGCCCCATAGCCGACGAGCACGGGTGTACGCGGGGACGCGTCCGCGGTGCCGGTCGCGATGCGCGCCAGCACCGATCCCACCGGCAGCGTCTGGCCTTCGTGGCCACCGAGTTCGGTGACGCGTCCTGCGAACGGGCTCGGGATCTCGACCTGCGCTTTGTGGGTCTCCACCGTGCACAACGGCTGGTTGAGCTCGACGGCGTCGCCGACGCCGACGTGCCATTCGATGATCGTCGCGTCCTCCAGGCCCTCACCGAGGTCGGGCACCAGGAACTCCTGCACCGTACTCACGGCTGGGCCATCGCCTTCTCGACACAGTCGAGCAGCCGGTCGGCCCCCGGCAGCCACAGCTTCTCCAGCCGTGCCGGCGGATATGGGGTGTCGAATCCGGTGGCCCGCAATACCGGGGCTTCCAGCTCGTAGAAGCACTCCTCCTGGATGCGCGCGGCGAGTTCGGCGCCGAACCCCAGCGTGCGTGGACCCTCGTGCATCACGACGGCCCGGCCGGTCTTGCGCACCGACGCCGCGACGGTGTCGAAGTCCAACGGGTTCAGTGAGCGCAGATCGACGACTTCGAGACTCGCGGAGGCGATCTCGGCGGCATTGAGCGCCGTCGCGACCAGCGGTCCATAGGTGATCACGGTGACATCGTCGCCGCTGCGGCGGATCTCGGCGCGCCCGATTCCCGGGGCCGGGTTGTCGAAATCCACGACGTCTCTGGCCCAGTAGCGGCGTTTGGGTTCGAGGAAGATGACCGGATCGGGGCAGGTGACCGCGTACCGCAACAGCCAGTACGCATCCGTGGGCGTGGCCGGCGTGACCACCTTCAGACCGGCAGTGTGCAACCAGTAGGTCTCGGTCGATTCCGAATGATGCTCGACCGCACCGATCCCGCCGAAGGACGGGATCCGCACCGTCACCGGCATGTCGACGTCGCCGCGGGTCCGCATCCGGTACTTGGCGAGGTGACTGACGATCTGGTCGAACGCCGGGGCGGCGAAGCCGTCGAACTGGATTTCCGGCACCGGGACCATGCCGCGGATCGCCATGCCGATGGCGATTCCGATGATCGCCGATTCAGCCAGCGGAGTGTCGAAGCAGCGTTGCTCCCCGAAGGCGTCGGTCAGACCCTCGGTGACCCGGAAGACGCCGCCCAGCGTGGCGACGTCTTCACCGAAGACCAGCACGCGCGGGTCGGCACGCATCGCGTCGTGCAGTGCCCTGTTGATCGCCTGCGCCATCGAGATCGGGGCGACCGCTGCCGCGGGGACGGGCCCGGGTGCGTCGTCGTCGAAGCCGGACGCCCGTTCGATGAGTTGGGTCATGACCCTCACGCCTCCTTGGCCAGTTCGGCGAGCAGCTCGTCGCGTTGCCGCGCGAGTTCCGGCGTGATCCGGTGGTAGACGGTGTCGAACACCTCACCGACGTCGATGTCGGGTTGGCCGATCACCGCGGCGCGCAGTTCGGCGCGCATGCGCTGCGCGCGAGTCCGCACCCGCTGATCCAGCCGCGGCGTCCAAACACCGAAGCTCTCGAGATAACGCCGGTAGCGGTCGATGGGATCCCTTGCGCGCCAGCGCTTCACCTCGCCCTCAGAGCGGTAGCGGCCGGGGTCGTCGGAGGTGGTGTGCGGTCCCGTGCGGTAGGTCACGGCCTCGACGAAGGTGGGACCGCCGCCGGCCCGGGCACGGGCCGCGGCCTGCTCCATGACTGTGTAGCAGGCCAGGACGTCGTTCCCGTCGACGCGGACCGCGGGCATGCCGTAACCGACGGCCCGGTGCGCCAATGTGATTGCGGCGTGCTGCCGTTCGACGGGAACCGAGATGGCCCACTGGTTGTTCTGGACGAAGAACACGCATCCGACCTGGTACACGGCCGCGAGGTTGATCGCCTCGTGTACGTCGCCGGTCGAGGTGGCGCCGTCGCCGAAGAACGCGACGGTGACCGAGTCGTCGTCCAGGCGCTGGGCGGCCATCGCCGCACCGACGGCATGCAGGGCGTGGGTGCCGATCGGGATCGCCACCGGCGCAACATACTTGTCGGTGAACCCCAGACCACCGTGCCAGCGGCCGCGCCACAGCGCACTGAGCTGTTCGGGCGGGATCGCGCGCACGAGGAACGCGCCGAGTTCGCGGTACTGCGGGAACAGCCAGTCGGTCTTTCGCAGGCACGCCGTCGCGCCCACCTGCGCCGCTTCCTGCCCGCGGCAGGACGCGAACAACGCCAGCTCACCTTGACGTTGGAGATTGACGAACTCGGTGTCGAGTTCCCGGGTGACGACCATCGACTCGTAGAGCCAGGACAGGGTCTCGGGTGGGAGGTCTCTTCGGTAGCGGGCTTCGGTGGTCGGCGCGCCGTCGGGCGCGATCAGTTGAACCGGCTCGGCGAGTTCCGCGAGCATCGACCGGTCAGCCATACCGCCTCCTGAGGTCACTGCGGCGGATCGCGCCGTCAGACGACTGAGGTGCTCAGCACGGCGGCAGTCGAAGCTGTCCCCCGGGTGTGGGGGATGTCGGCCAGGTACCGGGGTTGTGGCACCGGCCCAACGTGGTGCTCCGCCCGCCGTAGCGCTGGGGCACCACCATTATGCCGACGAAATGTGAACCAGGCCACAACCCGGGGCCTTCGGCGCGCTGACTAGGAGGAGAGCGCCACGATCCGTTCCGCGCGCCGCAGCACCGGCATGTCGACCATCTGCCCTTCGAACTGGAACACTCCGCGCTGCGAGCGGGCGGTCTCCAGAACACGCCGGGCCCAGTCGATCTGTTCGGCGGTCGGCGCGTAGGCCGATCGGATCACCGCAACCTGGGAGGGGTGGATCGCGACCTTCGCGTCGAACCCGACGGCCACCGCGTCGTCGCTCTCGGCGCGCAGACCGTCGAGATCCTTGATGTCGAGGTACACCGAGTCCAGCGCCAGCCGGCCATGGGCCTTGGCTGCCAACAAGCTCTGCGAACGCACATGTTGGGCGACGTCCCGGTAGCTGCCGTCGGGCCACCGGTTGGCGGTGCCGCCGGTGGCCGCGAACAGGTCCTCGGCGCCCCACATCACCGCGAACGCGTTGTCCACGCTGGCGGCGTGCGTCACCGTCAGCGCTCCCAGCGGCGTCTCCACCAGCACCACGACCTCGCGCGGCGCCAGGGACGCCACCTGTTCGGCCGATTCGGTCTTGGCCAGCATGACCCGGGTGTACTTCGTGGCGTCGAGTGCCTCCAGGTCGAGGCGGTGGTCGTCGGTGGTGACGGGGTTGACCCGCACCACGGTGCGGTCCGGGTCGAGCGGCGTGTCGACTAACGCCTTGCGGGCGGCGTCGCGGTCCTTGGCGGCGACACCGTCCTCCAGATCGAGGATGACGACATCGGCTGCCGCAGCTGCCTTCTCGAAACGTTCCGGCCGGTCGGCCGGGCAGAACAGCCAGCCGGGGCCGGTCGCGAACGTCATGCGGTCTCCTCCTGCGGGCGCTTGCGCACCATGGTCTTGCGCGACGCGGTGGCCACGATGTCACCGTGCTGATTGCGGCCGGTGTGGGCGAAGGTGACGATGCCCTCGCCGGGGCGGCTCTTGGACTCCCGCTTGTCGGTGATCTCGGTTTCAGCGTAGAGAGTGTCGCCGTGGAACACCGGCTTCGGGAAGGCGATCTCGGAGAATCCGAGGTTGCCGACGATGGTGCCCTGGGTCAGCTGCGCCACCGACAACCCGACCAGCGTGGACAACGTCAACATCGAGTTCACCAGCCGGGCGTTGAACGGCGGCAACGCATCCGAGAACGCCGCGTCCAGATGCAGCGCCTGGGTGTTCATCGTCAGCGTGGTGAACAGCACGTTGTCGGCTTCGGTGAGGGTGCGTCCCGGGCGGTGCTGGTACACCACCCCGATCTCGAACTCCTCGAACCACAGGCCGCGCTGGACGACCAGCTTTTTCGGAGTCTGCTCACTCACAGGCCCAACTCCCGCCCGATCAGCATCAACTGCACTTCCGTTGTCCCCTCACCGATCTCGAGGATCTTGCTGTCGCGGTAGTGCCGCGCCACGGGGTACTCGTTCATGAACCCGTATCCGCCGAAGATCTGGGTGGCGTCGCGGGCGTTGTCCATCGCTGCCTCGCTGGCCACCAGCTTGGCGACCGCGGCGGCCTTCTTGAACGGCTTGCCCGACAACATCAGCGCCGCCGCGTCGTAGTAGGCGGCGCGCGCGGCGTGCGCGCGGGCCTCCATCCGCGCGATCTTGAACGCGATGGCCTGGTTGGTGCCGATCGCGCGGCCGAACGCCTCGCGTTCCTTGGCGTACTTGACACTTTCGTCGACGCAGCCCTGCGCGGCCCCCACGGACAGCGCTGCGATCGCGATGCGGCCCTCGTCGAGGATGCGCAGGAAGTTCGCGTATCCGCGGCCGCGCTCACCGAGGAGGTTCTCCTCGGGCACGCGGACGTCGTCGAAGCTCAGCGGGTGGGTGTCGCTGGCGTTCCACCCGACCTTGTTGTAGGCCGGTTCGGCCGTGAAGCCCGGCGTGGGCACGGGGACCAGGATCGACGAGATCTCCTTCTTGCCGTCCCGCTCACCGGTCACCGCGGTGACGGTCACCAGCTTGGTGATGTCGGTGCCGGAGTTGGTGATGAACTGCTTGGAGCCATTGATCACCCAGTGCCCGTCGTCCAGCATCGCGGTGGTCCTGGTCGCGCCGGCGTCGCTGCCGCCGCCGGGCTCGGTGAGACCGAACGCGCCCAGCGCCTTTCCGGCGGCCAGCATCGGCAGCCACTCCTGCTTCTGCTCCTCGGTGCCGAACCGGTACACCGGCATCGCGCCCAGGGAGACGCCGGCCTCCAGGGTGATCGCGACGCTCTGGTCGACCTTGCCGAGTTCCTCGAGCGCCAGGCACAGCGCGAAGTAGTCCCCGCCCATGCCGCCGTACTCCTCGGGGAACGGCAGGCCGAACAGGCCCATGTCGGCCATCCCGGCGACCACTTCGTAGGGGAACGAGTGCTCTTCGTCGTGTTTGGCCGACACCGGCGCGACGACGCTCTGCGCGAAGTCGCGGACGGTCTTGACCAGCTGCGCGTAGTCGTCGGGAAGGGTCCCGGTGCTCAGAAAATTGCTCATGACTTCGGCTCCTCGCTTGCCGTGATCCGGGCCAGCACCTGGCCCACCTTCACCTGCTCGCCGGCACCGACGAGCAGTTCCACCACGCCGTCGACCGGCGCGGACAGTGCGTGTTCCATCTTCATCGCTTCGACGGTGACCACGACGGTCCCCGCCGTCACCGCCGCGCCGTCCTCGACCCCGACGGCCACCACGGCCCCGGGCATCGGGCTGGTCAGTTCGGCGTCGCCGCGGTGCGCGTCGTCGGGACGCACGGGCGCCTCGCGGACCTCTTCGACCATGGTGACGCGCCCGGCCGCGGCCAGCCACAGCTGCTCGCCGTCCGCGACGACCAGATAGTCGGTGCGCAGCCCGTCGAGCGTGAGCGCGAGCCGGTTCCCGTCCAGAACCAGGGACAAGCAACGACGTTGCCCGTTTTCGATGGTCGCCCAGGCGGCTCCGGGGGTGCCGGTCAGCGAGACATGGTCGGTGCGGTCACCGGCGCGCAGCCGGACCGTGATCGGCGCGGCGCCGGCAATGCGCCATCCCGAGGGCACCTCCCACGGGCTCTGCGGCGTCGCCGGCCAGCTGCGCAGCCAGCGGTACGCGGCGGCGGCGATCAGGTCGTCGTCGCGTGCCGGTGCCGGCGCGAAGTCGGGCATGCGACGGTCGAGCAGTCCGGTGTCCAGGCGTCCGGCCGCGACGTCGACGTCGGCCAGCAGGAACCGCAGAAACTCGACGTTGGTGGTCAGGCCGAGCACCGCGGTGTCGGCCAGCGCCGCGTCGAGCGCGCGCAATGCCCCGCGCCGGTCGTCGGCGTGGGCGATGACCTTGGCCAGCATCGGGTCGTAGTCGCTGCCGACGACGGTGCCCACCCGCAGGCCGGAGTCGACCCGGATGCCGGGCCCGGCGGGTTCGCGCAGCCCGACGACATTGCCGCCGGTGGGCAGGAACTGGCGGCCCGGATCCTCGGCGTAGACGCGGGCCTCGATGGCGTGCCCGGTGAGGGCGATGTCGTCCTGGCTGATGGGCAGCTTCTCCCCCGCCGCGATGCGCACCTGCTGCTCGACGAGGTCGTAGCCGGTCACCATCTCGGTGACCGGGTGTTCCACCTGTAGCCGGGTGTTCATCTCCATGAAGAAGAACTCGTCGGGGCGGTCGGCGGACACGATGAACTCGACGGTGCCCGCGCCGGTGTAGTCCACACTGCGGGCGGTGTCGCAGGCCGCGGCGCCGATGCGTGCACGGGTGGCGGCGTCCAGCAGCGGTGACGGCGCCTCCTCGATCACCTTCTGGTGGCGGCGCTGCAGGCTGCATTCGCGTTCGCCCAAGTGCACGACGTTGCCGTGCCGGTCGGCAAGCACCTGCACCTCGATGTGGCGCGGATTGAGCACGAACCGCTCGATGAACAGGGTGTCGTCGCCGAACGCCGAGGCCGCTTCGCGGCGCGCCGACACCAGTGCCGCCGGGAGGTCGGCGGCCTCGTGCACCACCCGCATGCCCTTGCCTCCGCCACCGGCCGAAGGTTTGACCAGGACGGGGAACCCGACGTCGGGCGCACCGGCGATCAGGTCGTCGTCGGTCAGTCCCGGACGCGAGATTCCCGGCACGACCGGGACACCGAACGCGGCAACTGCCGCCTTGGCCGAGATCTTGTCGCCCATGGTGCGGATGGCCGCTGCGGGCGGGCCGATGAACCGCACGCCCGCCCGGTCCAGCGCCTCGGCGAATTGGGCGTTCTCCGAGAGGAAACCGTAGCCGGGGTGCACGGCCTGGGCGCCGGTGCGCTGCACGGCGTCGAGCAGCGCGTCGATGGACAGGTAGCTCTCCCGCGCGGGGGCGGGACCGAGGCGCACCGCGAGGTCGGCCTCGGCCACGTGGCGGGCATCGGCGTCGGCGTCGCTGAACACCGCCACCGAACGGATGCCGAGCCGGCGCAGGGTGCGGATCACGCGCACCGCGATCTCGCCGCGGTTGGCCACCAGCACGGTGTCGAAGAGGTTGTCGGTCATCGCAGCATCACATCCTGAAAACGCCGTAGGAGACCGGTTTCAGCGGCGCCTGGGCGGCAACTGAGAGCGCCAGTCCGACAACGGCTCTGGTGTCGGCGGGATCGATGACGCCGTCGTCCCAGAGCCGTGCGGTCGAGTAGTACGGGTTGCCCTGCTCCTCGTACTGCGCGCGGATGGGGGCCTTGAACGCCTCTTCCTCCTCGGCGCTCATGTCGCCGCGCACGGTCGCCAGGACCGAGGCAGCCTGTTCGCCGCCCATCACCGAGATGCGGGCGTTGGGCCACATCCACAGGAACCGCGGCGAGTAGGCCCGGCCGCACATCGAGTAGTTCCCCGCACCGTACGACCCGCCGATCACCACGGTCAGCTTGGGCACCCGCGCACATGCCACCGCGGTGACCATCTTGGCGCCGTGCTTTGCGATGCCGCCGGCCTCGTAGTCGCGGCCCACCATGAAGCCGCTGATGTTCTGCAGGAAGAGCAACGGCACCAGCCGCTTGTCGCACAGCTCGATGAAATGCGCTCCCTTGACGGCGGATTCGCCGAACAGGACCCCGTTGTTGGCGATGATGCCGACGGGATGACCGTGGATCCGCGCGAACCCGGTGACCAGGGTGGTGCCGTAATTCGCCTTGAACTCGGAGAACTCGCCGCCGTCGACGATCCGGGTGATCACCTCGTGGACGTCGTAGGGCACCCGCGAGTCGACGGGCACGACGTCGTAGAGCTCGGTCTGGTCGGCAATCGGGTCCACGCTGGGCCGGACCTCCCAAGGCGGGTCGGCACGCGGCGCCAGGGTGGCCACGATGTCGCGGACGATGCGCAGTGCGTCGCGGTCGTCGTGGGCCAGGTGGTCGGTGACGCCGGAGACCTTCGAGTGCAGGTCGCCACCGCCGAGGTCCTCGGCGCTGACCACCTCGCCGGTGGCGGCCTTCACCAGGGGCGGTCCGCCGAGGAAGATCGTGCCCTGGTTGCGCACGATGACGGCCTCGTCGCTCATGGCCGGAACGTAGGCTCCCCCGGCCGTGCACGAGCCGAGGACCGCCGCGATCTGCGCGATCCCGTCGGCGCTCATCGTCGCCTGGTTGTAGAAGATGCGGCCGAAGTGCTCGCGGTCGGGGAACACCTCGTCCTGGCGGGGCAAAAACGCGCCGCCCGAGTCGACGAGATACACGCAGGGCAGCCGGTTCTGGGCGGCGATCTCCTGGGCGCGCAGATGCTTCTTGACCGTGACCGGGTAGTACGTCCCGCCTTTGACGGTCGCGTCGTTGGCCACGATCATCACCTCGCGGCCCGAGACGCGGCCGATCCCGGCGATCATGCCGGCGCCGGGACACTCGTCGCCGTACATGCCGTCGGCGGCCAGCGCGGCGATCTCCAGGAACGGGCTGCCCGGGTCGAGCAGGCCGTCGACCCGGTCGCGCGGCAACAGTTTGCCGCGGCTGACGTGCCGGTCCCGCGCGCGCTCCGGCCCTCCGAGCGCGGCCGTGGCCAACTTGGACCGCAACTGTTCGACGAGCGCGACGTGATCGTCACGGTGCGAGACCCGCACTGCCATCCGGTCACCCATTCCGATTGAGTTAACGACGACTAACCGGATGGTATGTTAATCACCATTAACTGCTGATGTCCACCATTCGACACGGAGGCGCACATGGCCACTGCGGACACCGCCTCCGCGCGCAGCAGGGCCAAATCAGACCGGCGAGGACAACTGATCGCCGCGGCCGAGCGGTTGATCGCCGAACACGGCTACCTCGCGGTGCGGCTGGAGGACATCGGGGCGGCGGCCGGAGTCAGCGGACCCGCCATCTACCGGCACTTCCCGAACAAGGAAGCGCTGCTGGTCGAACTGCTGGTCGGCATCAGCACGCGTCTGCTGGCCGGCGCCCGGGAAGTGATGGCGCACGCCACCGACGCCGAGACCGCGCTGGGGTCGCTGATCGACTTTCACCTGACCTTCGCCCTGGGCGAGTCGGACCTGATCAGGATCCAGGACCGCGATCTCGGCAATCTGCCGCCGACCGCCAAGCGTCAGGTGCGGCGCGCGCAGCGCCAGTACGTGGAAATCTGGGTCGACGTGTTGCGCCGCCGCGACGGCGCGCTGTCGGAGACCGACGCGCGGTTGATGGCCCACGCAGCGTTCGGACTCCTGAACTCCACGGCGCACAGCGTCAAGCCCGGGATGAACAAAGCGGCCGAGGCCAGCTCCCGGACCGTCCTACGAGCTATGACGGTCGCGGCGCTGACCTCGGCCGAGTTGCCAAGTCTCAGAAGCTAATACCAGACTTTTCTACCGCCCACCGGACGGCCGACCGAGCCGAGGATCCAGAACACCGCACCGATGACCAGGAGCACGACTCCGATGTAGGTGAGGATCGAGAGCTTGAACAAGAGACCCAGGATCAACAGGATCGCACCCAGGACGATCATGGTCACTCCATTCTTCCAAGTGGTCCAGTCAGCGGGCTTACTGACTGGGTTGCGGGACCTGACAATCGGTGACTTTCGGATTGACACCCGCGTAATTCAGCGGTCCTGCAACCACGGTCAGCGCGATACTGCCTGCGGTGGCACAGTTGGCTTCACCACCGCTGAAGTAATCGCGTTGATAGGCCGCAAAAACGCCGATCAACAGCCAGACGAGAACAATGACGCCGAGAATTCCTCGCATGCCGTGCCTCCATCCGTCTGCACGCCGTTCGTGACGCGCAGCAGGGTTTTACCCGGCGGCTAATTTCTCAAACCAAGATCACCGAACAAGATCAGGAGCGACGGCAAAGGCAGCGGTCAGCCACGACGTCATCGCCTCGAGCAGAACCGCGCGGTTCTCCCGCTTGTCGATCTCGTGGCCGTCGTCATCGAAGGTCAGCAGAGCGGGCTTGCGGCCCAGTGCGACGAGGGCGTCGTACATCTGCTGCGACTCGGAGGGCGGCACATTCGTGTCATTGAGGCCGTGTACCAGCAACAGAGGCGCGGTGATCGCGTCTGCCCGCGGCAGCGGCGAGAGCTCCTCGAGCAGATCCCGGTCGCTGACCGGATGGCCGTACTTCGGGTAGGCGGCCGCGGCGATCCACTGTTCGGTGCTGCGGTACCAGGTATTGAGGTCGCTCATGCCGCAGATGCTGATCCCGGCCGCGAACTCGTCGGGATGAAACGCCAGCGCCGCCTGGGTGAGGTACCCGCCGTAGGACCACCCACAGCAGGCGACGCGCCCCTTCGGGGCGTGGCCGTTGTCGATCAGGAACTGGACGGCGTCGGCGACGTCGTCGATGGCCGCGAAGCGCTTCTCCCGGTCGTCGGCGTGCATGAACGAGCGACCGAATCCTCCCGACCCGCGCACGTTGGGCAGGAAGACGACGATACCGGCGTCGAGCAGGCCGGGGAAGAACTCGTTGTAACCCGGCCGGCCCTGGCCCTCGGGTCCGCCGTGCAGGAACAGCATCGCCCCGATCGTCGGCACCCCCTCCGGCGGACGGAACAGCCAGCCGGTGAACTCGAGCCCGTCGCGGGCGATGACCGTCTCCAACGTGGGGTCGCCCGACACCGGACCGCTGCTGGGTTCGCGGTCGATCGGCTCCCACTCGCCGGTCCTGGGATCCACCAGTTCCACGGTGGGCGGCTTGGCCGGCCCCTCCACCGTGAGCGCGAGCATGGACCCGCCCGCGCTGATGCTCAGCTCGCTGGCCACCATGCCGCCCGGCAGCGGGATCGGTTCGTGCAACGTGTTGTCGACGAGGTCGAGAATCTGTAACTCGCTGGCGCCGTGCAGATTCCACAGGATCGCCACGGTGGACCCGTCGTCGGAGACGGTGAACTCGTCGAGCTCGTAGCCCGGACGTTCGGCGACGACGTGGTAGGCCACACCGTCGGAGGTGACGGTCACCTCGAGCAGGCGCGCGTGTTCGGTGCCGTTCTCGCTGCGCAGCAGCGCCCGTACATAGCCCTCGGTGCTGTCGTGGGCGTAATCCCGCGCCGGGTGGTACAGCTCGGTGGTCTCCCCCTCCGGTCCCGACCGCAACCGGCGCGGGCTGTGGTCGTCGAGGATCAGCCCGGTGTCGGTGGTCGAGCCCGGGTCATACGGCAGCAGCGCCGTCTCGATGTGGGCCCGCAGCATGATCAGGTCGCGGTAGCCGCGCGGCCCCACTCGTACCAGCGAGGCGCCGCCCCACGCGTCGACCAACCGGCCGCCCGACCGCCGGTCGAGCACCGTGGTGGTGCCGTCGGTCGGGTCGATCAGACACGAGCTGCCGACGCCGTCGTCGCCGGTCAGAATCGCGGCGACCAGGGTGCCGTCCCAGTGGATCAGCTCGGCGGTGCCCTCTGCTCCCGACGGCCAGTTGTCGATACGGCGGGCGTCGCGGTCGTCGGGATCGGTTGTGACAACCCAGATCTGGCTTCGGGTGCCGCCGTCGGGAGCCACCTGGCAGGCCAGCCAGTGACCGTCGGCCGAGTGCATCACCCGGGTCACCGGACCCTCGACCGGTAACTCCACGTCGCGGGACGAGCTGGCGCGCCAGCCGCGCAGGAAGCGTTGGACGGCGCGCGGGAAGCCGCCGTCGTCGACGAGGTGGGCGAACGCGGTGGCGTCTGGCGACATCGACGCCCCGTAAACCCGGCGAACCTGCTGTGCCACGGTCCCCGATTGTGCCCGCTCGCCGTCGGGCGTGCCGAGCCGCCCGCCACGCGCCCGCCCCTTCCGGCCACACGGGTACCCTGCACGCATGAGGTGGGCATGACGGATTCATCCTCGCGTGGAGATCAATGGGGACCTCACGGACGCCAGGAACCCCCGATGCCGCCGTACGGTTCCTACCCGGGCTACCCGGACCCGGCCTACGCCAGCCAGACCCCGTACGGGGCGCCGTACCAGCCGCCGCCGACCGAGCAACTGCCCTACCCGCCCTACGGGTACGACCCGTACGCGACCAACCAGTACCAGCCGGGTCCGGGTTCGGAGCCGCCCCCGCCGCAGGGGCCGAAGTCGCCGCGCTGGCTCTGGGTGGTCGCCGGCATCGCGGTGGTGACCGTCGTCGGACTGGTCATCGCCCTGGTCATCGTCAACAGCTCGCGCCAGGACACTGTGGTGGCGCCGGTGCCGTCCCCACCGGAGCCGAGTTTCACCACCCCCAGCCGGCCCGCGCCGACCACGACGACGTCGCCGCGGCGGCCAACCACTCCGGTGGTGCCCCCGCCGACCGTGCCGACCAGCCCCCGGACGTCGGCGTCGGCGCCACCGGGACCCACCGACACCGTCGTCTACACCGTGACCGGCACCGGGCGCGCGATCAACATCAGCTACGTCGACTCCAACGGGCTGCTCGGCACCGAGTTCAACGTGATGCTGCCGTGGAGCAAAGAGGTCGCCCTGCCGCAGCCGGGCGCCGAGTCGGCCAGCGTCAGCATCATCAACGTGGGTCGTGAGGTGACGTGCTCGATCACCGTCGACGACGTGGTGGTGCAGGAGCGCACCGGCGCCGGGCTGACGATCTGCAGCGGCGTCTCCTAGCGGGTGTGCGGCGCACGGACGCCGAGTAGCGCCACCAAACCCAGCGCCAGCACGAGGACCAGACCGCCCATCCCGGCGCGCTCACTGTCGAAGACGTCGATGAACAGAGCGAACAACCACGGCGCCAGGAAAGTCGCGGCGCGTCCGGCGGTCGTGTACAGCCCGAAGGCCATCCCCTCCTTGCCGTCGGCCGCCATCCGGAGCATCAGAGTGCGCGACGACGACAGCGTCGGCCCGATGAACAGACACAGCACCAGGCCGCACACCCAGAACGCCAGAACGCCCGACAACGCCCACAGGGTGATGCCGGTGACGATCATCGCCGACAGCGACACCACGATCACCCGCTTGGACCCCATGCCGTCGTCGATGCGGCCACCGATGAGCGCGCCGAGTGCGGCCACCACACTCGCCGCAACGCCGAACAGCAGCACGTCGGCTTCGGACACCCCGTACACGGACACGCCCAGCACGGCGCCGAACGTGAACACACCGGTGAGCCCGTCGCGGAAGATCGCGCTCGCGCCGAGGAAGTAGATGACGTTGCGGTCGCGGCGCCACTCGGAGCGGATGTCGGCCCACAGTGTGCGGTAGGCCGTGCGGACGCTGCGCGGCGGCTCCGGCACCGCGTCCGGGACGGGCGGGGGTTTCGAGATCAGCAGCGGCAGCGCGAACAACGCGAACCAGGCGGCGACCATCAACATCGCCGCCCGGATGTTCTGTCCGTCGGCCGCAGGCAGGCCCAGCAGACCCCGCGTGTCCCCGTCGCCGGAGACGAACCCGACATAGACCACCAGCAGCGCGAACACGCTACCGAAATAGCCCAGCCCCAAACCGAACCCGGAGATCCGGCCGGTGTTCTGCGCGTCGGAGAGCTGGCGCAGCATCGCGTTGTAGGGCACTGTGGCCAGTTCGCTGCACGCCGCGGTGCAGGCCAGCAGGACCAGGCCCGGCCACAGGTAGCGGTGGTCCTCGCGGATCAGGCTCATCGACGCGGTGAAGAGCACCACCAGACCGGTCAGGACCGCCAGCATCCGCCGGCGGCGGGCGGGCGCGTTGACCCACACCCCGGTCACCGGAGCCAGCACCGCGACCACCAGCCCGGCCAGCCCCAGCGCACGGCCGAGCCAGCTCGCCGGGCTGGTGTCACCCGGCAGATCGGCGCCGACGCCGCGGGTCAGATACACCGAGAACACGAAGGTCACGACGATCGCGTTGATGGCGGTGGCGCCGAAATCCCACATCGCCCACGCCAGGATGCGAGACCGCGTCCCGCCGCCGACCGAGGGTCGGACCAGACCCGGTTCGCTCATGGCAGCCCACGATATAGTCCGGCCCATGCCAGTACCCGCTCCCAGCGCGGACGCCCGCGCGGTGGTCACCGGCGCGTCGCAGAACATCGGCGAGGCGCTGGCCGTCGAACTCGCGGCCCGCGGTCACCACCTGATCATCACCGCGCGCCGGCAGGAAGTCCTCGACGACCTCGCCGAGCGGCTGCGAGCCCAGTACGGCGTGACCGTCGAGGTGCGTGCCGTCGACCTCGCCGAACCCGCCGACCGCCAGACGCTGTGCGACGAGCTCGCCACCCGCAACATCTCGATCCTCTGCGCGAACGCCGGCACCGCGACCTTCGGGCCGGTGGCCACGCTGGACCCCGCCGAAGAACGTAAGCAGGTGCAGCTCAACGTGCTCGGCGTGCACGATTTGGTGCTCGCGGTCCTCCCCGGAATGGTGGAGCGCGGCGCGGGCGGCATCCTGATCTCCGGCTCGGCGGCGGGCAACTCCCCGATCCCGAACAACGCGACCTATGCGGCGACCAAGGCGTTCGTCAACACGTTCAGTGAGTCCCTGCGCGGTGAGCTGAAGTCGGCCGGTGTGCACGTGACGGTGCTGGCCCCCGGTCCGGTGCGCACCGAGCTGCCCGACCCCGACGAGCAGTCGCTGGTCGAGCGGATCATCCCCGACTTCCTGTGGATCGACACCCGCTACACGGCGAAGGTCTCGCTGGACGGCTTGGAGCGCAACAAGATGCGCGTCGTCCCCGGACTGACATCGAAAGCGATGTCAGCGGCGAGCGGTTACGCGCCGCGTGCCATCGTCGCACCGATCGTCGGCGCGGTGTACAAGAAGCTCGGCGGCGACTGAGCCACTCCACGCCGAACATACGGCGCCGCAATGGGTTCGACGGTCAGCGGCGGCGACGCCGCCCGGTGCCGAAGATGCTGCGGGTGATCTCCCGCCCGATCACCGTGCCCGCCGACCGCATCGCGCTCTTGAACGCGGGGCTGTCCATCACCTTGTCCAGGAACCCGGGACCCTCGGTGGCCGGCGGTGGCATCGGCGGCAGGTCGTAGGGCGGTACGTAGACCGGCGGTAGTTCCTCGGCCGGTGCCGTGGGTGCCGGCGCCGACGCCGGTGGTGGTGCAGTCGGTGGCGGGGCCAGCTTCGCGGCGAGCCGCTCGTAGGCCGACTCCCGGTCGATCGTCGGGCCGTAGCGCGCCTGCAGCGGGCTGGATTGCGCCGCAGCGGCGATCGCGTCGGCGCCGATGGTGTCCATCAGGGAACGCGGCGCCCGCATCCGCGTCCACGCCACGGGTGTGGGGACCCCCTTCTCCGAGAGCACCGTGACGATGGCCTCACCGATGCCCAGCGATGTCAGTGCCGACTCCAGGTCGTAGACATCGGTTTTCGGGTAGGTCCGCATTGTTCTCGTCAGCGCCTTGTGGTCGTCGGGCGTGAAGGCCCGCAGCGCGTGCTGAATGCGGGCGCCGAGCTGGCTGAGCACCTCTTTGGGGACGTCGGTGGGCAGCTGGGTGCAGAACAGCACGCCGACGCCCTTGGAACGGATCAGCTTCACCGTCTGCTCGACCTGCTCGAGGAATGCCTTGGATGCGTCGGCGAAAAGCAGGTGGGCCTCGTCGAAGACGAAGACGAGGTTCGGTTTGTCGAGATCCCCCACCTCGGGCAGCGAGGTGAACAGATCCGCGAGCACCCACATCAGGAACGTCGAGAACATCACCGGGCGGGCCGCCTGGCCGCCGAGTTCGAGCAGCGAGATCACACCCCGGCCGTCGGCGTCGACACGCAGCAGGTCCTCGGGTTCGAGTTCGGGCTCCCCGAAGAAGGTGTCGGCGCCCTCGGCTTCCAGGTTGACCAGCGCGCGCAGGATCACCCCCGCGGTGGTGGTCGAGACCGCGCCGAGCGCCTTGAGCTGGGGCTTGCCGTCATCGCTGGTCAAGAATTGGATGACCGAACGCAGGTCCTTCAGATCCAGCAGCGGCAGGCCTTGCTGGTCGGCCCAGTGGAAGATCAGTCCCAGCGTGGACTCCTGAGTCTTGTTCAGGCCCAGCACTTTCGACAACAGGATGGGCCCGAAGCTGCTGACCGTCGCGCGCACCGGCACGCCGAGGCCGCTGGGCCCACTGCCTGCACGGGGAGTACCCAGCGCGAGGAACTCGACCGGGTACGCCGTCGGCGTCCAGTCGTCACCGGTGTCGGCGGCCCGCGCGGCGATGGTGTCGTTGCTCTGCCCCGGACGGGACAGCCCAGACAGGTCACCCTTGACGTCGGCCATCAGAACCGGCACACCCGCCGCGGACAGTTGTTCGGCGATCACCTGCAGGGACTTCGTCTTGCCCGTGCCGGTCGCGCCGGCGACCAGGCCATGCCGGTTGAGCGTCGACAGCGGAATGCGGACGCGCGCGGTGGGCTCGCAGACGCCGTCGATGACCACGGTCCCGAGTTCCAGAGCCGCCTTCTCGGTCGCGTAGCCCTCGGCGATCGCCGCGGCGGAATCCGTCGACATGGCGCAACCCTACTCAGTCGGTGCGGTCAATCGGCAGGTGTCGGGCGCTGTGTACGTGGCGCTGGCTTAATGTTGATCGCTGTGCGCGATGAACTGGTGTGGATCGACTGCGAGATGACCGGCCTGGACCTCAAGTCCGACCTGCTCATCGAGATCGCGGTGCTGGTGACCGACTCTGAACTCAACATCCTCGGCGACGGGCTCGACGTGGTCATCCATGCTCCCGAGGAATCGCTGTCCTCGATGATCGACGTGGTCGCCCAGATGCACACCAAGTCGGGTCTGGTCGACGAGGTCCGCGCCTCCACCGTCGACGTGCCCACCGCCGAGGCGATGGTGCTCGAGTACATCCAGCAGCACGTCAAGGCAGCCAAGACCGCGCCGCTGGCCGGCAACTCGATCGCCACCGACCGCGGTTTCATCGCCCGCGACATGCCAAAACTCGACGACTTCCTGCACTACCGGATGATCGACGTCAGCTCCATCAAGGAGTTGTGCCGCCGCTGGTATCCCCGGATCTACTTCGGCCAGCCGGAGAAGGGGTTGGCACACCGGGCGCTGGCCGACATCCACGAGTCGATTCGTGAGTTGCGTTACTACCGCGAGACGGCGTTCGTCGCCCCGCCTGGGCCGTCCACCAGCGAGATCGCCGCTGTCGCGGCCCAGCTCGGTCCGACACCGCCGCCCGAATCCGATCCTGATTCGGATTCCCAGCCCAACAACGGCTAGTATGGCGAAGCCGCTTTACGCGGCGATGGTGGCTGTAGTTCAGTTGGTAGAGCACCAGGTTGTGATCCTGGCTGTCGCGGGTTCGAGTCCCGTCAGCCACCCCGACAGGTCAGGGGCCGGTTATCCGGCCCCTGACCTTTTTCGTTGCTCGCAGCGCCAATACAGACCCGGAAAACGCAGAACGCCGCCTACTGACGTAGACGGCGCTCGCTCAGGCCTGATCACACGTTGGCGTTTCCGGCCTTCCACTGCTCCCACGGGATGTTCCAGTCCCCCAAGCCGTCGGTGCCGGGCAGGGTGCTCCCCACCGTGTTGACGACCTCGACGATGTCGCCGCGCTTGGAGTTGTCGTAGAACCACTTGCCGTTACTGGTACTGACGTTGATGCAGCCGTGGCTGACATTGCTGTTGCCCTGGCTGCCCACCGACCACGGCGCCGCGTGCACGTAGATGCCGCTGTAGGAGATCTGGGTGGCCCAGTCCACCTCCGTGCGATAACCGTTGGGCGAGTTGACCGGAACACCGTAGGTGGACGAGTCCATCACCATGTGCGACCGGCGGTCGCCGACGATGTAGACGCCGTTGTTGGTCGGCGTGCTGTTCTTGCCCATCGACACCGGCATCGTCTTGACCACTTCGCCATTGCGCCGCATCGTCAGCGTCTTGGTGGTGTCGTCGATCGTGGTGACCACCTGGTCGCCGATGGTGAAGCTCGTCGACACGTTGTCCTGACCGAACAGTCCGTCGCCGAGGTCCACGCCGTAGGTGTCGACCTGCACGTCGACCTTGGTGCCGGGCTTCCAGTACTCGGCCGGCCGCCAGCGGACCTCGCGGTTGTTCAGCCAGTAGAACGCGCCCTCCACGGCGGGCTCGGTCTTGATCTTGATGGCGCGCTGCGCCGCCAACCGGTTGGGGATGTTCTCGTCGAACCGGATCGCCACCGGCTGCCCAACACCGACGACCTCGCCCTGCATCGGTGACACGTACGGCATCGTCAGGTTCTCCGGCGAGTGCGTCTCGAACTGCATCTCGCGGGTCGTCACCCCACCCAGGCCGAGCGACTCGGCGGTCAGCGTGTAACTCCGGTTGTAGCCCAACGGCTCGGCGGTCTCCCACGTCAAGCCGTCCTCGGACAGCTTGCCCTTCACCGTCTTGCCGCTCTCGTTGACCATCGACACGGCCCCCAGGACGCCGAACTCGGCGCTCACCGTCACCGGCGAGTCGACGCTCACACCCACCGCACCGTCCTCGACCGAGGACTTCACTCGCGGGATGAGCAGATCGCCGTAAGGGGTCCCCTTGTCACTGATCGTCTGCGGTTCGGTGTCCTGAGCGCCCGAACCGCAGGCCGTCAGACCCAAGAGCATCGCAGGAACCACGGCCATGGTCGACAACCACGCGCGCCGTCGCCGGCCCGCTGTCTTGACCTGCCCCATAAATCAGTCACCCCTCGCATACGCAAACACCGGAATCGTTGACGTTGATTCTACGGTTGATCTCAGACTCGGCATGCGACCGCGATGTCGCCGACGCCGCGCGGACGAGCCGATTTTCGCTCTGGCCGCGAGGCCTGTTATTGTCTCACACGCGCGCCGTTAGCTCAGTTGGTAGAGCAGCTGACTCTTAATCAGCGGGTCCGGGGTTCGAAACCCTGACGGCGCACAGACGAGAAGCCCCCGTTCATCCGAACGGGGGCTTTCTTCATTGCCAGGGGTTTCCCGGCGCCGGCGGAACTAGAGCCGCATCGTTCCGGGGCCCGGCGGCTGGCCGAGTAGCGGGTTGGCGGCCGGCCCGCCCTGCCCTGCCTGCTGCTGCTGGAGCGCCTGCATCAGCGGGTTCTCCCGCATCAGGGCGCGGCGGTCCTCCTCGGTCAGCTCGTAGAAGGTCCACATCGCCCAGGCCGCGGGCCGGACGTAGAGGGTGACCTTCTGCCGCTTACGGGCGTTCTGCGGCAGCATCGCCGGCACCGGGACCACTCGGTCCAGGGAGACCGCGCTCAGGAGATCCTGGGCGAGTTGGTCGACGTCGGTGGAGTCCTGAAGTTCGTATACCGACGTCTGATGGCTCGCCTGCGACGGCCCCTGCAGGGCCAGAAACCACGCCATGCCTCTCCTTTGCTAGTGCGGAAAATCAGCCGTCAGCGTAGAGGACGGGGCGTGTCGCGGGGCGCGCACCGTCGATCCCCCCGATATTGACCCACCCGTTGAATGACCGTGTTAGGGTCGGCGAATCCACCGCATGTGCTGGAAGTTGCACAGCGGTTCCACTTCCGGTCAAGATCGGGACCCCTAGAACAGTAACGGCTGACGCGCAGAACCGCGTTTCGAGGGCCATTGCGCTGGGTATTAGCCCCGGCGGTGTTACAGTTTGAGTTAGCTGAAACGTTCCGAGGATGTACTGACCCGGGCGCAGCGCGCGGAATAGGGGAATTAGCTGATGGCAGGGCACGGCGATCTGGTGTCACCGATGGTCACCGGCAACGGCGCGGTAGACGACGCCGCCGGACAACGGCCCGTCGCGGTGCGCAGTTGCAGTCGGCTCGGCCGGGTGGCGAATCCCCCGGGTTTCTCGCTGTCGTCCTGGCTCCGCCGCCGTCGCTGACTCAGCGACGCGGCACGGGGCGCTGACTCAGATCCGGCGCGAGCGCACGGTCAGGACGACCACCAGCACGCCGATCCCGGCCAGGGTGAGGGCCACCGGCGGTTGCGAGACGAATCGCAGCAGACCCGCTTTGACGTCGGCGACCACGCGCTGCGGATTGGCCCGCGCGGCAAGGCTGTCGACGGTCACCGCCAGTTGGTCACGCGCCTGATCGATCTCGGCCTTGATGGTGTCGGGATCTCGATCCGCCACGTCTGCCTCCACGTCGGTGTTCACCAGTGCTGCCGAACTACCCTAGATCAGCCGACGCGCATCGCGGCGCCCGGCCGACAGATCGGAGGACTACCACCATGGCGCAGACCCCTCGGCTCCAAGCCGGCGACACCGCCCCCGACTTCAGCCTTCCCGACGCCGACGGCAACACCGTCAGCCTGTCGGACTACAAAGGGCGCAAGGTGGTCGTGTACTTCTATCCGGCCGCCTCGACTCCGGGGTGCACCAAGCAGGCCTGCGATTTTCGCGACAACCTCGCCGAACTCAGCGATGCCGGCATCGACGTCCTCGGCATCTCCCCCGACAAGCCCGAAAAGCTGGCCAAATTCCGGGACAAGGAGCAGCTGACGTTCCCGCTGCTGTCCGACCCCGACCGCAAGGTCCTCGAAGCCTGGGGCGCCTACGGCGAGAAGACGATGTACGGCAAGACCGTCCAGGGCGTCATCCGCTCCACGTTCCTGGTCGACGAAGAGGGCCAAATCGCGGTGGCGCAGTACAACGTTCGCGCCACCGGGCATGTGGCCAAGCTGAGGCGCGACCTGTCGGTCTGACAATCGGTCAGCGCCCGAGCTTGTCCAGCAGCAGCGCCTCGGCGGTGGCAGCTCGTTCCAGCACGCCGAGATGCAGACTCTCGTTGATGCTGTGTGCCTGGGTGTCCGGGTCTTCCACGCCGGTGACCAGGATCTTGGCGTCGGGGAACGCTCGGGCGAACTCGGCGATGAACGGGATCGAGCCGCCCACCCCGGTGTCCACGGCGTCGTGGCCCCACGCCTCGCGGAAGGAGGCGCGCGCCGCGTCGTAGACCGGTCCGGTCGCATCGATCGCGTACGGCTCCCCCAGATCGCCCGGGGTGACGGTGACCTGTGCACCCCAGGGCGCGTTGTCCTGGAGGTGACGGGTCAGCGCGGCCAGATGTTCCCCGGCGTCCCCGCCTGGTGCGACGCGCATGCTGACCTTGGCGCGGGCCCGTGGGATCAGCGTGTTCGACGACTGCGCGATCGGTGTGGTGTCGATACCGATCACGGTGATCGCCGGCTTCGCCCAGAGCCGTTGCGCCACTGAGCCAGACCCGATTTCAGCGACACCGTCGAGCATCCCGGTGTCGGCCCGCACCCGCTCCGGGGTGTAGTCGACGTCGGCGGCCGTCGCCTCGTGCAGTCCGGCCACGGCGACGTCACCGTTGTCGTCGTGCAGGCTGGCCAGTAGGCGCACCAGCACGGTCAGCGCGTCGGGCACCACGCCGCCCCACATCCCGGAGTGCAGGCCGTGATCGAGGGTGGCCACCTCCACCACGCAGTCGGCGAGTCCGCGCAGCGAGACCGTCAGCGACGGGATCTCGGTGCTCCAGTTGTCGGAGTCGGCGATGACGATGACGTCGGCAGCCAGTAAGTCGCGGTGGGCGGCGAGCAGCCGGGACAGCGACGGCGAGCCCGATTCCTCCTCGCCCTCGACGAACACCGTGACACCGACCGGCGGCGCACCGCCGTGGGCGCGGAAGGCGGCCAGATGTGTTGCGATACCGGCCTTGTCGTCCGCGGTGCCGCGACCGTAGAGCCGGCCGTCGCGCTCGGTGGGCTCGAACGGCGCGCTGTCCCACTGCTCTGGATCACCTTCGGGCTGGACGTCGTGGTGGGCGTACAGCAGGACCGTGGGTGCGCCCGGCGGGGCGGGATGACGGGCGATCACCGCGGGGGCGCCGCCTTCGGCCACGATGCGGACGTCCCCGAACCCAGCCTCGGACAACAGCTTCGACACGGCTTCGGCGCTGCGGTGCACCTCGGGGCGGCGCGCGGGGTCGGCCCACACGGACGGGATGCGCACCAGGTCCTCGAGGTCGGCGCGCACCGCGGGCAGCACCTCGCGCACCCTGGCGGTCAGATCGGTCATACCAACGAGGTTAGCCCCCGCGAGCAGACAGAAACTCGCACGCACAGGCCGCCCCCAGTGCGAGTTCGCGTCTGCTCGCGGAGGAAACTCAGCGCTCCTCGAGGACGGCGACAGCCGCCGCGGTGTCCGCCTCGTGCGTCAGCGACAGGTGGATCGTCACCTCTTTGAGGTGCTCGGCCACCGCACCGGACAACCGGACCCGCGGACGGCCCCACATGTCGGTGATGACCTCGATGTCGCGGTGGATCGCCTCGGGCAGCACCGGCCGCTTGGAGAACCGGGATCCCGACCAGGCCTTGATCACCGCCTCCTTGGCCGCCCATCGCGCCGCGAGGTGGCGCGCCGCCGACGAACTCTTGTCGGCGGCGTCGCGCCGCTCCCCCGGGGTGAACGTCTCGGCGAACACCGTCCCGGGGCGGTCCACCTGCTCGGCGAACTCCGGAATGGAGACGAGATCGATGCCTATCCCGACGATGCCCACGGGCCGCACGCTATCTCACGGTTCATCGCCGATACACGCCGTCCTCGGCGAGCCGCGATGCCGCGTCGAGCAGCATGCCGGCTTCCTGGACCTTCTCCGGCGCCTCCTGGTCGAAGCGCCGCCCATCGGGCCGCTCGTACATCGGGCGCCCACCGGCGATCGCCGATGCGAGCCTGCGCTTTCCGGCCAGCTCCCGCTCCTGGGCACGCGCGGCGTAATCCGCCTGCTGCTCCGGGGTCAGGGTGGCCAGGAACGCCTGCGGGTGCACCAGCGCGATCAGACCCGACACGTGACCGAACCCGAGGCTGGTGATCAGACCCGCCTTCAGCGGGTACTTCTCGCCCATCCGCAAGGTCTCACGCGGCCACACGAAGTGCGCGGACGTCGCGAGCTCCTCGTCGACGCAGTCCAGGCTGCGGTTCGGCGGGATCACGCCGTCGCGCAGGATCTGGCACATACCCATCGTCTGGAAGGCCGCCGCGCCGCCCTTGGCGTGCCCGGTCAGGCTCTTCTGGCTGACGATGAACAGCGGCGCGCCCTCGGAACGACCCAGCGAGTCGGCCAGCCGCTCGTGCAGCTCCTGCTCGTTGGGATCGTTGGCCAGCGTCGACGTGTCGTGCTTGGAGATCACCGCGATGTCGTCGGCCCCGACGCCCAGCTTGTTGAGCGACTTGGCCAGCACCGACTCCCTGCCGCCGCGACCGGCGCCGAGCGCGCCGAGCCCCGGAGCCGGGATCGAGGTGTGCACGCCGTCGGCATAGGACTGCGCGTACGCGACCACGGCCAGCACCGGCAGACCCATCCGCAACGCGAGATCGCCGCGGGCCAGCAGGATCGTGCCGCCGCCCTGGGCCTCGACGAAGCCCAGCCTGCGCCGGTCGTTGGCCCGGGAGAACCGGGAATCGCTGATGCCCTTGGCGCGCATCACCTCGGTGTCGGCCGTGGCGGCCATGTCGCCGAAGCCGATCACGGCCTCCAGCGTCAGGTCGTCGTAGCCGCCGGTGACGACGAGCTCGGCCTTGCCCAGCCGGATCTTGTCGACACCCTCCTCCAGCGACACCGCTGCGGTGGCGCACGCGCCGACCGGGTGGATCATCGATCCGTAGCTGCCCACGTAGCTCTGGATGACATGCGCGGCAACGACGTTCGGCAGCGTCTCCTGCAGGATGTCGTTCGGCTTGTTCTTGTCCAGCAGGTTGCCGTGGAACATCGTCTGCATCGAGGTCAGACCACCCATGCCGGTGCCCTGCGTGCTGGCGACCAGGCTCGGGTGCACCCAACGCATCAGTTCGGTCGGCGAGAAGCCTGCGGACAGGAACGCGTCCACCGTCGCGACGAGATTCCACAACGCAACGCGGTCAATGGAGTTCGCCATATCGGGGGTAACGCCCCAGACCTGCGGGTCGAACCCGGTCGGGATCTGAGCGCCGACGGTGCGGGACAGCTTCGCCTTGCGGGGCACCCGAATCTCGGTGCCCGCCTTACGGGTCACGGTCCAGTCGGAGCTGTCGGACACCGGGCTGATCACCGTGTGCTCCGGGTCGAACTGCACGAATGCGCGCGCGTCGGCCTCCGACGACACCACGAACGAGAAGTCCTTGTCCAGGAATACCGACACCAGCAGCGGCGCCGAGTGGTCGGGATCGATCGCACCGTCCCCGACGAACTCACGGATCCCGACCCGTTCCACGACCGCGTCGTGGTAGCGCTCGACCAGGTCCGCCTCGTCGACGAGATCGCCGGATTCGGTGTCGTACCAACCCGGTTGGGGATCGTCCTCCCACTTGATCAGACCGGTGGTCCAGGCCAGCTCGAGGACGCCGGCCGCCGACAGCTCGTTGTCGACCTCCATCTCGAAGCGGGTGCGCGACGAACCGTACGGGCCGAGTTCGGCGCCACCGACGATGACCACCAGGTCGGCCGGGTCGACGTCGAGGTCGGCCCACTCCGGTGCGGGGGCCGGGACGGTGGGCCGCGGCGGGGACGGCAGCGCCGCGATCAGGTGATCGCCGGCCTCCTCGTCCTCGGCCTCGGCGGGCGCCACGGTCGCGGCTTCCCTGGCCTTTGCGGCCAGTTCGGCCAGATCCAGCTCCACATCGGCCAGTCCGCCGGTCAGGTCGGCCTGCACCGGCTCCTGGGCGGCGGCGACCTTGGTGTCGACGTCACACAGGGCCAGCAGCATGCTCGCCATCTCGTCGGTGGAGTAGGTCTGCACACCGGCAGCCTCGACCCCGTCGACGATGACGTCGTTGTGGCCCATCAGCCCGGTACCGCGGGTCCAGCCGATCAGCGCGTGCGCCAGGCTTACACGCTGCGCCCACGACGTCTCGGCCTTCCAGCGCGACACGACCGCATCCAGGGCGGCCTTGGACTCGCCGTAGGCGCCGTCGCCACCGAACATTCCGCGGTTCGGCGAGCCGGGCAGCACCACGTGCAGTCGGGCGGCGATGTCGCGGTCGGCGCTGATGTGGGACAGCCCGGCGATCAGCCGCTGCACGGCCCACAGCAGGACCTTCATCTCCATCTCGGCGCGCGATCCGGCCTCCGACAGGTCGCCACCGACGCGCGGTGCGGCGAACGGGAACAGCAGCGTCGGGGTGAGCGCGTCCTTGATGTGGATGGACTTGGGCCCGAGGCTCTCGGTCTGTTCCGTGCCGACCCACTCGACGAGTGCGTCGATGTCGCTGTAGGCCGCCATGTTCGCAGGCAGCACCCACAGCTTGGCGCCGAAGCGGGCGTTGTCGCGGTAGAGCTTGCGGTAGAAGGCCAGTCGGGCGTCGTCGAGCCGGGACGTGGTCGCCACCACCGTCGCGCCACCGTCGAGCAGCTGCGCGACGACCGATGCGGCGATCGATCCCTTCGAGGCACCGGTCACGACGGCGACCTCTTCGCTGTAGCGGCCCTTGCCGGGGTTCTCCGCCCCCGCGGCGATGCGGGCGTACAGCGACGCGTGGATGTTCAGGCCCGCGGCCAGCGCCTTGCCCTGCCAGTAGGTGGCCTGGGTGCCGACGACGTGGCCGGTCCCCTCGAACCGCTCTGACAGCCGGGCCCAGTCGGCCTCGATCTCGTCCTCGTCGGCCAGCCAGATCTTCGCGAGATCCTCACGCGCACTGGCCCACCGGTCGTCGAACAGCACCGCCTTACGGCCGTCGAACGCCGGAGCCACCAGACGTGGCCAGTCCGAGCCGAGTTCGGCGGTGACCAGGTCGATCAGCTCCGCATCGGCGGACGGCTCGGGCGCGGACGCCACCACGCCGTATCCCAGCTGGTCCAAGATCGCGCGCGCGGCGTTGGCGAGTACGCCGTTGCGTCCGGTGACCTGCTCGGCGAACTCACCGAGCGCAGCCGAGTCGACGACCCCGCCGCCACCGCCCGCGGCGGACGGCAGCGACACCGGAATCCCGAGCCGGGCCCCGACCGCGGTCACGGCCGCGTCGATCACCTTGTCCACTGCGGCCGCATCGGCCAGGGCTCCGTCGTGCAGACCGCCGAGCGCTCCGCCGCGGACGCTGGATCCTTCGCGGGTGCCCAGCGCGACCTCGGCAGTGACGTGCTTGACCCAGCCGTCGCCGAGCTCCCAGGTCTTCTTGACCCGCTCGGAGATGTAAGCCGGCCGCTTGCCCGAGGGCCCGAGGACCGTGCGCAGCTGGTCGTTGATCGCGTCGGACAGCACCGGACCGAACGGCTTGTAGGTCCGGGCCAGCTTGGTGACCTGACCCTTCAGTCCCGCCAGGTCGGCTTCAGCGGCACCGTCGATTGCCCCGAGGTTCAGCTCCGACCCGAGATCGACCAGCATCTGGTTGCGCCGCGACGACGCGCCGTCGGTGATCGACTCGATGGAGTCGAGCGCCTCGATCTGGTCCACCCGGATCTTCGCCGACAACGCGATGAGCGCCATCGTCGCGTCGGCCGCGTCGAACGTGATGTCGTCCGGGCGGGGTCCGCCGCTGGGCGCCGCCGCCGGGGCGGGAGCTGCCTCCACCGGGGCCGTCGCGGGCGCGGCCTCGGTCGGGGCCGCCTCGGCGACCGGCGCCGGCTCGTCGTCCGGTTCCGGATCGGTGTCGGTGGCGAACAGCACCGCGGCATCACGCTCGGCGTTGAGCACCTCGGTGGTGTTGTGCGAGTACTCCGGCAGCTTCAGGGTGTTGGCGGCCAGGCCCGCCACCGTCGGCGCGTTCTTGACGCCGATCTCGACGAACCGCTCGACACCGAGACCGCCCGCGGCCTCCTCGATGAACAGCAGGTCCTGCGTCTCGATCCACCGCACCGGGCTGGCGAACTGCCAGGCCAACAGCTCGATGACGATTTTGCGCATCAGCTCGCGCGGCCTCTCGTTCCGCCACGTGTCGTAGTCGGCGAGCACCTCGTCGAGCGGCTCGGCCGGCACGAGTTCCCGGATCTCCTCGATGAAGTCGCGGTCCAGGGTGAACGGCCGGGGCACCAGGTTCGGGATGTAGCGGCCGATCAGCAGCTCCGGATCGGCGTCCTTGGGCATCACCCGCTCGAGCGCACGCCGGAAATCAGCGACGCCGACCCGCAGCACGCTGGAGTGGAACGGCACATCGATGCCGGGCACCAGGATGAACGAGCGCTTGCCGCCGGAGATCTCGCGGCGACGTTCGACCTCCTCCTCCAAGGCTTCCAGCCCGGCGACCGTACCGGCGATCGCGTACTGCGATCCGCGCAGGTTGAAGTTCACGATCTCCAGGAATTCACCTGTGCGCTCGGAGATCTCGGCGACGAAGACCTTGACGTCGTCGTCGTCGAGATCGATCTGCGACGGGCGGATCGCGGCCAGGCGGTAGTTCGACCGGCCCTGCGCGTCGCGCGGCACGATGTCGTGCATCTTCGAACCGCGGTGGAACACCACCTCGAGCAGCGCTTCGAGCGGGTACACATTGGACACACACGCCAGTGCGGTGTACTCGCCGACGGAGTGACCGCAGGCGATCGCGCCCTCGACGAAGGCGCCCTGTTCGCGCATCTCGGCGACCTGTGCGGCGGCCACGGTGGCCATGGCGACCTGGGTGAACTGCGTCAGGTACAGCACGCCCTCGGGGTGGTGGTAGTGCACACCGGAGGCGATCAGCGAGGTCGGGTTGTCCCGCACCACGTGCAGGACCGAGAAGCCCAGCGTCTCGCGGGTGAACTTGTCCGCGGTGTCCCAGACGGCGCGGGCGGCCTTGGAGCGCGCACGCACGTCCATACCCATGCCCTTGGACTGGATGCCCTGGCCCGGGAAGGCGTAGACGGTCTTGGGGGCGGCCAGCTGCGCGGTGGCCGACATGACCAGCTCACCGCCGACCTTGGCGGTGACCTCGACGATCTCGGCGCCGCGGTCGATGCCGACCCGGTCGACGCGGAACTCGATCTCGTCGCCGGGCAGCACCATTCCCAGGAAGCGCGAGGTCCAGCCGACGAGGCGGGCCGGCGGGGTGGCGCGGCCGTCGGTCGCGGTGACAGCGTGCTGCGCGGCCGCCGAGAGCCACATGCCGTGCACGATGTTGGACTCCAGGCCGGCCAGCAACGCGGCGGCCCGGTCGGTGTGGATCGGGTTGTGATCCCCGGAGACCACGGCGAAGGCACTCATGTCGACGGGAGCGTTGACGACCACGTCGCGGCGACGGCGACGCGGGGTGTCGGTGGCGTTGTCGGTGATCGCGCCGCCGGCACGCGGCGGGTCGGTCAGCTCGACGGCGCCGGTGCGGCCCCGGATGGCGAAGCGCTCGCCCAGGGTGGCCAGCACGGTGCCGTTCGCGTCGGCGATCGTGACGTCGACCGGGACGACGCGGCCGACCTCGGTGTCGGTGGCAGCCGAAGCCGTTGCGGTGACGGTCAATTCGGCCTTCGCCGTCGGCATCGGCGCCAGCAGGTGCGCGGCGTGGTCGAGATGCACGAGGCTGAGCAGGCCCTCGACGACCGGGAAGCCGTCGTCGGTGACCGCCGAGCCGATGGCCGAGAACACCGCCGGCCAGCACAGACCGACCAGCGCGTCCGGGACCAGCGTCAGTCCCGGCGCCAGTGGCGCACCGAAGGTGGCCGTCACGCCGGTGTGGTCGGCGACCTTCTCCGGGTCCCACTGCACCGTCACCGTCGAGGTGTTGTCCTGCACGGCCGGAAGCGATTCGGGGCCTTCGACGCCGGCCGCGATGGCCAGCACCGCACGCATCGCCGCCGAGGCGTCCTCGACGGTGACGATCGGCGCACCGCCGTCGACGGTGGTGGTGGGCAGCGTGAAGCGGATGTCGATCCAGATGTCGGACAGCGGCACGCTCAGCGTGACTGCGATATTCCCGTCGCCGTCCCGGCCCTGCTCCAGCCGTGCGCCGGTGTTCGGATGCGTCGCGCTGGGCTTGCCCGGAACGTCGTTGACCTGCCACTCGCTCGGCGCGCCGATCCGGTGCACCGGGTTGACCGCGGTGCGGCCGGCCCACAGCACGTCGGGCGAGTCCAGCACCACGGCCAGGGGCCCGCCGACGTCGGCGCGGGCCTGCCGGCGCGACACCACCGGCACGGGCTCGACACCGGACGCCAGGACCCGGTCGACGATCTCCTGCTCGAAGCGGTCCAGCAGCTCGCCGACGGGCTCGTCGACACGGGTGATGCCGGCGACCGCCTCGGTGCCGGGGATGATGCAGACCTGGTCGGCGGTGTAGCGGGCGTCGTGCGCCTGCCACAGCGAGTCGCTGCGCCACCACCGCCGGACGTCCTTGTCGATGACCGGCACGAAGTTCACCGGCTTGCCGGGCTTCTTGCACAGCGTGACGAAGAACGGCACGTCGGCCGGATGCAGCTTGACCGTCGCGGCGTCGGGGTAGCGGGTGAGCAGCGCGGCGATCGCGGTCTCGGGGGCCTCGAGCAGCGCCTCCCCTTCGGCGCCCGCGAAGAGCGACTCGATGGGACCCGAGTCCTTCTCGTGCAGGCGGGCTTCGGCGCGCTTGAGCATCTCCTCGAAGCGGTCACGCCAGGTGTCGGCCAGCCACAGGCTGCCCGGGGCGGCGGTGTCGGCGGTGCTGTCGCCCGCGCCGATCGCCAGCTCGATGTAGCGCTGCAGCCACTGCCGGTAGGTCATGTCGCCGACGTCGCCGAAGTACGGCTTGGCGGTGTCGGCCATGGCCGCGATCAGTTCGTCGCGACGCTCGGCGACCGCGTCGGCGTCACCGGCCACCTCGTCGAGCAGGCGGCCACACCGCGACGCGGTGTTGTCGATCTCGTGGATGTCCGCGCCGAGCTGGCTGCGACCGCTGGCCATGCCGTTGATGGCCTTGCCGGCCCCCACCCAGGTCTCGGTGCCGGTGGTGTCGACGAGCAGCTGCTTGACCGCCGGCGAGGTGGTGGCCTCCAGCGTGGCCATCGCCGCGGTCCCGACCAGGATGCCGTCGACCGGCATCTCCGGGAAGCCGTAGGGCTTGGCCCACTCTCCGGACAGGTACTCGGCCGCACGCTCCGGGGTGCCGATGCCGCCGCCGACGCAGATCGTGATGTTCGGGTACTTGCGCAGGTCGCCGTAGGTGCTCAGCAGCAGATCATCGAGGTCCTCCCACGAGTGGTGGCCGCCGGCGCGGCCTCCCTCGATGTGGACGATGATGTCGCGCTGGGGTACCTCGACCGCGATCTTGATGACGGACTTGATCTGGTCGACGGTGCCCGGCTTGAACACGACGTGGCTGATGCCGACGCTGTGCAGCTCCTCGATCAGGTCGACGGCCTCTTCGAGGTCCGGGATACCGGCGGTGACGACGAGTCCGTCGATCGGCGCGCCGGACTGGCGCGCCTTCTGCACCAGCCGCTTACCGCCGACCTGCAGCTTCCACAGGTAGGGATCCAGGAACAGCGAGTTGAACTGCACGGCGCGGCCGGGTTCCAAGAGCTCGACCAACTCTTCTATGCGGGCGTCGAAGATCTCTTCGGTGACCTGGCCGCCGCCGGCGAGCTCAGCCCAGTGCCCGGCGTTGGCCGCGGCCGCGACGATCTTGGCGTCGACGGTGGTCGGCGTCATGCCTGCGAGCAGGATCGGCGACCGTCCGGTCAGCCGGGTGAACTTGGTGGAGGCCTTGACCGAGCCGTCGGGCAGGGCGACCGGCTTGGGCGCGTAGCTCGACCAGGCGGGGGCGACCGCGGGGGCGGCGCCGACGGTGAACAGGCTGCGCTGTCCGGCGCGCGTGGCGGCCGGGACGATGCCGATCCCGAGTCCACGGATGACCGGCGCGGTCAGCCTGGTCACGGTGTCGCTGGGCCCGAGATCCACGATCCACTTGGCGCCGGCCGCTGCCAGCCCCTCGACCTCGCTGACCCAGTCGACCGGGTCCAGGAAGATGGCCTTGGTCAGTTTGCGCGTCAGCTCCGCGTCCAGGCCGGTGCGTGCCGCCCACTCGTCGACGAGGTCGATTCCGCCGGCCAGCCGCGGGGTGTGGAAACCGACCTCGACGTTGAGCTGGTTGAAGACCGGGCGGAAGATCGCGCCGCCACGGACCTTGTTCTTGCGCTCCGCTTCTTCCTTCTCGGTGATCTTCTCGCAGTACAGCTCGAAGCGCGCCAGCTGCTCGGGCGTACCGGTGATCACGACCGACCGGCGGCCGTTGCGGATGGACAGCGCGGGCGGCAACACGGTCCGCACGTCCTGGGCGAACTCGTCGAGCAGGTCGGCGATACGGCCGGGGTCGACGTTGGTCACCGAGACCATCGGGGACTTGTCGCCGCGGCCCACCATGCCGCAGCGGCGCGACACCAGGGAGCCGGCGGCACCGATGAGCTGTCCGATGGCCAGCAGCTCGACGTCGCGGGCTCCCCCGGCCTTGAGCGCCTCGACGGCGGTGACGCCCTGGGAGTGCCCCGCGACGGCCACCGGCGGATGACCGTCGAGATCAAGGCCCTGGCGCTTGAGCGCACGCATGGCGGCCATCTGGGTCAGCAGGATGCCGGGTCCGGAGATGGCGGCGGTGGTGAGGTCCTTCTGCGAGGGCAGCGGCTCCTCGGCGGCGAGGGCGCGAATCCACTTCATGGGGTCGAAGCCGATCGGCCGGACCACGACCAGTTCGCGGGCCAGCGGCTCCAAGAGGAGTTCGGCCTCGGCGACGAGGTTGGCGATCTCGGACTCGATGCCCGCCGAGTTGACGAGCTCTTCGAGATTCTCCAGCCAGGGGCCGCCCTGTCCCCCGAAGGCGACCGCGTACGGCTCGCCGGAGTGCAGCAGGTCGACCAGCGCGTGGGACCCCGCGAGTGGAACAGCCTGCCCGTTGTCGGTCGCGGATTCGGTTGTCGCTCGCTGCTGGTCGTTGATCGTCACGTCTGGTGTTCTCCTCGGTCCTTCGTCGGCGCGGCGGTGGCTCACTGTTCGCAGCGCTGGCCGTCGGGGCAGTCTGGGGGCACGTCCGCGGTCGAGCGCGGCCATGGCGATTCGGCGTCGAATCCGGCTGGTCTGCTACGCGGCGCACCGCGGTGACTTTTCAGCCGTAGTAAGAGTGTCATAAGAGACCGCTCCAGTTTGACGCCCAAAATGGTTACTAGCGAGTTCTACGCATGGGTAACCGAATGTTGCGTAACACGGCCGGGAGGCGCTTCCGCATCGGCGGTCATCAAACCTGCTGCATGCAGGTGGTTACGGTCGAGTAGGGAAGAAGCGCAGTTCAAGGCAGTTTTGTGACCAAATCGTTATCTGGAAATCTCGATTCGCAGAATGCCTCGGAGTGTCCGTGAGCGACCGCACACCAGTCCCGGAATTGTCCGGTCACTCATTCGCGCAACGGACAAAAGTTTGCTGCGAGACCTTACTGGTCGGTAAGTAATCGTGAAAGCAATGCAATCGCGCGACGGCGTTCGCGATGCGGCCGCAACCGAGCCAAATCCCGCGGCGGGCGGCGTCACGCCTCCCGGCGAAGATTCCCGTCACTGCGCCAGGCGCCGGTAGCCAGGATTTCGACCACATAGTCCGACGACTCCGTCACCAGATGCCGGCGACTGACCTCCTCGAAGCGGCTGGCCATCGCTGCCGCGCCGATGGCCTGATAATCCTGCAGCATCCGCTGGATCTCCTCGGCGTCCCCGCGTTTGGGCAGCTGGTCGGCGCCCACCCGGGCGGCATACAGCTGGCCCAGCGTCTCGACGAAGCCCTCGGCCAGCGCGTCCAGGTAGACGTCGGCGGAGTCGAGGAACTTCAGCAGCGCCCGGATGTAGCTCATCGGATGCTGCGCCCGGGCCAGGATGTCGGCGATCACGCCGTCGGTGATGATCACCTCGCCGTCGTCGATCTTGGCCAGTCCATAGGACACCAGACCGCGCGCCTCCTCGGAGTCGGGACGAAGGTCGAGGTCGCCGGTGTCCGGCGGCCGGTCATCGCCATCGCCCTCGCGTGGCCCCAGAACGGCGCGTTGCAGGCCCAGGATGTCCGCGAGGTCGGCCCCGTGGCGCATGCTCTCGAAGAACTCGGCGATGTGGGCAGAGTTGAACCCCTTGCGCAGCAACTGGCTGATCGTGTGGAGCTGCGACAGGTGGTAGTCGTCGTAGAGCGCGGAACGCCCGACCCGACGGGGTGGATCCAACAGCCCGCGCTCCCGATAGGCGCGGATGTTGCGCGCACTCACCCCCGAGACCCGAGCCAGATCCTCAAGCCGGTATTCAGCCAACGTCAAGCCCCCCAACTGACGAAGCGAAGTCGGCCGGCTCCGCAGGGCTCAGACGTTGCATCCGGCCACTGTAACGCCGGATGACGTCCGCGAGCGAACCCTGGTGACTTCTCCCAGACAATTCAAGGCTACCCATTTCAGCGCTACAGCCTGCGCAGATACTGTCATGACCGCGAAGTTTGCAGCACGTACTTGCAAGTTCAGCCAACTTTGTTGGGAGGCGGGTTCGCTGTAGCGACGTAGATCACGCGGCTGCAGTTAGCACCTTTGTGACGCCTCGCGTGAAAATCGGACAGTCTCCGGTAACTACTGGATGTCACCCGAGGTAGCTGCGTGGAGGCTCCCGCGTAGTCATTTCGAGCCGGCGCGGAAAGAGAGGGGGATGCGTGCGTCCGTGGATCGTCTGGGCCACCGGCCTGCTCGCCTACATCATCGCCGTGCTGGACCGCACCACGCTGGGAGTGTCCGGCCTCGCCGCGGCCGATCGATTCGCCGCGAGTCCGAGCGTCCTGTCCACCTTCGTCGTCCTCCAGGTCGTCGTCTATGCCAGTGCCCAGGTGCCCGCCGGGCTCTTGCTGGACCGGTTCGGCTCGCGCGCGCTGATCGTCTGCGGTGCCGCGCTGATGGCGAGCGGTCAGCTCATCCTGGCGCTCACGGAGTCGCTGCCCACCGCGATCGCCGCTCGAGCGGTCGTCGGCCTCGGTGACGCGGTCACGTTCATCTCGGTGCTGCGCCTCGTCCCACACTGGTTCTCGCCGCGCCGGATCCCGCTGGTCACCCAGCTCACCGGCATCTGCGGCCAGCTCGGCCAGGTGCTCTCGGCGATTCCATTCCTGGCCATCCTGTCCAGCGCCGGCTGGACAACGGCCTATCTGTCCGTGGCCGCCTTCGGCGCCCTGTCGATCGTGCTGATCCTCCTCATAGTCAAGAACGCGCCCGAAGGTGTGGTGACGACCAGAGATGCCATGCCGGTGCGGCAGACGCTGGCCGGCGTCAAGACGGTGTGGCTTCGTCCGGGAACCCGGCTGGGGTTCTTCACCCACATGGGCACCCAGTTCTCCGTCACCGTCTTCGCGCTGATGTGGGGCCTCCCCTACCTGACCGTCGCGCAGGGGCTTTCGACCGGTGCCGCCGGAGCGCTGCTGACCCTGTCGGTCATCTCCGCCATCGGCGCGGGCATCCTGATCGGCATCCTCACCGGCCGCTACCCCCACCGACGCTCCCGAATGGTCCTGGTGATCATCGCCAGCAACGCGGCGGTGTGGACGGCGGTGTTGGCGCTGCCCGGCCGGGCGCCGCTGTGGCTGTTGATCGTGCTCATCGTCGTGATCTCGGTGGGCGGCCCCGGATCGATGGTCGGTTTCGACTTCGCACGGACGTTCAACCCCAGCACCACACTGGGCACGGCGCAGGGCATGGTCAACATGGGCGGCTTCCTGGCTTCCCTGCTGGTGATGCAGACGATCGGCCTGATCCTCGAAGCGGCCGGCGGACTGTCGCTGGAAGCATTCCGCTGGGCCTGGTCGGTCCAGTACGTCATCTGGGCGCTGGCCGTCCTGGGCATCCTGGTCACCAGGCACAAGACCCGGAAACTGCTGCGGGCCCAGGACGACGACATGCTGCTCGAGGGATTCCGCAGCCAGTAGAAGACGTGGGGCCTGCCGCTACTGTGCGCACATGGGCATTGCAGTGGCCGTGGTGCTGGCCGCAGGGCTGGGCACCCGGGTGGGCGCCGACGGCAACAAGGCATATCTGCCGCTGTCCGGACGATCCATGCTGGTCTGGGCGCTGGACACAGCCGCCCACGCCGCGTCCGTCGACCGCACCGTGCTGGTTTTCCGCCAGGGCGAACGCGACCTCGCCGAAGACACCCTGCGCCGCGAGCTTCCGGGCGCGTCCGTGGAGCTCATCGAGGGTGGCGACAGCCGGCACGCCTCGGAGTTCAACATGCTTTCGGCGCTCGCGCCCGAGATCGATCGCGGGGCCGTGGAGGTCATCGCCATCCACGACGCGGCGCGCCCATTGGCCGACGCCGCCCTTTTCGACACCGCCATCGGACTGGCCCGCCGCCACGGCGGCGCCCTGCCGGCGCTGCCGCTCGACGACGTGGTCCACACCGGGCCCGGCGGACTGCAGCCCACGCCGGGAGGCCTGGTGCGCGTACAGACGCCGCAGGCGTTCCGCGCCCGGGAGTTGCTCGATGCCTACCGTTGCGCCGAACGTGACGGGTTCGAGGGCACCGACACGTCGTCGTGCGTCGAGCACTACACCGACCTGAAGGTGCGGACCTTCCCCGGGCGTCCCGACAACCTGAAAGTGACCTACGCCGGTGACATCGCCGTCGCCGAGCGACTCCTCACCGATCGGCGTGCCACGCCTCGATGACGGCGGTCAGGTGACCCACGGCCTGCGGCAGCTCGAAACGCGCCGCGTGGTCGTCGCCGTCGACCTCGGTGACGGCGCGGCCCGCACGCAGCGCGGCAACCAGCTCGTCGGATTGTTTGTCTACGGCGCCGACCAGCTCGGCGAGCGTGGCGGTGTCGAAGCCCCGCGGGTATTGCGCCGACTGCAGCAGAGATCGGTCCAGCGTCGCGGTGACGACACCGTGCTCGTCGACGGCCTTGACGCTGTCGGTCACCGCCCGGGTGGGCACGACCACGCGCGCCCCGGTCTCGAGCGCGGCGATGACGCGCAGACAGGTCGCCGTCTCGAAGACCGGCCAGGCCAGGTCGTGTACCAGCACCGCGCCGTCCGGGCACTCGGCCAGCCCCGCTGAGAGGCATGCCGCCCGGTCACCGTCTCCCACCGCGGTGACGACGCGCAGCCCGGGCCCGGCATTCAGAGCGTCCCGGACCGGACCGGCCAGGTCCGCCGCGACCGCGACGACGACCGGAACCACCGCATGCAGGCTCTCGACGATCCGGGTCAGCGGCGATTGCCCGGCAACCGGTCCGAGCACGGCGTCGCGCCGCTCGGTGAACTCCGCCGGAACCGGGACGATCGCCGTCATCTCCACGGCGGGCAGGTTATACGGGGTCGAACGACTCGATGAGCCAGGAGTCGTCGATCTTCTTCATTCCCACCCGCACGCTGCTGGCGGCGAACGCGCCGTCCGGGTTCTCCTTGCTCGTGGTGGTCTGGTTGATGAACACCAGCACTTCCGCCTTCTCCGGTGCCATCTGGGACACCCCGGAGCGCACGACCGACGCGGCCGTCTTGACCTGCTTCTCCTTGGCCGCCGGAGTGACGATCTGCTCGGTGAACTGCGTGTAGTAGGACAGGAAGTCACCGGTCAACCGGGCCTTGGCGGCGGCGAAGTCCGCGTCGAGCGACTCCGGAGAGTAGGACAGCAACGCGACGGTACCGCTGGTGGCGGCGTCCAGGACCACCTTCTGCGCGGCCTCGTCGGTTTCTTGGTCGGGCCGGTACTGGCTGGTGTAGAGCCACGCTGCCAGGCCGGCCGAAGCCAGCAACGCCACGGCCAGAACGGCGGCGGTGGCGATCAGCTTGAGCGGACGGCCGGCCGGTTGCGGCGGTGCCGCGGTCCCGGCCTCGTCCGCAGCATCTTCCCCGGCTTCCCCGGCTTCAGCGGCTTCGGTGTCCTCGACCGAGCGGTCCTCGACGTCGGTCTCCGCCACCTCAGCGGCGCGGGTGTCCTCGGGCTCCTGGCCTTCGGTGCTGGTCTTCTCGGTCACGGCACGAACTCGACTTTCGCCATCTTGATCTGCCCGTCCTCCTTCTGGAGGCTGACGCTGAGCCGCCAGGTGCGCGGCTCGCCGTTGGCGCCTGCAGTGTTGGTGACCCGCGACGACGCGGCCACCAGCACTTCCGCGGTGTCGTGGTCCATCTCCTGCACGGCCGTCGAGTTCACCGATACCTCGGTGACGACCTTCGAGTCCTGCGCCACCTTGACGAAGTCCTTCGACTGCTGTTCGAAGTCGCTCTTGAACTGGCCGGTCGAGTTGTCGATGATGCGCTGCACGTCAGCTTCGGCGTTGTTGAAGTCCAGCGACATCAACGTGACGACGCTCTGCCGGGCCGCTGCGGCGTACTCCGCGTTCTGCTGACGCACCTGTTCAGCCTCACGGTGCTGCCATTCCATGAAGCCGCTCAGTCCCAGCAGCGCAAGGGTGGCCACGACCACGAGCGACGCCGCGACCGTCTTCCAGTTCGGGTGCGGGAGCCGCAGGCGGCGCTTCGGTGCCGCCACGGCCTCGGAGTCGTCGACCTCATCGGCCTCGACGGTGTCAACGGCGTCGGCATCGTCGTGGGCAACAGCGTCGGCATCGTCGTCGGCAACAGGCTCGTCGGCGGCGGCCGCCTCGGCCTTCTGCCGCAGCCGGATCTCCTCGGCCCGCGCGCGCGCCGCGGCGGCCCGCGCCTCGGCCGCGGCCGCCTCGGCTTCGGCTTCCTCGGCGAGGGCCCGGGCCTGCTCGGCATCGACGACCTGCTCCGCGGCCGGCGAACTCCCGACGCGATCGGCATCGATCACCGACTCACGTCGTCTGAAAGACGGCACACCGACCTCCTATCTCCGACACTGCCGTTCACCTGCGGGGCAGGCGAACGAGAACGTCATTCTTCTTTTTTGCGCATCGGCTTTACGATACGCCTCTGTTTCCAGTCCGAAGCCGCCACTGGGCTGCGGAAATGACGTTCACGCGCTGGGCGGGTGCCCAGCCGACAAGGCCTGCAGGTGGTCCTTCATGACCTTGCCGGTGGCGTTCAACGGCAACTTGTCGAGGAACTCTACATATCGCGGCACCTTGAAACCGGCCATACGGTCACGACACCACGCGATCAGTTCCTCACCGGTGAAATCGGCGGCCTCTTCGGCGGGTACGACGAACGCCTTGCCGACCTGACCCATCCGATCGTCCGGCACCCCGATGACGGCGGCCTGCGCCACCGCCGGGTGCTCGAGCAGGAACCCTTCGATCTCGGCCGGATACGCATTGAAACCGCCGACGATGAACATGTCCTTCTTGCGCCCGACGATCCGCAGCCGCCCGGCCGCATCGAGGGTGCCGAGGTCGCCGGTGTGCAGCCAGCCGTCGGCGTCGATGGTCTCCGCGGTGGCGACGGGGTCGTCGAGATAGCCCTGCATGACGGTGTAGCCACGGATCAGCACCTCGCCGTCGTCGGCGATGCGCAACTCGACCCCGTCGCACGCCACGCCCGCGGTGGTGGCGATGGCCTCGAAGGAATCCCCCGGCCGGGACAGCGTCGCGGTGCCCGCTTCGGTCAGGCCGTAACCGGTGGCCAGCGTCTGGAAGGGCAGTTCCTCGTGCACGCGCCGCACCAACTCGACCGGAATGTCGGCAGCGCCGGTCACACCGGCGCGCAATGTCGCGAGCCTGGACTTGTCGCCGACGCCGAGCAGTGAGTGGTAGAGCGTGGGCGGGCCGGGCAACATGGTGATCCGCTCGGCGGCGATGAGGTCGACGACGCGGTCGACGTCGAACACGGCCACCGGCAGCATCGTCGCGCCTCGGATGAACGACGCGATCAGGCCGGCCTTGTAGCCGAATGTGTGGAAGTAGGGGTTGACCATCAGATAGCGGTCGCCCTGCCGCAGATCGGCCAGGTCGCACCACTCTTCGTACAGCCGCAGGTTCTGAGCGTGGTTCATCATCACACCCTTGGGCCGGCCGGTGGTGCCGGAGGTGAAGATGATGTCCGAGATGTCCTCGGCGGCACCCTGTCTGGCGAACGGCTGCCCGCTGGACAGGAAGTCCGACTTCACGTCGATGACGGGAACACCGTCCGGTGCGCGGTACTCGGTGTCGAGGAAGCCCTGCTGCACCAGGACCGCTTTGGCGCCGCTGCGGCCGATGACGTCGCCGGCCTCGTCGGCCTTGAACCGGGTGTTGACCGGGACGAGCACGCCGCCGGCGGTGAGCAGACCGAACGCCGCGATGATCCATTCGACGCTGTTGGGCGCCCAGATCGCGGCGCGGTCACCCTTCTCGATGCCGAACTCGGCGAACGCCCCTGCAGCGCAGCGGATCCGATCGACGAGTTCGACGTAGGACAAGCGCAGCGGACCGTCGACGACCGCTTCCGCGTCGCCGAAGCGGTCCGCCGCGCTCTCGACCATCTCGGGGATGGTCGACCACTTCTGGACGTACGTCACACCGTGACGAGACGACCGAGGTTGCCGCCCATGATCTTGGCCTGATCTTCGACCGAAAGGTGTTCGAGCGCAGTCACATAGTGCGTCGGCTCGGCCAGGCCCTCCGGGTGCGGCCAGTCCGATCCATAGAGCACCTGGTCCACGCCGATCAGGTTGATCAGGTCGTCGATGCCCTCTTCGTAGAAGGGGCTGACGTAGATCCGGTTCTTGATCTCCTCGATCGGGTTGCCCAGGAAGGCTTCTGGAGCCTTCTTGTACACCTCGGCCATCGAGTCCAGCAGCGGGAACATCCACTTCGACCCGGCCTCGACGATGCCGACCTTGAGCTTCGGGTGCCGGAACAGCGCGCCGTGGATCACCCAGGAGGCCACCGCGTCCTGAATCGGGCGCCACTCGTTGAGGATCGACATCGCGTTGGTCTGGAACGGCAGCATCTCCTGAGCCTCGCCGTCCCACTCCGAGGTGTAGCGCGAGTAGCCGCTGTCCGAGGAGTGCATACCGACGAACACGTCGTACTCGACGCACTTCTCCCAGAACGGATCGAACTCGGGCAGGGCGAAGGACCGCGGGCCGCGGAAACCGGGCACCGGCGCCGGGCGGACGAGGATCGCGCGGGCGCCGCGCTTGACTGCCCAGTCCAGCTCCTCGATCGCCTTTTCGACGATGGGCAGCGTGATCACCGGGGTGACGAAGATGCGGTTCTGATAGTTGAAGCCCCACACCTCGTCGAGCCACTGGTTCAGCGAGTGGATGATGACGTGGATGGCGACCGGATCGTCGCGCAGCCGCTCCTCGATGAGGCTGGCCAGGGTCGGGAACATCAGCGAGCGGTCGACGCCGAGTTCGTTCATCAGCTCCAGGCGCGGACCCGGTTCGAAGAACGCGGGGATGGACCGCATCGGCTCACCGAACAGCTCGCGCTTGCTCTTGCCGTCGGGGTTGCCGAACTTGAAGTACTCCTCCCACGCACCCGGCTTCGCGACGTGCGAGAAGGTCGGGTTCGGGATGTAGTTGCTGATCTGGCCCTTGATCGCGATCTTGGTGCGACCGTTGACCTCGACGTACTGGACGACGTCCTTGTACTCCTTGGGCAGGTACTTGGTCATCGCCTCCGGCGGCTCATACAGATGGTTGTCCGCGTCGAACAGCGGGAACGGGATGTCAACCCGGTGGGAAAGTTGCCCCATGGAACACTCCTTTTCGTCTCGGGAGAATCGTATTCTCATTTCTCGTCGGCTGCAATCAGCCGTCTGCTTAGGAACTGCGCAGGCTCTGCCGCACCCGGTACTTCTGCACCTTTCCGCTGGCCGTTCGCGGGAAGTCCTCGACCTGGCACAACTCCTCCGGCCATTTCTGGACCGCGACGCCGCTGGACTTGAAGTGGGCGCGGACGTCCTCCAGGGACGGCATCGGGTGGCCGTCACGGATGCGCAGCACCGCGGCGGCATGCTCGCCCAGCCTCGGGTCGGGGGCCGCGACCACGACAGCCTCGGCGACGGCCGGCATGCCCAGCAGCACCTCCTCGACCTCGAGCGCGCTGATGTTCTCGCCGCCGCGGATGATGACGTCGGATTTCCGGTCGGTGATCGTCAGGTAGCCGTCGCCGTCGAGGACCCCCACGTCACCGGTGCGGTACCAGCCGTCGTCGTCGAAGGCCTGCGCGGTCAGTTCGTCGTCGGTGTAGCCGAGGCACAGATCGGGGCCGCGGCTGAAGATCTCGCCGTCGGGACCGAGCTTGACCTCCACGCCGGGCCGCACGTCGCCGTCGGTGAACAGGCGCTTGTCGGCCGGCGCGGTCGGGCGCGAGCCGGTGATCGACGGATGCTCGGTGCTTCCGTAGGACCGGAAGACCAGCATGCCGAGGTCGTGCAGGCGCTGGGTCACAGCCGCGGGCACCGTCGACCCGCCCAGTCCGACGGTGGTCGAGTGTCCCAGGTGCTCGGGCCGGTAGTCGGGGTGATCGAGCAGGCTGGTGATGAAGTAGGGCGGTCCGCCGCCGATGGACAGGCCGTCGCGTTCGATCAGTTGGAGCACGCGGCCCGGATCCCACACGTCGCAGAGGTCGATCGGCGAGCCCTCCAGCACCGGGATCAGGAACGCGCCGAGCATCCCGATGAAGTGCCCCACCGGCGTCGCGGTCAGCTGCCGCCCCCGGTCGGGGGGATAGTTCTCCAGCAGCTGGCGCGTCTCGAAGACCAGCGTCTGGTGACTGTGGATCACGCCCTTGGGGTTGCGGGTGGTGCCGGAGGTGAACGCGATCAGCGCGGGCGCTGCCGGATCGGCGGGCACGGTTCCGGCCATCGGCTCGGCGGCGAGCAGCTCCTCGAACGGCTGCTCGTGACCGTCGGGGCGCACGGTATCGGCGCCGACCAGCCCGACGACGGGGATGTCGGTGCACAGGTCGGGCAGATACTGCATCCGGCCGAACTCCCGCGTGGTGACGAACACCCGCGGCTGGGCCGTACCCAGGATGTGGGTGAGCTCCTTGCGGCCGTAGAAGTGCACGATGGGCACGATCACCGCGCCGAGGAAGGCCGATGCCCAGAACGTGACGGCGGCTTCCCGCCAGTTCGGCAGTTGCAGGGCCACGACATCGCCGGGGCCGACCCCCCGCGCGCGCAGGCCGGCAGCGAGGCGCCGGGCGTCGTGCTCGACCTCGGCGAAGGTGCCGGTGTATGGACGCATCTCCGAGTGCACACAGAACCCGGCCTCAGGTGCGTCTTTCAGGCCGCGGGCCAGCAGGTCACCGAGCGTCTCCCGAGTCCACCAGCCTTCCTGCTCGTACCGTTTGACCAGCTCCGCAGGAATTGTCCGCATGTCGCGCGCGCCGTCCTCCCCTAGCAGGTGAATGCACCCGCGATGCTATTCTCCGCAAACGAGAATGCCAATACCGCAGAGGGAGAATGATTGATGGTCGACCTTGAGATCGACGACGGCCTGGCGATCATCACCATCGACCGACCGCAGGCCCGCAACGCGATCTCCCTGGAGACGATGGAGCACCTCGATCGCGCCCTCGACGGCGCCCAGGGCGCGGCCGCGCTGGTCCTCACCGGGACCGGCGACCGCGCGTTCGTGTCCGGTGGCGACCTCAAGGAACTCAGCGCCCTCCGAACCGTGGAGCAGGCCTCGGCGATGTCCTTCCGGATGAGGTCGATCTGCGACCGGGTGGCCCGCTTCCCCGGTCCGACCATCGCCGCGCTCAACGGACACGCCTTGGGCGGCGGCGCGGAGTTCGCGGTGGCCGCCGACATCCGGCTGGCGGCCGACGACATCAAGATCGGCTTCAACCAGGTCGCGCTCGCGATCATGCCGGCCTGGGGCGGCGCCGAACGCCTGGTCGACCTCGTCGGCTACAGCCGGGCCCTGTTGCTCGCCGGCACCGGACGGATCCTGCCGGTCGCCGAGGCCGAGCGCTTCGGCCTGGTCGACCAGGTCATCCCCCGCGCGTCGTTCGACGAGCAGTGGCGGCTCATCGCCCGCTCCCTGGCCACCGCGCCCGCGGGTCAGGTCAAGCGGGTCATGCGGGGCGCGTCGACCACCGAGGCTGTCGCGGCGTTCGCCGACCTGTGGGTGTCCGACGCGCACTGGGTCGCGGCGGACAAGGTGATGAAGCGCAGCTGAGGACGCCGCAGACACCATGCCGGGACTCGGTTCTCTCTAGACGAGAACGCCATTTCCGATTATCGTCACCCTCGTGTCGACCTCGCAGCGGGCGCTGGCGCCCGAAATCTCCACCTGGCCCGATGACAATCCGCAGCTGATCGGTAGCAGATGCGCGGGTTGCGGAGCGACCACATTTCCGGTGCAACGGCGTTGCCCCAAGTGCAGTGGTGGCGACATGTCCGATGTGCTGTTACCGCGCCGCGGCACCGTGGTGGCGTGGACGACGCAGGGCTTCCCGCCGGGAGCGCCGTACAAGGGCCCCACGGGCAAGGACTTCGTCCCGTTCGGCGTCGGGCTGGTCGAGCTGCGCGACGGTGACCGCGGCGTCATCCGGGTCGAGGGACGGCTCACCGAGAACGATCCGGCCAAACTGGCGTTCGGGCAGGAGGTCGAACTGACCATGGTGCCGTTCACCAAGGACGAGGACGGCGCCGAACTCGTCACGTTCGCGTTCGCACCGGTCGACAACTGACGAAGGATGACGATGACCAAATCCAATGACGTCGCGATCATCGGCGTCGGCCTGCACCCGTTCGGACGCTTCGACAAGACCGCCATGGAGATGGGCGCAGACGCCATCCAGGGGGCTTTGACCGATGCCGGCATCGAGTGGAAGGACATCCAGTTCGGATTCGGCGGCAGCTACGAGGTTTCCAACCCCGATGCGGTGACCCGCCTGGTCGGCCTGACCGGTATCACGTTCACCAATGTGTTCAACGCCTGCGCCACCTCGGCTTCGGCCATCCAGCAGACGGCCGACACGATCCGGCTGGGCAAGTACGACATCGGCATCGCCGTCGGGCTCGACAAGCATCCGCGCGGCGCGTTCACCGACGACCCGGCCAAACTCGCGCTGCCACAGTGGTATGCCAACAACGGCCAGTTCGTCACCACCAAATTCTTCGGTATGAAGGCCAATCACTACATCCACAAGCACAACATCTCCGAGGAGACACTGGCGCGGGTGGCCAACAAGAACTTCCGCAACGGCGTGATCAATCCGAACGCGTTCCGCCGCAAGGAGATCTCCGTCGAGGAGATCATGGCCTCCCCGGTGCTGAATTATCCCCTCCGCCAGTACATGTTCTGCGCGCCCGACGAGGGTGCGGCCGCGGTCATCATGTGCCGCGCCGACATCGCCCACAAGTACACCGACAAGCCGGTTTACGTGCGCGCCAGCGAGATCCGTACGCGCACCTACGGCGCCTACGAGGTGCACGCCACGTCGGCACCCCTCGACGAGGATCCCTCGCCGACGGTGTACGCGGCCAAGGCCGCCTACGAGGCGGCCGGCATCGGACCCGAGGACGTCGACATCGCGCAGCTGCAGGACACCGACGCCGGTGCCGAGGTCATCCACATGGCCGAGACCGGTCTGTGCGCCGACGGCGAGCAGGAGAAGCTGTTGGCCGATGGCGCAACGGAAATCGGTGGCAGCATGCCGATCAACACCGACGGCGGACTGATCGCCAACGGCGAACCGATCGGCGCGTCGGGACTGCGGCAGATGCACGAGCTGGTCCGCCAGCTGCGCGGCGAAGCCGGTGAGCGGCAGGTGCCGGGGAGTCCGCGCGTCGGGCTGGCCCAGGTGTACGGCGCTCCGGGCACCGCGTCAGCGACCATCCTGTCGCTGTGAGCTACTGACCCTCGGGCGGCGCGGCGTCCTCACGGCCGAGGCCAGCGGCGGTCTCAGGTAGCGGGTCTCCCTCGAGACGGCGCAACCATTCCTCACAGAACGCGAACGTCTCGGCATGACCGGTGGTCATGCCGAGCGCTCGCTCCATCACGATGGCCTGGGATACCGCCGTGGCGAACACCGTCCACACCACCGGCGGGACGTCGTCGACCCGAGCGCCGTGGCGCTGCAGCGCCTCGGCGATCGCCCGGTTCTGCACCTCCCGGAATCGTTCTGCGTAGTAGACGATTTCGGCCCGCAAGGCCTTGCGATGGTTGGCCAGACCCATGAACTCCATGGTGAGGCGAGTGGCTTCGGGCGCGGTGCTGAACCGCCACAGCGCCCACAGCGGCTGCGGGGACTGCAACGCCCTCGAGAGCACGTTGAGGCCCTCCTCGGCGCGGCGCCGGAACACCGCCAGGAACAGATCCTCCATGGTGCGGAAGTAGTAATGCACCAGTTGGGGTTTGAGTCCGGCGCGGTCGGCGACCCGTCGGGAAGTCACGGCCGCATACCCCTCCTCCAAGAGCAGCTGCTCGGCGGCGTCGATCAGCACCACACGATTCTTCGCGTCCGGCGCCCCGATCCGTCGTGACGACGTCATGATCACCTCCTGTCGGCGCCCGATAAGCGGCTCGATCTTGACCCTAGCTCTCGCACCATGCTAAGCAAGTGCTCAGCAATTGCGTCAGCGTACGCCTGCGCACCGGGCCATCACACCACTGGTGCACATCATCCGCGACTATCCACCGCCTGGGAGGCACCGGACATGAGCAACCTGGACACGAGCAACTTCGACACAGTCGACTACTTCACCGATCCGTCCCTCGTGCCCGACCCGCACCCGTACTTCGACCACCTGCGCAGCAAGTGCCCGGTGGTCAAGGAACCGCATTACGGGGTGCTCGCGGTGACCGGCTACGAGGAGGCCGCGACGGTGCTCAAGGACACCGACACGTTCTCGTCGTGTATCGCAGTCGCCGGCCCGTTCCCTCCCCTGCCATTCACCCCCGAGGGCGACGACATCACCGACCAGATCACCGCACACCGATCCCAGATGCCGCTGTTCGAGCACATGGTGACAATGGACCCCCCGGATCACACCTACGCGCGCTCACTGCTCAACCGACTCCTGACGCCCAGCCGTCTCAAGGAGAACGAGGACTTCATGTGGCGGCTGGCCGACGAGGTCCTCGATGACATCATCGGCGACGGTACGGTGGGCCGCTGCGAGTTCCTCACCGCGTATGCAAAACCGTTCTCGCTGTTGGTGATCGCCGATCTGCTGGGCGTACCGGAAGCCGACCACGAGGAGTTCCGCACAGTGCTGGGTGCGCCGCGGCCCGGCGCCAACGTGGGCTCGCTGGACCACACCGACCTGGTGGAGGCCAACCCGCTGGAATGGCTCGACGAGAAGTTCATCTCCTACATCGAGGACCGGCGTGAGAACCCGCGCGACGACGTGCTGACCGCCCTGGCCACGTCGAAGTACCCCGACGGCTCGACGCCGCCGGTCATCGAGGTGGTGCGCTCGGCGACCTTCCTGTTCGCCGCCGGGCAGGAGACCACCACCAAACTGCTGTCGGCGTCGCTGCGCGTGCTCGGCGACCATCCCGAGATCCAGCAGACCCTGCGCCGCGACCGCAGCCGGATCCCGGTGTTCGTCGAAGAGGCGCTGCGGATGGATGCGCCGGTCAAGAGCCAGTTCCGGCTGGCCAAGAAGCCGACCACGGTGGGCGGGATCGACGTTCCGGCGGGCACCACGCTGATGGTGTGCCCGGGCGCGGTGAACCGCGACCCCAACCGCTTCGAGAATCCGCACCAGTTCGACATCAACCGCAAAAACGTGCGCGAGCACATCGCGTTCGGCCGTGGCGTGCACTCCTGCCCGGGCGGTCCACTGGCCCGGGTGGAAGGCCGCGTGTCGATCGAGCGCATCCTCGACCGGATGGCCGACATCGCCGTCGACGAGGAACTGCACGGTCCGCCCGGAGATCGGCGTTACAACTACGAACCCACGTTCATCCTGCGCGGGCTCACCGATCTGCACATCACCTTCACCCCAATTCGGTGAGCGCGTAAGCCGATTCGGGTACAGCCAGAGAATTCGCGTTCTAAACTTCGACAATGGTGTTGAGCAAAACGCTGCCGGTGGCTGCTGCCGGGATGGCCTCGTTGTGTGTGGCGACGACCGTGTTCGCTGCCGGCGTGGCCGAGGCGCAGCCGCCGCTGCGGCACGTGCGTTACACCGTTGGCGCCAGCCAGGACATCGCCAACGCCGAGATCTACTACCGCGAGGTCGATCCACCCAACTGGGCCGAGTACTCCCACAATCCGTACCGGTTCACCCCGAACGTGGAGTTCAATCTGGGACCCGGAAAGGCCTGGGTGTTCGAGACCATGCTGGCCGACCCCGATCAGTGGGCGATGGTCGTCGTCGGCCTGCCCACGCAGATGACACCGACGCTCGACGAGCCGGGCTTCGTGTGCGAGATGCGTGTCGACGACGTCGTGGTGGCCACTGATTCCGGGACACGAGGGGCACTCTGCTCGATCCGCCCCTGGTGAGCCGTGACCGCCTGACTACAGCGGCGGCTCGTTGAGGCTGGCTGACGAGTCGCCGCGCAGCCAGAACGCCCGGTTGTCCTTGGAGATGCATGTCAGGAACAGACCGTCGGGAGACTGCGCCACCTGCCCGTCGAGGGAGGGACACAGGTCGCCTTCGTTCTTCACGCCGTGCATCTCCGGCGACCGGAACCATCGGGGTTCGTAGCGCCGGGGCGAGCCGCAGAAGACCAGCCGCCCCCAATCTGTCACGCCGAACACGTAATGCGTGGTGTTGGCGCAGTAGGAGCCCAGCACCACGTTGGGCTGGATGCCCGGTGTGCAGTTCGGATAGTTACAGTCCGCGCCCGGTGGCGGAGGTGGCGGTTGAGCGGCGACCGGGGGCGCGGCCATCAGCCATGCCGGAGCCGTCAATGCCGCGATACCCGCGAGAACAGAGCGCACACGGCCATTCTCACATATTCGAATAACGAAAATTCGCCTTTCGGCGAGCATTTCCGAAGGCACCGTTAGGCTTTGACACATGGGTACCGCGCGCGCATTCACCGTCATGGCCGCAACAGCAGCGACCGCAGTGGCCAGCTTCCTCGTCGCTCCCCCCGCGCAGGCCGAGGACTGGGGCGTCGACATCAGCGGCACATGGGACGTCTTCTCCGACGGCGAGTGGGCGCGCACCAACGACGTGCTGATCGACCAGAAACCCGTTCGGGAGACGTGGACCGTCGACGTGGACTGCGTCAGCCCGATCGAGTGTCAAGGTGTCGTCAAGAGCAGTCTGGGCTGGACCGGCGCCGCCCGGCTCGACGACTACTGGTTCATCGAGCACACGGTGCCCAACTGGATGCCCTGCCCCAACGGCACTTTCGCCACCGGCTATCAGAAGTTCATCATGTGGGGCATGAACCCGACCGTCGAACGACGGTTGACGCGGTTCTTCACCACCATGGGCGGTCGCAATGTGACCAAGAGTGACAGCGGGGCGTGCGGCGTCAACCACCCGAAGGTGATCGAACTGCCGGTGCGGGCCCAGAAGATCTCCTGACCCGCACCGGCGATTCCGCCGTCACTTCGGCAACAGGTCCTGCCAGGAGGCCGGCGCGGGGCCCGACGCCACCGTCGTGATCTGTTGCAGCGCACCGTCTGCTGTCATGTACTTCCCGGTGTTGGGGTCGTACTGGGCGGTCGCCACCGACGGACCCGACGCGTCGGCTCCCCCGAATGCGCTCGGCGCGACCGGCGTCGCCCCCTGTCCGGCTTCGGCCGGCGCCGGCGCGGCGGGCGCCCCGGGTGCCGGCGGGCCGACCGGGAAGGGCGGCGTACCCGGAGGTGCCACCGGCGGTGTGCCCATGCGTTGGGCGCCCGGAGGCATCGGGGTCCCTTCGACCGGCGCGTGGATCCGGTCTTCTCCCTCGACCCGGGCGTCGATCGGGATACCTTGCTTGACCAGGTTGGGATCGAAGGGATAGGGCCCGAGCGGGTGCTGGCGGATGGCTTGAGGCACGAACCCACGGGGGTCGTTGCACAACTCGACGGTGGGTGCCCGCTTGCCGGGATGGGCTATGCAGGGATAGTTGCGGGCGCCGCGGACGTTCATCGGTGAGTCCTGGGGCAGCTTGCAGTACAAGCCGTCTGGGGTGTCGATCACCGTCTCGTCCTCGGGATTTCGCCACTGTGACGGCGGTAGGAATCCGACCGTACACGGGTTGGGATCGCTGATCGTCAGCGCGAAGTCACCCATCGGCAGACCCGTCGGATTGTTCTGCGGCAGACCGAAGGACTGCTGCGCGGCGATGATGCCCGGGAAAAGCACCAGCAACTGTTCGATCGACGGGTTGTAGGTGAGCAGAACCTGTCCCACCGTGGTCAGGTTCGCCAGCAGCAACGGCAGCGTGGGCCTGACCTGCTCCAGCAGGGAGCTGACCTCCTGCGCGAAACCCGGCCCCTGCTGCAGGATGGCCCGCACCTGCGGGTCGTTCTGCACGACCTGCGCAGTAACCCCGTTGAGGCTGCGTGCCCACGTCCGGATCGCCTGGGTTGTCTCGGCCTGCGAATCCAGTAGGGGCCGCATGTCGTCGACGAGCGTACGGGTCTGGTCGGAGACGCCGTTGACCTCCTCGGTGATCTTGGCCGCCGAGTCCAGCAGGGACCCGAACTCCGGGCCCGCGCCGTTGAACGCCTTGTAGGTCTCGTCGAGCAGTTCGGGGATGCGGTCCTTGGGCAGACTGTCCACCATCGCACTGAGCTGATCGAGCATGGGACCGACCTGCTGTGGAATCGTGGTGTTCTCCACCGTGATTCGCGACCCGTTCTCCAGGTAAGGCCCGGCGTCGGTGCGCGGACGCAGATCCACGTACTGCTCGCCGACCGCAGACACACTGCGTACTTCGGCCTGCAGGTCCGCAGGAACCTTCGGCGAGGTGTCCAGCGACAGCGTGGCTTCCGCACCGTTCTCGGTCAGCGCCACCGAAGTGACCTTTCCGATCTGCACACCGCGGTAGGTCACGTTGCTGAAGCGGTACAGACCGCCGGAGGCCGGTAGTTCCAACTTCACGGTCAACCGTCCGACTCCCAGGAGGGTCGGCACCTGCATGTACGCGAAGACCATCACCGCCACGCCCACGATCGACGCGATCGTGAAGATGATCAGCTGATTCCGGACGAAACGGGTCAGCATCAGCCACCACCTCCAGGTGCCGGGGCGGCAGGCACCGCCGGCGCTGTTGCAACTTGGGCTCCGTACGGTCCCGCGAATATCTGCTCACCGGTGATGGGTTGCGACTGCGGCAACCAAGGTTGGGCCGGCGGAGGCGGGGTCACCGGCAGCAGAGGTCCGGTGATGGGCGGCAACGGTGCGGTCTCCGCACCCTCCGGTGGCGGCGGCAACGCCTCTTCCGGAGGCGGGGCCACTCCCAGCTTGAGCGGGTCGTAGGAGTAGTTCAGATAATACGGATCACCTGGCGCAGGAATGAGTTTGGCGTTCTCATCGCCCCACCTGGTACCGAGCAGAAGTGTCTTCTTCAGGCGCGGATACGTCAGGTCGAAGGTCGCGTAGAGGTTGATGTAGTCCCCTCGCGTAATGCGGTCGGCGAATGTCGGACCGTAGGGGAACGCAGTCGCCCACAGCACCGCCAGGTTCAGGTCAGGTCCGATGTCGGCCAGCGCACCGAGGATCGGGCCGAGGTTCTCCAGGTTCTTGACCAGATCGTCGCCGGCGTCGTTGACCAGACCGGTCGTCGTGTCGCTGAATTCGCCGAGCTTGCGCAGCGCGGTGGTGAATTGCGGCCGTTGCTCGATCAGCACGTCGATCGCGGGCGGGACCTCTTTGAGAGCCCGGTCGATGGTCTCGCGTTGCCCGGCGAACGTACCGGCCACCCGCCTCAACTGCTGCATGGAGGCCACGATGTTGCCGCGCTGCTCCTCGAGCACCCCGACAAAATCGTCCAGTCGCGTGAGTAGTTCCCGGATCTCGTTCTCCCGCCCCGAGATTCCGGTCTTCATGCTGTGGATGATGTCGCCGATCTGACCGAGGCCGCCGCCGTTGGCGACCGTCGACAACGACGACAACGTCTGCTCGGTGGTCGGATACACCGATGCGTCGTTGAGCGGCAGCGTCGCCCCGGGTTGCAGGCGGCCGCTGGGCTCCTCGCCCAGCGGCGGATTCAGCGCCAGGTGCATCGAGCCAAGCAGGCTGGTCTGGCCGATGGTGGCGACGGCGTTGGCAGGGACGACCACATCCGGCTTGACCGAGATCTCGATGTTGGCGTGCCAGTTGTCGACGGTCATCTTGCCGACGCTGCCTACGACGACATCATCGATCATCACCGGCGAATTGGACTCCAATGTCGCCACGTTGGGCATCTGCACGGTGTAGGTCTGGGCGTCGGCGCCGCGACCGGGCGTACCCGGTAGCGGCAGCGAGTTCACCCCCTGGAAGGCGCAACCCGTCATCGACAGCGCGACACTCACACCCACGATGCTCAGTCGCTTCGCTCCGGGCACGTTCAGTCGCTTCGCTCCGGGGATCATGAGGGCGGCGTCCCTTCTGCCGGCAGCAGCGGCGTGTTCGCCGCGGGTGGCGGACTTCCCGGCGCCGGTGTCGGCGGCAACAGCAGGCCGTCGACGGTCTGCGGCTGGGTGGGCAGGTCCGTCAGGATGTTGGGCGGGGCCGGGATCGGTGCGCCGGGGAACAACGGCGGCGACGGAATCGCGGGCGCGTCGTTATCCGGCATGTACAACCCCTGCGGCCCGGGAGGTCCATTCCACCCGGGGGGTGGCGGGATGTCCCCGGCACCGGTGTAGGCGGAGACCGTGGGCGGCGGTTCGGGCGGATCGTCCGGTCCACTGCCACCGGGTGCCAGCTTCGGGTCGGTGTAGATCAGGCGCTCCGGGTTTGTCGCCGGGCGCAGATAGGCGTTGATCGGGAACGGCAGGTTGCCGAAGTTGAGCAGCCGCAAGGCCGGGCCAAGATACTGCGCACACAGCTTGGCGGTTTCCGGCGCCGTGGTGTTGGCGACGCCGCCGATGAGGCCACAGACGAACCACACCGGATTCGAGAAGTTCGACAACGCGAAAGCACCGGTCACCGACCCGCCGTTGGGGTAGAAGATGTTCTGGAAGTTGGCGATCGCGTTGGGCATGATGTGCAGCACGTTCTCGAAGGCCAGCCGGTTGTCCACCAGGATCTGGGTCAGGTTCTTCAACCGTTCCACCTGCTCGGCGGTCTGATTCCGGCTGCCTGCCACGAAGCGCTGTACCTCACCGATCGCCAGCGACAGCTCGGTGAGCGCCGAGTCCAGGTCGGACCTGCTGTCGTTGATCACACTGGTCAGGCTGGCCAGCCGGTTCTGGAACAACACGGTCTGCTGCTTGCTGTCCCGCAGCGCGGTCACGAACACCTGCAGGTTGGTGATGATGTCGGCGACGTTGCCGCTGCCCTCGGCGAAAATCCGCGCCGTACCGGAAAGCTGGCGCAACGTTTCGCGCAGCTTCTCTCCGTTGCCGCCCATCGCGTCGGCGGCGCTGTCGACGAACCGCGAGATGGAGGTGCCGTCGACGCCAGCCTGTGGGCCCAGTTCCGTTGCGAGCCGGGCCAGTTGCGTCTTGACCTCGTCCCACTCGACAGGAACGGCGGTGCGGTCGGCGGTGATGACCCCGCCGTCGCCCATCGTCGGGCCGCTTCCGTCCCGGTAGGCCGGGGTGAGCTGCACGTAGCGGGCGGCCACCAGGTTCTGCGCGACGATCACCGCTCTGGCCTCGGCGGGGACGCCGACCCCACGATCCACCTTGAGGGTCATCTTCGTCTGGGTGCCCTCGGGTTCGATCTTGTCGATCGACCCCACCTTGACTCCGGAGACCCGAACCTCGTCACCGGGATAGATCGCGGTCGCGGTCGGGAAATACGCCGTGATGGTGTACGGCCCGAAGAACGCCTGACGAACCAGGAACGCTGCACCAGCGACCAGCAGCACGGCCAGTAAGACCGCCGTGCCGGCCACCAGCGGCTTACGGGTTGCCATCATTGGGAAGATCTCCTGGCTGCGGAATGCCATTGACGGGGAAAGGGATCTCGGCGCGCGGGCCGGCGTTGTCCGGCGGCTGGCCGGCATCGACCCCGCGGCGGAATCCGAACGCGTAGTCGAGGAACGGCTGCAGCAGCTGGGCAGGCTGCACATTGGGCACCAGCGCGTTGTAGTACGCACCGTTGGAGACGATCTCACCTTGAGTCAGGTAGTACTTGGCACCGCCGGGCAGCATCTTGGCCAGATTGTCGCGGTTCTTCTCCAGCACGGCGACGACGGTGTTGAGATGCTCCAGCGCGGGTGCCAACTCGGCCTCGTTGTCGGCGACCACTCCGCGTAGTTCCTGCATGACCGTCGTGACGTTGGACAGCAGGCTGGTGATCGCTTGGCGGCGGTCGTTGAGTACCGCCAGTAGATCGTTGGCGTTGAGGATCAACCGGTTCACCTGCTGGCTGCGATCGGCGAAGATCCCGGTCACGTCGCCGGCGGTACGGAGCAACTCGGCGAGGCTCTCGTTACGGCTGTTCAATGATTGCGACAGCCGCGACAGCCCGTCAAAGGTGGGCCCGAGCTGCGGTGCCACCTGGTCGAGCGTCTCGGACAGCGTGTCCAACGAGCGATTCAGCGACGTGGTGTCGGTGTCCGCGGTGTTGGCGGTCAGGTCGCTGACCGCGTCGGTCAGCGAGTATGGCGACGAGGTTCGCGACGTCGGGATCACGTCGCGCCGGTCCAGCGTGCCGCTGCCCGCGGATTCGAGGGCCAGCACACGTTCACCCAGCAGGGTCCCGGTGCGGATATGGGCCGTGGTGTCGGACCCGAGCGCGTACTTGCCGTTGATCGTGAACTCGACCAGTGCGTCACCGTTGTCGAGTCCCACCGAGGACACCGAGCCGACCTTGATACCCGAGACCGTGACGTCGTTGCCGACCCGAAGGCCACCAGCTTCGACGAACAGCGCCTGATACCTGATGGCGGTGGCCCACTGCACGAGCCGTTCGGGCTGCAGGCCGATGGCGATGACCAGGATGATCAGCGTGGCGCCGATGAATCCCGCTCTGGCGAGTTGAGAACCGCGGTACTTGAGCATCTACTCGTCCACGCACCTTCCCGTTTCTTGCTTGACCCACGGGAAGACCACGGTCCGTCCCTCGAGATCGCTTGCGCGGAAGGTGATACCGCAGATGTAGTACGGGAACCAGGCACCGTAGGACCCGACGCGAGCCAGTTTGCGGTACACCTCCGGCAGTCGCTGCAGCGTCGCATCGAGGCGATCCAGATCGTTGTTCACCAGCGGCGCAAGCCTGCTGAGCTCGTCGACCGTACCCGCAAGCGGCGCACGGCCCCGGCTCAGCAGATCAGCCATCGACGCGGTGCCGTTGTCGAGCGCCTCGATGGCCGTGCCGATGGGGTCGCGGTCTGCCGACAGTCCGGACACCAACTGCTCGAATCGGTCGATGGCACCGGAGAACTCCTCGCCGTCCTCGGACAACGTGTCCAGCACGGACCGCAGATCCTCGATCACCCCTTCGATGACCTCGTTGTTGTCGGCCAGGGCGTTGGTGAACGACGATGACTTCGAGAACAGCGATTCCAGCGTGCCGCCCTGCCCTTGCAGGATCTGGACCAGTGACGAGGTCAGCGCGTTGACGTCCTCGGGGTTGAGACCCTGGATGACGGGCTTGAGCCCACCCAGCAGCAGATCCAGATCCAGCGCCGGCGCGGTGCGGGTCTGCGGGATCTGCCCACCTGCGGGCACGATCTGCGTCGAATCGGGGGTGTCGACCAGTTCGAGGTAGCGGTCTCCCACCAGGTTGAGGTATCGGATGACTGCCTGAGTGCCTGTGGTCAGCACCGTGCTGCGGTCGGCGTCGAACTTCACCAGCACCGACCGGTCCGGTTGCAGAGACACTTCTTTGACGGTGCCGACGCGAATGCCGGCGATGCGGACGGTGTCGCCGGTCTCCAGGCGGGAGGCGTCGGAGAACACAGCCGAATACTCGTTGGTGGCACCGGTTCTGGCGTCGCTGAACACAAAGAACAGGAATGCGGTCAGCATCGTCATGACCAGACCGAAGATGCCGAACTTGATGAGGGTTCCGGTTGAGCGCGTCATCCTGGCATTCCGATCTGCGCCGTGTTGCGCGGCGGTCCGTCGAGCGGCCCGAACAGCCAGTTCTTCAATCCTTCGGAGTTGAGCAGGATTCCGGCGTTGCCGTACTGGGCCGGGTTCGCGCCGACGTCGCCGATGATCTGGGGCGGAACGAACTCTGCAGGCAACTCCGGCAGTCCGAGTTCCTTACAGTAATCGCGACCCCCGCTGCTGGCGGCGACCTTCGGCAGATCTCCGGGATAGCGGTAACGCTCCACGCCGAGGGTCAGGCCGGCATTGACGAAGACGCCGGAGAACTGCGGCGCCGACTGGGCGAACGGGACCAATCCCCCGATGCCGCACCAGATGGACTTACGGTACTGGCGCAGCAGGTCGGTGGTCGGAACCAGGACATCGAGAGCATCGGTGAGACCTTGGCGGTTGCCGCCGACCACGTCGTTACCCACATCCGCGAGTCCGATGGCGCTGACCAGGAACGCGTCCAGGTTCTTCTGCTCCTCGACGATCGAATTGCTCAGCGTCGTGGCGCTTTCCACCGTCGAAATGAGGTCCGGGCTGGCGTCGGCGTAGGCCTGCAGGACGGGCACCGACACCTCGATGTCGTGCGCCAGATTCGGCAGGCTCGGCTCCAGTTTGGCCAGCAGCGCGTTGAAGTCGCTCATCGTCTGACCGAACTTCTCCCCGCGGCCGCTGAACGCCTGTGAGATCGCGCCGAGGGTCTGGTTCAGCTTGGTCGGTTCGACCGCGTCGAGCACGTCGACCAAGCGCTGGAACACGGTGTTGACCTCGACGGTCACGTGCTGGCCCTGCAGCACCTGCCCTTTCTGCAGCGGCTGCGCGGCTGGGTCGGCGGGCGCCTCGAGCTGGACGAATTTGGCGCCGAAAACCGTCGAGGACGCGATGTCGACGTTGACGTTGGACGGAATCAGGTGCAGTTGCGACGGATCCATGTCCAGCAACAGTTCGGCTTTACCGTCCGGCCGGTAGGCGATGGAGCTCACGGCGCCGACCTGCACTCCGCGCATCTTGACCTTGGCGTCGGGGTTCATCACCAGACCGGCACGGTCGGAGATCACCGTCACCGGAACCGTTTCGGTGAACTTGCCCGCGAACAGACCGACGGAGATCCCGAAGATCGCCACGAGGGCCGCCACCAGTCCGAGACCCGCCAGCGGCCGGGCATAGCTTCTGTTCAAGTCTTCTCCCCTAGCCCGAAAGGTTGAAGTTGCCGTTGGAGCCGTAGATGGCCAGGGAGACCAGCAGGGTCACCGAGACCACCACGACCAGTGAGGTGCGTACCGCGTTACCGACCGCCGCCCCGACCCCGGAGGGTCCGCCGGAGGCGAAGTAGCCGAAGTAGGTGTGGACCAGCAGGATCGCGATCGCCATCAGCACCGCCTGCAGGAACGACCACAACAGGTCGATCGGGTTGAGGAAGGTGTCGAAGTAATGGTCGTACAAACCACCGGACTGGCCGAACAACACCACGGTGGTGAACTGCGAGGCCACAAACGACAAGATCACCGCGATCGAGTACAGCGGGGTGATCGCCACCATCCCGGCCACAATCCGCGTGGACACCAGGTATTCCACCGGGCGGATGCCCATCGATTCCAGCGCGTCGATCTCCTCGTTGATGCGCATCGCGCCCAGCTGCGCGGTCACCCCCGCCCCGAACGTGGCGGCCAACCCGATCCCGGCGACCACCGGCGCGGCGATGCGCACGTTGATGAACGCCGCCAAGAACCCGGTCAACGCTTCGATACCGATGTCACCCAGCGAGGAATAGCCCTGGATGGCCAGGGTGCCGCCGGCAGCCAGCGTCAAGAACCCGACGATCACCACGGTGCCGCCGATCATCGCCAGCGTGCCCGCACCCATCGAGATCTCGGCGATCAACCGGATGATCTCCTTGCGGAAATGCACCGCCGCATGCGGGGTACCAGCCAGCGCCCGCCCATAAAACAGGGTGTGATCACCGATGCGCGACAACACGTCGACCGGCCGGTTGACGTTCTTGATCAGCCGCGGAAACCGCGACCGCAAAACCGCTGAGGTACCCATGCGCGACCCCCTAGCCCGTCGTCATCCGGATACCGATGGCGGTGACGACCACGTTGATCACGAACAACGCCATGAACGCGTACACCACCGTCTCGTTGACCGCGTTACCCACCGCTTTGGCCCCGCCCCCGGAGATCGTCAACCCCCGATAACAAGCCACCAACCCGGCGATCAACCCGAACAACGCCGCCTTGACACACGAGATGATCACCTCGGGCACCCCGGTCAACAACGTGATGCCCGCCGCGAACGCCCCCGGGTTGACGTCCTGGACGAACACCGAGAAGAAGTAACCACCCAGGATGCCGATGATCACCACCAGGCTGTTGAGCAGCAACGCCACCAACCCCGAAGCCAGCATCCGCGGAGTCACCAGACGCTGCACCGGGTTGATACCCAGCACCTCCATCGCGTCGATCTCCTCACGAATGGTGCGCGACCCCAGATCCGCGCACATCGCCGTCGCACCCGCCCCCGCCACGATCAACACCGTCACCAACGGACCCACCTGGGTCACCGCACCGAACGCCGCACCCGCCCCCGACAGATCCGCCGCACCCAACTCGCGCAACAAGATGTTCAACGTGAACGACACCAACACCGTGAACGGAATCGCCACCAACAACGTCGGGGCCATCGACACCCGCGCCACAAACCAGGACTGCTCCAAAAACTCCCGCCACTGAAACGGCCGCACAAACACAAACCGCACTGCATCCAGCGCCATCGAGAAACACCCACCGACGGCCTGCATCGCGCCGGACAGACCGTGGGGCAAGGTGATGCCCGTCGACCAGCGTTCCGGTCCCTTCACCGCCATCAGCGTGGTCTCCCTGGTCCTTCTAGAATCGTCACTGCCGACACGGCGGTCGGGCCGCCGATGTTGTGCGCCAGTCCTATTCGCGCTCCGTCGACCTGGTTGGCCGCCTCGCCTCGCAGCTGTTGGAACAACTCGACGCACTGTGCCACACCGGTTGCCCCCGGTGGGTGACCTTTGGACTTCAAACCGCCGCTGGGATTGACCGGCAGCGCCCCGCCGACGCTCGTGACCTCGGCTTCGAGCAGCTTGTGGGCGCCCAACCGATCAGCGAAGCCCAGATCTTCATAGCTCATCAGCTCGATGCCGGTGAGGAAATCGTGCACCTCCGCGATGTCGATGTCCGACGGCGACAATCCCGCCGTCGCGTAGGCCTGTTTGGCCGCGCGCGCTGTGGCCGGGAAGCTCGTCAAGTCCGGCTTGTGCTGATGCATCACCGCGTCCAGTCCGAGTCCCACGCCGCGAATCCACACCGGCCGATCGGTGAACCGATCCACCACGTCCTCCGCCGCGATGACGACCGCTGCCGCTCCGTCGCTCTGCGGCGCGCAGTCATACAAGCGGAACGGGGTCACCACCGTCGGTGCGTTCAGGGCCTGCTCCATCGTGATCTCAAAGCGCAGCCGCGCCTTGGGGTTGTTGACGCCGTGGCGGTGGTTCTTGACCGCCACCATGGCTAAGTGTTCTTCAGTTGCCGGAGATTCGTGGAGATATCGGCGAACATGCAATGCGAATCCCGCCGGCGCCACCAGCCCGAGCGGGTAGTCCCAGGCCATGTCGCGGACCATGGCCTCCCACTCCCAAAGCATTTCAGCCGAGGTGGTGTCGCGCAGCTTGTCCGCGCCCATCACCAGGGCCACGTCGTAGGCTCCCGAGCCGACAGCGAACAGCGCGTTGCGGATGGCGTCGTGACCCGTCGCGCAGGAGTTTTCCACACGACTTACTGGCAACTCCGACAGTCCGAGCGTGTCGGCGAGGATTCCGGCCGGGAATCCGTCGGCGGTGCCCATCGCACCGATCCACGCCGCCTGCAGGTCCGTCTTCATCAGGCCCTTGTCGACGGTGTCGGCACACGCCGAGTACGCCATCGGGAGCAGGTCTTTGATGCCCAACGCGAAATGCTCCCCGAAAGGCGTCATCCCGGCACCGACGATCGCGACGCGCCTCATGCCGCACCCTGACTGTCTTCCCGCACAAGCGCTCGGTGATCCTGCTCGGGCTCGAACGCGTAGCCATAGTCGGGCACCCCGGACCGCACCGCCACCCGACGCAGTGCCAGGCGGCCCCGGTCCCCGATGTCGACCGTTCCGGGAGGCGCACCGGTCACCTTGACCAGGGCACGGACCGCGACGTCGTCGAGCTCGACGATGACCAGTGAGTACGGCGTGCGCAATCCAGGGACCGGCAGGTGCACTGTGGTCTCGGTGTAGACCGTCCCGGTACGCGGCAGCGGCACCAGTTCGTAGTCGGTCGACAGCGCCCCCGCGGTGTCCACGCGGTACCGCGGCGGGAAGTCCAGATCCTCGGATCCGGCGAATCGCCCTGCTTCCCAACGCACTTTGGCTTCGAACGCGCGTTCGTAGGCGGCGAGCGAGATCGGGATATCGCCGTCGGCGATGAACCTGCCCTCCGGCATCGGCCGGGCTACCGGCTCGCGCCGGTGGATTCTGGCCGTCCCGCCGGTGACCGTGATACCGGACAGCAGCGCCTGCTCGACCGCGACCAGGGGTCCGGTGACGCCGCGTTCGGAAAGACCGGCCAACGCGAAGAGACCGGCACTCGCGCCCGAGGTCGGCAGCGCCGGCGGGTCGCCGAGGCACAGTTCCCGGACCCGCTCGTGGTCGACGCCGGCGATCGCGACCGGGGTGTCCAGCCAGGCTGCCGCCAGCGACGCGATCAGTCCGCGTTCGTGCAGCAGCCGTGGGTCTCCGTAGTCGTGGATGTCCCCGGTGGCGTTGCGGGTGCGGACCGGCAGGCTGCGCGACACCCGGGCGGCGGTGCGCACCTGCATCCCCTGCTCTGCGGTGACGATCGCCGCCGCGCCCGCCGGCGTCAGGTCGGCGCCGATGATCAGCGTGCGGGGCCGCGCGGAGCTCAGGGCGTCGACGGTCGCCGGCGCGCCGCCGAGCCGTTCGTCGACCTCCAGCTCGGGGTCCAGCCCCAGGCCCGCCAGGAGCACCGCGGCGTTGCTGCTCTCCAGCAGCGGCAGGTCTCGGCTGACGAGGACGACTCGCTCCACTGCCGCACCGTCGGTCAGCGCGGCTCGCCCGGCCTCCACCGCCATCGTGACGACGTCCTCGTCGTCACCCACCACGCGGTGCAGGGGCGCACCCCAGCACGGCAGGTAGGTGCCGACGGACGTGACGAATGGCATGCGGGTGCCTCCAGCGGGGTGTGACGTCGCTCAGGTGACGGCGCCGGCCGTCTTGAGCTCGATGATTCGATCCCAGTCCAGCCCGAGTTCGATGAGGATGTCGTCGGTCTGCTCGGCGAACCCGGGTGCCGGCCCGGAGGCGGGCGCGGAGACGTCGAACTGCACGGGGTTGGCGACGAGTTCGAGTTCTCCTGCGGCAACGAGGTATTCGTTGGCGCGGATCTGGGCGTCCTGGGCGGCCTGCAGGGTGTCCTGCACCGGGGCCCACGGTCCGGCCAGGGTGGCGAAGCGCTCGGCCCACTCGGCCAGCGGGCGTTTGCGCATCGCCTCGGTGAGGATCTCGGTGGCCGCCTCGGTGTGCTCGGCGAACGACTCCGCGGTGGCGAAGCGCGGGTCGTCGGCCAGGTCGAGGTCCATGTGCTTGCACACGTCCGCCCAGAACTTGGTGGGCTGCATCATGACGAAGGAGATGTAGCGCTCGTCGGCGGTCGGATACAGGCCTACGAGCGGGTTGATCGGCGAGCCGTGCACTCCCGGCGGGAAGGCCTCCATCCGCTCTTGGAGGTGGTTGGTGAGCGCGACGGTGTGGCCGAGCGCCCACAGCCCGCTACCCAGCAGGGACACGTCGACGATGGACGGCTCGCCGGTACGTTCCCGCTTCAGCAGAGCAGCGGCGATGCCGCCGGCGAGGTTGGTGCCAGAAATGGTGTCGCCGTAGGCCGGTCCCGGCGGACCCACCATGCCGGGTGTGCCCGGCGGGGTGATCGTGGCGGCAGTGCCGGCGCGGCACCAGAAGGCGGTCATGTCGTAACCGCCCTTGACGGACTCCTCGCCGCGCGGCCCGAGCGCGCTGCCACGGGCATAGACGATGTTGGGGTTGACCGCACGGATGTCGTCGACGTCGATGCCGAACTTCTGCCGATGTCCGGGCAGGAAGCTGGTCAGGAACACATCTGCGCGGCGGGCCAGTTCCAGCAGCACCTCCCTGCCCTCGGGCACCGACATGTCCAGCCCGATGCTGCGCTTGAGCCGGTTGGCGTGTTCGATGTTCGGGTTCGGGTCGCCCTCCACCCGTAGCAGGCCGGTCTGACGGAGTCCGCGCTGTGGGTCGCCGGTGACGGCGTGCTCCACCTTCACCACGTCGGCTCCCCATTCGGCCAGCACCGCGCCGGCCGACGGGACGAAGCCGTACATGGCGACCTCGAGAACACGGATGCCTTCCAGAGGCTTGGTCATGGCGCTACCTCACCACCGTTGCGAATGTCTTGGTTTCCAGGAACTCTTCGAGCCCGGCCCGACCCATCTCGCGGCCGATCCCCGACTGCTTGTAGCCGCCGAACGGGCTGTCGGGGCTGAAGTAGTTGCCGCCGTTGATGGAGAAGGTGCCGGTGCGAATGCGGCGGGCTACACCCAAGGCCCTCTCCTCGCTGCCGAATACCGCCCCGGAGAGTCCGTAGATCGAGTCGTTGGCGATGCGCACGGCGTCGTCGTCATCGTCGTAGGCGATGACGACCAGCACCGGACCGAACACCTCCTCTCGTGCGATCTCGCTGTCTGGCGCGACGTCGGCCAACAGGGTCGGGGTGTAGAAGAAGCCCGGATCGACCTTCTCCCCGCCGGTCACCAGCGTGGCGCCGGCAGCGATCGCGCGCTGCACCATGCCGTCGACCTTGTCGCGCTGCTTCGCACTGATGAGCGGACCCATGTAGGTCTTGGGGTCGGCCGGATCCCCGTAGCGCACCATCCCGAAGTTGTTCTTGACCAACTCGACGATCTCGTCTTTGTGCTTGCGCGGCACCAGCAGTCGTGAGGTCAGTGCGCAGCCCTGCCCGGCGTGGGTGACCATGCTGAAGGCGGAGAACAGTGCCGCGGTGCCGAAGTCGGCGTCGTCGAGCACGATCGCGGCCGACTTCCCGCCGAGCTCGAGGAACACCTTCTTGAGGGTTTCGCTGGCCGCGGCCATGATGGCCCGGCCGGTTGGGGTGGATCCGGTGAAGGTCACCATGTCGACGTCCGGGCTGGTGGTCAGCGCCGCACCCACGGCCGGATCGGCACCGGAGAGCACGTTGACCACGCCGGCAGGGATGTCGGTGTGTTCGGCGATCAGTTCACCGAGCGCCAAGGTGATCAGTGGTGTGTCGGGGGCGGACTTGAGGACCACGGTGCACCCGGCGGCCAGTGCCGGAGCGAGCTTGGCCAGCGCGAGTTGGTTCGGATAGTTGTAGGCGATGATCGCCGCGACGACACCGGCGGCTTCCTTCTCGACCCAGCGGTGATGCTGCATGCCGCGGCTTTCGATGTTTCCGAGGTCCTCGGTCATCGGATAGCTCTGCAGCAGATCGGCGTAGTAGCGCACGATATCGATCGGCTGGTCCAGTTGTGCGCCCTGGCACAACGCCTCGGTGGCTCCCACTTCGGCGATGGTCAGCTGCGCCAGTTCGTCGCGGTGCCCGAGGAGTGCGGCGTGCAGCTGTTGCAGGCACCGCACCCGGAGCCCGACGTTGGTCGACCAGTCGGTCTCGTCGAACGCGCGCCGCGCCGCGGCCACCGCCGCGTGCGCCTCGGCGACGCCGGCATCGGGGGCGTGCCCGAGCACCTCGCCCGAAGCGGGGTTCAGCGACGGAAACGTCCTTGCGGTCTCAACCAACTCGCCGCCGATCAGCAACCGCCGGACCGCACTCGCGCCGACGGTCTCGGGACCGCCATCGGTGGCCGGGATCGTGGGTGCTTCCGACATCTTCCTCCTCGCCGAGTACGTCAACTTCGGCATTGATCTGGGCTTATGTGATGGAAACTGCATTCTCGCTTCGGGCGAATCATACATTCGCATAGGGAGAACTCAAGGAATACCGACGAAACCGCGACTGCCAGCGGAAAACGTTGCGACAATCGTCGATCAAACGTCTCACCGGTGACAACCAGACGGCTCGGATGTCTTGCGGTTTCGCGATGTGCGAGAGTACGGTTCTCATAATCGGAAGGAAGGTTCTTGATAGCTGTGTGGTTTGACGACACCCCTGGAGTCGGTGCGTGAAGACGGCGGTAGTGACAGGAGGCGCCTCCGGTATCGGCGCCGCGATCGCCGAACGTCTCCGCGCCGACGGCCTGCAGGTCGCGACGCTCGACCTGAACCCCGGTGAGGAGAAGTTCTCCTACGCCGCCGATGTCACCGATCGCGCCGCCATCGACGAGGCGCTGAACCAGGTGCGTACCGAACTCGGTCCGGTGACGGTGCTGGTCAACGCCGCCGGTCTGGACCGCTTCAAGAAGTTCACGGATCTGACGTTCGAGGACTGGCAGAAGGTCATCGACGTCAACCTCAACGGGGTGTTCCACTGCGTCCAGGCCGTGCTGCCCGACATGATCGAGGCCGGCTGGGGACGCATCGTCAACATCTCCTCCTCCAGCACACATTCCGGACAGCCCTATATGGCGCCCTACGTCGCGGCCAAGTCGGGCGTCAACGGCCTGACCAAGTCGCTGGCGCTGGAATACGGCCCGCACGGCATCACCGTCAACGCGGTGCCGCCAGGGTTCATCGACACGCCGATGTTGCGCAAGGCCGAGGAGCGAGGCTTCCTCGGCGATACCGCCAAACAGATCGAGGCGACGCCTGTGCGACGGATGGGTCGGCCCGAGGACATCGCCGCCGCGTGCGCCTTCTTCATCTCCGAAGAGGCCGGGTACGTCACCGGCCAGATCCTCGGCGTCAACGGCGGCCGCAACACCTGATCCCGGCAGCACCAACACTTCTCAACCTCCGCGAGATCGAAAGGACCACCGACTATGGGACGTGTTCAGGGGAAGGTCGCCTTCGTCACCGGCGCCGGACGAGGACAGGGCCGCAGCCATGCGGTTCGGCTGGCCGAGGAGGGCGCAGACATCATCGCGGTCGACATCTGCGAGGACTTCGACACGGTCGGCTACTCGATGGCCACCCTCGAGGATCTCGAGGAGACCGCCAAACTGGTGGAGAAGACCGGACGGGGCATCGTCACGGCGAAAGCCGATGTCCGGGATGCCGCCCAGGTGCGCGCCGCGTTGCAGTCCGGTCTGGCCGAGTTCGGCAAGCTCGACATCGTGGTGGCCCAGGCAGGCATCGCCGCGATGAAGGGGCAGCCCCCGATGCAGGCGTGGACCGACGGCATCAACACCAACTTCGTCGGCACCATCAACGCCATCCAGGAGTCCCTGCCGCATCTGCAGGAGGGTGCGTCGATCATCGCGACCGCATCGGCGGCGGCGCTGATGGACGCGCACAACAAGCCCAACCCCGGCAATGATCCGGGCGGCATGGGCTACATGGTCTCCAAGCGTCTGATCTCGGAGTACGTCCACTACCTCGCCACCGAGCTGGCGGTGCGCGGAATCCGCGCCAATGTCGTCCACCCCACCAACTGCAACACCGACATGCTGCAGAGCGAGCCGATGTACCGCTCGTTCCGGCCGGATCTGGAAAAGCCCACGCGCGCCGACGCGGAGCCGGTCTTCGGTGTGCAGCAGGCGATGAAGGTCAACTACATCGAACCCGAGGACATCAGCAATGCGGTGCTGTGGCTGGCCTCGGATGAGGCGCGCTATGTCACCGGTATGCAGTTGCGCGTCGACGCCGGCGGCTACCTCAAGTGGTACGACTACCACGTCTGATCAGCGGATTACCGACAGCAACAGGGCGGAAAAGGGAGATGTGGTGAAGGTTCGGGTGGACTCGGAACGCTGCCAGGGTCACACGCTGTGCGCGATGATCGCGCCAGATTCGTTCGAGCTCAGCGACATTGACGGAACCGCGTCGCCGGTAAACGAAGTCGTGCCGTCCGACCAGGAGGACGCGGTGCGCGAAGCGATGCAGTCCTGCCCGGAACAGGCCATCTCGATCGAGGAGTGACTCCCCCGCGGGGGTTGCTGTCCAACAACGCGAAGCACAGGAGCGAGCCTTGAGTGTCGACGACGTCGTGAACGGCACCGCCGACGACAGCCGTAAGAAGAACACCTATTACTTCGACCGGCACACCCCGGAGTACCGCCTGCAGTTCGAGACGATCACCGAAGAGATGCACGCCAAGTGCCCCGTCGCGTGGTCGGAGACCTACGGCGGCCACTGGGTCGCAGCCGGCAGCAAGCAGGTGTTCGAACTGGCCCGCTGTCCCGCGGTGTCCAACCACCACGACATCTCCGGGGAGACGCCCTACCAGGGCATCACCATTCCGAAGGCCAGCCGCGCCACCGTGGTTCGCGGCGGAATCCTGGAGATGGACGAGCCCGAGCACAGCGCCTACCGAGGTGCGCTCAATCCGTATCTGTCGCCGGCGGCGATCAAACGGTGGGAACCCTTCATCGACGAGATCACGCGGGCCGCACTCGACGAGCACATCGAGTCCGGCCACATCGACTTCGTCGACCACCTGGCCAACGTCGTGCCCGCGGTGCTGACGTTGGCGATGATGGGCATCGAACTGAAGAAGTGGAACGTCTACAGCGAGCCGACCCACGCATCGGTGTACACGCCTGAACACGCGCCCGAACGCGAGAAGATCAACGAGCAGCATCGCGAGATGGGCATCGATCTGATCAACAACATGATGGAGATCCGGGAAAACCCGCGTCCCGGACTGGTGAATGCACTGTTGCAGTTGCGGATCGACGGCGCGCCCGCACCAGACATGGAGATCCTGGGCAATCTGGGTCTGATCATCGGCGGCGGGTTCGACACCACCACCGCGCTGACCGCCCACGCTCTGGAGTGGCTCGGCGAGCACCCCGACGAGCGGGAACGGCTGAGCCGGGAACGCGACACCCTGCTGGCCCCGGCGACCGAGGAGTTCCTGCGGTTCTTCACCCCGGCCCCGGGTGACGGACGTACCTTTCACGAGGACGTCGAAGTGGAGGGCCAGCAGTTCAAGCAGTACGAGCGGCTGTGGCTGTCCTGGGCGATGGCCAACCGCGATCCCGCCGTGTTCGAACAGCCCGACCAGGTCATTCTCGACCGGAAGGGCAACCGCCACTTCAGTTTCGGCATCGGAGTCCATCGCTGCGTCGGCTCCAATGTGGCCCGCACGGTATTCAAGTCGATGCTGACCGCGGTGCTGGACCGGATGCCCGATTACGTCTGCGACCCCGAAGGCGCGGTGCACTACGACAGCATCGGCGTGATCCAGGGCATGCGGAATCTGCCCGCGACATTCACACCGAGTGAACCGTTGGGCCCCGGCCTCGACGAGACGCTGGTGAAGCTGCAACGCATCTGCAACGAGCAGGAACTGGCGCGCCCGATCACCGAACGCAAGGAACCCGCCGTCATCGATTGACCCGATCCCACCCCCGGTGGGCGCCGAAAGTGATTCGATGATGCGGCAGTACGCCGGCAGGAAGGGTGGCACGCGGCATGAGGCTCGGTAAGTTCGGCGCGGTGTTGGTGGCGTTGCTGGCCACCGCAACGATGCTCGCAGCGCCGTCGTCGGCGCGGATCCAGCTGGGCAACTACGACGTCCTGACCAACCGGTACGACCGCGCCTCGTGGTTCTGGTATATCAGCGCGTGCATCCCGGAGAAGAACGGCGAGTGCATAAACGTCGCAGCCCGGCCTCGGCTGAAGTTCTACGACTACTACGAGAGCAAGGCCTACCTCGTCGACGGGCGCTACACGTTCACCGTCGACCAACCCGACGGCCTGCGTTGCTTCGGCTACAACATGCCCACCCGGGACACCTACTCCTTCGACGCGGCGACGCTGTTCGGCACCATCGACTCGAAGTTCGACGTCGGCTGCAACAACGGCCCACCCGGCACCCAGTTCTGGACCTTCGCCCTCCAGCGCCTCTGAGCTCGTTCCGCGAGCGCGCTGGGGGCACCTCCCGCTTGCGGGGGAGTCTGTCCGCCGACACGCCGCGCATCACGGGCAGTCTGCGCGCGCTCGGCGGTGCTCACAGCAGCGCGTAGCGCCGGCGAATCCCGTTGAAGCGTTCCCACATCTGAGCGACGCGGTCCTCGGGCGTCACGGTGGCCGTGGCCGCGGGCACCACCTCGGCCAGGTCCGCATGCTTCACGACACGCGTTTCCAGGACCGCCGGCTCGCCCTCGAGCATGTGGCGGTAGGTCACGTTGCCCCGCTCGAAGCCCTGGGTGTCCATCCAGTTGTGGTATCCGGGGTCCTCGTGGGCCAGGATCACCCGCACCCTGCCGTCGGCGTCGACCGCGGTCCTGCTCGGGGTGTAGCCGACCGGTCGATACAGGAAATCCATGCTGGTGAAGAACACCCCCATGTTGGTCAGCATCCACAGGCCGTCGTGCGCGCCGAACTCGATGACCAGTGCCTCGTCGGACGCCAGCCGCCAGTGCATGTTGACCGCCGCGCGGCCCCGCCTGGCATCGGCGACATCGGAATCGGGGACGGCCGGAAAGACATTGGGGTGCGCTGCGTCGACTCCGCCACGCGTGAAGGGGAATTCGGGCCAGTCGCGCATCATCCCGGTCAGGAAATCACCGGCCCACTCGATCGCGTCGAGCATCACCGCCGCGGTCGGCAGCGGCCTGGGTGCAGCCATGTCGACGCGCTCGATCTGCATCCGGGCGGGCACCTGGTCCCAGGTGTCGAAACCTTGGCGGATGAACAGTTTTCGTGATTCGGTGGTCGTCGGCAGCCAGTTCGGGCCACGTTCGGGCCCACCGATGTAGATCTCGAAGGAGCCGTCGGCCGCCACCGTGAGCTGTGGACCGGAGAGGTTGGCCTCAGGAAGATCGCCGAACGGTTCGTGCAGTACATCGGCACGGTCGGGGCGGCGCCCCTGCACGGTGATGTTGAGAAAAGGTGCCGACCCCCGTGTCCCGACGATGCGGTACACCGACGATCCGTCGATCCAGGCCTGCTGATAGGTGAAGTCGGCGCAGTCCCCGCCGAGTTTTCGGTTCGGGCCGCAGAAGGCATGCAGACTCGGATAGCGCGTATCCCGGGTTTCCAGCGCAAGATCGAAAGCCTGGCCGAGGTTCTGGGTCAGAAACCGCATCCCGTCGACGCGGTGCGGATCTGCGGTCGGGTTGTGGTCGGTGAAAACCTGCTCCCCTGCTGCCTTGAGCCGGTCGCAGAACGCCACCCACGCCTCATGCAGTTGCGCGTCGGCCGCGCCGTCACCGTAGGCCATCATCACTCCCCGAAAGGCGTTCCAGCATCGTCGAAACCACGGCACCCGCGCGCCGGGCGGCGGCCAGACGCCCCTCCGCTTCGATGCGCGGCCCGATCAGTTCCAGGTCGAAGCCGTGCGGATAACCCAATTGCACTGCCTGCGCGACGAGTGTTTCCAGCGGGATGACCCCGTCGCCCGGCACCGCGCGGGCCGGTAACGAACGGTCACCGAGCACGTAGTCGCTGAGCTGGATCATCTCGAGACGCGGAGCGGCACGCTCGAGCAGGCCGGGCAGATCCGCTTCTGCCCAGCAGTGGAAGAGGTCGATGCACACACCGATTCCAGCTCTCTCCGCCAGTGCGAGGGTGTCGGTCAGTGTGTGCGCGATGTGGATGTCGGCGTACAGGCCCGACGCGTTCTCGATGGCCAGTGCGACACCGGCCTGCCGCGCGTGTTCGACGCACGGGTGAACAGCGTCGCAGAATCTGGCCGCGGCCTGTTCCCAGTTCAGGCCGGCGCGCCCGCCGGTCAGCATGTACACCACGCGTGCATCAACCTCGGCGGCGGTGTCGATGACCCGACGCAGCCCGTCGGTCGAACCGAACAGGTGATACACGGTCTCCACCGAGTAATCACCCGCGGACACTGCCTGTCTCAGCAGCGGATCCGACAGTTCACCGTCGATCAGGCTCAACCGCGTGACGCCGAGTTCCTCCCACGAGGCGATCAGCTGTCGAGCGTCGGCACCGAGGAAGGTGACGTCGTGTACCGACAGCCTGTCGTCGATCATCAGGGACGCTTCTCGATCGCCACCCCGAACCGTTCGCGGAACGGGCGGAACTCCTCGTGCAACGCCTCGAGGTCCTCGCCGATGTCGGTGAGGACATCCGTCGAGTACCTGAACTTGCCGTGCCGGTCCCCTTTGTTCTCAGCGAGGTAGGTCCGCATCGCCGTCTCGGCCTCGTCGGTGAGTTCCCGCCCGCAGAACGCGTAATAGGAGCGGACGGTCCGCACCGGGTCGCCGACGAAGTCGGTGTAGCGCACGTGCAGGATGCGCGGGTCGTCGACCAGCGGGTTGGTCATGGTGTTGGCGATGCTCGCGCGGGTGAGGTCCAGGTGCATCCGGGCCGCGGCCCGCAGATCGACGTCACCGACCATGCCCGACGCGATGTCGGCCATCATCATCGTCCGTGATGCCGCGACCTGCACCGGGTCGCGGTGCAACCACACCAGGGTGGCGTCGGGATAGGTGGCGAAGAACTCACGCAGCCGGAACCCGTGAAACCCCTTGAGCACCCATCGTTTCGGGCCCCTGCTGTACTGGCACTGGGCGAGCATTGCCCGGTGGATGCGGTATTGCGCGGTGGCGTCGGTCGGCAGTCCACCGACCACGGTGGGCATCGGCACCCGCCACCAGGCGGTGGGCGTCATGACCCGGAAGTCGAATGCCCAGGTGCGCTCGTCTTCGGGCAGCCCGTTGCCGAGCATGTCGTTGTAGGGGTGGCTGTGCAGCCATTTCGGTATCGCGGCGTTGATCTCGCGCCAATCCGCGTCGGCACGTGCCCGACGCGGATCGCCGGGCCCGGCGGTGCCCGGTGGCGGTGAGGGGTACATCACCTCCCAGAACCGCAGCGCCCGGTTGCCGGGATCCACCGACATCAGCGCGTGCATCAACGTGGTGCCCGAACGCGGTTCCCCGGTGACGAACGTCGGCTCGCAGATGACCTCCTCGGCGAGCGGATAGCGGTTACGGTCCTCGAAGAACTCGAGTCTGGTGGTCAACAGCCAATGACATACCTCGGCGGCGCGCAGCCGGCCTTCGTCGTCCATGTCGACGCTGTTGAGTTGGTCGACGGCGGACGTGAACCGGCGCTCGAACGTGGGGTCTCCCCAGTCCGTCAAGCCGGTCGAACGGCTTGCGCGCGCCAGCATCTCGACGCTGTCGAGCGCCGTCACGAGATGTCCGAGCACAGTGCCATCAGAGCATCTTCGGCAGCGCGCACGTTCTGCGCCGACGCGGCAGCATGATCGAGTCCGGCCATGGCGGAATAGTCCAGGATCTTGGGCACCCGCAGACCCGCGTCGACGTATTCCTTGATGGTGCGTGCCACCTGCTGAGGCGTTCCGTGCGGCACCATGGCCAGCACCATCTCGGGCTCGACGCGGCCCAGGAAGTCCAGGATTCGCTCTCGGGTCAGCGTCGCCGGGTCGATGTCGTGGAAACCCTGCCAGTCGTCGCCCATGGGGTGCCGGAAACCGAAGCCCGCCAACGTCGATGCCGGGACCTGCAGGAGGAAGGACTTCACCAGCGGCGCGGCGAGAACGTCCTGAAGCGCCGCCTCATCGCGCGCCATCAGACACACCTGGATGTAGCACGGCGTGATCGCCATCGGGTCACGACCCGCCCGTTCGGCGGATTCCCGCACGGTGGCGAGCTTTTCGGCGTAGTCGTGCGGTGTCCACGCACCCGCCGGCCACCATCCGTCGGCGTAACGGCCGGCGACGGCCAGCGAGCGTGGCCCGCTTGCCCCGATCCAGATCTTCGGAAACCGTCCCTCGAAGGGTTCGGTGTCCAGCCGCGCGTGCTGCAATCGGTAGAACCGACCGTCGTGATCGACCGGACCGTCGCTCTCCCACAGCAGGCGGATGACGTGCAGCGCCTCTTCGAATCGGCTGACCGGGCGGCTGAAGTCGAAACCGTAGGGCGCGATGTTCTCCTTCTCCCCGCTTCCCAGCCCGAGGATGAAGCGTCCGTGCGAGAGGTGGTCGACGGTCAGCGCGGATTGAGCCAGCAGCGCCGGGTGCCGACGCACGGTGTCGACCACGCTGGTGGCCAGCGGGACGTGCGAGGTCAGTACCGCCGCTGCCGCGGCGACCGCCAGTCCGTCGAGGTGGCGGTGTGGCGACGGCGAGACAGTCGCCAGGTCGGTGAACTCAGGGGTCCAGATCGAGTCCGGCCAGAAGCTGACCATGTGATCCGGTAGCCAGATCGAGTGGTACCGACCGCCGTCGAGACTCCGGAGCTGGGTCAGATCCAGTGGCAGGGTGGTGCGCAGGAAGGCTGCCGGCTGTACTCGCACCTGGGACCTCGTCGCTCAGCGTCGCGGCAGACCGAGAACCTGTTGCGCGATGATGTTGCGCTGGATCTCCGAGGTGCCGCCGGCGATCGTGCCGCCGAAGCTACGACAGTAGCGTTCGAACCAGCTGGCGAAGTAGTGATCGAGGTTCATGTGCGCATAGGGACCGGAGGTCGCCGGGTGCACCAGTCCGTCGGGTCCGGCCGCGTCGAGCGCGAAACCTTCGATGCGCTGCTCGGCCTCGGCGCCGAGGAGTTTCGGCACCGACACCGCCGCTACGTCGACCTCTCCGCGCGCGGCTTGGGCGATGCCCACCGAGCCGAGCAGCCGCAGCGCGTGGTAGTCGATGATCGACGACGCCAGCACGTCGCGCTCCAGGGCATTGTTGGGCCGGAAGTCGGCGATGCAGTTGGCGATTCGGTCAGCGAAGCCCAGCCACATCATGGTGCGCTCGTGGCCCAACGAGCCGTTGGCCACTCCCCAGCCCCCGTTGAGCGGACCGACGAGGTTCTCCGCGGGCACCCGGACGTCGGTGAAGAAGACCTCGTTGAAGTCCAGGTTCTCCATTCCGGTCATGTCGGCGAACGGCCGGCACACCACACCCTCGAGGTCGGTCGGGATCAGCAGCACGCTGATTCCCTTGTGCTTGGGGGCATCCGGGTCGGTACGGACGAAGGTCAGCAGGAAATCGGCGTCGTGCGCACCGGAGGTCCACACCTTCTGGCCGTTGACAACGAAGTCGTCCCCATCTCGCACCGCTTTGGTGCGCAAGGACGCCAAATCCGACCCTGCGCTGGGCTCGCTCATGCCCAGCGACGCGGTGCGCTCGCCGCGCAGTACGGGCACGGCCCACTCGTACTTCTGCTCGTCGGTCCCGAAGGTCAGCAGCGAGGCGGCGATGATGTTCACGCCCTGCGGGTTGAAGCTGTGGTAGATGCGCCGCCGGCACAGTTCCTCGGCATGGACGAAGGTCTGCAGCACCGTGGCGTTGCGCCCACCGAACTCGGGCGGCTGGGCGGGCAGCAGCCAGCCGTTGTCGAACAGCAGTCGTTGCCAGTCGCGGGCCCACCGCGGCATGTGGGACACCGAGCGCGGTCGCTCGAGTGTCTCGGCGGCAGACGGAGTGTGCTCGTCGAGAAACGCGGAGAACTCGGCGCGAAACTCCTCGACGTCGGGGTCGTAAGCCAGCTGCATCAGATCAACTCCCTGTATTCCTCCGCGATCATGGCGCGATGCTCGGCCGCACTGCCCAGCATCAATTCCCCGGCCTTGGCGCGCTTGAGCGCGAACTGCACGTCGTTCTCCCAGGTGAAACCCATGGCGCCGAAGCTCTGCAAGCCGTGCTTGAACACCAGCGCCTGACATTCGCCGGCGGCGGCTTTGGCCATGGCGGCCGCGAGGCGGCGACGGGGGTCGTCGGCGGCGATGGTCAGCGCCGAGAAGTACGACAGGGCGCGGGCGCGTTCGATGGCGATGTGCATGTCGGCGGCCTTGTGCTGAATGGCCTGGAACGTGCCGATCGCGACACCGAACTGCTGGCGGCTCTTGGCATGTTCGATGGCCAGATCCAGGATGCGCTGGCATGCGCCGACCATCGTGATCGCCATGCCCATCAGCGCCACATGGTGAGCGCGCTCGGTGTCGGCGGGCAGCCGTTGGCTGTCGGCCACCTGCACGCCGATGAACGACACCTCGGCGACGTGTAGCACCGGATCGAAGGTGTCGACACGCCGCGTGACCACCTGGTCGGCGCCGACCAGGAAGACACCGGCAGGCGTGCAAACGGCCAGCTGGTCGGCTCGGTCGCCGTCCAGGACGAACCGGTCGGTCCCGTTGAGCACCCAGCCTTCGGCGTCGCGGACGGCGCTGACGCCGGTCAGCACCGCGGCGCCCGATCCCTGGGGGTCGAACCGGTCGCCGACCAGCGGCGCGAACTGCGTCAGCGTCGCCAGGAACGGAGTCGGATCGGTCGCGCGGCCGAGTTCCTCGAGCACGATCGCCAACTCGACGGCGTTTTCCGGATCGGTGAGTTCGGTCCATCCGGCATCGAGGTAGCTCTGCCACAACGGCGTCGGGTCGACACCGTTCTCGGCGATGTCGCGGATCAGCGAAGCCGGGCATTGTTTGGACACCGCGTCCCGCACGGTCTCCCGCCACAGCCGCTGGTCAGCATCGAATTCGAGTAGCACCCGTGCGCCTCCTTGAACCGGCAGTCAGCCGAGAATAGCATTCTCGTTTCCGGTGCATCGATTCTCCTGAGCCGGACAGCGCCTATCCCGCACGGCACGCTGAGCGAGGCCCCGACAGGGACGCCTACCTGCATAGATGGTAAGCACTCCGCTTGAGAACAGAGTTCTTGCTAATGAAGAACAACGATCTACACTGGGGATCGAGGCGGTCGCGCCCTCGACCGCGAAGAACAAAGGATCAAGCTGCGTGAAGGAATTCGGCGACGGGTCCGACAGCGGCGATGCCACGGGTGCCGACGGCCCCGTCCGCGTCCCCGTCATCGACGCCAGCGTGCACATCTTCTGCGAGTCCAACCAGGACCTCCGGAAGAACTTCCTGCGGGAACCGTTCCGCAGCCGCGGATTTCCCGACTACGAGATGGACTGGTACGGCGCGCCCGGCGGGGAGTACGCCAACCGCACGGAAGGGCCTGACGGCCAGTACCCGGGTTCGGATCCGGGCGTGGTGGCCAAGCATCTGTTCACCGACCGCGGCGTCGACATCGCGATACTGCACCCGATGACCCGAGGGATCATGCCCGACCGGCACCTCGGCACCGCGATCGCCGCCGCGCACAACGAGATGATGGTGACGCGGTGGCTGGACCACCCGGAGTTCGGCGACAAGTTCCGCGGGACCCTGCGGGTCAATCCCGACGACATCGCCGGCGCCCTGCGCGAGATCGACACCTACAAGGATCACCCCCGCATCGTGCAGCTCGGCATCCCGCTGCAGTCGCGCGATCTGTACGGCAAACCCCAGTTCTGGCCGCTGTGGGAGGCTGCCGTGGACGCCGGGCTTCCGGTCGCGGTGCATTTCGAGGTCGGTTCCGGGGTGATGCTCCCGCCCACTCCGAACGGCCTGACCCGCACCTACGAGCAGTTCGTCGGTTTCACCGCCCTGAACTTCCTCTACCACCTGATGAACATGATCGCCGAGGGCGTCTTCGAGCGCCTGCCCGAGCTGAAGTTCGTGTGGACCGACGGCGCGGCCGACATGCTGACACCGTTCATGTGGCGGATGGACTGCTTCGGACGCCCGCACCTGGAGCAGACGCCGTGGGCGCCGCGGATGCCCAGTGACTACCTGCCCGGGCACGTGTACTTCGTGCAGGGCAGCCTCGACGGACCCGGTGACGTGGACTTCGCCGGCGAGTGGGCCGGCTTCACCGGCAAAGACGACATGGTGATGTACGGCTCGAGCTATCCGCACTGGCAGCTCAACGAACTGTCCGTGCCGAAGGCCTACAGCGCCGAGCAGCGCGACAAGCTGTGCTGGCGCAACGCCGCGGCGCTCTACGGCCTAGAAGATTTCGGAGTAAGTCCATCCCTGCCGACCACGGCTGCGGCACAGTAGAGGTAACGAGGAGGCCATCATGAGTGTTACCGCCAATCCACGGATACCTGCCGCCGAGCGAATCGCGGTGCGGTGCGTGGACTCCGACGTCCACCCGACACCCCGCCGTGGCGAACTGACCCAGTACATCCCCGAACCGTGGCGCAGCAAGTATTTCCTGACCCGCAAGGTCGGCGACCAGATTTACTACGACGCGCCCGACTACGCGCACACCTACGCGATGCGGGCGGACTCCTTTCCCTCTGACGGCGAATTCGCCTGTAGTGATCCGGATCTGGCGTTCAAGCAGCTGATCATGGAGGCAGGGGCGGACATCGCGATCCTCGAGCCCGCTGCCTACCCGGCCCGCATTCCCGAGGCGCAGCACGCGATGTCGGTGGCGCTCAACGATTGGCAGGCCAATCACTGGCTTGACAGCCACAACAACTGGCACGAGCGTTGGCGCGGCTCGATCTGCCTGGCCATCGAGGAGCCGCAGGACAGTGTGGCCGAGATCGAGCGCTGGGTGGGTCACCCCTACATGGCGCAGATCCTCATCAAGGCCGAACCGCGGCCGTCCTGGGGCAACCCCAAGTACGACCCGATCTGGGCGGCCGCGGCCAAGCACGACATCCCGGTGAGCTGCCACCTGTCGCGCAGCCACTACGACGAGCTGCCCATGCCGCCCGTGGGGCTACCCAGCTACAACCACGACTTCATGGTCACCTATTCGCTGCTGGCGGCCAACCAGGTGATGAGCCTGATCTTCGACGGCACCTTCGACCGCCACCCGAATCTGCGGATCGTGTTCGTCGAGCACGCGTTCACGTGGATCCTGCCGCTGATGTGGCGGATGGACGCGCTCTATGAGGCGCGCAAATCCTGGGTGGAGATCAAGCGCAAGCCCAGCGAGTACGTCAAGGACCACATCAAGTTCACCACGCAGCCGCTCGACTACCCCGAGGACAAGACCGAGCTCAGCCGCGCCTTCGAGTGGATGGAGTGCGAGAAGATCCTGCTGTTCTCCAGCGATTACCCGCACTGGACGTTCGACGATCCGCGCTGGCTGGTCAAGCACCTGCCCGAGCACGCGCGTGAGGCCGTGATGTTCCGCAACGGCATCGAGACCTACAAGCTGCCGGACACCGTCCCGGCGCTCGAGGGTCAGGTCCGGGTCTTCTAGAACATGGACAACGACAAGGCGCCCGGGCAGTCCGCAGGGCGTGAGCCCCGGCTGGCCCAGGGACGGGAACACGTGGTGGCCACGGTCGACGAGATCCCGCCGGGGAAGCACAAACTCGTTCCCATCGGCCGGCACGGTGTCGGCGTGTACAACGTCAACGGCACGTTCTACGCGATCGCGAACTACTGCCCGCACGAGGGCGGCCCGCTGTGCGCGGGCCGCACCCGCGGGTTGAACATCGTCGACGAGAACGTGCCCGGCGACTCGGTGATGGTGCGCGACAAGGAGTTCATCTTCTGCCCCTGGCACCAATGGGGCTTCGAGCTGGCCACCGGAACCACAGCGGTCAAGCCGGAGTGGAGCATTCGCACCTACCCCGTCCGGGTCGTCGGCAACGACGTGCTGGTGCAGGCCTAGAGCACGGACTCCGTGCCCGACTCATTGGAGAAGCGTTGCCCAACCAGACAATCGAGATCAACGGCGGAAATGTCGTCTACGAGATCCTCGGCGACGAGGGCGATTTCATCGTCCTGACGCCGGGTGGCCGATTCAGCAAGGACATCCCCGGCCTGCGGCCGCTGGCGGAGGCGCTGGCGGACGGCGGCTACCGGGTGCTGTTGTGGGATCGCCCCAACTGCGGCGAGTCCGACGTTCAGTTCTACGGCCAGAGCGAATCGCACATGCGCGCCGAGACGCTCTACCACCTGTTGACGGGCCTGGGCATCGGGCCGTGCATCATCGCCGGCGGCTCCGGCGGCGCCCGAGATTCGATGCTGTTCACGATGCTCCACCCCGAGTTGGTGACCAAGCTGGTGGTGTGGAACATCGTCGGCGGCGTCTACGGCAGCTTCGTCCTCGGTGGCCACTACGTGGTGCCCAGCATTCTCGCCGTCCGTGGCCTGGGCATCAAAGGTCTGCTCAACGTTCCGGAGTGGCGGGAACGCATCGCGCAGAACCCGGCCAACGAGCAGCGCATCCTGGCTCTGGACGCCGACGAGTTCCTCAAGGTCATGCTGCGCTGGCTGAACGCCTTCGTACCCAAACCCGGGCAGACGATCCCCGGGGTGATCGACGAGATGTTCGACGACATCACCGTGCCCACGCTGATCATCCGCGGCGGCGAGAACGACTGGGACCACCCCAAGCGCACATCCTTCGAAGTGCACTGCCTGATCAAGGGGTCCACGTTGATCGACCCGCCGTGGCCCGAGGACGCGTGGGAGCGTGCCGGCGAGAAGATGGCGCAGAGCGGCGGTAAGGACTTCTGCCTGTTCGACACGTGGGTACAGGCCGCGCCGGCGATCCTCGACTTCCTGGGGAAGTGACGGCGTGGGATCAGACGCTGATGATCTGCACCTCGCAGTTGAGCGAGGCCTCCAGCGCGGTGTGCACCCGGCTCTCCGGGATGCGTCGCAGGTCGGCCTTGCTCAACGTCACCTTGACGATGTCCCAGCCGTCGCCGGTGGGGATGCGCTGAATCTCGCCGCGCAGCCCCAGCCCGGCCAGGACACCATGGGCGTCGTCGTCGGTTCCTCTGCTGACATAGGTCAGTACACCGGCCACCGGTTCGACACCGAAGACACCGAACGCCTCTCGGCACAGTTGCACGGCGATCTGCTGCAACTGCTCGATGTCGTCGCCGGCGATCAGGACCTCCACCTGACGCCGGTTGGACGGCATGGTCGTCAGGTCGGCCTCCACGACGCCCGCCTGGCGCGCACCGGCCAGAGCGGAAAGCGTTGCCATGCCTTCGCGTAACTGGTCGGCGGTCAACGCTGCCGCCGGGTCGACGTCGACACGCACCACCGCAGTCCTCATGCGCGCCAGCCTATCGGCAGCCAAGAAGGGACCCGACATGATCGTCTCCGTGACCGTTGAGGCGCCGCGATGAGCGCCGAGAACGGTGTGGCCACCCGCCTGGCATCGTCGGTGTGGCCCGGTCTCACGCCGCGCCTGCTGCTCGCCGCCGAAACCGACTCGCCCGAAACGCTTTCCGCCTATACCACGCGTGGTGGCTACCAGGAGCTGGCCGATCCCGGCGCCCTGCTCGACAGCGTCGACCGCAGTGGCCTGCTCGGTCGCGGAGGCGCCGCGTTCCCGCTCGCGGTGAAGCTGCGAACCGTGCGTGACGCCGGTCAGGGCCGCGCGGTGGTCCTGGCCAACGGCGAGGAGGGCGAACCGGCTTCGATCAAGGACCGCTGGCTGCTTCGCCACCGTCCGCACCTGGTGCTCGACGGCGTGCGCCTGGCGGCCGGGCTGGTCGAGGCGTCCCGCGCGTTCGTGTACGTCTCCGACGACGAGTCGGCGGCGGCGATCCGGACCGCACTCGCCGAAGCGCCCCTCGGGGACGTGACGGTCAGCGTGGTCACCGTCGATCCCGGCTACGTCGCCGGCGAGGAGACCGCCGCCGTGCGCGCCGTCAACGGCGGGCCGGCGAAACCCACCGACAAACCGCCGCGGCCCTTCGAGGAGGGCGTGGGCGGCCAACCGACGCTGGTCAGCAACGTCGAGACGCTGGCCAACCTGCCGTTCATCCTGCGCCACGGGAGCGACGTCTACCGCGGCGCAGGCACGTCGGCCTCCCCCGGCACGTTCCTGGCGACCGTGACCGGTGCGGGGCGGCCGGCCGCGCTCTACGAGCTTGCGCACGGCGTCCCGATGACCGAACTGCTCGCCGCGCACGGCGTCGACACCGCCGAGGTGCGCGGCGTGCTGATGGGCGGCTATTTCGCGGGCCTGCTCAACCGGGAGGTCCTCGACGTCACCCTGGACCACGAGTCGCTGCGCCGCCTCGGCAGTGGGCTGGGATGCGGTGCGGTGTCGGTGCTGACCTCCGAGTGCCCGGTCGCGGTGGCAGCCTCGGTGCTGGCGTACTTCGACCGGGAGAACGCAGGGCAGTGCGGTTCCTGCTTCAACGGCACCGCAGCGATGTCCGCGGTCACCGAGGCGCTGCTGCGCGGCACCGCAACGCAGGACGACCTGACCCGGTTGGAGCGGTGGTCGGTGGTGCTGAGGGGCCGGGGCGCGTGCGCCACCTTGGACGCCGCCACCAACGTGGCCGCGAGCCTGTTGCGGGCCTTCCCCGCCGACATCGCGCGCCACCTCGCCGGCGACTGCGAAACCTGCCGCACCGAAACGTATTCGGCGCTGCGGCCCTACGAGGTGGAGGCGGTGTCGTGAGCGAGCCGATGAGGATCAAGCTGGATCGCACACTGTGCGACGGGTTCGGGATCTGCGCCAAGCACGCGCCGGGGTACTTCTCGCTCGACGACTGGGGCTATGCCTCACTGATCGGCGACGGCACGGTCGCCGAGGCCGACCGTGACGCGGTCCTGCGGGCGCTGCTGGACTGCCCGGTGCACGCGATCATCGAACTGCGCGCCAAGAACACCGCCAACGGTTCCGGTGTGGCCGCGCCAGAGAACGTCGGGAGCTGACGTGGACATTCCCGGTCGCCCGCTACCGCAGCTGACCGCGCAGAACGAGTTCTTCTGGACCTCCGGCGCCGACGGCAAACTGCGCATCCAGTGCTGCAGCAGCTGTGATTCGCTGATCCATCCGCCCGCGCCGGTGTGCCGGTACTGCCGCGGCACCGACATGGGTGTCAGTGAGGTCTCGGGCCGGGCCACCGTGTCCGGGCTCAGCGTGAACCACCGGTTCGGGTTCCCCGATCTGCCGCCGCCCTATGTGGTGGCCGAGGTCGCCCTCATCGAGGATCCACGCGTTCGGCTGACCACCAACCTGGTCGGTGCCGAGCCCGATACGTTCGCCATCGGGCAGGCCGTGGAGGTGGAGTTCACCGCGGCCGAGGATGTGTGGCTGCCGCTGTTCCGGCCGGCCTCCGACCCCGCTGCCCCGACCGCGCTGCCCGCCGACGCGATCCCGCCGGAACAGTTCGGCGCCCATGTGCGGCCGATGCTGACCACCGAGAAGTTCGAGGAACGTTCGGCGATCACCGGCATCGGCATGTCGAAAATCGGGCGGCGCCAGATGGTTCCGCCGCTGGCGCTGACCATTGCAGCCTGCGAGCAGGCGATCGCTGATGCCGGTCTGACCTATGCCGACATCGACGGCCTGTCGACCTATCCGGGTCTGGACATGGCCGGAATGGGCGAGGGCGGGGTCAGCGCGCTGGAAGGCGCCCTGGGGCTGAAGCCCACTTGGTTCAACGGTGGAATGGACACCTTCGGCCCCGGCGGTTCGGTCATCGCGGCCATGATGGCCGTCGCCACCGGGATGGCGCGGCATGTGCTGTGTTTCCGCACGCTGTGGGAAGCGACGTTCGGTCAGCTGATGAAGGAGGGGAAGATGTCCCCTCCGGTGGGCAAGCGCACCACCAGCTGGCAGCACCCGTTCGGTGCCACGTCGGCGGCGCACGTGCTGGCGCAGAACGCGAGCCGGCACTTCGACCGCTACGGAACGACCCGCGAGACGCTCGGCTGGATCGCACTCAACCAGCGCGCCAACGCTGCGCTGAATCCGACCGCGATCTACCGCGATCCGATGACCATGGACGACTACCTGTCGGCGCGGATGATCACCACCCCGTTCGGGCTCTACGACTGTGACGTGCCGTGTGACGGCGCGGTCGCCGTCGTGGTGTCCGCGATCGACGCCGCTCGGAACCTACCCCACCCGCCGGTGCGGTTCGAAGCGGTCGGGACCCAGATCATCGAGCGTCTGGACTGGGACCAGACCACGCTGACCCACGAACCCCAGGTACTCGGCCAGTCGGCGCATCTGTGGTCACGGACCTCGCTGCGCGCCGAGGATGTCGACGTCGCCGAACTGTACGACGGGTTCACCTTCAACTGCCTGTCCTGGCTCGAGGCGCTCGGTTTCTGCGGAATCGGCGAAGCCAAGGACTTCCTCGACGGCGGCAAGGCCATCGCGCGGGACGGGACCATTCCGCTCAACACCCACGGTGGCCAGCTGTCCCACGGCCGCACCCACGGCATGGGGCTGATCCACGAGGCGGTCACCCAGCTGCGGGGCGACGCCGGCGAGCGTCAGGTGCGCGACGCGCGGGTCGCGGTGGTCAGTAGTGGCGGGCTGACTCCCAGCGGTGTCATGTTGCTTCGGACGGACGGGTGACGACGGTGGTCCCGCGTCCGCGCGTCGTCCTCGTCGACGGGGTGCCGATGTCCGGGATCGTCGCGGCGGCACCCGATCCGCGCGCGGTGCTGGTCGCCGTGCACGGCGGCGCCACCTCGTCGGTGTACTTCGACTGCCCCGGGCATCCGGAGCTCTCGTTGTTGCGTGCGGCGGCGGCCGCGGGTGTCACCGCGATCGCACTGGACCGTCCGGGCTATGGCGCGTCGGCGCTGCATCAGGAGGAGTTCACCGATCCCGACCGCCGCGTGGCGTTCGCGTTGGGGGCGGTGGACAAGATGTGTCCGGCGGGTGGCCGCGGGGCGGGCCTGTTCCTGCTGGGGCACTCCGCCGGATGCGAACTGGCGGTGCGGATGGCGGTCAGCGACCGCCACACGGAAGTCGTCGGCCTCTCGCTGTCGGGCACCGGACTGCGGTACCGGGCCGAGGCGATGTCCATCATCAAGGACGCGACGGTCGCTTCGCGTCCGGCCGGGCTGCGCGACCTGCTGTGGCAGCCCACCGAGTTGTACCCACCCGATGTCCTGACCGGTGGACTGTCGGCGCCGGGCGTGCCCTACGAAGCGAAGGTGACCGCGAACTGGCCGCGGCGGGATTTTCCGGACCTGGCCGGCCGGGTGGCCGCGCCGGTGCAGTTCAGCGTCGCCGAGCACGAACGGGTCTGGGAGTGCGGACCTGACGCCAACGCCGCGATCCTCTCGTTGTTCACCTCCGCGCCGCGCGCTGTGCTCAACGAAATGCCCGACAGCGGACACAATCTCAGCGTCGGCCACTCGGCGCACACATACCACCAGCGGGTGCTGGCGTTTCTCGACGAATGCCTCGCTGCATCGGGCAGCGAGCATGACGACACGGAAGTGGAGGCCGGTTGATGCGGGTCGGATTCATCGGGTTGGGCAGTCAGGGCGGGCCCATGGCACGGCGGATCGCCGAAGGCGGTTTCGAGACCACCCTCTGGGCGCGCCGCCCCGCCAGCCTGGAGGCCTACGCCGACACGCCCGCCAAGACCGCGTCGACACCGGCGGAGCTGGGGGCCGCCAGTGATCTGGTGTGTCTGTGCGTGGTCGGAGACGACGACGTGCGCGAGGTGCTCTACGGCGACAGCGGTGTGCTGGCCGGGTTGGCCGAGGGCGGCATCATCGCGATCCACAGCACCGTCCACCCCGAGACCTGCAAGGAGATCGCCGACAAGGCTGCCGCACAGGGTGTCTCGGTCATCGACGCCCCGGTCAGCGGCGGCGGCCCGGCTGTCGAACAGGGCACGCTGCTGGTGATGGTGGGCGGCGACGAGGAGGTCGCGGAACGGTGCCGGCCGGTGTTCGCCACCTACGCCGACCCGATCGTGCACCTGGGCCCGCTCGGCAGCGGACAGAACACCAAGATCCTCAACAACCTGCTGTTCAGCGCAAATCTGGGCAGTGCCGTGAGCACGTTGGAGCTGGGCGAGTCCCTGGGCATCCCGCGTGAGAAGCTTGTCGAGGTGCTCAACCGTGGTTCGGCGACCAGCAAGGCCGTCGGCAGCATCTCGGCATTCGGCGGCACCCTCGACGCGCTGGCCCCCATCGCCGGAGCGCTGCTGCAGAAGGATGTCCGGCACGCGGCCAGTCTGGCCGCCGCGGCGTCGGCGCCAGAGGGTGCGGTCTTCACCGCCGCCGATGCAGCGCTGACCGCCATGGATCACAGGCGATGACGGGGCAAGCACGATGACCCACGTCGGGTTCGTCGGCGCGGGCCGCATGGGCGCACCGATGGTGGAGCGTCTGGTCCAGGCCGGCCACGATGTCCGGGTCCTCGGCCGCAGCAGCGAAAAGCGCGCTGCCGTCGGAGCATTGGGTGCCACCGCAGAGGCGGATGTGCGTGCGGTGGCCGATGGCGCGCAGGTCGTCGTGGTGTGCGTGTTCTCCGACGATCAGGTACACGAGGTCTGTCTCGCCGACGGTCTGCTGCAGGCGATGGCCCCCGGTTCGGTGCTGGTCGTGCACACCACGGGAAGCCCGAAGACCGTGGAGACGCTGGCCGCGCAGGCCCCCGGCGTCGCGGTGGTCGACGCGCCGGTCAGCGGCGGCCCGCACGACATCGCCGCCGGCCAGATCACGCTGTTCCTGGGCGGTGACACCGACGCCGTCGAGCGGGCACGCCCCGTTCTGGGGTGCTACGGGGATCCGATCCTGCACACCGGCGGCCTCGGTTCCGGTCAGTGGGTGAAGCTGCTCAACAACACCCTGCTCACGGCACAACTGGGTCTGCTGCGGGAGGCCGCGGCGTTCGGGGCGCGGGTCGGTGTAGAGGAGGCCGGCCTGATCAGCGCCATCCGGCGCGGTAGTGGCACCAGCCGGGCGGCGGACATGGTCGGGTCACGCGAATCCGCATCCGTGGCCGAGTTCATCGCCTCGATCAGTGAGTTCCTCGGCAAGGACGTCGCGGTGATCCGTGCGGTGGCCGCCGAAACCGGCAATGACCTTGGCGTTCTGGAGGGCCTTATCGACCGCGCCCTGCCGGCCGAATCTCCCGCCACCGGCTGAATTTCGCAAAATCCCGGCGCCAATGTCGCAGTGCCGGACAGTCCAAACTGATAGCGTTACAGTAACTTCATTTGTCGTAAAGCTTCCGGCGTCAGCCCGCCGTGACGGAGGAAATCATGACCGCTCCTGAGCTCCGATTCGACCCCGTTTCCCAGGACTACTTCGACAACCCCTACGAGATCTACCAGCGCATGCGTGACGAGGCGCCGATCTATTACGACCGCGAGGGCGACTTCTACGCGTTGACGCGGCACGCCGACGTGGCCGCAGCGCTCAAGGACCATGAGGCCTTCTCCTCGGCGCGCGGGTGCGATCTGGCGATGGTGCGCTCCGAGGAGGGCCCGGTGAAGTCGATCATCTTCATGGACCCGCCTGAGCACCGGCACATGCGCAGCCTGCTGAACAAGGCGTTCACGCCGCGGGCCATCCAGTCGCAGCGGGAAACCATCATCGAGCTCGTCGAGCACTATCTGTCGCAGGTCGACCCCGACAACTTCGATGTCGTGCAGGATTTCTCCGGGCCGTTCCCGGTCGAGGTGATCACCCGCATGGCGGGCGTGCCCGAGGAATTCCGCCAGCAGGTGCGGCACTGGATCGACAAGGGCCTCGAACGCAAACCCGGCCAGCTCGAATGGTCGGAAGAGAACATGCAGGCCAACATCGACTCCGGTGTGTACTACTACGGCCTGGTTCAGGAACGCCGGCAGAACCCGCAGGACGACATGATCAGCCGGCTGATCGCCGCGGAGATTCCCGGCGAGAACGGCCAGATGCGCAAGCTGGACGACATCGAGATCACCGGGTTCACCTCGCTGCTCGGAGGTGCCGGCGCCGAGACGGTCACCAAGTTGGTCGGGAGCGCGGTCGTCGAGTTTGCGCGTCATCCCGAGCAGTGGCAGATGCTGCTCGACGACCGCAGCCTCGTGCCGGCCGCCGTCGAGGAATTGCTGCGCTACGTCGGGCCGGTGCAGTACAACGTCCGCTACACGCTGAAGGAAGCGCACGTGCCCAGCGGCACCGTCCCGGCGAACAAGCCGGTGTTCCTGTTGCAGGCGTCCGCCAACCGTGATCCTCGTGCCTTCGACGACGGGGAGACGTTCGACATCACCCGCGACCGCACGCAGTCACCGAACCTGGGGCTGGGCTACGGCATCCACAGCTGCCTGGGTGCGGCGCTGGCCCGCATGGAGACCATCATCGCCCTCGAGCATCTGCTCGATTTCATGCCGCGCTATGAGGTCGATTTCGCCGGCCTGCAGAAGGTGCACATGCAGAACGTGGCCGGCTACCACCATGTCCCGGTGAAGGTGCTGCGATGACCAAGCGAGAAGCGGAGCGGGATCGCTTATGACCAAGAAGATCGTCGTCGACTTCGGCCTCTGTGAGGCCAACGGCGTGTGCATGGGCATCATCCCGGAGGTCTTCGACCTCGACGAGGACGACTACCTCCACGTCCTCCAGGAGAACGTGACACCCGAGAACGAACAGCAGGTCCAGGAGGCCGTGCGTCAGTGCCCCCGCCAAGCCATCTCGATCGAAGACGCATGACGTCCACGGAGATCGTCTTCGACCCCTTCTCCGAAGAGTTCTTCAACGGTGCCTGGGAGATCTACCGGCGGATGCGGGCGGAAGCCCCGGTGTATTACAACGCCGAGTACGACTTCTACGCGCTGTCGCGGCACGAGGACGTGGCGGCCGCCTACAAGGACTTCGAGACCTACTCTTCGGCGTACGGGCTCGACCTCGCGACGGTGCGTTCTGACGAGCCGATGCCGGCGAAGATGATCATCATGATGGACCCGCCTGAGCATCGGCAGATGCGCAGTCTGGTCAACAAGGTGTTCACCCCGCGCGCCATCGAGGCGCTGCGACCGATGGCCACCGAGACCATCGACCGCTATCTGTCGCAGGTCGACCCCGACAACTTCGACGTCGTCCAGGAATTCTCCGCACTGTTCCCGGTGCAGGTGATCACCCAGATGCTGGGCGTGCCTGAGGAGTTCCGCGGTCAGGTTGGTGAGTGGGTGGACACGTCGCTGCGGCGGGAGCCAGGCCAGATCGAGATGTCCGACGAGGGCATGCAGGCCGTCGGCGAACTGATGGGGCTGTACTACAACGTCATCCAGCAGCGCCGCGCCGAGCCGCGCGACGACATGTTCAGCAGACTCATCGCGGCCGAGGTCACCCGGGAGGACGGCGAGACGGAATCGCTGGACGACTTCGAGATCGCCGGGTTCGCAACGCTTCTCGGCGGAGCGGGCGCCGAGACCGTCACCAAGCTGATCGGGAATGCGACGGTGACGTTCGCGCGGCACCCCGAGCAGTGGCAGAAGTTGCTCGATGATCGCAGCAAGATCCCCGCCGCTGTCGAGGAACTGCTGCGCTACGAGGCGCCGAACCAGTACAACGTTCGGCGGTCGATGCGCGACGTGGAGTTGCACGGCGTCACGATCCCCGAGGGCAAACCGGTGTTCTTGCTCGCCGGCTCGGCCAACCGGGATCCCGAGGCCTTCACCGACGCCGACACTTTCGACATCGACCGCGACCGCACCGAGGCGCAGAACCTCGGTTTCGGTTACGGCGTACACAGCTGCCTGGGAGCGGCGCTGGCCCGGATGGAGAGTGCGATCGCCCTCGAGCGGCTGCTGGACTTCATGCCGCGCTACGAGGTGCAGTGGGAAGGGTGCCAACGGGTCGCGGCGCAAAATGTCGCCGGCTGGTCGCATGTGCCGGTCCGGGTGATCCGGTAGCGCGTTCATGCGGTTCGTGTTCGTCCACGGTGGTTTTCACGCGGCCTGGTGCTGGGAGCGCACGGCAGCGGAGCTGCGCGGCCTAGGTCACGACGCGGTGGCCGTGGACCTGCCCGGGCACGGGGCACGGCAGGACGAGGAGTCCACGCTGGCCAATCGCCGGGATGCCATCGTGGAGGCATTGACGGCCGTGGCGCCGGAGCGCAGCGTGCTGGTCGGGCACTCCGGCGGGGGCTTCGACGCCACGCTGGCCGCGGACGCGCGTCCCGACCTGGTGCGCCACGTCGTGTACCTGGCCGCCGCGCTGCCGCGGGAGGGGCGCACCTATCCCGAGGCGATGGCGATGCGGGACTCCGCCGACGGGCCGGTCGAACTCGGCCAGGACTTCGATGCCGACGTCGGAGAGATGTTGGGCTATCTACAGTTCGACGAGGACGGCGCGATGCGGTTCGCCGATTTCGAAGGTGCGTGGAAGTACTTCTACCACGACTGCGACGAGGCGACCGCCCGCTGGGCGTTCGACCGGCTCGGACCGGAGCGCTTCGGTGACACCACCGTCACCCCGGTGTCGGTCCCGCGCTTCTGGGCGGCCGATCTGCCGCGCAGTTTCATCGTGTGCGAACAGGACCGGTCGATGCCCCGCTGGCTGGCCGATACCGTGGCGCGGCGACTGGGTGTCGAACCGCTGTCGATCGACGCGTCGCATTCGCCGTTCCTGTCGCGGCCGCGGGAACTGGCGGAACTACTGGTGCATGCCACCACCACCACGCCGCTCGCTCCGCTGACCCCCTACTGATTCCCCCTCGTTTTTCCGCGAGCGCGCGTGTCTGTCCCCCGACACGCCGTACCCCGCGGGCATTCGGCGCGCGCTCACCGCCGGTGAGCGCGCGCCAACAGCCTCAGAAGCCCGAGACGATCACGCCGTTGCAGTCCGCGGCGGCCTGCCGCAGTTTCGCGGCGGCCTGGTATTCGTCGGAGTAGTACCACTCCTTGGCGGCCTCGACGGACTCGAACTCCAGCAGCACCGTCTGGGTTCCGTGCCACTCCCCCTCGAGGGCCTCGGTCGGCGGCCCGAACGCCAGAACCTTGGCGTTGCCCATGGTCTGGCCGGCCAGCTTGGCGTACTCGCTCATGCCGGCGGGGTCCTTGATGTCCTCGGTGATGATCACATAGCCCTTGGCCACTTGCGTATGTCTCCTGCTCTCAATCAATTTCGCGGATCGCGCGTTCGGGACAGTTGTCGATCGCCTCGCGCGCGGCGTCCTCGAGGCCGGCGGGTACCGCCTCGGGGTCGGCGACGGCCCATCCGTCGTCGGTCATCTGGAACACCTCGGGGCACAGCGTAAGACACATTCCGTGACCGGCACACCGATCTTCATCGACGACCACCCTCATCGGACGTCGAACTCCAGGTGTAGTTCGGTGAGTCCGCGCAGGATGTAGGTCGGGATGTACTCGTAGTTCCGGTTTCCGGCCGGACCGTGCTTGCGCTCCGAGATCCGGATGTCGGTGGTCCGGTCGAGCAGCCGCTCGAGTCCGACCCGGGTCTCGGCGCGGGCCAGCGGCGCACCGGGACAGCTGTGGATGCCGCGCCCGAACGCGAGGTGCTGACGCGCGTTCTTACGCTCCGGGTCGAACGTGTCCGGATCCTCGAAACGCCGCGGATCCCGGTTGGCCGCACCGTTGATCACCATCACCGTGCAGCCGGCGGGAAGCTCCTGGTCCCCCACCGTGGTCGGCACCCGTGACAGGCGGAAGTCCCCCTTCACGGGGCTCTCGATGCGCAGGCACTCCTCGATGAAGTTGGGCAGCAGGCTGCGGTCCGCGCGCAGCTTGGCCTGGATCTCCGGCTGATCACCCATCACCTTCAGCGCCGTCGACAGCAGCCGTACGGTGGTCTCCTGGCCGGCCGAGAACACGTTGGTGGCCACGCGAACCACGTCGCCGACGTCCGGGGTGGTGCCGTCGGGGAAGGTAGCGGTGGCCAGACCGGTGAGGACGTCGTCGCGCGGGTTGGCGCGGCGGTCCTCGACATACTCGGCGAAGACGTCGTAGAGGTACTCCAGGGGCGTCTTGGTCAGCGCCTTGTCCGCGTTGCCCAGACCGCTGCCGTGCGTGCCGCGCGCCAGCCGCTCCAGCAGTTCGGCGCGGTCCTCGTCGGGCACCCCGAGCAGGTCCGCGATCACGCGCAGCGTGAACGGGCCGGCGAAGCCTTTGATGAACTCCCCCTCGCCCGGCGCCAGGTAGTCGTCGAGGATTTCGTCGGCCAGGTGCCACATCGCGTCCTCGTTCTCCTTGAGGCGCTTGGGCGTGAGTAGCCGCATCAGCAGGGCGCGGTGATCGGTGTGGGTCGGCGGGTCGAGCGTGGGCAGCTGGTCGCTGAACGGGATCTCGTCGCGGTGCTGCTTGATCAGCTCGGTGACGTCGTCACCTTCGAGCGGTACGGGGAAGCCGGGGAAGGGGCCCGTCACCGAGATGCACGACGAGAAGGTCTCGGCGTCGTTGTAGACGTCGACGGCCTCCTGCCACCCGGTCACCATCGTGACGCCGTAGTGGTTCTCCTTGGCGACTGGGCACTTGCTGCGCAGCGCTTCGTAGAAGGTGTACGGGTCGTCGGTCAGACGACTGTCGCGGAAGAAGTCCACCGCCGTGAGGTCTTCAGCCATGTTCGCTCCGTTTCCCCGGTCTCACCATATGAGAACGGGATTCTCATGATTGGTTATCAGGTTTTCATACCGGTAGCCCGTCGTCAACGAGCGCGCAGGTCAGTGTTGTTCGGGTAGCACGGCCAGCACGTTGACCGCGACGGCCAGCGATTGATAGCAGCCGATCGTGAACAACAGATCAAGGATCTGGCGTTCGTCGAAGTGCACCTGCAGGGCCGACCAGGTCTGCGCCCCCAGCCTGTGGGTGCGGTCGATCTCGTCGACGGCACGAACCACGAGTCTGTCGAGCTCCTCGGTGCCGTCGCCGGCGCGAATACGGTCCAGGTCCGCGGCGGTCAACCCGACGCGCTCGGCGATCGGGATGTGGTGGTCCCACAGGTAGTCGCAGCCGCGCAGCTGCACCGCGCGCAGCAGCGCCACCTCACGCACCCGCGCCGACAGCGAGGAGTGCAGCAGCAGGTGGGCGTTGAAATGCAGATAGCCGCGGGTCAGTTCCGGATTCCGGAGCAGGGTCGACAGGACGTTACCGGCGTCGCGCGGGTTACGGCGCTCCGCGGGGAGCAGGGGGCTCAGCGCCTCGCGGACCGCGTCATCCCACCGGTCCTCGGGCAGGGGTGCCAGTCGTGGCGCGACGGACTCCGTCACTGGATCGGCTCGTCACCGAGCACCGTGGTACGCAACATCTCTCGCGGCGAATCCTCGGGATACCGCGCGGCGCGGTGCAGGACTCCACGGTTGTCCCAGATGACGGTGTCGCCGACCGACCAGCTGTGGCTGTACACCTTGTCGGGGGTGGTGGCCCGCTCGAGCAGCTCGGACAGCAGCGCGCGGCCCTCCTCGAGGTCCATTCCGGCGACGTGGTCGGCAGACGCGCCGAGCACGAGGGATTTTCGCCCGCTGCGGTGCGTCCAGACCAGGGGATGCTCGTGGGTGGGCCGTTCCCGCCAGCGCTGCACCTGTTCGGGTGTGGGGTCCGGCGTGACGCGACGCTGCGACGCTTCGAGCGAATGCACCACCCGCAAGCTCGCGTAACGCTGCTTCTCGTCGTCGGTCAAACGGTCATAGGCGGCATAGGAACTGGCGAACTCGGTCTCGCCTCCGCGCTCGGCGACCTGCTTGGCCGACAGCACGGTGGCCTTCTGCGGGTACTCGTCGCCCGTCGGAGTGCAACCGTCGATGTGCCAGTCGAACGTCGCCCGCAGATAGGCTGCCGACGAGTTCTTGGCCTTGTCCAGCGTGACGGGGTAGATCCCGGCGACCGGATGATGCCCGTCCGAGGAGTGGTCTATGCCACCGAGACGGCGGCAGAAGTCCACTTGCGCAATGGGATCCAGATGTAACCCGGGGAGAACCAGGACACCGTTCTCCTCCAGCGCCTCGAGCAGGGCATCCCCCAGTGTCACGTCGCTGCCGAGGCGCTGCGGGTCGAGCCCGACGATCTCGGCGCCCACCGACGCGGTGAGCTTGTTGACGGTCAGAACGGTCATCGAGGTTCCTGTCTCAGGGCACCGGCGCGCTGACGCGGTCGATGACGGCGTCGGCGGAGTCGGCGGGTTTCTGGGTACCGAAGACCTCGACGGCCATCGACACCATGATCATCGAATAGACGAGGTGCAGGAGGTTCAGGACATCATCGGGCAGATCGTCGAGGGGAAACTTGTCGCAGTAGTCGATGGCTTCCTCGAACCGCGGCGTGAACGCATCGTAGAACTCGTGGATGTCCCCCATCGGTGTCGACAGCCGCATCGCCCACCGTTCCGGTTCGGTTGCCAGACACCACTTCTCGGCGAATCGCTCATACTCGGCGAAAGCACTGGGCAGACGGGTCGTCACGGTCACACCCCCACCGGCCGGCGTTCGTCGCGGTACTCCTCGACCCACTTGACGGCCTCGTGGTGCAAGTGGCGGACCAGGATCTCCTGGTCGTTGAGCGGGTAGTCGTCGACCAGCGGTTCCCCCAGGCCGTACTCCAGCGCGGCCTGCGTGCCGCCGAGCATGCCGGCGTCCTGCAACGCGAACTCCTTGAGCACCACCGAGGCGACCTCGTGCTCGATGCGCTCCCGCACCGTGCGGGCGGGGTGAAAAGCGTTGTACGCCTCGAACCTGTGGGTGTTGTGCGACGTCGGCCAGTACCGGTAGAGCAGGTACCACCCGTGGTAGATGAGGATTTCCAGGTTCGGGAAGATCTGGAAGTTGGTGATCCCCCACGGCTCGATCCCACCCGGATTCAACCCGGCCGACTGGTGCGTCTCCGGCGTCCGCCACGGGCCGACCAGCCCACTACGCGTAGCCCGCTCGACCGGGTACATGTACTCCGGGGCCAGCAGCCAGCGGCGGGTTCCAGCGGTGGACACCAACCGGTGGGGCCCGTCGATCTGGAAGTGCCCGCACTCGAAGGCGGCGTTGGGCTGGCGTACCTCGCTGGGCACCTGCTGACTGTGCAGCGACGGGACGTGGTAGTACTCCTGGAACGCGTCGGCGAAGATCTTCCAGTTGCTGTTGTTGTGCGCGACGAATTCGTACCGCTCGGTCATCAGGTCGAACGGGTAGTCGTCGAGCGCGGTGATCATCGGGCCGAGGAACTCGCGCAGCGTCTGCCGCGGCTCGCGGTCGAGGTTGATGAAGATGAAGCCGTTCCACACGTCGCAGTGCACGGGCGCCAATCCGTACCGCTTGTTGTCCAGGTCGAAGAACTCCCCGGGTTGCTGCACGAAGGTGAGCTCGCCGTCGAGGCCGTAGCGCCAGCCGTGGTACTTACAGGTGAACTGGCGGCAGATTCCCTTGACCTCCTGGTTGGGAAAGTCGTTCCACACCAGCTTGTTCCCGCGGTGGCGGCAGATGTTGTGGAAGGCCCTGATCTGCTGGTCGCGTCCGCGCACCACGATCACCGACGTTCCGGCCACCTCGATCTCCTTGGTGAAGTGGCTTCCGACACGCGGAACTTCCTCCACCCGGCCGACATTGAGCCACGCCCGCTTGAAGATCGCCTCACGTTCGAGCTCGTAGAACTCCGGTGAGGTCGAGTCCCGGAACGACACCGGCCCGGTCCCCAACTGCGGATAGTGCTCGGTCCAGCTGCCCTCAGCGGGCTTCGGCCACTTACCCATCTGAACCCCTCTGTCGTGGTGTGGTTTCTGCGAAGGTCATCCCATCACCGACCCGCCGTTGACACCGAGGGTCTGACCGGTGATGAAGCCTGCTTCCTCGGAGCACAGGAATCCCACCGCTGCGGCGATGTCTTCCCCGGTGCCGAGATGTCCGACCGGGATGCTCGCGGCCATCTGCTCGTTGGGCGGCAGGAACCCCGCAGCCTGCGACTGGTGCTGCATCGGCGTCTCGATTCCCGACGGCGGAATGTTGTTGACGGTGATGCCCGCCGGCCCGTATTCCCTTGCCAGCGAACGCGTCAACGAGATCAATCCCCCCTTGGACGCGGCGTAGTGCGCCATGCCCGGTGAGCCACGCTGCGCACTCGACGACGAGATCATCACGATGCGGCCCCAGCCCGCGTCCAGCATGTCGGGTATCGAGGCCTGGGCGCAGTGGAAGGTTCCGTTGAGGTTGACGTCGATGAGGCGTTGCCATTGCTGTGGCGAGATCTCCAGGAACGGTGCGAAATCCACCAGGCCGGCGCTGGTCACCAGGATGTGGACCGGCCCGAGTTCGGAGCGCACCTTGGCGAAGGCCTCGTCGACGGCCGGCCGGTCCACGACGTCGACGGCGATGCCGAGCGCTGTGACGCCCTCGCTGCGCAGTTCCTCGGCGACCCGTTGCGCGGCCTCGCCGTTGAGGTCGAGCACCGCGACCTTGTGCCCGCGTCGGCCGAGCTCGCGACAGCTGGCCTCCCCCATGCCCGAGGCACCTCCGGTCACCACCGCCACCCGCGACAACGGGGAATCACTCGGCATCTCGGTCGCTCCTACTCGTAGATCATGTGCACTCGGGAGCTGGTCGGCAGCGCTTGGCAGCTCACCACCCAGCCCTCGGCCACCTCGTCGTCGTCGAGGGCGTCGTTGTTGACCATGCGGGCGCTTCCTTCGACGATGCGCGCCATACATGTTCCGCACGAACCGGTTTCACACGAGTACGGAGCCTTCAGCCCTGCCGACCGCGCGGTCTGCAGCAGCGTGTCGCCTTTGCGGTAGTTCGCCTTGGTGGTCTTGCGGTCGAGTTCGATGACGACCTCTTCGGTGTCCTTGCCGCCCGCGGCATCGGGCGGGATCTCGGCCACCGTGAACCGCTCCAGGTGCAGACGGTCCTTGGCTACCCCGGCCGACAGCAGCGTCTTCTCCACGGTGTCCATGAACGGCGCAGGCCCGCAGATGTAGACGTGTGCGGAACCGATGTCGCCGGTGAACGCCTCGATCGTGGCGGGGGTGACGACGCCGTCGTCCTCGTCGAAGTGGTGGTGCACGGTGAGGCGCTCCGGCTGGGCCTCGGCCAGCCGGCCGATCAGCTCGGAGAAGATCACCGAGTCGCGACCCCGGTTGGCATAGAAGAGCCGCACGGGGCGGTCGGAGTCCGCCAGGACCGTGTGCACCAGCGACATGATCGGGGTGATGCCGCTGCCGCCGGCGAAGGCGATCAGTGGTGCGACCGATGAAACACCTTCGTCGAGAACGAATCTCCCCTCGGGGGGCGAGGCATGCAGCTCATCGCCCGCCGCGGCGGAGTCGTTGAGCCAGTTGGAGACGACGCCTCCGGGGTCGCGTTTGACCGTGATGCGAAGTTCGTCCTCGAGTGGCGCCGACGACATCGAGTAGCAGCGCCGGAGCTCGCGTCCGCCGACGCTGACCCGCAGGGTGAGGAACTGCCCCGCCTTGTACCGGAACTGGTGCGAACAGCTCTCGGGCACATCCAGCACCAGGGAGACGGCGTCGGAGGTCTCCCGCACCACTCGCTTGATGCGCAGCGGTGCGAACCCGTCAGAAATGCGGTCGGCCATCGCGCATCACATTATCAAGTACTTGTCATGAGTATCAAGTACTTGTCACTCATTCTGAATGGCGACCGTGAGACTGCGGTTGTCGACGCATTTCGGGCCCCAGCCGCGCCACAACCGTAGGCTCGACGCTAGGTGTCGACGTGATCGGCGAAAAGTTCGTGGCCCGTCCCCTGCTCGACGACCCGGCCGAGAAGCTCGCGCAACGTCTGCTGTTCCTGCTTGGAAAGCACCCCGAACACCCGGTCGTGCGCGGCGATCGCGTCACTGACCACCGCGGCGGCGACTTTGCGGCCTTCGTCGGTGAGGAAGGCCTGCAGGATCCGGCCGTGGGCGGGGTTCTGTTTGCGCTCCACCAGCCCACGCTTCTCCAGCGCGGTCAGCGCGAGCTGCACACCCTGTGGGCTGATCAGCAGGCGGCGGGCCAGCTCGGCGCCGGACAGGCCCGGCTCGTTGGACAGCTGCCGCAGCACACCGATCTGCGCGGTGCTCACGCCGTGTTCGCTCACGGCATCGTTCACTGTGGTCAGCGAGAAATAGAAGGCCTGCTTGAGTAGCCAGAGGATGTTGTCGGTGAGCTCGATCTCGGCCCCGTCGCGCGCCTTCATGCGTTCACGCTAGTCCCGGTCGACAGCGGTGTGCTTGACCACCACCCCGTCCTTCATCACGAAGCGCACGTCGAGGGTGGCGGCGATGTCCTGTGTCGGGTCGCCGCCGACGGCGATGATGTCGGCCAGATACCCCTGCTCCAGCCGGCCGAGTTCGTCGTCGGCCTCGATGAGTTCGGCGCTGGTGACCGTGGCCGCGCGCAGCGCCTGCATCGGCGTCATCCCGCGCGCAACCAGAGCGCACAGTTCCTTGGCGTTCTGGCCGTGCGGCACCGCGGGAGCGTCGGTACCGCAGGCGATCCGCACGCCGGCCGCGATCGCCTTGGGCAGCATGGCCTGGGCTTGCGGGAACACCACCTCGGCCTTCTTACGCAACTCCGGGGCGATCCGGTCGATCGCCATCGCCTCGGTCAGATAGGTCGTCGACACCAGGAACGTGCCGTGGTCGACCATCATCGCGATGGTGTCGTCGCTGGCCAGGAAGCCGTGCTCGATGCAGTCGATGCCGGCGCGGATGCACGCGCGAATCGCGCTGTCCCCCACGGCGTGCGCCGCTACCCGGACACCCGCGCGATGCGCCTCGTCGGCAATCGCGGCGAACTCCTCGTCCGAATACTGTTGCGCGCCCGGCGCGGTGCTGTGCGACATCACCCCACCCGAGGCGGACACCTTGATCAGCTTGGCGCCGTGGCGAATCTGATAGCGCACGCAAGCCCGCACGTCGTCGACACCGTTGGCGATCCCCTCGGCCACCGACAGCGGCATGATGCCGGGCGCGAGCCGTTGGAACACCGTCGGGTCGAGGTGACCGCCGTACGGCGTCACCGCGTGGCCGGCCGGATAGATGCGCGGCCCGACGTGCCACCCCTGATCGATGGCCCGTTGCAGGGCGACGTCGAGCAGGTAGCCGCCGGTCTTGACCATCAAGCCCAGATTGCGCACCGTGGTGAACCCGGCCTCCACGGTGGTGCGTGCGTTCACCGCGGCCCGCAGCGTGCGGTACACGGGATCGTCCTGCACACCGTGCATGGGGCTGGGCAGCCCTTCGGGCCCGCCGGGCCCGCCGATGAGCAGATTGAGCTCCATGTCCATCAGACCGGGCAGCAGTGTGACGTCACCGAGGTCGATGATCTCCGCCGGATCCTGCGGCAGCACTTCGGGATTGATCGCCTGGATGCGGTTGTCGACGACGACCACGGTGGCCGGTGAGTGCACCTGGCCGCCTGCGACGTCGACCCAGCGCGCCGCCCGGAGGATCGTCGTCGTCACGGCACCGGTTCGGCGTCGCAGTCCAGCGACGTCGCGCCGCTGTCCGGGACTTTGGGCTGCTTCCAGCATTCGACCGGAAACGACACCTGGATCATCGAGTAGAGCAGGCGCATCAGGTTCAGCACGTCGTCGGGCAGGTCGTCGAGCGCAAACTTGTCGCAGTAGGCGATCGCCTCCTCCGCGCGCGGGGTGATCGCGTCGTAGAAGGCCTGCATCTCCGGCATCGTGCTGGCCAGGCGTTTGGTGTAGCGCTCCGGTTCGGTCGCCAGGCACCAGTCGGCGAAGTACTCGAGGTCGGCGAACTCGGGCGGGAGCTTGGCAGTCGAAACCTCCACCGTCACACCCCCTGCCCGACGGACTTGTGCCGGTAGTCCTGCACCCAGGCCGCGGTCTCGGTGTGCAGGTGCCGGATCAGCACCTCCTGGTCGCACAGCACGAAGTCGTCCAGCACGCGCGACTCGATCATCGACTGTGTGGCCTCGAGTGTGTTCGCGTCCTGCAGGCCGTACTCCTTGAACGACACCGCCGCGAGTTCCTGCGCGATGCGCTCACGCGGCGTGCGGGGCTGCGGGAAGTACAGGGTGCCCTCGAAGATGTGGGTGTTGTACGACGTCGGCCAGTAGTGGTACGTCAGGTACCAGCCCTGGCCCCAGAACAGCATCACGAAGTTCGGGAACAACTGGAACGAATCCAGGCCCCACGGATCGCATTTCGCCGGATTCAGCCCCTCGGGCATCGCACCCAGGTCGGGTTTGTCCCACGGCCCGAAAAGCCCGCTCTGGCAGATGTCTTCGATGGGCTTGCGCATCTCGTCAGCCATCTCCCACGCGCGCACCCCGGAGGTGCTGACGAGCCGGTGCGGCCCTTCGATGCGGTAGTGCGGCGCCTCGAATCCGGCCTCCGCGGCGGCTTTGGAGTATGCCGTGGGCGACTGGTTCGCGTGCAGTACCGGCGCGTGGTAGAACTCCTGGAACGCGTCCATGTAGAGCTTCCAGTTGGCCTTCACCTCGGAGCGGTAGTGGAACCGTGAGGTCATCTTGTCGAACGGATAGCCCTCGAGGTCGGTGATCATGGGCCCGAGGAACTCGCGCAGCGACTGCTCCGGCTCCTCCTTGGCGAAGTTGACGAAGATGAAACCTTCCCACACCTCGCAGTGCACCGGCACCAGTCCGTAGCGGCTCTTGTCGAGGTCGAAGAACTCACCCTCCTGCTGCACGAAGGTGAGGTTGCCGTCGAGGTCGTAGCGCCACGCGTGGTACTTGCAGGTGAACTGGCGGCACACCCCGCTGGTCTCCTCCAGCGGCATGTCGTTCCACACCAGCTTGTTGCCGCGATGGCGGCAGATGTTGTGGTACGCCTTGACCTCTCCGGCCGTGGTGCGCACGACGATGATCGAGGTGTTGACGACCTTGAGTTCTTTGGTGAAGTAGCTGCCCTTGCGTGGGATCAGCTCGACCCGGCCGACGTTGAGCCAGGCGCGCTTGAAGACCGCCTGGCGCTCGGCTTCGTAGAACTCGGGGTCGACCGAGTCCTGGTAGGACACCGGACCGGTCCCCAACTGCGGGTAGTGCTCGGTCCAGCTGCCCTCGGGCGGTTTCGGGAACCGGGCCATGAGGTCTCCTCTTCGGTCGTTCCGGCCACGTCACCGCGGAACGCAGGCAAACCGCCACGCCCAGCGGCCTTTTCACTCGATACACCGCAGCCGGCATCCTCGACCGTATATCCTCGGCCAATCAATCACAAGTAGTTGATATTGCTTCTTTGGTGCGGACGGAGGGCGACGAGTTGCGTCACGACGAGGTGTTCATCGGCGGAACCTGGCAGGCACCGAGCGGTGCCGGGCGCATCGAGGTCGTCTCCCCGCACAGCGAGACGACGGTGGCGTCGGTCGCGGCGGCATCACCGGCTGACGTGGACCGCGCAGTCGCCGCGGCACGCGGGGCGTTCGACGACGGACCGTGGCCGCGCACCGACCCGGCCGAGCGCATCGCGGTACTGCGCCGTTTCGGCGAGCGCTACGGACAGCGCCGCTCCGAGATGGCCGACCTGATCACGACGGAGATCGGCGCCCCCACCAGCTTCGCCCAGCGCGCGCAGGTCGCGCTGCCGTGGTCGATGATCGACGCGTTCTGCGATCTGGCCGAGAGCTACCCGTGGTATGAGATCCGCCCGGGCCGGTACGGCGCCGACATCCGCGTGCTCCGGGAGCCGGTCGGTGTGGTTGCCGCGGTGGTGCCGTGGAACATGCCGCAGTTCCTCATCGTGACCAAGCTGGTGCCGGCGCTGCTCGCCGGGTGCGCGGTGGTGCTCAAACCGGCACCCGAATCACCGCTCAACGCGCTCCTGCTCGCCGAGATCCTCGAGGAGGTCGGCTTGCCGCCGGGTTTGGTCAGCGTGGTGCCCGGCGACGGGACCGTCGGCGAGTACCTGGTCGGCCACCCCGGCGTGGACAAGGTGTCGTTCACCGGATCGACTGCCGCCGGCAAGGCGGTGGCCGCGGCGTGCGCGGCCGATCTGAAACGGGTGAGCCTGGAACTGGGCGGGAAGTCGGCGGCGATCGTGCTCGACGACGCCGACCCGGCCGCCGTGGCCACCGCGGTCCGCGCGGCCAGCCTGTCCAACAGCGGCCAGATCTGTAATGCGTTGACCCGCATCCTGGTTCCGCTGTCACGGGCCGACGAGTTCACCGACGCCCTGGCCGCCGAGGTCAGCGCATTGGTGGTGGGCGACCCCGGCGATCCGGCAACCCAGATCGGCCCGCTGGTCGCTCGCCGCCAGCAGCAGCGCGTCACCGGTTACCTCGAGCAGGGGGTGCGGGACGGGGCACGCGTGGTGGTGGGCGGGCCCGGCATGCCCGACGGACTGGACCGCGGCTGGTACGTGAAGCCCACGTTGTTCGACCATGCCGACAACGCGATGTCCATTGCCCGGGAGGAGATCTTCGGGCCGGTACTGACCGTCATCGCCTACAGCGACACCGACGAGGCGATCGCCGTCGCCAACGACTCGCCCTACGGCCTGGCCGGGTCGGTGTTCACCGCAGACGACGAACGCGGCCTGCAGGTCGCCACCGCGGTCCGCACCGGCACCCTGGGCGTCAATCAGGGTTACCCCATGGATCCGTTCGCTCCGTTCGGTGGAGTGAAGGCCAGCGGCTACGGGCGCGAGCTGGGGCCCGAAGGGATCGACGGCTACACCGAGACGAAATCCATTGCGGTGGCCACTGGTTAGACGTCCTCCTCCTGGATGCCGAAGGTCTCGATCGCCATCGCGAGGGCGCCGTAGCCGCCGGCGGTGAACACGAGGTCCATCAACTGCTGCTCGGTGAGGTCTGACGCCAACGCGTCCCACGTCGCGTCGGCGACCTTGCCGTCGGTGTGCAGTTCGTCGACGGCGGCCACGATCGCCGAATCGAGGGAGTCGGACATCTCGCCGCGCTTCGCCGCGTCGAGGTCGTCGTCGGTGAGGCCGGCCCGACGCGCGAGCGGCACATGGTGGTCCCACAGATAGTCCGACCGCCGCATGACGGCGGTGCGCAGCACGATGATCTCGACGATCCGCTTGGACAGCGTCGTCGTCATCAGCAGGTGCATGTTGAAGGTGAGATACGCCCTCGTCAGCTTGGGATGGCGGGCGAACGTGGCCAGCATGTTGCCGACCAGGTCGGGCCGCGCCCGTTCAGCTGGCATCATGACCGACAGGGCGCGCACGACGTCGTCGTTCCACTGCTCGTCCGGCAACGGGGCGAGTCTCGTTCGGCGCAACCGTTCTGTCATGACTTCCCTTGCTCGTTCACACGTGTGCGGGCACGCTGTCCCCGCAACCACCGACGACGAGGAGCACACACGCGCGGATCCCTTCGGGCGGCGGCGCGCTTCAGAACGTGAGGTTGTGCTTCTCGAAGTGCCGTGCCAGCGCCTGCATGTAGTCGTCACCCTTGAACGGTCCCCTTGCGCCGATCGCGGCTTCGAGGAACGGGCCGTACTCCTCGTCGTTGACGTAGGTCGACCAGTGCACGATCCGGCACTCCTCGTCGGTCTCGACGAAGCTGATGGAGTAGAAGCCCATCGTCTCACCGGTATTGACGTTGGTGCCCTCCCAGCGGTAGCGCTGCACGAACCCGTTCTCGGCGGGCCAGACCTTGAAGTCGACGGGCTTCCAGTCCGGGAAGGTGATGCCGTACGCCTTGGCTTCGACGGTGGCCGCGGTATCCCAGTGCGTCGCCACGTCTTTGAGGACGAGCTCCTGCTCGGCGACAAAATAGGGTGAGGTGTAGACCGCGTCGTCGGCGAACTCCCACTCGTCGTAGCTCTCGCCCTCCTGCACCTTCTGCAGGACGTACTTGTCCCGGTAGCTCTCGGCCATCCGACGGTGCTTCGCGATGCGCTCGACGAGATCCATTGTCTGTGAGGTCCTTTCGTTCACCACGCCCGCGCCGGACAGCTCTCGCTCCGGAACCAGACTTGAATATACAGACCTGCATCACAGATACAAGACCGAATCTGCAGCGGATTGCGGGTACGGCAAGCCCCGCGAGCAGACGCGAACTCGCCCTTACGCGGCGCAGATTGTGCGAGTTCGCGTCTGCTCGCGGGTCAATCCGGCAGCTTGATCAGCGAGGTGTACATCTCGACCATCGGCCGGTACAGGTCGACGTCGTCGAGCTGGCTCGCGAGCACCACCGAGTCGCTGGTGGCGACCAGCGCATGCGCCAGCATTCGCGGTGCGATCAGCAACGTGGCACCGATTTTGTCCATGCTGTCGACGATGAACTCGGCCAACTGGTCGACCACCTCCGCGCGCTTGGCGGCAACCCGTTCCCGCGCCTCGGGATTGCGCTGCAGATAGAGCGTGAACTCCAGCCCGAGAGCGGCATGCTCGGCACCGCGGTCGATGCTGAGCTCACGCCACCGCTCGGCGATCTGGTCGAGTTCGCGCGCTCCGACGCGCCGCGCCGACGCCATCACCTCGGCGAAGTTGTCGAAATAGCGACGCCAGTACCGGTCACTGACGGCCAGGAACAGATCCTCTTTGGTCGCGAAGTGCTTGTAGATGGCGCCTTTGGTATAGCCCGCCGCGAACGCGATGTCGTCGAGTGTCGCTGCCGTGAATCCTTTTTCGCTGAACACGTCCTCGGCGGCGTCGAGCAGCAGCGACCGGGTGTGCTCGAGTCGCCGCTCCCGGGTCCAGCGCTCCGCCATGCCGAAAGTCTGCCACAAGTTTCTCAGAACCCATTGAGTTACTCAGATACCAATCGGTATATTTCGGGCACCGCGTCGCCGAGACGCGACCGAGCAGGGGGTCGAAGTGAGCGAACTGTCCGACAAGAAACCCGCGGCCGGCGAAGGCCGGGCAGCCACGGAGTCTCTGAGCAGCGTCGGGAGGCTCGACGCGCCGGCTCCCGCGGCGCCGTCCGCGCGAAGGGTGAAGATCTGGGCGACGGCCGGCGGCCTCATCCTGGCCTTCCAGATCTACGTCTGGATCCGGTGGATCACCGGTCCCTACTTCGAGCGGGTCGATCCGGGTCCGACCGACCCGCCGACCTTCATGAAAGTCGCCCTGATCGTGTGGCAGATCGGTTCGCCGGCGCTGTTCCCGGTGGCCATCTGGTGGTTCATCATCCGCCCGTGGCGCCGGGAGCGGCGCATCACCCTCGACGGCATGATCATGGTGTCCACCGGGCTGTTCTTCTTCCAGGACCCGCTGCTCAACTACATCAACACCTGGTGCACCTACAACGCCTGGGCCTTCAACATGGGCTCCTGGGCACCACATGTCCCGGGCTGGATGTCCCCCGAACAACCCGGCGCGCAGGTCGCAGAACCCCTGGGCATCAACGTCTCCGGCTACGCGTATGGCGTCCTGCTCTGCACCATCCTGGGCTGCTGGGTGATGCGCAAGGCCCAACAGCGGTGGCCGAATCTCGGCACCAAGGGCCTGATCGGTGTCGCTTTCGCGTGGGGCTTCGTGTTCGACTTCGTGATGGAGGGCCTGATCCTGATGCCGCTGGGGATGTACACCTTCCCCGGCGCGATCCAATCCCTGTCGATCAATGCCGGCACCTACTACCAGTGGCCGATCTACGAAGGGCTGATGTGGGGCGGTGTGCAGGCCGCGCTGTGCTGCCTGCGCTTCTTCACCGACGACCGCGGCCGCACGGTGGTCGAGCGCGGACTGGACAACGTCCGGGGCGGTTTCGCCAAACAGCAGTTCGTGCGCTTTCTGGCGATCTTCGCCGCGGTCAGCGCGTCGTTCTTCACCTTCTACATCATTCCGGCGCAGTTCATGGCCACCCACGCCGACCCGTGGCCCGAGGACGTCCAGAAGCGGTCGTACTTCACCACCGGGTTGTGCGGCGACGGCACCGACCGGCCCTGCCCGCACCCGGATCTGCCGATTCCCACCAAGCACTCCGGTTACGTCAACATCGACGGCGACTTCGTCCTGCCGGAGGGCGCGGAGATGCCCGCGGTGATCCCACATGAGGGTCGGTGATCCGTTGTCCGTCGACAACCACGCCGTCGTAACCGAGAACCGTTCGCCCGCACCCTTTTATCGGCCGGTCGGCGACGAGGCTGAGGTGTTCCGGGCGGCCGCCCGGCGCGGGTCGCCGGTGCTGTTGAAGGGCCCGACGGGGTGCGGCAAGACGCGGTTCGTCGAGGCGATGGCCCACGAGCTCGGCCGCGACCTGATCACCGTGGCGGGTCACGAGGACATGACCTCGGCGGACCTGGTAGGCCGGTTCCTGCTGAAGGGCGGTGAAACGGTGTGGGTGGACGGGCCGCTGACCCGCGCGGCACGTACCGGCGCGATCTGCTACCTCGACGAGATCGTCGAGGCCCGCCAGGACACCACCGTGGTCATCCACCCGCTGGCCGACCACCGCCGCGAGCTTCCGATCGACCGCCTGGGCACCACCTTGGCGGCCGCACCGGGGTTCCAGCTGGTGATCTCGTACAACCCCGGCTATCAGAGCGTGCTCAAGAGCATCAAAGAGTCCACGCGCCAACGGTTCGTGGCGATCGAGCTGGATTTCCCCGGGCCGGACGTCGAGACGGAGATCGTCGCGCACGAAGCCGGAGTCGACGTCGAGACCGCGCGCGTGCTGGTGTCCATCGGCAACGCGATCCGCAACATCGACGGGTCACCGCTGCGCGAGGTGTCGTCCACCCGCATGCTGATTCTCGCGGGCGGGCTGGCCGCAGAGGGGCTCAGTCTGCGCCGTGCCGTCCAAGCCGCCGTCGTCGAGGCGATCACCGACGACCGCGACGTGGTGCGCGCGCTCGGTGAGCTGGTGGACGCGTTCCTGCCGCGGCTGTGACGCCGTCGCGCCGGCACGACCCGCAGAACCTCCGACTGCTCGCGGGGTTCCTGGCGGGTCGCGCCGTCGACGTCGCCGAAGCCGCTGAGGGACAACCGCCCTACACCGACGGGCGGGCGATCTTCGTGACCCGCTCCGGGTCGCCGGAGCAGCACCGCCGCGAGGTGATGGTGCAGGCCGCGCTGTTGGGCGCCGGAAGCCTGGACCCGGCGTACGTGCGTCCGCTGCGGGCCAGAACCGGCCTCGCCCGCCGGTACCTGGCCCTCGAGGGCCGACGGGTCCTCGGGGACCTCGCCGTCCGCCTCCCGCTGGCCGCAGCACTGGACCTCGACTCCGCGCCGGTGACGAGATCCGCGCCGGAGTCCCTCGATCGGGCCCGCGGCCGCGCCCCGGTCGCGGACCCGCCCGCCTGGTTCGGGGTGATCAAACCGCTGCGGATCGCCCCGGCCGGTAACCCGGCAGGCGAGCGCGCCACCGACGCCGACCTGCGTTTCGAAATCGCCCCCCACACGCCGGCCGACGAGCCGGATGACGAGGACGACGACGGAGCGGCGGAGGAGAGCAAGATCCTCAAGCTCTTCGACAACCCGCTGTTCAACTCGCAGGCGGTGGGTGACTTTCTGCGCAAGTTGCTCGGCTCCTCACCGGGTTCGTCCGACAGCAGTTCGGGCGGTGCGGAACTGCGCGCCGGCGCCGGCCGCCGCGCCCGCTCGGCCGGCCCGCAGGCCCGGCCGCTGCCCACCCGGATCCAGTTCACCGACGAGGCCGATCCCGGTGCCGCCGTGGGGGTCGGCGGTGCGCGGCATCCCGAGTGGGATGTCTTCAAGAACCGGTACCGGCCCGAGTGGTGCCGGGTGATCGACTATCCGTTCACCGGACAGGCCGACGTGGCGGCCGCGGGCATCACGCCCGACGACGTGCTGCGCCGGCGGCTCTCCCGAATCGGTCTCGGCCCCCAAGCCCTGCGGCGCCGGCCCGACGGCGACGATCTCGACATCGAGGCACTGGTCGACCTGTCGGTTGCGCTGCGTTCGGGGTGGTCGCCGCCCGAGCACATCTACGTCGAGCACCGCAAGACCGCCCGCGAACTCGGTGTCCTGATCCTGCTGGACGCCTCCGGATCCACCACCGACGCCGACCCCGAAGGTCTTGCCGTGCACGACCATCAGCGCCGGGCGGCGGCCACCATCGCGGCGACGCTGGAAGACCTCGGTGACCGGGTGGCGGTCTACGCCTTCCGGTCCAAGGGCCGCCACGCGGTGCATCTGCCGGCCATCAAGACGTTCGGGCAGCGCTTCACCGCGCTGAGCAGAGCGCGACTCAACGGTCTGCAGCCGGCGCACTACACCAGGCTCGGCGCGGCCATCCGTGGCGCAGGCGAGATCCTCAAGGCCGAAGCAGGCACCCCGAACCGGCTGCTGCTCGTGCTGTCCGACGGCCACCCCTACGACGACGGCTACGAGGGCCGGTATGCCGAAGCCGATGCGCACAAGGCGCTCGAAGAGCTGCGGTCCGACGGCGTGGCCTGTCTGTGCCTGTCCGTCGGCGTGGCCACCGAGACCGAGGCGCTGGGAAGGGTTTTCGGTTCGGCCAGCCACGCCGCTGCCGCGACGCTGAGCCAGCTCTCCCCCAGGATGGACGAGTTGTTCCTCGCCGCGCTGCGCGAGCTGGCGGCACCGAGCCCGGTCCGCAACCGTCGATTCTCAAGTACCTGACATCACGGCCGCGGTGCGCTAAGACTTGAGGTGCTGTTCCCCGGTCGCCCCGCGACCGGATCCCGCGACCGGAGGTGCTGATGCGTGTCGGTGTGATGATCGGGTCCGACAAGGAACGTCCCCGCGGGGAACGCCTGGCCGGTCTGATCGGCGAGGGGAAGTACGCCGAGACACAGGGATTCGCTTCCTTCTGGGTTCCTCAGGTACCGGGCTATCTCGACGCGCTGACGGCCGTGGCCCTACTCGGACAGTGCACCGAACGTATCGAGATCGGCACCGCGGTGGTCCCGATCCAGACCCGTCATCCGCTGATCATGGCTGCGCAGGCGCTGACCACACAGACCGCCTGCGGTGGGCGCTTCAGTCTCGGTATCGGGCCGTCCCACCACTGGATCATCGCCGACCAACTCGGCCTGACCTACGACCGGCCCGCCGCGCTGGTGCGCGACTACCTCCGGGTGCTCGACGCCGCCTTCGCGGGTCCGGGCACGGTCGACGTCGACAACAGCACCTATCACGTGCACAGTCCCATCGACGTCGCCGACTTCGACGTCACAGTGCTGGTGGCAGCACTCGGGCCCGCGATGCTGCGGATCGCCGGGATGCACACCAGCGGCACCATTCTGTGGATGGCCGACGAGCGCGCCATCGGCGACTACGTGGTTCCCCGGCTCACCACGGCAGCCGACGAGGCCGGGCGTGCGCGTCCCCGAGTGGTCGCCGGCGTCCCGGTAGCACTGTGCGCCACCGGCGAAGTCGAGGATGCCCGTACCTATGCCAGCGAGGTGCTCGGTCACGCTGACTTCTCCCCCAACTACGTGCGACTGCTCGAACACGGCGACGCCGCTGACGTCGGCGACACCATGGCCGCCGGCGACGAGGCCGCCGTCGCGGCCCGGTTGCGCCGCTACCGCGACGCCGGGGTGACCGACCTCGCCGCCCGGATCGTGCCGTTGGGCCGAGACGCCGCGCAGCGGCAGGCATCACGGCGGCGCACTCAGGAGTTCGTCGCGTCGCTCATTCAGGAGCTCGCGTGACCGCGCGGCCTAGTTAGACAGACGTCAGCTATTCCATCAGCGGCGATTCGGCTGTTACAGTCCGAAAGTGCCCAGGACGACGACGTCCCCACCAGCTGACGGTGGTCAGCGCCGCGCGTCCTATCAACGTGCCCGCTCGTACGAGACCAAACGCGGTCTCGTGCAGGCGGCCATGGCGCTATGGCGTACCAACGGTTACGCGAAGACGACGGTCGCCGACATCTGTCGCGCGGCCGGGGTGTCGCGGGCGCTGTTCTACTTCTACTTCCCCGCCAAAGAGGACATCCTCTTCGAGGTGGGTCTGGCGTCCACGCGGTCCGCGCGCCAGAAGGTCCGGTCCCTACTGCGGTCGGACTACGAGCTCGAGGCCGTCATCGGCGAGGCGCTGCTGCGCCTCGAACGCTCGATGGCGCGCAACCCACCGGATCTGATCATCGAGACGATCCTCGAGGGCTATCGCCACGAACACCGGATCATGTCCGGCCAGACACCCACCGACACCTCCGACACCGACATGTTCGGCGAGCTGTTCGAGCGCGCTCGTGCAGACGGCAAGCTCAGCCCGCACGTCGACGTCGAACACCTCTCCCGACTCGCCGGCATGCACGTCAGCGAGGGCGTCCGGCATTGGGCTGCAGGCGGATTCGGTGATCGTTCCTTCGCCGAAGTCGTCACCGCAGACATCGCCGCACTGATCACCGGTTTCCACGTCAGGGCCGGCCGATGAGGACACCGCACATCCATCCGACCCGAGAGGAGACCTCCGATGGCGTGGGATTTCGAGACCGATCCGGAATACCAGAAGCTGCTCGACTGGGCTGACGAGTTCGTACGGGAAGAGGTCGAACCCCTCGACCTGGCCTTCCCACACCAGCAGTTCACCCCGCTGGATGCCAACCGCCGCAAGGTCATCGACCCCCTCAAGGACGAGGTGCGCCGGCGCGGACTGTGGGCCACCCACCTCGGCGCCGACCTGGGCGGTCAGGGTCACGGACAACTCAAGCTGGCGCTGCTCAACGAGATCCTCGGCCGGTCGCAGTGGGCACCGATCGTGTTCGGATGTCAGGCACCGGACACCGGCAATGCCGAGATCATCGCCCACTACGGCACCGCGGAGCAGAAGGAGCGCTACCTGCGCCCACTGCTCGACGGCGAGATGTTCTCGTGCTACTCGATGACCGAACCGCACGCCGGCGCCGACCCCACCCTGTTCACCACCACCGCGGTCCGCGACGGGGACGACTGGGTGATCAACGGATGGAAGTTCTTCTCCTCCAACGCCCGGACCGCATCGTTCCTGATCGTCATGGTGGTCACCAACCCGGAGGTGAGCGCGTATCAGGGCATGTCGATGTTCCTGGTGCCGACCGACACGCCGGGGGTGAACATCGTCCGAAACGTCGGCCTGTACGGCGAGCGCGACGACGAGGGCTCGCACGCACTGATCCACTACGACAACGTGCGGGTGCCATCCGACGCTCTGCTCGGCGGTGAGGGGCAGGCGTTCGCGATCGCCCAGACCCGGCTCGGGGGCGGCCGCATCCACCACGCGATGCGCACCATCGGGCTGTCCCAGAAAGCGCTCGACATGATGTGCGAGCGTGCGCTGAGCCGCGAGACCCAGGGCAGTCGCCTCTCGGACAAGCAGTTCGTCCAGGGCTACATCGCCGACTCGTACGCGCAGCTGCTGCAGTTCCGCCTGATGGTGCTCTACACCGCCTGGGAGATCGACAAGTACAACGACTACAAGAAGGTCCGCAAGGACATCGCCGCGGTCAAGGTCGTGATGCCCACCGTCCTGCACGACATCGCGTGGCGCGCCATGCAGGTCCACGGCGCCCTCGGCGTGTCCAACGAGATGCCGTTCCTGGGCATGGTGACCGGGGCCGCGGTGATGGGCCTGGCCGACGGCCCCACCGAGGTGCACAAAGCCACGGTGGCCAAGCAGGTGCTACGCGACCATCAACCCAACACCGACACCTGGCCCAGCGAATGGATACCGGCCAAACGCGACAGGGCGCGGGCCAAGTTCGCCGAGTACCTGGAGAACGAGGTCGGAAACCTGTGAGCCAGAACGTGATCGACGTCGAACGTCTGTCGGCCTGGATGGACGAAGCGGCGCTGCCCGGGAAAGGTGAACCGCTGCAGACCCGGTTCCTGTCCGGCGGGACGCAAAACATCATCTACGAACTGCGCCGCGGCGAGCACCGCTGTGTGCTTCGGATGCCGCCTCCGGACGCCCCACCAGACCGCGACAAGGGCATCCTGCGCGAGTGGCGCATCATCGAGGCGCTGGACGGGACCGACGTGCCGCACACGGAAGCCGTCGGCGTGTGCGCCGACAGCGCCGTGCTGGGCCGGCCCTTCTACCTCATGGGCTTCGTCGACGGCTGGTCACCGATGGATCTGTCCGGCGGACCGTGGCCGGCGCCGTTCGACACCGACGTCCAAGCCCGGCAACACCTCTCGTATCAGCTGGCAGAGGGCATCGCGCTGCTGTCGAAGGTGGACTGGAAAGCCAAGGGACTGCACGATATCGGTCGTCCCGACGGGTTCCACGAACGCCAGGTCGACCGGTGGACGGCGTTCTTCGAGAGGATCAAGGGCCGGGAGATCGACGGACTCGACGTCGCCACCGACTGGCTGCGTGCACATCGCCCGCTGGACTTCGTCCCGGGTCTGATGCATGGCGACTACCAGTTCGCCAACGTGATGTACCGCCACGACGCCCCGGCGCAGCTGGCGGCGATCGTCGACTGGGAGATGGGCACGGTCGGGGACCCCAAGCTCGACCTGGGGTGGATGGTGCAGAGCTGGCCGGTCGACACAGCGGCCCCGGCAGAGTCGGAGATGAGTTACGTCGACATGCGCGGCATGCCGTCGCGCGACGCCGTCGTCGAGCACTATGCCAAGGTGTCCGGGCGTCAGGTCGACGATCTCGACTACTACCTGGTGCTGGCCAAGTGGAAGCTGGCGATCGTGCTGGAGCAGGGTTTCCAGCGCGCCGGGGACAACGAGAAGCTGCTGGCCTACGGTCCGGTCATCGTCGCGCTGATGCGATCGGCCGCCGATCTCGCCGAGTCCAGCGACTACCGCTGATGCGTGCCGCGGTCTGCCCGGCCTACGGACCACCGGGCGTGGTGCGTGTCGAGGACCGGCCCGTGCCCGCGATCGGCGCGGGTCAGGTCCGGGTGCGGGTCGGTGCCGCGGCGGTGAACTTCCCGGACGTGCTGCTGATCGCCGACGCCTACCAGATCAGTGTGCCGCCGCCCTTCGTGCCGGGCAGCGAGTTCGCCGGCGAGATCGTCGAGACCGGTCCGGGCGTCGAGGGTTTGCGCGTGGGTGACCGGGTCGCCGGTGCGGTGCTGCACGGCGCGTTCGCCGAGGAGATCGTGGTACCGGCGGCCGGACTGTCGGTGGTCCCCGCCGGCGTCGACGATCGCACCGCGGCGGCATTCGGGGTCGCGTTCCGCACCGCGCATCACACGCTGCGGTCGGTGGCCCGCGTCTCGGAGGGCGACGACGTCGTGGTGCTCGGCGCCGGTGGCGGGGTCGGCCTGGCGGCGGTGGCGCTGGCCGCCCAGCTCGGCGCCACCGTCACCGCGGTGGCATCGTCGGAGGAGAAGCTCGCCGCGGCAACACGTTGCGGCGCCCGGCACCAGGTCAATCATCGCGACGGAGACCTGCGCGGCGCACTCAAGAGGGCCCTACCCGCCGGGGCGCACGCGGTCGTGGACCCCGTGGGCGGCGCGTTGTCGGAACCGGCGCTGCGGTCGTTGCGCCGCGGCGGCCGATTCGTCACCGTCGGTTTCGCCTCCGGCGCCATCCCGGCGATCCCGCTGAATCTGGTGCTCGTCAAAGGCGTTCAGATCATGGGGTTCCAGTTCGCCGATGTTCCGCCGGACGAGTTCGCCCGCAACGAGGCCGAACTCACGGCACTGCTCGCCGACGGACGCGTCCGGCCCCACATCGGTGCGGTATATGCCCTGGCCGACGTAACTGCAGCCCTCACCCAGGTCGCGGAGGGCCGCGCGATCGGGAAGGTCGTCGTCGACCTGACCCGCTGACGGGTCAGCTGGCCGGAACCAGGTCCGACGCGACCGACATCAACATCCCGCAGCGGAACGACTCCGTACGAGCCACCCAGTCCGCCGCCGAATCCTGCGCTGCCGTGAGGGCCAGCGACTTGAACGCCCGGGCCGCCGCGCTGAGGTGGTGCTGGGCGGAGTCAACGCTGTCGCCGAGTTCTGCGGGCAGATCCTCGCCCCACAGCGTCACCTCGGTGGCACCCTGGTCGAGTGCCTTGCGCACGTGCGCCAGCACCCGCGGGTCCCGGTCGAACAGGTCGGCGGCGACGGCGACGGCCTGCGGGTGCGGCCGCCGCTCCCACGCAGACAGCGTGGACTCGAGGTCGAGCGTCTGGGCACCGAGGATCTGCAGCGGCCGGACGTCGCCGTCGCTGCCGAGCAGCACGGTCACGTCCCAGCCGGCCATCACCCGGTCGTAGATCCAACCGCCGGCGTAGCGCACCGCGTCACGCACTGTCGGCGCGACGACATCCAACCGGTACCTCATGTCGTCTTCTCCCGGGCCAGGTCTCGCGCAAGCGACTCCGCGTAACCCTTGTACGTCTCGCTCAGCGGGATCGAGGGATCGAGTAGCCATTGGATCTCCATTCCGTTGATGAAGGCGAGAATCTCCGTGGCCTTGGTGGCCGCGTCGACGTCGTTGCGGTACTGCCCGTCCTGCTGGCCCCGGACGATCAGGTCCCGGAGGATGTCCGCTGCGGCCCGGTACCGGTTGAGCAACCGGTCGTGCAACGGGGCGTCGGGGGCGATGTTCTCGGCCAGCAGCACCATGAACGTCCCGACGAGTTCCGGTGCCCGCTCGAACCGCTTGGGCACGCGGCTGAGTTCGGCGATCAGATCGCCGGACCGGTCCGAGTGGGCGTCGTCGTCGGCGTCACGAGCGTCGAGGACGGCGTTGAGGAGCTGTTCTTTGGAGGCGAAGTGGTGGAGCAGTCCGGCGGGCGTCACCCCGGCCTCTCTGGCGATCTGTGCGAGCGAGGTATTACGCCAACCGTTCCGGGCCAGGAGTCGCTCTGCCACACCGAGGATCCGCGCTCGGCGGTCCTCCCCCTTGGCGAGGAGCGACTCGTACGGCCGCACGGCCGTCGGCTCCGGAACCAGCACTCGACCCCCTTGTCAAACCAACCTTCTGAACACACAGTAGGTAGGTTTGTCGCACTGTGACAAGAGTCTCAATGAGTTTATTTTTTGACACATGTCTCACCTGGGTTTTCAGCGGGTGCGAGCGTGGCTGCGTCCTAGAGACCCAAGGACTTGGCGATGATCACCTTCATGACCTCGCTGGTACCGGCGTAGATGCGGGCGACCCGCGCATCGGTGTAGAGCCGGGCGATCGGATACTCCATCATGTAGCCGTAGCCGCCGAAGAGCTGCAGACACCGATCGACGACCCGCTGCTGCATCTCCGTGCAGAACAGCTTGACCCGCGCCGCGTCGGCGCCGGACAACTCACCCTCCACATGGAGCGCCACCGCACGGTCGAGCATCGCCTGGGCGGCCTCCACGTCGGTGGAGCATGCGGCGAGTTCGAACTTCGTGTTCTGGAACGACGCCACCGGAGTGCCGAAAGCCTTGCGGCTCTGGGTGTATTCGATCGCCGCGGCGATGGCCGACCGGGCCTGGGCCACCGAGCCCACCGCCACCGTCAGCCGCTCCTGCGGCAGGTTGTGCCCCAGGTAGCCGAAGGCCTCGTCGACCTCGCCGAGCACGTTGGCCGCGGGAACCCGGACATCGACGAACGACAGCTCGGCGGTGTCCTGGACCTTGCAGCCCATCTTCTCGAGCTCGCGGCCGCGGGTGAAGCCTTCCATGCCGTCCTCGACGACCAGCAGGGTCAGGCCTCTGCGGCGGTTGTCCGGGTCCGTCGAGGTGCGGGCCACGACGATGACGAGATCGGCCTGCATGCCTCCGGTGATGAATGTCTTTGCGCCGTTGACGATGTAGTCGTCACCATCGCGCACCGCGGTGGTGCGCACGCCGGCCAGGTCCGAACCGGTGCCGGGTTCGGTCATGGCCACCGCCGTCAGCAGCGTGCCCGCCGCCAGACCCGGGAACCAGCGTTGCCGCTGCTCGTCGTTCGCGTAGTGCAGGAAGTACGGCAGGATCACCTCGAGCTGAGTGCGGACCGTCGACAGCGTCACCAGCGCGCGGGCGGCTTCCTCCTGCAGGACCACGTTGTACCGGTAGTCGGGCTGGCCGCCGCCGCCGTACTCCTCGGGGATCGCCATCCCGAGCATGCCCAGATCACCCATGCGCGCGAAGACGTCGCGCGGCATGCGGCCGCCCTTCTCCCACTGCGGATAGTGGGGCACGACTTCCTTCTCGACGAAGTCACGGGCCAGCTCCCGGAACGCCTCGTGGTCCTCGGTGAACAGATCTCTACGCACCCTGTGAGCGCCTTCCTGACTAGGCGACGAGCTCGACGATGGTGGCGTTGGCGGTTCCGCCGCCCTCACACATCGTCTGCAGCCCGTAGCGAATTCCGTTGTCCCGCATGTGATGGATCATCCGGGTCATCAACACCGCCCCGGACGCACCCAGGGGGTGGCCCAGCGCGATCGCGCCGCCGAGCGGGTTGAGCCTGGCCTCGTCGGCGCCGGTGTCGACCAGCCACGCCAGCGGCACCGGGGCGAACGCCTCGTTGACCTCGTAGACACCGACCTCGTCGAGCGTCAGACCGGCCTTGTGCAGCACCTTCTCGGTGGCCGGGATCGGACCGGTGAGCATCAGCTTCGGGTCGGCGCCGGTGACCGCGCCGGCGCGGTAGCGCACCAGCGGGGTCAACCCGAGGTTCACCGCGTTCTCGGCGGTCGTCACCAGCAGCGCGGCCGCTCCGTCGGAGATCTGCGACGAGTTGCCGGCGTGGATGACGCCGTCGTCGGTGAACGCCGGCTTGAGACCGGCCAGCTTCTCGACGGTGGTTCCGCGCCGGATCCCCTCGTCGTCGGTCACGACACCGCCGTGGGTGAACACCGGCACGATCTGATCCTTGAAGGCTCCCGCGTCCTGGGCCGCGGCCGCCCGTTCGTGCGACTGCGCCGAGTAGTCGTCGAGCCGGCTGCGCGAGAAGCCCCACTTCTGCGAGATCATCTCCGCGGAGATGCCCTGGTTGAACGAGAAATCGTCGTACCGCTCGAAAACTTTGGGGCCATAGGGCGTTCCGGTGGCGCGGGCGGCGCCGAGCGGCACCCGGCTCATCACCTCGACTCCCCCGGCCACGACCATGTCCTGCTGACCCGACATGACCGCCTGCACCGCGAAGTCCAGCGCCTGCTGGCTGGACCCGCAGGCCCGGTTCACCGTGGTGCCGGGGATGTGCTCGGGCCAGCCGGCCGCCAGGACCGCGTAGCGGCCGATGTTGCTCGACTGGTCTCCCACCTGGGAGACACAGCCCCAGATGACGTCGTCGATGATGTCGGTGTCGACACCCGTACGCTCCACCAGCTCGTTGAGCACCAGCGCCGACAGGTCGGCGGCGTGCTGCTCGGACAGGCCGCCGTTGCGCTTGCCGACCGGCGTGCGCACCGCCCCCACGATGACCGTTTCCCGCATGATCTCTACTCCTCGTCGTCGGGCTTGTCGTACAGGGCCCACGCCCCGGTGAACTCAGGATCGCGCTTGGCGGCGAACGCCGCATAGGCCTCGGTCGAGTCCGCGGTTGCGAAGTTGCCCGGTTGTGCGCGCGCCTCGTTGGCCAGCGCCTCGCGCAACGTCGCAGTGGCGCCGTCGTTGAGCAGCGCCTTGCTCTGGGCGAGCGCGAACGGCGGTCCAGCCGCCAGCCGGTCGGCCAGGTCGTCGACGAACACGTCGATCTCCTCGGCCGGCGCGACCCAGGTGACCAACCCGAGCTCGCGGGCTTCCTCGGCGCCGATCATGTCGGCCAGCAGCACGAGTCGTTTGGCCTGCTGCAGTCCGACGAGTTTGGGCAGCAGCCACGAGCCGCCGAGGTCGACCGACAGGCCGCGCTTGGCGAATATCTGGCAGAACCGCGACTCGGGCGTGGCGACCACCAGGTCGCAGCCCAAGGCGAGGTTCCAGCCCGCGCCTACGGCGACGCCGGTGACCTTGGCGATGGTGGGGACCGCCAGTTCGTGCAACGCCAACGCAACGTCGGTGAGCCGGTCGAGCTTGTAGCGCGGGTGAATCTGTTCGCCGGTTCCGATGTCGGCTCCGGAGCAGAACGCGCCGCCGGCACCGGTGAGCACCAGCACACGGACCTCGGGGTCACGTTTGAGCTGTCGCAGGGCGTCAGCGAGTTCGACCCACAGCTGGGCGTCGATCGCGTTGCGTCGCTCGGGACGGTTCAACGTCAACGTCCGGACCCCGTCGCGGTCCGAGGACAGCAGTACCTGGTCAGCCACCGTAGGCCGGTCCGATCACACCGTCGGCCCGCAACTGGGCCAATTGCTCTGCACTGAGGCCGATCTCGGTGAGCACCGCATCGGTGTGCTCGCCGAGGCCGGGGATCGCTCCCATCGGCTGCTCGAAGTCGCTGATGACGGGAGGCGGCCGCAGCGCCTGGATGTCACCTTTCGGGGTCGCGACGGTGCGCCAACGGTCCCGCGCGGTGAGCTGCGGGTGCACGATGACCTCGCTGGGCTTGTTGTAGCGGGAGTTCCCGATGCCGGCTTCGTCGGCCTTCTTCTGGATGTCGGCGAGATCGTGTTGAGCGCACCACTTCCCGATCGCCTCCTCGAGGATGTCGCGATGCGCGCAGCGGTCCGAGTTCGTGGCGAAGCGGGGGTCATCGGCGAGGTCCGGGCGGTCGATGATCTCGCGGGCCACCCGCTGCCATTCCCGGTCGTTGGTCGTACCGAGGACGACGGTCTGCCCGTCGCGGGTCGGGAAGGCGCTGTAGGGCGCCACCGCCGGTGACCCGACCCCGAGGGGTTCCTGGTCGATGCCCGAATGCTGCGTGTAGGTCAGCGCATAGCCCATGACATCGGTCATCACGTCGAACAGGCTCAGTTCCACCGACGGTGCCGGGGTGGACTCGGGCCGGCGGGCCCGGCCGAAGAGCAGGGCCAGGATCGAGATCGCGGCGTAGAGCCCGGTGCTGAAATCAGCCATCGCGGGGCCGGGCTTGGCGGGCATGCCCGGATAGCCGGTGATGGCGCACGAACCCGATTCCGCCTGCACCAGAAGGTCATAGGCGCGCTTGTGCGAGATCGGACCGCCCGGTCCGTAGCCGTCGATTTCGACGGGAATGACGTTGGGATGACGCGCCGCGAGGTCCGCGGGCGCCAAACCCAGACGCGCGGTGGCTCCGGGCGCAAGGTTGGACACGAACGCATCGGCTCGGTCGAGCAGGCGGTGCAACAGCTCCAGGCCCGCAGGTGACTTCGTGTTCAGCGTCACCGATTCCTTACCGCGGTTGGCCCAGACGAAATGCGCTGCCAGACCACCGGGACCGTTGACGACGTCGTCGTAGTCACGGGCGAAGTCCCCGCCCTTCGGGTTCTCCACCTTGATGATCCGGGCTCCGAAGTCAGCCAGGACACGGGTGCACATGGGTGCGGCGACCGCTTGCTCCATGGCCACGACGGTGACGCCGGCCAGAGGTCCGGCGCTCGGTTCAGAACTCGTCACGTGTTCACATAACCATAGGGCCCAGCGCCGCCCGCGCTGCCGCCACTCAGTAGCTCCGCGGCAGCCCGAGCACGTGCTCGCCCAGGAAGTTGAGGATCATCTCCTGGCTCACCGGCGCGATCTTCATCAGACGGGACTCCCGGAAGTACCTCGACACGTGGTACTCCTCGGAGTAGCCCATGCCGCCGTGCAGCTGCAGTGCCCGGTCGGCGGCGCCGAAGCCGGCGTCGGCGCAGAGATACTTGGCCGTGTTCGCCTCGCGCCCACAGGGTTTGCCGTTGTCGTAGAGCCAGGTGGCTTTGCGCAGCACCAGCTCGGCGGCATCGAGGCGGGCCAATGAGTCGGCGAGCGGGAACTGCAGGCCCTGGTTCATGCCGATCGGGCGGTTGAACACGTGGCGTTCGTTGCCGTACTTGACGGCCTTCTCGAGCGCCACCCGCCCGATCCCGAGCGCCTCGGCAGCGATCAGCATCCGCTCGGGGTTCAAGCCGTCGAGGATGTACTTGAATCCCTGGCCCTCCTCGCCGACCCGGTCCTCCACGGGCACCATCAGATCGTCGATGAACAGCTCGTTGGAGCTGACCGCGTTGCGCCCCATCTTGTTGATGGGCCGGATGTCGACGCGGTCACGGTCGAGGTCGGTGAGGAACAGCGTCATGCCGTCGGTCTTCTTGGTGACCTGGTCGTACGGGGTGGTGCGGGTCAGCAGCAGGATCTTCTCGGACTCCAGGGCCTTGGAGATCCAGACCTTGCGGCCGTTGACGCGGTAGTGGTCGCCCTCCCGCTTGGCCGACGTGGTGATGCGCGAAGTATCCAGCCCCGCACCGGGTTCGGTGACGCCGAAGCATACGTGCAGGTCACCGTCGACGATCCGGGGCAGGGTGCGGGCCTTGAGTTCATCGGAGCCGTGCTTGACGACGGGCTGCATGCCGAAGATGGACAGATGGATGGCGCTGGCGCCGTTCATCGCCGCACCCGAGCGTGAGACCTCCTCGAGGAGCAGCGTGGCCTCGGTGATGCCCAGGCCGTGACCGCCGTACTCCTCGGGGATCGTCATGCCGAGCCAACCACCCTTGGCGATGGCGTCGTAGAACTCCTGCGGGAATTCGTGAGCCTGGTCCTTTTCCATCCAGTAGTGGTCGTCGAACCTGCTCGCCAGTTCCGCCACCGACTTGCGAATCAGCTCCTGATCCTCGGTCAGCTCGAAACTCATACCGCCCGGCATCGCTGTCTCTCCTTTGGTTCCATGCGTCCCGAATCGACATTCCACCCGTGGGTTCACGCGCGTGGAATGCCGTTCCGGCGAGGTGCTGCTCAGTCCTTGTTGCCGGTGATCTCTTTCGCTCGTGCGGCGAAGTCGGCGAACGTCGCCCCGGTCTTCTCCTTGTTCGACCGCGCCTGGATGGAGACGTCGTGCCCTTCGGCGGCTTTGCGCAGTGCGCCGACGGTTGCCTTCTCCTTGGGGATGTGGCTGAACGGATCCCAGTGATACCAGCGCATCGCGTTCTCGTAGGTCATCTTGTTGATCTCGTCATCGGGGACGTTGTTGGCCTTGAGGACCTCGTCGAGCTGTTCGGGCGCTCCCGGCCACATCGAATCCGAGTGCGGGTAGTCGGCTTCCCAGCAGATGTTGTCCACCCCGATCTGGTTCCGCGTGGACACGCCCACCGGGTCGGCGATGAAACAGGTCAGGAAGTGCTCCCGGAAGACCTCACTGGGCAGCTTGCCGCCGAAATCCTGCCCCGTCCAGGTCGAGTGCATCTCGTAGGTGCGGTCCACCCGTTCCAGGAAGTAGGGGATCCAGCCCGTACCACCCTCGGACAACGCGATCTTCAGGTCGGGGTACTCCTTGATCGGCCGCGACCACAGCAGATCCGCCGCGGCCTGCACGATGTTCATCGGCTGCAACGTGATCATCACGTCCATCGGGGCATCCGGGGCGGTGATGGCCAGCCGTCCCGAGGACCCGATGTGCACGTTGAGCACCGTCTCGGTGTCGACCAGCGCATCCCACATGGGCTTCCAGTGCTCGAAGTCATGGAACGACGGATAGCCCATCGCCGCCGGGTTCTCGGTGAACGTCAGCGAGTGCACCCCGCGCTCGGCGTTACGCCGAATCTCGGCCGCACAGGCTTCGGGATCCCAGATCACCGGCAGCGTCATCGGGATGAACCGCGCCGGATACGCACCGCACCACTCCTCGACATGCCAGTCGTTGTAGGCACGTACCAACGCCAGACTGAACTCCGCGTCCTCGGTGGCGAACAAGCGGCCCGCGAAGCCCGGGAACGACGGGAAGCACATCGACCCCAGGATGCCGCCGGCGTTCATGTCCTTGACCCGCTCGTCAACCTGCCAGCACCCCGGACGGATCTCGTCGAGCCCCTGCGGTTCGAGCCCGTACTCCTCCTTGGGCCGTCCGGCCACCGCGTTGAGCGCCACGTTCGGAATCACCACATCCCGGAACTGCCAGGTGTCCGACCCGTCCGGGTTGTGCACCAACCGCGGCGCCTCGTCCAGGTACTTCTTCGGCAGGTGGTTCTTGAACATGTCCGGCGGCTCGACGATGTGATCGTCGACGCTGATCAGGATCATCTCGTCTTTGTGCATGATGGCTTTCCTTCCGCCCCGGGCTCCGCCCGAGGACTCTGGTCGCGGCCCTTTGTTCTCTTCTTAAGGAAACTAGCTTCTCTATCGGCGAGAATCAACGTTTGCGACTGACATCGGCGCTGGCAGGCGGCAACGCCAGACCGGTCGGAGCGTCCATCGCCGGGGTGGTGCATCCACCCCGCCCCGTTGACGTGCACACCAAAAAGTGGAAATCTACTAGCGAAATATGAGAACCTGATTCTCATGATCGAGAGGAGCCCCACGGTGCGCGTGGCGCCACTGACCGCAGACCAGTGGGACGAGACCGTCGACAAGGCACTTTCCGGTCTGATGCCGGCTGAGATGCGCAACCCGGACACCGCGGGAAACCTCGTCTCCACGCTGCTGCGACACCCCAAACTCGCCCGCGCGTTCCTGCGGTTCAACTTCCAGTTGCTCTACGGCGCGAGCCTGCCCGAGCGGCTCCGCGAGTTGGCGGTGCTGCGGATCGCCCACAACACCGACTGCGAGTACGAGTGGCGTCATCACGTCGTGATGGCTCGCGACGTGGGCCTCACCGACGAGGACATCGCCGCGGTGACCCGAGGTGAGGCCGCCGGCGAACTCGACCGTGCCGTGCTGGCCGCGGTCGACGAACTCCGCAACGACGCGGCCGTCTCCGACACCACGTGGACAACGCTGTCCGCCCATCTCGACGAGCACCAATTGATGGAACTCGTCTTCACGATCGGCTGCTATGGCGCACTGGCCATGGCGATCAACACCTTTGGCGTGGAACCCGACGCCAGTACCGACGCAGAGAGGTAACAAATCGATGGCACACTTCCCCAAGCCTGCTGCCGGCAGCTGGACAGAGAACTGGCCGGAGCTCGGCACCGCGCCGGTCGACTACACCGACTCGATCGACCCGGAACAGTGGAAGCTCGAGCAGCAGGCGATCTTCCGCAAGACCTGGCTGCACGTCGGCCGGGTGGAGCGGCTGCCCAAGGTGGGTAGCTATTTCACCCGCGAGATGCCGTCGGTCGGCCCCGGCACGTCGATCATCATCAACAAGGACAAGGACGGCACCGTCCGTGCCTTCTACAACCTGTGCCGCCACCGCGGTAACAAGCTGGTGTGGAACGACTATCCGGGTGAGGAGACCTCCGGCACCTGCCGCCAGTTCACCTGCAAGTACCACGCCTGGCGCTACGCCCTCAACGGCGATCTGACGTTCATTCAGCAGGAGGACGAGTTCTTCGACGTCGACAAGGCCGACTACCCGCTCAAGCCGGTGCGCTGCGAGGTCTGGGAGGGCTTCATCTTCGTCAACTTCGACGACGACGCCGAGCCGCTCGAGGACTATCTCGGCGAATTCGGCCGGGGCCTCAAGGGTTATCCGTTCCACGAGATGACCGAGGTGTACAGCTACCGCTCGGAGATCAACGCGAACTGGAAGCTGTTCATCGACGCGTTCGTCGAGTTCTACCACGCACCGATCCTGCACATGAAGCAGGCGACGCCCGAAGAGGCCGCCAAGCTCGCCAAGATCGGCTTCGAGGCTCTGCACTACGACATCCAGGACCAGCACTCGATGATCTCGTCCTGGGGCGGTATGAGCCCGCCGAAAGACGAGAACATGGTCAAGCCGATCGAGCGGATCCTGCACAGCGGCCTGTTCGGGCCGTGGGACCGGCCCGACATCAAGGGCATCCTGCCCGACGAACTGCCGCCGGCGGTCAACCCGTCGCGCCAACCGTTCTGGGGCCAGGACTCGTTCGAGTTCTTCCCGAACTTCACCCTCCTGCTGTGGGCGCCGGGCTGGTACCTGACCTACAACTACTGGCCCACCGACGTCGACAAGCACATCTTCGAGTGCAGCCTGTACTTCGTGCCGCCGAAGAACACCCGGCAGCGGTTGGCTCAGGAACTCGCGGCGGTGACGTTCAAGGAGTACGCCCTGCAGGACGCCAACACGCTCGAGGCCACCCAGACCCAGATCGGCACCCGCGCGGTCACCGATTTCCCGCTGTGCGACCAGGAGGTGCTGCTGCGCCACCTGCACCACACCGCCCACAAGTATGTGGACCAGTACAAGGCCGAGCAGGCCGCCACGGCCGGGACGAACGGTTCGGCCACCAAGACCGAGAAGGAGGGGGCCAATGTCTGAGACCAACGGCACCAAAGAACGGCTTCTCCCAGAGGAATTCGCTGATCTGGAGCGCTTCGCCGACTGGATCCTGCCGACCGAGCCGGAGCGTTACGCCAAGCGGCTGGCCTCCTCGATGGAGGAGATGCAGGACCTCTACGACGTCGGGATGGCCCGGATGGAAGAGGTCATGGTCTACCTCGACGCCCGCTTCCCGCTGAACGGCATGCCGCCTGAGGCCAAGCGCCTGATGCACCTGATGCAGTCGGTGGTGATGGTCAGCTTCCCGGTCGAGGTCTGGAAGCAGCCACGCGTGCTCGACAGCGGTGCCGCGTGGGTCGAGATCATTCGGGAGCCGGTGGTCTAGAAGGTGCCCACCGCATCGTCGAGACTACGTCTCATGACGAGAATCAACGGAAACCGATCGACAACCGAAGTCCCGGGGCACGCATGCTGATCCTCAAGGCTGCCGGACTGGTCGACGTCGACACCGGGGAGGTCATCCGCCCCGGTGTCGTCCGTGTCGACGGCGACCGGATTGTGGCCGTCGGCGGAGCCGACAAGTCAGGCACCGTCGGCGGAGCCGACAAGTCAGGCACCGCCGGAGGCGCGCCCGGTCCCGATGACGAGGTGATCGATCTCGGCGACTCGATCCTGCTGCCCGGTCTGATGGACATGGAGGTCAACCTTCTGATGGGTGGGCGCGGGGAGAACCCCGGCCTGTCCCAGGTCCAGGACGACCCGCCGACCCGGGTGCTGCGCGCGGTGGGCAACGCCCGTCGCACGCTGCGGGCGGGGTTCACCACGGTGCGCAACCTCGGATTGTTCGTCAAGACAGGCGGATACCTGCTCGACGTCGCGCTGGCCAAGGCGATCGACGCCGGCTGGATCGAGGGCCCGCGCGTCATCCCCGCCGGGCACGCGATCACGCCGACGGGAGGCCACCTCGACCCGACGATGTTCGCGGCGTTCATGCCGGGCGTGCTCGAGCTGACCATCGAGGAGGGCATCGCCAACGGGGTCGACGAGATCCGCAAAGCGGTGCGCTACCAGATCAAGCATGGCGCACAACTGATCAAGGTGTGCTGTTCGGGCGGTGTGATGTCGCTGACCGGGGAGGCCGGCGCGCAACACTATTCGGACGAAGAGTTACGGGTGATCGTCGACGAGGCGCACCGGCGGGGGCTGCGGGTCGCCGCGCACACCCACGGCGCCGAGGCCGTCAAACATGCCGTCGACTGCGGAATCGACTGCATCGAACACGGATTCCTGATGGACGACGAGGCCATCCAGATGATGGTCGACAACGACCGCTTCCTGGTGAGCACGCGTCGGCTGGCCGAGTACATGGACGTCTCGAAGGCGCCGCCGGAACTGCAGGCCAAGGCCGCCGAGATGTTCCCGAAGGCGCGCACGTCGATCAAGGCCGCCTACGAGGCCGGGGTGAAGATCGCCGTCGGCACCGACGCACCGGCCATTCCGCACGGCAAGAACGCCGACGAACTGGTGACCCTGGTCGACTGGGGTATGCCGCCGGCCGCGGTGCTGCGCGCGGCGACGGTCGTGGCCGCTGATCTGATCAACCGGTCGGACTCGCTCGGTCGCCTCGCCGAGGGCTATCTCGCCGACATCATCGCGGTGCCCGGCAACCCGATCGAAGACATCGGCGTTACACGCAACGTAAACTTTGTAATGAAGGGCGGTAAGGTCTTCCGACATGAGCAACCGAACTGACGATCTCGTCGAGATCCAGCAGCTCCTCGCGAAATACGCGGTCACCATCACCCAGGGTGACATCGACGGACTGATCTCGGTGTTCACCCCGGACGGGACCTACAGCGCGTTCGGCTCCACGTACACGCTGGCCCGTTTCCCCGAACTGGTCGACGCCGCACCCAAGGGCTTGTTCATGACCGGCACCTCGCTGGTCACGCTGGACGCCGACGACCCCGACAAGGCCACCGGCACCCAGCCGCTGTGCTTCATCGAGCATTCCAAACACGACATGCGGATCGGTTACTACAACGACACCTACGTCCGTACCGATGACGGCTGGCGACTGAGAACCCGTGCCATGACGTTCATTCGGCGCAGTGGTGAACACGACTCCGGGCGTCCACACGCCATCGGTCGGCCGGAGGCCGGATGATCTCCACCGACACCGCCGAGTTCCGGACCCAGCTTCGGGCGTGGCTCGACGAGAACGATCTCACTCCCCCGCCGGGGACGCACTCCCTGGACGCCCACATCCAGCAGTTCTTCCGGGTCCAGCGGGCTCTCTATGACGCCGGCTGGAACCGTTACGGCTGGCCGGAACACGCCGGGGGACTCGGCGGTCCGGACATCCTGCGCGCCGTCGTCGGCGAGGAGGTCGTGGGCCGGCGCCTGGCCGAACCGGGGCCGTACTCGATGCTCGAGGTGCTCACGCCGACGATGATCGACTACGCGCCGGCCGACCTGGCCGCCGAGATGGTGCCCCGGCTGCTCAGCGGCGAAGAGCTGTGGTGCCAAGGTTTCTCAGAGCCCGGATCGGGCAGTGACCTGGCCTCGCTGACCACCCGCGCCACCCCGCGCGGAGACCAGTGGGTCATCAACGGCCAGAAGGTGTGGACCAGCTTCGCGCAGTTCTCGCAGCGTTGCATCCTGCTCACCCGCACCGGCGACGCCGACACACCCAGCCATCAGGCCATCACCGCGTTCTTCGTCGACATGGACACCCCCGGCATCACGGTGCGACCGCTGGAAACCATGCACGGCGTCGACGAGTTCTGCGAGGTCTACTTCGACGACGTCGTCGTCGACGCTGGCCGCATGCTCGGAAAGCCCGGTGACGGTTGGCAACTCGCGATGGACCTGCTGCCGTATGAGCGGTCCAGCTGCTTCTGGCAGCGCATCGCGTACCTGTACTCCCGCTTCGACGAGCTGATCGGCATCGTCAAGGGTCTCGGCACCGCGTCGGACTCCGATCTCGGCGAGGTCTACCTGGCGCTGCACACGCTGCGCTGCCGCTCGCGGGCCACCCAGCATCGGCTGGCGTCCGGTCAGCGGCTGGGACCGGACACCTCCATCGACAAGGTGCTGCTCGCCGGAGCGGAGCAGCAGTTCTATGACACCGTCCGCGATCTGCTGCCCAGCGTGATCGAACTCGACGACTCCGAATGGCGCACCGAGTTTCTGTACTCGCGCGCGGCCACCATCTACGGCGGCACTGCCGAGGTGCAGCGCAACATCATCGCCCGCCGGCTACTCGAACTCGGGAAGGAGTGATCGTGGACCAGGACATGGACGCCCAGTCACTCGGCATGCTCGAGGACACACTGCGCAAGACCATGCTCGCGGTGTCGGGCCCCGAGCTCGACGCGGCACTTGCCGAGTTGGGCTGGGCCGAGATGCTCGCCGACATGCCCGACCTGGCCATCCCGATGGTGTTCCGCCTGCTCGGCGAAACCGGTTCGTACGCATCAGTTCTCAACGACGTGATGCTCGAGACCATCGGCGGCTTGCCGGGTGGTACGCCGCCGATGCCCTACGCCGGTGGCGGCTGGGTGGTGTGGGAACGCACCCCGAGCGCGGACTCCCCCACCCTGGGCGGCCTTCCGCTGCGCCGCGTGCCCGACGGCGAGTTGATGCGTATGGGCGAAGCCCGCCGTGCGGTCGGATGGTGGCTGGTCGGTTCGGCGCGCGCGATGCTCAGTCTGGCGCGACAGCACGCACTCGACCGCGTGCAGTTCGGTCGACCCATCGCCGGCTTCCAGGCGGTGCGCCACCGTCTGGCCGAGACGCTGGTGGCCATCGAAGGCGCGGAAGCGACGCTGGGCCTGCCCGGCACCGAGAGCGCCGACCTGACCGCGATGCTGGCCAAGGCCGCGGCGGGCAAGGCGGCGTCGACCGCCGCGCGGCATTGCCAGCAGGTGCTCGCCGGTATCGGCTTCACCGCCGAGCATGAGCTGCACGTACACATCAAGCGGGCGATGGTGCTCGACGGATTGCTGGGCAGCTCCAAGGAACTGACCCGAAAGGCCGGCGCCGGCCTGCGGGCCCGCGGCTCGGTCCCCCGCCTGGCTCACCTCTGACCAACTGAGCCTCCGGGGAACCTTGCCCCGCGAGCGCGCGTGTCTGTACCGCGACACACCGGCACCACGCGTACTTTTGCGTGCGCTCAGGTCCCGGCCAGCGCGCGTGTCCGTACGGCAACACACCGGCGCTGCGCGTACTTTCGCGCGCGGTCGATCTCGGTCGACCTCAGCCGAGCGCGTCGACCTCAGCGAGCGCGCGCAAACCACCGCAAAATCCCCGCGTGTCGAGGTGCAGACACGCGCGCTCGCGGAACAAGGCGAGGCGCCCGCAGGACACGGGGTGAGGCTCAGCAGAACAAGGCGAGGTGCTACTTGATGTTGGCCTTCATCTCCTCGAGGTTGACCAGCACCGGCCAGCCGCCCACGCTGAGCGCGTTGCCGTGGCCGGTCTGGTGCACGTCGAACACCGACTGGATGGCGGCGTAGAAGCCCTGCACGTCGAGCGTCTGGTTGACGGCCCGCTTGGCCTGCCGCAGCGCGAACGGGGGCATCTTCGCGATCTGCTCGGCGAGCGCCCGCGTCTCGGCGTCGAGGTCCGCGCGCGGGACGACCTTGTTGACCATCCCGGTGCTGTAGACCTCCTCGGCGGTCATCGCGCGACCGGTGAACAGGATCTCCTTGGCCTTTCGCGGACCGAGTTCCCAGGTGTGCCCGTGGTACTCGACGCCACCGATCCCCATCAGGACCACCGGATCGGAGAATTGCGCGTCGTCGGCGGCGATGATCAGGTCACACGGCCAGCACAGCAGCAGCCCGCCGGAGATGCACCGGCCCTGCACCGCGGCGATCGACGGCTTGGGGACGTTGCGCCAGCGAAGCGTGTACTCGAGGTAGCGCTTGGCCTCGTGCTGAATGATGAATTCGAGCGTGATCTTGTCCGGCACCGGGCCACCGCCCCGCAGGTCATGGCCGGCCGAGAAGTGCTTTCCGTTGGCGCGCAGCACGATCACCGCGACCTCGGGATCCTCCGCTGCCCGCTGCCACGCGGCGTCGAGTTCGTCGAGCAGTTCAGGGTTCTGGGCGTTGGCGGCTTCCGGTCGATTCAGCGTGATCGTGGCGATCTTCTCGGCGACCTCGTAGTCGATGTACATGCGGTGGGTCCTCGGGTTTTCGGCTGGGTCAGCGCGGGTGCTGGAGAGCGGGTGTCGCAGCGTCCGGAAATGCCGCGATCAAGACGGGCTTTGATGGAACCTTCTCTTATCTCGGAAATGAGAATACTATTCTCATGATGAGGAAGTTACAATCTCTGACACGTTGGCCGAGAGGGGGTCCAGGACCGCAATGGCTAGGCGTTCTCCGGTACAGTCAGTTCATGTTCTTCCCAATCGGTCTGTCGGCGACGGGTCGCCGGTGACCACACCGAGCGAGGAGCCGGCCTGGAAGCAACGCGCTGTCGAGCGGTCCATCAAGACCGCCAAGCTCCGCGCCGCCCAGCGCGTACAGCGTTTTCTCGACGCCGCGCAGGCCATCATCATCGAGAAGGGCAGCACCGACTTCACCGTCCAAGAGGTCGTCGACCGCTCGAAGCAGTCGCTGCGAAGCTTCTACCTGCAGTTCGACGGTAAGCATGAGCTCCTGCTCGCCCTGTTCGAAGACGCTCTGAGCCGCTCGGCCGATCAGATTCGCGCGGCCGTGTCCGGGCAGGAAGATCCTCTCGAGCGACTCAAGGTCGCTGTCCAGCTCCTCTTCGAGACCTCGCGTCCCGATCCCGCCGCGAAGCGGCCGCTCTTCACCGATTTCGCGCCCCGACTGCTGGTCTCCCACCCTTCCGAGGTCAAGATCGCGCATGCTCCGCTGCTTGCGTTACTGACCGAGCTGATGGAAGAAGCCAGCTCTGCGGGCAAACTCCGCGAGGGCATCAACCCCAAGCGCATGGCCGCGATGACCATGCAGACGGTGATGTTCGTGGCCCAGTCCAGCGGTGATGCCGGAGACGGCACCGCCAACCCCATCACCGCCGACGAGGTCTGGGACTTCTGCGCGCACGGATTCGCCGCCCAGTAGCCCGACCCGTCCACCCTCTCTGAATCCGCCCTCGTCGGCGGACGCTTGCGCGCGCCCGCGACCCCCGGCGCCGGCCGCAGCGTCACGAGAGTTCGGTTCTCCCTTCAGAAGAAGCTCAATGGCCGTGATTGAGTCGACCGTTGACACTTCGCTGTAAGCAGTGCCACAGTATGAGACAGATGGCAGCCCGCTGTCTTACGACTCCTGTCATTTGGCACCCGGTCCGGCGAGAGGGACACCGTGACAATCAGCGCTGAGAACTCCGAGGTACAGAACGCCGAGCAGGCAGTCGATCTGTCCTACGACCCCTACAGCGTCGAGCTCAACATGAACCCTTACGCGGTGTTCGCCCGCATGCGTGAAGAGGCACCGCTCTATTACGACGAGAAGCACGACTTCTACGCACTGAGCCGCTACGACGACGTCAACAAGGCACTCATCGACCACGAGACCTTCATCTCCGGTCGCGGGGCCCTGCTCGAGATCATCAAGTCGGGCATGGAGATCCCGCCCGGCACTCTGATTTTCGAGGACCCGCCGATCCACAACATCCATCGAAATCTGCTGTCCCGGATGTTCACCCCCCGCAAGGTGCTGGCCCTGGAGCCGCAAATTCGAGAGTTCACCGCGCGGTGTCTCGATCCCATCGTCGGCACCGGTCGATTCGACTTCGTCAACGACCTCGGCGAGCAGATGCCGATGCGCGTGATCGGCATGCTGCTCGGCATTCCCGAAGAACACCAGCGCCGAGTCACCGAGCACGGCGAGGCCACCCTGCAGAGCGATGCCGCCGATCTGATGGCCACCGGCGAGGTGTTCTCGGAGTTCATCGACTACCGCACCGAGCATCCGTCCGACGACATCATGACCGACCTGCTCAACGCCGAGTTCACCGACGAGAACGGCACTTTGCGCAAACTCACGCGTGAAGAGCTGCTGATGTACCTCACCGTCGTCGCGACCGCGGGCGCCGAGACCACCACCCGGCTGATCGGTTGGGCCGGAAAGACGCTCGCCGAGTATCCCGATCAGCGACGCGAGCTCGCGACCAATCCGAACCTCATCCCCCAGGCGATCGAGGAGATCCTGCGATGGGAGCCGCCGGCGCTGCACGCGGCGCGCTACGTCACCCGCGACACCGAGTACTACGGGCAGACGGTGCCCGCGGGCAGCGCCATGCTGCTGCTGATGGGCGCGGCGAACCGGGATCATCGGCGCTTCGCCCCCGACGGCGACGTCTTCGACATCCACCGGGAACAGAAGTCGCACATGACGTTCGGTGCCGGCACTCACTTCTGCATGGGCAACGCCCTGGCCCGCCTCGAGGGCCGCATCGCGCTCGAGGAGATCCTCAAACGATTCCCCGAATGGGAAGTCGACTGGGACAACGCCCGACCGTCGCAGACCACCGCGGTGCGCGGCTGGGAAGCCATGCCCACCCTCATCCCCTGACCTCACCACCCCACTACGACAGAAGGATCCGAGAGAACATGGCAGGACGTGTAGAAGGCAAGGTCGCGTTCATCACCGGCGCGGCGCGCGGTCAGGGACGGGCCCATGCCGTCCGGTTGGCCGAAGAGGGCGCCAACATCATCGCCATCGACATCTGCAAGAAGGTCGAGACGGTCGACAAGATCGCCGCCTCCACCCCGGAGGACCTCGCCGAGACCGCGGATCTGGTCAAGAACGCCGGCGGCCGAATCCATACCGCCGAGGTCGACGTCCGCGACTACGACGCACTGAAGTCCGCCGTCGACGCCGGCGTCGAGGAGTTCGGCCGGCTCGACATCATCGTCGCCAACGCCGGCATCGGCAACGGCGGTCAGACGCTCGACAAGACGAGCGAAGCCGACTGGAACGCGATGATCGACGTGAACCTCAGCGGGGTGTGGAAGACCGTGAAGGCGGGTGTCCCCCACATCCTCGAGGGCGGACGCGGCGGATCCATCATCCTCACCAGCTCGGTCGGCGGTCTGAAGGCCTACCCGCACACCGGCCACTACATCGCCGCCAAGCACGGCGTCGTCGGTCTGATGCGGACGTTCGCCGTGGAGCTCGGCGCCCAGAACATCCGCGTGAACTCCGTTCATCCCACGAACGTGAACACACCGCTGTACATGAACGAGGGCACGATGAAGCTCTTCCGTCCCGACCTGGAGAACCCGACCGCCGATGACATGAAGGTCGTCGCGCAGCTGATGCACACCCTGCCCATCGGCTGGGTGGAGCCCGAGGACATCGCCAACGCGGTGCTGTTCCTGGCGTCCGACGAATCGCGCTACATCACCGGTGTTCCGCTGCCGGTCGACGGCGGCAGCTGCCTGAAGTAGTCGGAGATGACTGCAGCGGAGCTCTCGATTCCGCAGGGCTGGGATGAGATCACTCCCGATTGGATGACTTCCGCGCTCGCGCAGCACTTTCCGGGCGCGGAAGTCAGCGGGGTCGAGGTTGCGTTGCGCGACGACGGCACCAACCGGCGAGCGCGCCTCGCGCTGAGCTATTCGGCCGGGGACGGCCCGGCGACGGTGTTCGCCAAGGCGGTCGATCCCGAGCACGCCGATCTGGTGGCGTTGACCAGCGGGCTCTACCACGAGCCGAGGCTGTTCGCCTCGGGTGTGGTATTGCCGCTGGATCATCCCGCGGTCTACACCGCGATCATCGACGAGGACCGTCGCGACTTCCTGATGATCATGGAGGACGTGGTGGGGCGCGGCGGCGACCCGCGGGATTCCACCCGACCGCTGAGCGTCGAGCAGGCCGCAGCCGGTGTGCGGGGACTCGCGAGGTTGCACAGCCGCTTCTGGGGCGACCGGCTCACCGGTGATCCTGCCCTGTCGTGGGTGGAACCGTTCGTGGCGTTCGAGGGCCTGGAGTACGCGCCGCTGCACATCGCGCACGAACGGCTGGGCGACACCGTCGCGCCGGAAGTGCTGGCGCTGAGCGGCACCGAGTTGTTCGTCGATCTCTGGGCCCGTTACATCGGCACGCTCACCACGTCGGCCGCCACCCTGCTGCACGGCGACCCGCACATCGGTAACACGTATGTCGCACCGGATGATTCGCCGTCCGGCGAGACGGTCGGCTTCCTGGACTGGCAGATGGTCCGTCGAGGCAATTACTCCCTGGATCTGGGCTACTTCTTGCAGGGGGCGCTGACCATCGAGGACCGCCGCAGCAGTGAGCGGGCCCTGCTCGACGAGTACCACGATGCGCTCGAACTACCGGCATCCGAGCTACCCGGTCACGAGGACATCTGGCTGCGCTACCGCGCGTCGGTGGCCCACGGTCTGGCGATCTGGATCGCGACGCTGTCGGGTGGTGACGCGTGGCAGAGCGCCGACATCTGCCTGGCGCTCGCGCAGCGGTACGCGGCCGCGTTCGTCGACCTGGAGACGTCCGACGCGCTGAGCGCGATCAGCAACTGACCCGGTTCCGACCGAAACGGACTGATCTTGACGGTCGGGTGGTTGCATGGTGCCCATGAAGCGACTCAACGGCATGGACGCGATGCTGTTGTACAGCGAGACGCCCAACGTGCACACCCACACGCTGAAGGTCGCCGTCATCGACGCCTCGAAGTTCGACGGCGAGTTCGGGTTCGACGCGTTCCGGCGGACCATCGCCCGACGGCTGCACTTGCTCGAGCCCCTGCGGTACCGCCTCATCGACATCCCGTGGCGCCTGCACCATCCGATGTGGCTGCCCGACTGCCCGGTCGACTTGGACTTACACCTGCGTCGCGTTCAGGTGCCGGCCCCGGGCGGGCGCCGCGAACTCGACGAGGTGATCGGCCAGGTCGCGAGTGTCCCGCTGGATCGCGATAAACCTCTGTGGGAGTTCTACTTTGCCGAGGGGATGGCCGACGATCGCTTCGCCCTGATCGGAAAGGTGCACCACACCTTGGCCGACGGTGTGGCGTCAGCGAATCTGCTGGCTCGGCTGATGGATCTGGCCGGGCCTGTCCAGAACGAGCGGGACGAACCACCCGAGTCATGTAACCCGCCGACGCGCGCACAACTGCTCAGATCAGCGCAGCTCGACCACCTCCGGAACGCCGCCGAACTGCCGGGGCTGCTGGCGGACACCGCCCGGGGTGTGAAGCGGCTGCGTGAGCGCGCCCGGCAGCGCCGCAGCAACCCGGACCTGGCCAAGCCGTTCAACGCGCCTCCCACGTTCCTCAATCACGTGGTCTCGCCGGTTCGCACATTCGCAACCGCGACCCTCTCGCTGGCCGAGGTCAAGGAGACGGCCAAGCACCTGGGCGTCACGTTCAACGACGTCGTGCTCGCGGTATCGGCGGGCGGGCTGCGGGAGCTGCTTCTGCGCTACGACGGTCGCGCCGACCGGCCGTTGTTGGCCACCGTCCCGATCGCCACCGACAAGTCCGCCGACCGCGTCACCGGCAACGAACTGGGCGGCCTGATGGTCTCGGTGCCGGTCCACATCGACGATCCGCTGCGACGAGTCGCGTTGACCTCTGAGGCGACCAAGCGCGCGAAAGAGAACTACGATCTGCTCGGCCCGAATCTGCAGGCCAGGTTCCTGGAGTATCTGCCGCCACCGTTCGCGCCGGCGTTGTTCCGCGCGCAGTCCAAGCGAGCCGATCACAACCGGCTGATGAACGTGGCGATATCCAACGTCCCAGGCCCCCGGCAGCGGGGTCATATCGGCGGCGCACCGGTCAGCGAGATCTATTCCGTCGGAGTGCTTTCGGCGGGCAGCGCCTTCAACATGACGGTCTGGAGCTACGTCGATCAGGTGGACATCGCGGTGCTCTCCGACGACCACACGTTCAAGGACACCCACGAGGCGACCGACGCGATGGTCCACGCGTTCGACGAGTTGCGGTCGGCGTGTGGACTACCGCGGGCCACCCCGGTCCTCACCGCGATGACGCCCGCGACGTGTGATCGCGACTAATTTTCACCCAGCCGACCTCAGGCCTCCAACCGCAGCCGGGCGTCGGGATGGGGTCCCTCTGTCTCGAGGCGGTAGTCCGTGCCGAACATCTCGCGGTGCATGTCGATGACCCGCTCGGTCGGTGGTTCCTCGCCGCCATGGATCTGCGCCTGTAGAGCCTCGAACCGTTCGTGGGCCTCGCGCACGTAGCCGGCACCGAGCGTCGTCAAGTCCATCTGCGTTGCCAACAACTCCCGCAGGTAGGCCTTGTTCGGCTCGAACGTCAGCGAATTCGGCAACTCAGGCGGAACGATCTCCTCGGGGTCCCGGTCATCGTGCCGGCGGAACAGGTCGGTGGCGATCCGCAACTGCTCGAGCTCCATGTTCAGGTGCAGTTCCCACACGGCCTTCACCTTCGCGTCGGTTTCCTGCTGCATGAACGAGTGGTACAGGTAGACCTCGTTGTACTCGTGCAGCAGCAGCCGTTCGAACCACGTCTCGTTGGGATCCATCAGGGACTCGTAGTGCGTGACGTGCTCTTCTTCGATCAGGCCGATTTCCTGATAGAGCTGGCGCGCGATCGGCTCCATGTACAGCGGACCGACATTGGCATAGAAGTTCATCGTCTGCTGCTCGGACGACATGATCGTCAGCGCATGCAGTTTCGACAGCGGCTGGGTGGCGAACTTGTCGTAAGGGTCGCGGAGGTTGTCGATCGGGTGGCGGTGCTCGACCTTGGTGGGCCGGCCCGGCATCACCTCCGTGAGTTGGTCGACGACCTTCTCAGCCTTGCGGTGCTCGATCATCTCGTAGAGATTGGCGTACCGGTACAGGTGGTCGAAATCCTCGAGGACGCCGAACTGGTAGGCCTGCTTGAGGTACTCGTCGGGCTCGGCCCGAGCGACCCATGCCGTCAGGTCGACAGCCACCTGCTCGTAACCCAGCGTGGTCTCCAGGACCGAGGCCGTGCCGGGCAGCAACCAATTCACCACCTTCTGCTGCTGCTGTTCGATGTAGCGGACCTGCGCCAGTTGTTCTTTGACCTTCCGGTCCGCGCAGACCCGGGAGAAGTGGTGGCTGAACATCAGGGCCTCGACCTCGATGCCGTTCATCGTGATGATCCGGCAGCGGGTGTACGGGTCGACGTCGTCGGGGTGGATCGGTTCGACGTTGAGTTCCCGCCAGTTGCGCAACTGCTTGTCGAGCGGGATGCCCTTTTCGGTGAATGGGTTGAAGGTCATTGCGTACCTTTCTTGATCAATCGTTTGCTTGACGTGACGCTTGCCGCAGAGCGTCCCGAACCCGATCGGCCACCGCTACGAACGGCCCCAGCATGAGATTGGCGGTCGCCGATTCCACGCCGGGGTGCGGGTGCGTCGGGGCTGTGGCCTCGGCGGCACGTACCGCCGCGGCCAGGGTGACAAGTTGCGCCGGGCTGGTGCGGCGACGCAGCTGCGTGAACTCGTAGCGTTCCTCGGCGCGGGCATGTTCGAGTACCTCGTGGCGCAGTACCTCGAAAAGCTCGTCGAAGCCCTCGCCTTCTACGCCGATCTTTTCCAGCTCCTTGAGCTTTTCTTTGGCGTCGTGCTCTTCGGCCAGCCGGTCGTCGGCCACACCGGAGCCGCCGGGTGCCGTACGGGTGAGCGGATGCACGACCTCCTCTTCAGCGGTTTCGTGCACGGCAAGTAACCGCACCAACCGTTCGAACGCTTCCTGCTTTTCGTTCCCCTGCGCAAGTTCGACTTCAGCAAACATGTCGCGGATCTGAGAATGCTGCTTGATCAGAAGCGACACCACGTCACTGCTCAATACCATGTCCAGGGTTTGTCGATCTGACATACGAGCCTCCGTTCCAGGTTGCGCGTAATTACCCAACCGAAGGCGTCTCAATCTCAAACCCGCAACCTAGTTGCGTGCGTCGACGAGTTGCACACGGTCGCCGATATGGCGCAACCGGCACCTCAGAGAGCCGGCCCGACGCTGACTTATCGCCTACGACGGAGACCGCGAATGAATTCGTCTAAGACAGGTTGCGCAGTTCGTTGCGCAGAATCTTGCCCGTGCTGCCTCGCGGCAACTCCGGCAGGATCGTGACGTCGCGCGGCACCTTGTAGTTCGCGAGGTTCTCGCGGACGTGTTGTTTCAGGTCGTCGACCGTCGGCGCGGCGTCGGAGCCGTTCAGCACCACGAACGCCGCGAGCCGCTGCCCGTACTGCTCGTCGTCGACTCCGAGCACGGTTGCCTCCGCCACGCCCGGATGGGCGATGAGCGTGTTCTCCACCTCGATCGGGTAGACGTTCTCCCCGCCGGAGACGATCATCTCGTCGTCGCGGCCCACCACGAACAGCCGGCGGTTGGCATCGAGGTAGCCCATGTCCCCGGAGGCCATGAAGCCCTCGTGGAAGTCCTTCGTCGATCCGGAGGTGTAGCCGTCGAACAGGGTTGAGCTCTTGACGTAGATCTGGCCGACCTCGCCGGTCGGTACCTCGTGCCGGTTCTCGTCGAGGATGCGGATCTCGGTGCCGTCCGCGGGGCGTCCGGCGGTGTCCGGCGCTGCGCGGAGGTCCGTCGGGGTGGCCGTGGCGATCATGCCGGCCTCGGTCGCGTTGTAGTTGTTGTAGATGACGTCGCCGAACTGATCCATGAACGAGATCACCACGTCGGGGCGCATCCGTGACCCGGAGGCCGTCGCGAATCGCAGAGACCTTCCGCTGTACCGGTTCCGGACCTCGTCGGGCAGGTCCATGATGCGGTCGAACATCACCGGGACCACCGCCAGGCCGGTGGCGCGGTGACGGTCGATCAGCTCCAGCGTCGCCTCGGGGTCGAACTTTCGGCGCGTCACGATCGGGCACACCAGCAGCGCCGCGAAGAGCAGCTGGGAGAATCCCCAGGCGTGGAACATCGGAGCGACGATGACGATCGGCTCCTCGGCGCGCCAGGGCACCCGGTCCAGCACGGCCTTGAGGTCACCGGCGCCACCGCTGCCTGCGGAACGCTTGGCGCCCTTTGGGGTTCCGGTCGTTCCCGAGGTCAGCAGGATGATGTCGCTCTTGCGCTCGGTGGGCTCGGGACGACGGCCCAGGTTCGCTTCGATCAGTGCGTCGGTGGTGGTCGCGGTCGCCGTGGGGGTGTCGACCCAGGCCAGGATTCGGGTGGCGTCGGGCGTGTTCTGCAGCGCCCGGTCGACGGTCTCGGTGAACTCCTCGTCATAGATGACGACGTCGGCACCCTCACGCTCGATCACCTCGGCCATCGCCGGCCCGGCGAAGGAGGTGTTGAGCAGCAGCACGTCCGCGCCGATCCGGTTCGCACCGACCAGCGCCTCGATGAAGCCACGGTGGTTGCGGCACATGACCGCGACGGTCTTCGGCTTGCTCTGCTGCAGCGCCACGCCGAGTGCGTCGCACCGGTCGTCGAGTTGCTTCCAGGTCAGCGTGCCGCGTTCGTCGATGAGGCCGGGCTTGTCCGGGCAGCGCTGCGCCGCGGTGGCGAAACCCACCGTGGCGGTCAGGCCGGCGCGACGTACCGCCAATCCCATGCGCAGGTACCGATCAGGCCGCATGGGCGCGATCAGTCCAGCCCGCCACAAGGTGTTCAGGAGTCCCAACTGGTCGGCCATGCGATCAGCCCAGAACCGGGAAACGTCGCTCGCGGGCCAGGTCGTCCAGGGCGTTCTGCATCACTGAGCGCACGTGTTGATCCACCTCGTCGATGTCGGGGTCCTCGCCAAATTGTGCCTGCACGTCGATGGGTTCGAGCACGCGGGTGACGATCTTGGCCGGCAGCGGCAGGTTCGGCGGGAAGATGACCGACAGGCCGAAGGGGAATCCCACACTGACGGGAAGGATCTCGACCCTGGCCCGGGTCAGCCCGAGCTTGCGGGCCAGGGAGGCGCCGCGCGCGAGGAACAGTTGGGTCTCCTGGGCGCCGATCGACACCATCGGCACGATCGGGACACCGGCTTCGATGGCAGTGCGGACATATCCGGTGCGGCCGGCGAAGTCGACCTGATTGGCGGTGAGCGTGGGCCGGTAGGAGTCGTAGTCCCCGCCGGGGAACACGAGCACCACGGCGCCGGAGCGCAGCGCACGGGCGGCGTTCTCGCGGCTGGCTTCGATGACCCCCGCACGGCGCAGCAGATCACCGAGCGGCCCCATGAAGATGCCGTAGTGGCCCAGCGTGTACAGCGGTCTGTCGAAGCCGAAATGGCCGTAGAACTCCGGGGCGAAGACCAGGACGTCCGGGGTCAGCATGCCGCCGGAGTGGTTGGACACCACCAGCGCACCACCGGAACCGGGCATCGCGTCGATGTCGCGTACCTCGGCGCGGAAGTACCGCTTGATCAGCGGCCCCACCCAGCCGGTGATCTGCCGGGTGAAGCCAGGGTCCCATTTGGCCGTTTCGGCAGGTTCTTCCGGCATCGCACGATTATGTTACTCTCAGTTAAAGAGAATGTCATATTCGCAGGTAGGGAGCATAATGGCGGGACCGGTACTGGTAACTGGCGGCTTCGGACTGGTCGGGTCCGCCACCGTGCGCCGGTTGACCGAGCTGGGCCGCCGCGTCGTGGTGGCCGACCTCGGCACCCCGGCCAACCGGGAGGCCGCCGAGCAACTGCCCGCCGGTGTCACCGTCACGTGGGCCGACCTGACCGACGTCGAGCAGACCACCCGTCTGGTGGCCGACACCGCCCCTGAGGTCATCATCCACCTCGCCGCGATCATTCCGCCGGCGATCTACAAGAATCGGGCGCTCGCCCGTCGCGTGAACGTCGACGCCACGGCGAATCTGGTCCGCATCGCCGAATCCCAGCCCACTCCCCCGCGATTCGTACACGCGTCGAGCAACGCCGTCTACGGTGCCCGCAACCCACACCGGTCCACCGGTCCGGTCACCGCCGAGACACCCATGAAGCACTCCGACCTCTACAGCGCCCACAAGGCCGAGGCCGAGACGATCGTGCGAACCTCCTCGCTGGAATGGGTGGTGCTGCGCCTCGGCGGCGTGCTCAGCGTCGACCCGAAGGCGATGACGCTCAACCTCGATGCCCTGTACTTCGAGAGCACCCTGCCCGCCGACGGCCGCCTGCACACCGTGGACGTACGCGACGTGGCGTGGGCGTTCGCCGCTGCGACCACCGCCGACGTCGCCGGAGAGATCCTGTTGATCGCCGGCGACGATTCCCACCGCATGCTCCAAGGCGATGTCGGTGCAGCGCTGGCCGCGTCCCGAGGCCTGAAGAACGGTCTGCCGACGGGCCGTAAGGGCAATCCGGACAACGACGACGACTGGTTCGTCACCGACTGGATGGACGCCACGCGTGCGCAGGAGGCATTGGACTTCCAGCATCACTCGTGGCCGGACATGCTCGCCGAGGCACACCGCCGAGCCGGACCGTCGAAGTACGTCCTGCCCCTGCTCGCACCGCTGATACGCGCGATCCTGGTGCGCCGCTCGGCATACTGGAAGCAGCCCGGTCAGTATGCCGATCCGTGGGGCGCGATCCGTCGCGGACTCGGCGACCCCTCGCCGGACTCCTAACCCGGTCCCAGCGTCGGCGCCCCGGTGCGCGGGTGGACGTACCAGCCGCCGGCGGCCTCGGTGCCACCGTCGACGTGCAAGGTCTGCCCGGTGATGTAACGCGACATGTCCGAGGCCAGAAACACCGCAGCAGCGGCGATTTCGTCGACATGCCCGGCGCGCCCCAGAGGGATGGCGGCGCCTGCCTCCACGTCACCGCCCGACAACGCCGCCAGGCCTTCGGTCATGGTCAGGTCAGGCGCCAGCGCGTTGACCCGGATCCCGTGCGCAGCCAGCTCGAACGACGCGGTCTTGGTGTAGTTGATCACGCCTGCCTTCGCCGCCGCGTAGGCCGCATATCCTGGTGCGGCGCGCACCCCTTCGATCGAGGTGACGTTGATGACGCTGCCCCGTGTGCCGGTGGCGGCCAACCGCCGGGCCACCCGTTGGGTGCACAACAGGACGTGTCGAAGATTGCTGCGGTACAGCGCATCCCAGCCGTTCTCGCTGGTGTCCAGCAGTCCTGAGCGAAACGTTCCGCCGGCGTTGTTCACCAGGATCGACACGGTGCCGAGCTCCTCCTCGGTGCGGTGTAGGGCGGCGACGACCGCGCCACTGTCGCGGACGTCGACAACCACCGGCAGACCGTCGACGGCGGCCGCGGCGGCCGTGCACGTGTCGGCGTCGCGCTCCCACACCGCGACCGACGCACCGAACGCCGCGAGGCCCTCAGCCACCCCCCGACCGATTCCGGCGCCTCCCCCGGTCACCACCGCGACGCGGCCGGTCAGCAGGATGTCGGACGCAGCGATGGCCATGACCTGCAGAGGCTAGCGCGCCAGAGCGCTGCCGATGACCCCATCGGCTTCCAGCGCACCGATCTCGTCGTCGGTGAGGCCGAGTTCGGAGAGGATCTCGCGGTTGTGCTGTCCCAGAAGTGGTGCCGGCGCGGTGTGGACGCGGCGCGGTCCGCGTGACGAACGGAACGGCAGCGTGCTGTGCGGCGTCGCGGGGTTGACCGGGTGTTCGACGGTTTCGAAGAATTCGCGCGCCTGCAACTGGGCCAGTTCGGCCTGCCGGTGGGGCTGGAGGACCTTGGCGACCGGAACCCCGTGGCTCCAGAGTGTCTCGACGATCCGGTCGGCGCTGCGCGTGGCGCACCATTTCGTGAGGTGCCGGTCGATGTCGTCGTGGCGGGTGCGGCGCCCCGAGACAGTCGCCAGGTCCGGGGACAACGCCCACTGCGGATTGCCCAGCGCTTCACATAGTCCTGACCACTGCACGTCGGTGGCGACGGCGATGGCGACCCAGCTGTCGAGGCGGCCGAACTCGTCGATGTCCTTGGACAGATACACGTTCTGCGGTGCGGCGGCCGGTCCCCGGTTGCCGTCGCGCTGCAGGAGCGCGCCGTACGCCGAGTATTCGATGACCTGTTCGGCGGCGATGTTCAGCGCCGCATCGACCATGGCCGCCTCCACCATCGCGCCCTCGCCGGTCCGGCGCCGGTGCTCGAGTGCCACCAGAACCGCGTTGCAGGCGTGGACGCCGGCGTTCGGATCGCCGAGAGAGTACGGCTCGAACGGATTGCGGTCGGGATAGCCGGTGAGCCAGCTGATCCCGGCGGCCGCCTCGATGACATACGCGAAGGCCGGGTTGTCGCGCCAGGGGCCGTCGAGTCCGAACCCGGGCATGCGGACCATCAGCACGTCGGGCTTGAGCGCCCGTAGGACGTCGTAGGTCAGGCCCATGGTCTCCAGCACCCGCGGGGTGAAGTTCTCCACCACGACGTCGGCCCCCGCGATCAGCTTCTTCAGCAGGTCTCGGCCGACGTCGGTCTGCAGGTTCAGCGTGATTCCGCGCTTGTTGGTGTTCAGGCCGGAGAAGATCGGCGACCGCTCCCACCACCGGTCCTCGGTCGCCGGGATCCCGGCGATCAGCCGGGTGCCGTCGGGGTGGCGGGTGGATTCGACGTGGATGACGTCGGCGCCGAGCATCGCCAGCAGGTGTGTGCAGCTGGGCCCGGCCCAGAACGTCGTCAGGTCGATCACCCGAAGCCCCGCCAGCGGCAGCCCGTCGTTTCGCGGAATAGCGTTCCCGGCTGTCAAGGAGCCGGATTCGCGACCGGGAATGCTATTCCGCGAGCGGTAGAGCTCGGTGTGCTCGCCCAGCCGCGGTGCGGGCAGCGGAGGTTGCAGCATCGGCGGCGTCGTGCGGTACGGGGGCGTCGGCTGGGTGAAGCCCTCGCGCGGATTGACGACGAACGATCGGCGCGCCACGAAGTGGTCCAGCTCCTCGACGTTGGCGCCGTTGGCCACCGGAGCGTTCGGGATCCGGAACGCCGTTGCCAGATCACGGATCTCGTCGACAGTCTGCTCGGCGACCCAGCCGTAGAGCTCGTCGGCTTTCTCGTTGGCCTGCTCGGTGATCGACAACGGGGAGTCCTCGTCGATCCACTCGACGTGGCCGGTCATGGCGCACAGGTCGAACCACTGTTGCGCCGTACCGCACCCGATGTCGATCAGGCCGTCCTTGGCCCGGGCGATTCCCGGCACCGTCAGCCGCCGCGCGTCCCGCCATGGCCGGCCCAGCATCTCGAAGTAGCTCACCGGGTAGTAGGTCAGCCCGAGCACCGAGGTCTCCAGCATCGACAGATCGATCAGCTCGGCTCCGCCGCGCCAGCGGGACGCCAGCGTCGCCGCGCTGGCGTAAGCCCCGGCGAGGTACTCCCCGACCTGCCCGCCCACGTAGACCGGTGCCCGGTCCGGGGCTCCGCGCCCGAGCCCGACGATGCCGCCCGACCAGGCCTGCAGCGTGAACTCGGTGGCTGGGCGGTCGGCCCACGGCCCGACGAGACCGAACGGGGTGATCGCGGTGACGGTCAGATGGGGGTGACGCTCCCGGATCGCCGACGGCGCGAACCGCGGGTCCGCGACGACGCCGGGACCGCGCGACCAGACGACGGCGTCGGCGCCGGCGAGCAGCGCGTCGACGAACGCGTCGTCGCTGCCCGGTTCAGCCACCACGCTGTGCTTGGAGCAGGTCAGGTACGAGAACAGCGCCCCGTCGGTACCGGGGATGATCTCCGCCCCCGACGCGGACCACTGACGAAGCGGGTCCCCTTGCGGTGGTTCGACTTTGATGACAGTCGCCCCGGCATCGGCGAGCAGCTTGGTGCAATAGTTACCCGCGATGCCGCCGGCCAGGTCGACGACGACGTAGCCGGAGAGCGGAGGCTCGGTCAATCGCGTCTAGTCCTTCGCCCGGTTGCGCTTGCTCAGTCGGAACTCCGGCGGGAACTTGCTGTCGTTGTCGTTGACCGCGGCCGAGAGCCCGCTGTCGATGGACTCGAACATGTCGAGGTCTTCGTCGCTGTCGTTGGCGACCCCGTTGCCCATCGACTCGAAAAACGCGCTCAGCAGGCTGCCCATGTACTCGCCCTGCTGCTGCTTGAAGATCTCGAAGAACATCTTCTGCTGGAACACGGTGTCCACCGGGCGGTTTCGCGCGCACGCCAGCGCGTACTTCTGCGTCTCGGCCTCCAACTGGTCGCGGGCGACCACCTTGTTGAGGAAGTTGCAGTCGTACATCTCGGCGGCGGTGAACGGTCGTCCGGTGAACACCATCTCCTGAAACTTGCGCAGGCCCATCATCTGCACCCACGTCCACATGCGGGGACCCCAGCCGTGGTAACGGAACGACGGGTGCCCGAACAGCGCGTCGTCAGAGGAGATCACCAGGTCGGCGTCGGCGCACTGATAGAAGTGCCAGCCGTAGCAGTATCCCTTGGCCTCCACGATGCTGATCTTCTTGAAGTCCTGCAACGCGCGGTTGCCGGCCTGCGAGTTGGCATACCAGGCGCTGATGGTCGCGCCGTTGCGGAAAGTCCCCTTCGGCGGGTAGGTGACCTCGCCGACGCCGTCATCCTCCAACCGCAGCTCGGCCAGTCGGACAGCGGGATTGTCGTTGCCCTCCATGAACTCCGGCAGGTCGGCGCCGCTACCCAGGTTGTCCCCGACGCCGCGGATGATGACCACCTTGACGTCATTGTCGGCGTTGGCTGCCCGCAGCACGTCGGCGTAGCGCAGCCGCGCCATCGACGTCGGCGCGTTGAGGAATTCGGGGCGGTTGAAGGTGATGGTGGCGATCTTGGTCCTGGGATCCTTCTCGTAGAGGATGATCTCTTCCGGTTTTGGCCGCTCACCCATGGACAGCCTCCCGGTAGGCCGGCGCCACCGACATCACCTCGGCGCCGTCGGCGGTGATCAGCACCGCGTCACGGGTGAACACCGCTCCGACACCTTGTTCCCACACATAGGCGGTCACCGCCAACACCATGCCTTCCTCGAGGATGTCTGCCTCTGCGGTCGCCCGCAGAGTCGGGGTCACGACCGGGGGGTCGAAGCCGAGCCCGAGACCGTGCGCCACGGGTATCGCCGGAAGCTGTTCACCACAATGGCCGTACGCGTCGAGCAGGCCGCTCGTGGGAACTCCGGGTCGGCACGCCTCGAGCAGCCGGTCCCAGAGGTCATCTCGGCGGCGGTAAAGCGCACTCACGGCGTCGGTCGGTTCACCGACGTACAGCGTGCGCGCCACCTCGGCGACGTATCCGTCGGCCAGGACCCCGGCCGACAGCACCACCAGGTCACCGTCGCGCACCCGCCCGTCACCGTCGGCGCGGCGCCACGGATGCTCCTTCGAGGTCACCCACGCGGCGTCCTGCGTCGCCGGGGTGCTCACCCCGCCGGCCGCCTCGGCCTCCAGCACGGCACCCGCGAGGGCACCCTCGGTGGTGCCCGGACCGAGTGCGGCGACACCGGCGGCCAGAGCCTGCTCGGCCACGACGAGCGCCCGGCGCAACGCCTGCACCTCCTCGGGAGTCTTGACGCGGCGCGCCGCCTGCATGGCCGGCTCGGCGTCGACGAGCTCCGCGTTCGGGAACGCCATCGGCAGCAGTTGGGCGAACATCGGTGTCAGCGCGTCGGTTCCGACCCTGCGCATGGACTCGGCACCCTTGATGTTCTGCAGTATGCCGACCAGAGTCATCGGGTTCCACGCGAACCCGTACAGGTTCTCGTGCGGGATCTCCTCGGGGATGCCCTCGTCCCACGTGCTGTTGAGGTGGATCTCACCGGTGGCGCGGACGAACTCGCAGATCGGCCCGAACGGCCGGGTCCCCACGACCCACAGCTGCGGGGCGCCGGAGATGTAGCGGACGTTGGCCTGGCGGCCGAGGACCAGCATGTCGAGGTCGTGCGCCGCCATCTGGGCCAGCGCACGTTCCCGGCGGCTGTACCGCAGCGCACGGCCGTCAGCTTCGATCTCAGTTCCCACGGGGCACCTCGTACGGGTCGTAGGGATACTCGGTCAGCGGCATCCAGCCGCCGTCGGTGACCACAACGATCTCCTCGCCGCGGTAGCCACCGGTGCCGTCCTCCCAGACCACCGGCTCGAATACCAGCAGCATGCCGGCCGGGAAGACGAACTTGTCGTCCCACTCCTGCCCGAGATCCGTTCCGATCATCGGCATTTCGGCAGCACTGGTCCCGATGCCGTGGCCCAGGTAGAAGTGCGGCAGCCAGGGCTTGTGCCCGCCCGCGGCGGCGGTCGCCGCTCGACCGAGGTCACCGCAGGTGGCTCCCGCTTTGGTCACCGCCAGCACGGCGTCGACGATCTCGCTCCACCGCTCGAACTGCGCCTGCTGCGCCGCGGTCGGGTCTTCGCCGACGATCCAGGTGCGGCCGTGGTCGGAGCAATAGCCGTGGTAGGCGATCGACACGTCGGTCCACAGCACGTCGCCGCGGGCCAGCTCCCGCTCGGTGGTCAGCAGCGGCAGTGCCAGGTCACCGGTGGTGGTCCACGCGCTCTCGGCCTTCGACGCCGGCATGGCCTGCCAGATCGAGTCGAACATGTTCGTGGTGGCACCGAGTTCGAAGGTGCGGCGCACGAATTCGGCTGACAGGTCGATCTGGCGCACGCCGGGAGCCAGCGCCTTCTGGATCTCGGCGACGGCCTGTTCGGTGATCTGGCAGGCGCGCCGGACGCACGCGATCTGGTCGATGGTCTTGACGAGCTTGGCCGCGCCGACCACCGGGGCGGCGTCGGACGGCGCCTCGGCGAACAGCGCAGTGCCGGCCCGGCGCATCGCACCGGTCAGTTCGTCGACCGCGATGGTAGAGCCCTTGGGGATCAGCCGGCCGAGGATCTTCGCGAAATCGGCTACGCCTTCGTCGAATTCGAGGTACACCGGCCCGTGCAGATGGTCATCGGGCAGGCCGGACTCCATCGCGGCACCTTCCCGGAAGGGCAGGAACAGGTGCGGGTGCTCGTCGTCGGCCAACACGACCGCTACCGGACGCTCGACATGGGACAGACCCGCGTCGGCCAGCGGCCAGCTGATGCCGGTGGCGTACATTACGTTGCCGTTGCCCAGCAGGACCAGCGCATCGGTGCCCTGCTCGGTCATCGCCGCACGCAGCCGCGCACCGGCTTCCCTGCGCATCCGGGCGAAGTCCGGCTCGTCGGGGATGTCGAGCCACGTGTAGCCGGTCCGGGCGATCTGGGTGACGCCCGTCCGTGTGGACATCGGGGTCGACGCTGTCATGAGATGCCGAGGAACTTCTGCACGTTGGAGCTGACGATCTTGACGGCCGCCTCGGGGCCCACCGCCTCGACGACGGTGGCCAGCGACTTCTCCGAGTAGCCGAACGTGCTCTCGTTGTGCGGGTAGTCGCTCGACCACATCACGTTGTCCACGCCGATGCGGTCGATCAGTCGCAGCCCCAAAGGATCGACCATGAACGACGCGCTCATGTGGTTGTCCCAGTAGTGCTGAATGTCGTGCTGCAACTCGTGGTTGAACATGTGCCGGTAGGAGGCCAGCATGTGCTCGGCGTCCTGCAGCGCGGTGGGCACCCAGGCGATGCCACCCTCGAACCAGCCGACCTTGAGCTGCGGATGGCGGTCCAGGATGCCGGAGAACAGGTACTTGGCGAACTGCTCGCGGAACGAGTCGACGTTGACCATCATCCCCACCACGACGCTGTTGTTCTGGCACGGGGTCTTCGGCGGCGTCTCGCCGATGTGGTGGCTGACCGGCAGGCCGGCCGATTCGATCTCGTCCCACACGGCGTCCATGTCGGTGCTGCCGTAGTCGTAGATGTTGCCGTCGTCGTCCTTGCCCGGGTTCAGGGGCAGCAGGAAGGTCTTGATCCCGTAGGACTTCAGTTCCTCGAGGGTGCTGCGGGTCCCCTTCGGGTCCCACCAGTTGATGAGTCCGACACCGTAGAAGTGGCCGTTGGATTGTTCCTGGAGGCCGGCGATGTGCTCGTTGTAGATCCGGAACACCCGCTCCCGCAACGCCTTGTCCGGGTAGTGGAACAGGGCCAGCACCGCGTTGGGGAACGCGAGCTCCTTGTCGATGCCGTCCTCTTTGAGTTCCTTGATCCGGGCCGGGATGTTGTTCGACGCCGCTCCCGCGAGGTCGTCGTACTGCATCAGCACGCGGCCGAAGTCGCCGCCGGTCCAGGCTTTGCCCTTCATCCCGACCATGTAGGCGCCGTCCTCGTACCAGATGCGTGGCGCAGCACCCTTGAGCTCGTCGGGGAACCGGTTGTAGAAGATGTCGTCGGCCACCGAGATGTGGTTGTCGGCAGAGAAGATCTCGGTGCCGGCGGGAAGCCCGACGACGGTTCCGGTGGAGTGGCCCTGGCGGTGCTTGGGCGCGCCGAAGCCTTCGGGCGGATACAGAGTGGCGGTTGCGGTCGACATTCGGGGCTCCAATCGGGCTGTGGGAGAGGCTGTTACCAGGTCACTGGCAGTTCGTAGACGCCGTAGGCGAGCCGGTCGTGCTTGAAGGGCACGTCGTCGAACGGGATGGCCAGGCTCATGGTGGGGATACGGCGCAGCAGGGTGTGGAAGACGATCTGCAGTTCGGCGCGGGCGAGCTGCTGTCCGACGCACTGGTGGCGTCCGTAGCCGAAGCCCAGCTGTTGGCCCGCGTCGCGGGTGAAGTCGAGCCGTTCCGGCTCGGGGTAGGCGGCGGCATCCCAGTTGGCGGGTGCCAGGTCGAGGATGATGCCCTCCCCCGCCTTGATGGTCTCGCCGGCGATGTCGATGTCCTCGATCGCGACGCGGCGCTGACCGTTCTGGATGATCGACAGGTAACGCATCAGTTCCTCGACCGCGTTGGCGATGAACTTCGGGTCGTCCGAATCACGCAGCGCGGCGGCTTGTTCCGGGTTCTCCAGCAACGCGAGGATGCCGATGCCGATCATGTTCGCCGTCGTTTCGTGGCCGGCGATGAGCAGGCCGGTGCCGAGTTGCGCCGCCTCTTTGACACTGATCTCCCCGGCGGTGACCCGTTCGGCCAGATCCGACACCGCGTCCTCGGCCGGGTTCTTCTGCTTCTCTTCGACGAGGTCGATCAGGTACTGATGCAGGCTCATCGCGCCTTTTTGCATCGCATCGGCGGCGGCGAACCGGGCCAATCCGGCGTTCGCATGCTCCTGGAAGAACTCGTGGTCCTCGTAGGGCACACCGAGCATGTCGCTGATCACCCGGGTGGGCACCGGGAGGGCGAGCTTGGCGACCATGTCGGCGGGCTGCGGCCCGGCCAGGATCTCGTCGATGCACTCGTTGGTGACCTCCTGGATCACCGGTCGCAGCGCCTCCACCCGGCGGAACGTGAACGGCTTGCTCAGCATGCGGCGGAATCTGGTGTGCTCCTCGGCGTCGGAGGTGAACACCGACCGGGGCCGCTTGTAGACGGTGGAGAGCATGTGCTCGTTCCAGTGCGGGAAGCCGTCGATGCGGTCGTCGACGCTGACCCGGGAGTCGGCGAACAGCTCCCGCGCCACGGCATGACCGGTGACCAGCCACGGCGTCGATCCGTTCCAGATCCGCACGCGCGAAAGGGGTTTGCGCTCGTTCATCTCCAGCATCTGCTGCGGCGGGGCGAACGGGCAGCGCGGCGACCGCTCCATCGGGTACTCGGGCACCGACACCGCGTCCTGCGCAAGCGTCTCTGTCATCTCGTCTCCTCCGGCAAGCCGTCGTCGGTCATTTGAATGCTCACTCCTCGATGTGGATGGCCAGAGCGGGGCACGCGGCCGCGGCCTTGCGGGTCTGCTCGGCGTGGTCCGGGCCGGGCTCGGAGATCAGCAGTTCGACCACGCCGTCGTCGTCGCGTTGGTCGAAGACCTCACCGGCGTTGAGCACGCACTGCCCGGACGACACGCATTTGTCCTGATCGACGGTGACCTTCACGTCAGCGCGTCTCCGTGACCGGCGCATGCCACAGTCCGATCAGCGCGTCGATCAGCCCCGTGGCGGCGTCCTGCCACGATGCGCGGGCCACCGGGGAGCCCTGCGCCAACAGCCGTTCCCGGTCAGCGCAGCTGTGCATCAACAGGTTCCGGCCCATGATGTTGCGTTCGACGCGCACGTCGACCGGAAGATCAGGCAGACACCCGTTGATGCCGTCGAGCACGCGGACCAGGGACTGCGAGGACAGCGCGTCTTTGACGATCATGTTGTGGTAAGCCGGATCGGTCATCACCTGGGCGGCGAACCTCGCATACCACGTCGGATTGCCCAGCGCGGCAAGGTGATCAGTCAACGGGCAGACCAGCGCCGCGACCCAGTCCCGCATGTCCGCGGAGTTGCCGATCCGTGCCAGGCGCTGTTCGCGCAGTTCCTCGATCGGCCCGCGGTGCTTGTGCTCGATGGCTCGCACGAGGTCGGTTTTGGTGCCGAAGTGGTAGCCCACCGCGGCGTTGTTGCCCTGCCCCGCGGCCTCGCTGACCTGCCGGTTGGATACCGCGAACACACCGTGTTCGGCATAGAGACGTTCGGCGGCTTTCAGGATGGCTTCCTGCGTGCTGCTGGCGCGGTCGGCACGGACACTCCGGGCGGTCGTCACACTGTCAGTGAACCGCGTCACACTACATAAGTCAAGCGACTGATTTAACACGCTCACGTCTCCGCTTTGCGGACGATCACCTTGCCCGCGACGGTGCCGCCGTCGATCGGGAGCACGGTGCCGGTCACGTAGCGAGAACGATCGGTGGCCAGGTACAACGCCGCCTCGGCGACGTCCTCGGCGGTGCCCTCCCGCTTGAGGGGACGGTCGTCGCGCATCTGCCGGCGGATGCGGGCTTCGAACTTCTCCAGCCGGGCGCGGTCCTCGTCGGTGGCCGACGACGCCAGGATCGGGGTCGGGATGTTGCCGGGGGCAAGGCAGTTGACCCGGATCTCGTAGTGCGCCAAGTCGATCGCGGCGCATTTGGTGAAGTGGATGATCGCGGCCTTGGACGCGCGGTAGCTCGAGACGCCGCCGCCGGCCTGGATGCCGCCGATGGACCCGAGGTTGATGATCGATCCGCCGCCGTGCTCGGCCATGTGTCGGCCCGCATCGCGCGTACCGGCCATCACGCCCAGCAGGTTGACCCGCATGACCCGGTCGAACTCCTCGAGGTCTTCGTGGAACAGACCTTTCTTCAGGGGACTCGAGATGCCGGCGTTGTTCACCATCACCTGCAGGCCGCCGAACTCGGAGACCGCGGCGTCCACCAGTGCCGCCACCTCGGACTGCTCGCCGACGTCGGTGTGGCGGTAGACCGTGCGCCCGCCCGCCGCATTGAGTTCTGCGCACAGCGCCTCACCGAGGTCGTCCCGCACATCGGCGATCACGACGGCGGCGCCCTCCGCGGCGAACCGTGCCGCGATACCCCGGCCGATACCCGATGCACCGCCGGTGACGATCGCGACCTTCCCGGACAGTTCCGAGCCCGCTGTTCCCGCCATCACTCGATCCCTTCGAAGAAGTCCAACAACAAGGCGTTGAGCGCCGCGGGCTGCTCGATCTGCGGGCAGTGCCCGGCAGCGTCGATCACGGCCGCACGGGCACCGCTGATCTGCCCGGCGATCTCGGCGGCCCAGCCGGGTGGGAGCAGTTTGTCGGCGCCGCCTTCGACGATCAGAGCCGGCACCATGATGCGTTCGTAGGCCCGCGCGCTGCTCGGGGTGGGCGGGGGTTCGAGACCGGGACGACGAAACCGGGCCGCCGCCAGGGATTCCCACGCACCCGGGGCGATGCTGGCCTCGTAGCGGCGCCGCACGTAGACCTCGTCGGCCGGGTAGGCCGGGTCGTAGAACAGTGCCTGCACGATCCTGCGCATGCCCTCGGTGGTGGCGTCGTAGTCGTAGAGCGCGCTGACGTGCTCGTTGCGCTGGATCTCCCCGCCGCCGCAGATCGCCACCAGGCTGCGCATCGGCAGCACCGGCTTCTCCGAGGTGGCGTCGACGAGGAGGTTGATCGCCCCCATCGAATTGCCGACGAAGTGGGCACGTCCGAGCCCCAGGACCTCACAGAAGCGGGCGATGTGGCGGATGCGCAGGCCGCGGCCGTCGGTGAAGTCGACGACCTTCGCCGACTCGCCGAAGCCGAGCATGTCCGGCGCCAGCACGTGATGGCGGTGTGCGAGTGCGTCGATGGTGCGCTCCCAACCGATCTCGGCCCCGACCCCGAACTCCCCTCCGTGCAGGAGCACGACCGGGTCCCCGCTTCCGGCCTCCAGATAGCTGGTGTGCAGACCGTCGACCAGCACGCTGTGCCGGTCGCTCACCCCAGCGTCCTGGAGGTCTGCGCGAACGCCAGCAATTGGCCTGCCAACAGATCCAATTGGTTGGCGACCGCCCTGCCCTGGTCGGTGTCGGCCAAGCTGCCCGACTCGTCCCAGATAGGGTCCGCGGAGTTGATGGCGACGCCCAGCGGGGTCGGCCAGGCCCGCAGGGCGTGTCCGATGCTGCGCAGCTGGGTCAGCGTGCCGACAGCGGCCTGCCAGCCGTAGGCGCAGCTGATGCAGCCCCATGGTGTGTTGTCGAGGTACACCCGGGGGTCTTCGCGGAGATCCTCGATATAGTCGAGCGCGTTCTTCACCAGACCCGAGATCGCTCCGTGGTATCCCGGTGATCCGACCACCACCGCATCGGCATCCCGCAGTGCCGCAACGAGTTCCAGCGCAGCCGGGGTGCGCTCGAGTTGGTGCGGCGCGTACATGGGGAGGTCGAGGTCCGGGCCCGCGAACATCCGGGTGCGCCCGCCCTGACGCTCGACCGCCTCCAGGCAGCGCCGCACCGCTCGCTCGGTCGACGAGTGGGCGCGCAGCGTCCCTCCCAGTCCGACGATGAACGGTTGCTTGCTGTCACTCACTGACACCCTCACTTGATCGCTATGGGACTGACGGGGGCCCCGACCGCACCGACGACCTTCAACGGCGGTGCGATGAGCTGGAATTCGTAGACACCGTCGGCGAGGCAGTCCGCAGCCAGCGGCCCGAGGTCCCAGTACTCGCCGAGCATCAGGCCCATGTCGCGCAGGCACAGCATGTGCATGGGCAGGAAGGTGCCCTCGATGCCGTTGGCCGGATCGGGGTCCTCGACCATCAGGTTGTCGGCCGCCACGGCGGCCACCTCGTGCTCGTGCAACCACCCCGCACACGTCCAGTCCAGGCCGGCGCCGGGTTCTGCGCCGTCCCCGGTGGACAGGAAGCGCGTCCACCACCCGGTGTGCACCACGACGATGTCACCGCGCCGGATCTCGACGTTCTGCCGGGTGGCGATCTCATCGAGTTCGTCGGGTGTGATCGTGGCGCCCGGATCGCAGAAGACCTCGGCGCCGCGGTGGGCGACCACGTCGAGCAGGACCCCGCGCGACGTGATGCCCTTGGCGTCGACTTTCTCGATGCCGCAATGGAACGCGCCGAAGCTGGTGACCGAATCGGCCGGGAAGCCGTTGTAGAGCTTCTCCTCGTAGTAGACGTGCGACAGCGCATCCCACTGGGTCGCCGCCTGCAATGGCATCACGATGAGGTCGTCGTTGAAGCGGAACGGATTGTCGGCGAAGAAGGCGCTCATGTCGGCGGCCACGGCGTTGCGCAGCCACTGTGGGCCGTACTCGACGAGGGTCGAGGCATCGCCGCCGTCGACGGTCATGACGTGCACCGGGTTCTGCCGGAACTTGAAGGCACCCTGCGGTCCGCCGGCGCTGAAGTCCCCGCCCAGCGAGATGACCTTGCCGGCCGTGACGGTGGCGGCGGCTTCGGCGACCTTCTCGGGGGTGATGAAGTTGAGAGTGCCGATCTCGTCGTCCTCGCCCCACCGGCCCCAGTTGCGGACCTGATCGGCCATTCTCCGAAAGTCACTCATACTGCCGGCCACATCAACTCCTCTGTGTCGCTTCAGATCCGGTGTTCGTGGTGACGAGACGCTGGGCGGAGATCCCGCCGTCGGCCCACACCACCTGCCCGGTGATGTAGCCCGCGGCCCGGCTACCGAGGAACACGAGCACCGCGGCCTGTTCCTCGGCGGTCGACACCCGCCCGAGCGGCGCGGTGAACGAGTCCAGATACTGCTGGCCGTACCGCGACCGCAACTGGTCCAGGATCGGGGTCTCCGTCACGCCCGGCGCACTGCAGTTGACCCGGATCCCCCGCGGGCCCAGCTCGACGGCCTTGCGCATCCCGTAGAGGATGATCGCCTCCTTGGACTGCCGGTAACCGCCGTCGGCCAGCGCGTCGGGATGGTCGGCGCACCACCGCAGCCCGTCGTCCACGGAGGTGGTGTCGAGCAGACCCGCGGTGGTGTGCGCATTGTCGCGGTAACCCGAGGCGGCCAGCGACGACACGTTGGTGACCGAGGCGCCGTCGGGCATGCGGGCGAGCAGGGTCTCGGTGAACTGGCGCATGCCCAGGAAGTTGATCCGCATGACCAGCAAGGGGTCACCGATTCCCGAGGACACGCCGGCGACGTTGAACAGTGCGTCCACCTCGCCGTGGACGGCGTCGGCGGCAGCGGCCACCGAGGCCTCATCAGCGAGGTCGACGCTCACGAAATCCGTTGTGGTGGAGTCCGGCCCGGGATCCCGTAGGTCCAGACCGGTCACGCGGGCGCCGAGAGCGCTCAACTGAGCGGCCACCCGGGCGCCGATCCCGGAGGCACAGCCGGTGACCACGACATGCCGGCTGTCGTAGCGCACCAGCTCATCGAGTGCGGCCACGTTAGCCCGATGCCTCCTTGACGGCTCGAGCCTGCTTCTCCTGTTCGGCGGCCTTGACCCGGCCTTCGTTGATCTCGGCCATCGCCTCGGGGATCTCGCCGGCAGTGAACTTGCCACCACGCCCGGTCGGCAGCCCGCCGAACGCGTAGGTCTCGTCGAACATCGGTGCTTCGGAGGTCCGGCGACGTGCCTCGACCTTCTCGATCACCGGCCCGAGCCGCTTGGCCTTGTCCTTGACCGCCTTCTCGTCGCGCTCGATGAACTCGGGCAGGATCTCCTTGCCCATGATCTCCAGCGATTCCATGGTGCCTTCGTGGCTGCGCGGGTTGAGCAGCAGGATGATCTCGTCGACACCACTGGCCTCGTACCCACGGAGGAACTCGCGCACCGTGTCCGGCGAGCCGATCGCTCCGCGGCCCGGACCGTAGGCCAGCGTCGGATCTTCCTTGACGGCATTCTCGTAGAGCTCCCACACGCCGGTGCGACCCGGGGTGTGCATGCCGTTGATGTAGTAGTGCATGATGCCGAACGAGAAGAACCCGCCGCCGATTCCGAGCCGCGCCAGCGCCTCGTCGTCGCTCTTGGCGACCATCATCGACAGGTCGCCGCCGATCGCCAGGATGTTGGGGTTGATGGCGGGCGTCACGGGAGACCCCTGCTCCTCGAACTCCTTGTAGTAGCCATCCACGCGATCCTTGAGAGCCTCAGGACCGGTGTAGGCGAAGCTCAGTGCGCCGATGGCCTTCTGGGCGGCCATCTGCACCGAGGACGGGCGAGTGCAGGCCACCCACACCGGCGGATGCGGGCTCTGCAGCGGCTTGGGGATCACGTTGCGGGCGGGCATCTCGACGTGCTCGCCCTTGAACCCGGTGAACGGCGCCTCGGTCATGCAGCGGATCGAGACCTCCAGCGCCTCTTCCCACATGGTGCGCTTGTCGGCCGGGTCGATGTTGAAGCCGCCGAGCTCGGCGACCGAGGAGCCCTCGCCGGTGCCGAACTCGACTCGCCCGTTGGACAGGTGGTCCAGCGTCGCGACGCGCTCGGCGATGCGGGCCGGGTGGTTGATCGGCGGGGGCAGGTGCATAACACCGAAGCCCAGCCGGATGTTCTTGGTGCGCTGGCTGGCTGCGGCCAGGAACATCTCCGGCGCGGTGGAGTGGCAGTACTCCTCCAGGAAGTGGTGCTCGGTGAGCCACACCGTGGAGAAGCCGGCCTTGTCGGCCAGTTCGACTTCGTCGAGCCCGTGCTGGAACAGCTGGTGCTCGTCGTCGTCGGACCATGGGCGCGGCAGCGGGAACTCGTAGAACAGAGAAATCTTCACTTCTGGTTACCTCCTGGAAGACTCGGGGCTATCGATGGTGGACGAGGGTCGGTGGTCGGGTGGTTCGGCGGCGATGTGCTTGGCGGCGACATACCCGAAGGCCATCGCCGGTCCGATGGTGGCTCCGGCACCGGCGTAGCTGCGCCCCATCACCGCGGCCGAGGCGTTGCCGACGGCGTACAGCCCGCGAATCGGCGAGTCATCGGCCCGCAGCACCCGCGCGTGCTCGTCGGTCCGCAACCCACCGGAGGTTCCGAGATCGCCGAGGATGATCTGGAACGCGTAGTAGGGCGGCTTGCCGAGCGGGTGGAGGTTCGGATTGGGCAGCGTCGGGTCGCCGTAGTAGTTGTCGTAGGCGCTGTCACCGCGATTGAAGTCGTCGTCGTGGCCGTTGGCGGCCAGTTCGTTGAACCGTTGCGCGGTCGCCCGCAAGTGGTCCGACGGCACACCGATCTTGCCGGCGAGCTCCTCCCAGCTCCGTCCCTCGCGCACCACACCGGAGTCCAGCCACGTCTGCGGCACCTTCCATCCGGTGGGCACCGGCGCGAACGGAATCCTCGGCAGCGGAAGGTGACCCGCGACGACGTAGCGGTGGAACGACCGGATGTCGGTGATCAGCCAACACGGGATGTGCGTGACGCCGGCGCGCTCGCCCTCGATCATCGCGTGGGCGAAGTCCATGTACGGCGCGGCCTCGTTGATGAACCGCTTGCCGTCGCCGTTGACCACGAACTGCGCCGGCATCATCCGCTCGTTGAGCATGAACTGCAGCCGCCCGTCGGGCCAGCAGATGGCGGGGAACCACCAGGCCTCGTCGAGGAGTTCGGTGGCACCGCCCACCTTCTCCCCCGCCCGGATGCCGTCACCGGTGGCGAGCGGGTTGCCGAAGCTCCAGTCCTTGTCGCCGGCCAGGTCGCTCACCCGTTTCAGCTCCGGCAGATACTCACGCCGCCAGGCCATGTCGTGGTCGAAGCCACCGCTGGCCAGGATCACCCCACGACGCGCCTGGATCCGTTGCGCTTTCCCGTCCCGTTCCACCACCGCCCCGATCACCGTGCCGTCCACATCGGTGATCAGTTCGGTCATCGGAGTGTTCAGCCACAGCGGGATGTCGCGTTCTGTCATCGCCAGGCGCAGCCGCGCGGCCAGCGACTGTCCGATCGCGGCCATCCGATCGCCGAACACCCGCGCCCGGACCATCCGCCAGATCAGCTTCAGCAGCACGGCTTTCCCGCGCCAATTCTGCCGAACCTGGTAGAACAGCCGCAGGTCCTTGGGCGCGAACCAGATGCCCTTGGGCGCCATGGCCAGCGGGGCGAGCAGGTTCTGTTCCTCCTCGCCGAGCACGCGCAGGTCGATCTCGGGCACGTTGATGGTGCTGCCCAGCGCCGACCCACCGGGAAGCTCCGGGTAGTAGTCCGCGTAGCCGGGCTTCCAGACGAATTCCAGCCACGGACTGAGCTTCTCGAGGAACTCCATCATCTCCGGCGCGGCGTCGACGTAGGCGCGCAGGCGGGCGTCGCTGACCAGTCCGCCCGTGATCTCCTTGAGGTAGACGAACACGTCGTCCGGGTTGGGCACGTAGCCTTCCCGGCGCTGCGACGGTGCGCCGGGCACCCAGATGCCGCCGCCGGACAACGCGGTGGAGCCCCCGAAGCGCGGTGCCTTCTCCACCACCAGGGTCTGCAGGCCCTCCGCGCGGGCGGCCAGCGCAGCGGTCATGCCGCCACCACCGGACCCGATCACCAGAACGTCGGTGACATGGTCGAAAGGCTGAGTAGCCGGTGAATTCATCGGGTGGTCACCGCCGTTCGGATCGCGAAGCCCGCGATCAGGTCGGGAGCAGCGCGGTAGTACCGGCTGCCGGTCTGGTAGGGCCCGTGTGCGGCCAGGGCGGCGAATGCCGCCACCCAGGTCCGGACCTCGTGGGCGGAGTTGCCGGCCTGCGCGGCGATCCACGCGTTGTCCCACGCGTCGACCTCGGCGAGGCGGCCGGTGTCGACCAGGTCGAGGAACGCGCGGTCCCAGTCGGGGTTCAGCGGCGCCAGAGAACCGGCGCCCGAGGAGAATTGGCGAGCCGCCTCCATCACCGCGGTCTGGCGGGCGTCGCGCTGCTCGGTCGTCATCGGGACACCCCGCACGATGCGGTCCAGCGCGGCCGGCGGCGCCGTGGCCAACGTGGGCACCGGCGGGTCGTGCGACAGTCCACCCGAGCCGATCACCAGCACCCGCTTGTCGAGGGTGGCCAGGAACGCGCCGACGGCAGCGCCGAGCGCCCGCACCCGTCGCATCGGCCCCAGCGGGGTGGCCACCGAGTTGACGAACACCGGGATGACCGGTTTGGCGGTCGCGTCGCCGAAGAGTTTCTGCAGCGGTTGGACGGTGCCGTGGTCGACGTCCATCTCCGCCGACAGCGCGACGTCGACGTCGGCCTCGAGCACGGCGCGCGCGCAGTCGGTGGCCAGATCGGCGGGCACGTCCAGGGGTCCGGCGTGGGTGCCGTAGTCGCCGACACCGCGGGCCGCGGTGCCGATGCAGAACGGCGGCATCGCGCGGTAGAAGAACCCGTTGTAGTGGTCCGGCGAAAACGTCACCACCAGTTCGGGGTCGAAGGCGGCGACGAAGTCGCGGGCGACGGCGAGTGCCGCCGAGATGTCGTCAAGCAGTTCCGCCGACGGTCCCGGAAGATCCAGCAGCGGACTGTGCGACATGGCGCACAGCGCGATCTGACTTGCCATCCGAACTCGGGCCTCCTTCCAGGGTGATATGGAGTACGCCGAAGAGCGCCTGCGACACCTCGGGAGCCCGCTGGGCGATGCACGCCGCGGCGATGCAGCGGTCGGGACGCAGGAACAGCACGGAGTCGGTGTAGACGTCGAACCAGCTCTTGAGTGCGCCGGTGCGGTCACCGACGACGACCACGTCGGGATCGTCGTGTCCTGTCCAGTGCAGTTGTGTCATCGGTCGGGCCTCGACGAACGTGGCACCCAGAGCCTTCCAGCGCGCGAACGCAGTCTCCCCGAGAACGGCGCGAATGTTGTTGCTCCAGCACAGGACAGCGAAGCCGGTGCCGACGACGTCGTCGAGCAGGACGCCGGACCGTTGCCGGGTGTCGACGCGCGGCTGGATGAACAGCGTGCCCGTCGGTGAGTTCGGGCCGGCCTCCTGGGCATGGTGCACGGCGCCCTGCAGGTACCGGGGCATCGGCTTGAACCGCATCTCGAGGATGTAGCGCTTCAGGGTGGGCACCACCGACGCGGCATGGATCACCCGGTCGCGCAGCGCCGCGACCCTGCGGTTGGTGGGCGAGATGACCCGGCCGACCATGGTGGACAGGTCGATCATCGCGCGGGCGTGCTTGCGCCGCTCGAGGTCGTAGGTGTCGAGCAGCGCGTCGCCGGCCTGCCCGCTGACCACGGCCGCGAGTTTCCAGCCGAGGTTGGCCGCGTCCCGGATCCCACTGTTGTAGCCCTGCCCCTGCCAGACCGGCATCAGATGCGCGGCATCGCCGGCCAGCAGCAGCCGGCCCTTGCGGAACGAGCCCGCGATCCGGGAATGGTGGGTGTAGACGCGGTGCCGGATCATGTCCACCCGCTCGGGATACGGAACCAGTTGCCCGAGCATCTCGCGGACGAACGCGGGATCGTCGGCCTGCGTGTCGCTCTCGTGCGGATGGATGAGGAACTCGAAACGCCGGATGCCGTGCGCGATCGCGATGGACACGTACGGGCGCCGCGGATCGGCACCGACCTCGCTGTTGGGGTGCCCGAGCGGGTCGTTGGCGCAGTCGACCACCAGCCAGCGCGTAGACGAGGTGGTGCCGTCGAACGACACCCCCATCAGGCGCCGGGTGGCGCTGCGGCCACCGTCGCAGCCGATGACGTACTGGGCGGTGACGGGCGCCTGCCCCTCGGAGAACTCGACGGTGACCGCGGCACCGTCATCGACGCAGTTCTGCATGCGGTGCCCGAATCGCACCTCGACATTGTCGAAGCGGTCGAGCCCGGCGAACAGTTCCGCGTCGACCATCGGCTGGACGAAGCCATTGCGCTTCGGCCAACCGAAACGCGCGTCCGGCGGGGCCATTTCGGCAAGGAGTTTGCGGTCTGCGTCGAAGAACCGCAGGATCTGATTCGGAACCGTGTGCGGCAGAACATTGTCGACCAAGCCGATCGACTGGAACGTGCGCAGGGCCTCGTCGTCGAGTCCCACACCGCGCGGATAGTCGATGAGGCTGTCTCGCTCATCGACGACCAGCGTCCGAACCCCCTGTAGCCCCAGGATGTTGGCCAGAGTCAGACCCGACGGTCCGGCGCCGACGATCACGACGTCGACGTCGGTGCGCGAATCCGACGATGTCATGCGCGCCCCAGCAGGAAGTCCAGGTGCAAGCGGTCGAAGGTCTTGGCGTCCTCGTACTGCGGCCAGTGCCCACACCCTGGCATCAGCTCGAACCGCGCGCCGGGAATCATCGACGCGATACGTCGCCCCTCCTCGACGTCGGCCGTGGGATCGTCACTGGTCCACACCACCAGCGTGGGTGCCGTGATGGCCCCATAGCCATCGGGTTGGATCAGGTTGCGCGCCCGGATCTCCGGATCCTGCAGTGCCATGATGTCGCGCATCGCGTCGGCGAAGCCGGGCTGACGGTAGACGCGTTGCCGGCTGGCGACGATGTCGTCGTAGTCCTTCGATTTGTCGGCCATCAGCCATTTGATCCGGGCCTGCACGGTCTCCCAGGTCGGGTTTTCCGCGGCCGCCATCGACAGGGTGATGATGCGCGTCATCACCTCGGGGTCGGCCTGGGACCCACCGGCGGTGTTGAGGACCAGACGGTCCACCCGGTCGGCGTGGTCGATCGCCATCCGGGTGGCGACCCATCCGCCCAGCGACTCGCCGCTGATGTGCGCCTTCTGCGCGCCGATGGCGTCGAGAAAGTCAACGAGATGTCGCACGTAGTGCGAGATTTCGAGGGGATGGCCGGGTTTGTCGGAATAGCCGTGACCGAGCATGTCGATCGACCAGGTGGAGAAGTGCTGGGCGTGGGCCTCGAGGTTGCGGACGTAGGCCTCGGCGTGGCCGCCGGAACCGTGCAGAAACACCAACGCCGGTTTGCCGGTGTCGCCGGCGTGCAGATAGCGGGTTCGCGCGCCGCCCGCGTCGAGATAGCCCTGGGAGAACTCGACGCCCTGCAGGTCGCTCCACACGCTCTCGAACTCCGTCACCGCGCTCCCTTCCCGTCCTGTCCAACCCTTGACGGCGAGAATCGTATTCTCCTATTTTGTAAGCACTTTGCTCATTTATCGCACATCTACGTGCACTATAGTCAGAGCATCACTCTCATGGCAGGAATCTGTCAAGGAAGGTCCGCATGACTCGAGCAACCGGCGGTTCGGCCACCGACGAGGCCGAGAGCTCCCCTCCCGGGACCACGGCGCCGGGGTCGCAGACCCTGGCGCGCGGGCTGAGCGCACTGCAACTGGTCGCCAGCTCACCGACTGGGCTGACCGTCACGCAGGTCGCCGACGACATCGGCGTGCACCGCACCATCGCCTACCGACTGCTGAGCACGCTCGCGCAGTTCCGCTTCATCGCCAAAGGCGAAGACGGCCGCTACCGCTCGGCGGCTGCGCTGGCCCTGCTCGGCGCGTCGTTCGACAACAACGTCCGTCAGCTGTGCGTGCCGACACTGCGCGGCCTGGCCGACGAACTCGGCGCCACGGTGTCCCTGCTGGTGGCCGAGGGCGACCAGCAGGTGGCCATCGCCGTCATGGTGCCGACCAACGTGTACTACCAACTCTCGTTCCACGAGGGCAGCCGCTACCCGCTCGAGCGGGGTGCCGCCGGAATCGCACTACTGGCCAGCATGCCTCCCCGGCCCGGGGAGCGTGAGCTCGTCGACCAGACGCGTCAGCAAGGGTGGGTGATCACCCACGGTGAGATCGAGCCCAACACTTACGGTTTGGCGGTGCCGGTACGCCGTCGACCGCCGTCGCCACCGACGTGCATCAACCTCATCTCACACCGCGAGGACGTCGTCGAGAGCGGCCGCGAGGCCGTCATGCAGGCGGCCCGCGAACTGTCGACAGTGCTGTCCTGACCGCCGCACGAAGGGGAACACCGGTGACCGACTGGGACCACGAGACCGACGTCGTCGTACTCGGCAGCGGGGCGGCGGGGCTGACCGCCGCGCTGACCGCCGCGGCTCACGGCGCTTCGGTCGAGGTGTACGAGAAGGCCGCCACCGTCGGCGGCACCACTGCCGTGTCGGGCGGAATCGTGTGGATCCCCGCGCACGACCGCAGCCCGGACGGAGACCTCAGCGTCGAGGACGCCCTGGACTATCTACATGCCCAGTCGCTCGGGGTCATGGACGAAGACCTGGTCCAGACGTTCGTGCGTACCGGCACGCCGATGCTCGACTTCGTCGAGGCGCACAGCGACCTGCAATTCGAAGTCGCCGAGGGATTCCCGGACTACAAACCCGAACTGCCCGGCGGCCGTCCCGGCGGCGGCCGGTCCCTGAACACCAAGCCGTTCGATCTGACCGGGCTCGGCCAGTGGCGGGACCGGATCACCTCGTTCCCCGCCGACTTCAGCAACGTCGGCATCGACGCCGAGACCCGGGCCCGCATCCACGCCTCGGTCGACGACGACTCCGGCGACTACTGCGTGGCCGGGACCTCGCTGATCGCGGGACTGCTCAAAGGCCTGCTGGACGCCGGGGTCACCCCACACACCGAGGCGCGGGCGACCGAACTGTTCGCCGATGCTCTCGGCGTCACCGGGGTGCGGATCGAGCAGGGCGGCAACGAGATCCGCGTGCACGCCCGCCGTGCGGTGATCCTCGGCACCGGCGGGTTCGAGTGGGACCCGCGACTGGTCGAGGCCTACCTGCGCGGCCCGATGCGCGGTCCGGTGTCACCGCCCAACAACACCGGCGACGGGCTGCGCATGGCGATGGCGCTCGGCGCGGACCTGGCCAACATGGGCGAGGCGTGGTGGGTGCCGATCGTCCAGATTCCCGGCGACATCTTCGGCGGCCACCCCCGCAGTCGCAGCGTGCGCCTCGAACGAACCCGGCCGCGCAGCATCATCGTCAACCGGGCGGGCAAGCGGTTCGTCAACGAGGCCGGCGAATACAACTCGATGGCAGGGCCGTTCCACTACCTCGACCCCAAGCTCGGTTACGCCAACGACCCCGCCTGGATCGTGTTCGACTCCTTGCACCTCAAGAACTATGGATTCCTCGGCGTCGATGCCGATGGCCCGGTGCCCGACTGGTTCTGCCAGTCGCGCGATCTCGCCGAACTCGAGGAGAAGACAGGCATCGACGCCGACGGGCTGGCACGCACCCTGGAAGCCTGGAATGCGAACGTGGCCGCCGAACACGACCCGGACTTCGGGCGCGGCGCCAGCGCCTACGACGGGTACTGGGGCGATACCAGCGCCCCGACCGCGGCGGGCAAGACCCTCGGACCGATCGACACCGCGCCGTACTACGCGGTGCCGGTGTCGGTCGGCGCGATGGGCACCAAGGGCGGTCCCCGCACCGACCGTGACGGCCGCGTGCTGCATGTATCCGGCACCGCGATCACCGGGTTGTTCGCCGCCGGCAACGCGATGGCGGGACCCACCGGGAAGGCCTACGGCGGCGCCGGCGGAACACTGGGCCCGGCAATGGTTTTCGGCTACCGCGCCGGGTACACGGCCGCCACCGGCCAGTCGGCTAGCTGAGCGGCCGCGTCACCGCTTCGCGTCCCCGGCGATGAGCCGGGCCGCCGCGGCGTACGGATTCGACGTCCCGTCGGCCACCGCGGCAGCCAACCCATCGAGATCGGCGTGGCGGCGCAACAAGGTCTGCGCCATCGACAGGATCTGGGACCGGGCGCGGGCGGTCCGTCGTTGCGGATCGTCGGCGCGATGACTGGCCTCGATGACGTCGAGCAGCTCGTCGATCCCCTCACCGCGCGCAGCGATCAGCTTCACGATGGGCGCGGCGGTCTCCGCACGCAGGTCGCGCACCGTCTGATCGGCACCCTCGCGGTCGGCCTTGTTCACCGCGACGATGTCAGCAACCTCCAGCAGTCCGGCTTTGGCAGCCTGAACCGCGTCCCCGGCACCGGGATTGAGCACGACAACGGTCGGATCAGCGACCGCGGCGATCTCGATCTCGGACTGACCCACCCCCACGGACTCCAGGATCACCAGGTCGTAGGCCAGTGCGGACAACAGCGTGATCGATGCGGGGACAGCGGCCGCCAGACCACCCAGATGCCCCCGGCTGGCCACCGAGCGGATCAACACCTCGGGATCGTTGATGTGCGCCGCCATTCGGATCCGGTCACCCAGCAGCGCGCCGCCGCTGTAGGGCGAGGACGGATCCACCGCCAGGACAGCGACCCGCTTGCCGCGTTCGCGATACGCCCCGACCAGAGCGCCGACGGTGGTGGACTTACCGGCACCGGGTGGCCCGGTGATGCCCACGACACGCGCCGGCGTCACGTCCCCGAGCGCGTCGAGCACCTCGGCACGCCGGTCGCTCTCCACGTAACTGAGTAGCCGACCGGTCGCCCGAGGCGACCCGTCGCGGGCCGCGCTGACGAGTTCGTCGATGGTCACGCCTGGAACAGTACGCAGACCACTCACCTCGCTTCATCCGTTCCCGCCATCACTTGAGAATGATATTCTCCCCGCAAGAGAGTCCGTGTTTCAAGGAGGGTCACAGATGCAGATCGCCGGCAGCTCGGCAGTGGTGGTTGGTGGTGCGGGTGGCCTCGGGGAGGCGACGGTGCGCCGGTTGCACGACGCCGGGGCCAAGGTCGTCGTCGCCGACCTCGCCGACGAGAAGGGCAAAGAGCTCGAGCAGGAGCTCGGAGTGCGTTACGTGCGCACCGACGCCACCTCCGAGGACTCGGTGAACGAGGCCATCGCAGCCGCTGAAGCCCTTGCGCCCCTGCGGATCTCCGTAGACACCCACGGTGGTCCGGCCAGCGGTGGCCGGCTGGTGGGCAAGGACGGCTCCCCCTTGGACCTCGAGGGCTTCCGGACCACCATCGAGTTCTATCTGACCGCGGTGTTCAACGTCATGCGGCTCTCGGCGGCAGCCATCGCGAAGACCGATCCCCTGGACGAGGGGGCCCGCGGGGTCATCATCACCACGGCGTCGATCGCCGGCGTCGAAGGGCAGATCGGCCAGCTGCCGTATTCCGCGGCCAAGGGCGGCGTGCTGGGTATGACGCTCGTCGCGGCGCGCGACCTGTCGCCGCTCGGTATCCGCGTCGTCACGATCGCGCCCGGCACCATCAACACCCCGGCGTACGGCAAGGCCGCCGACCAGCTCGAACAGTACTGGGGCCCGCAGGTGCCGTTCCCCAAGCGCATGGGCCGATCCACCGAGTACGCACGACTTGCGCAGAGCATCGTCGAGAACGACTACCTCAACGGCGAGGTCATCCGCCTCGACGGAGCCCTGCGCTTCCCGCCCAAGTGAGCGGCGGGGGCGCCACCCGTCCGCTCGACGGGCGGGTGGCTTTCCTCGCCGGCGCCAGCCGCGGTATCGGAGCGGCGGTCGCGCTGGCGCTCGCCGAAGCGGGCGCCGCCGTGGCGGTCGCCGCGCGCTCGGAGGTCGAGGGCAAGCTGCCCGGCACGATCAGCTCTGTGGCGCAACGAATCACCGACGCCGGCGGTCATGCGCTACCCGTACGTTGCGACGTCACCAGTGAGGAATCCGTCGAGAACGCGGTCGCCGCGACCGTTGCGGAGTTCGGCGGGATCGACATCCTGGTGGCCAACGCGGGTGTGCTCTGGATGGGTCCGGTCGAGACCACGCCGTTGAAGCGCTGGCAACTGTGCCTCGATGTGAACACCACGGGCGTCTTCCTGGCCACCCGCGCGGTCATCCCGCACGTGCGCGCTCGTGGCGGTGGATCGCTGATCGCGGTGACCACCACCGGGGTCACGATGACCGATCACGGCGCGAATGCCTACTGGGTGTCCAAGGCGGCGACCGAACGTCTCTATCTGGGGCTCGCGAGTGATCTGAAGGGCGACAACATCGCGGTGAACTGTCTGAGCCCGTCACGCGTCGTGCTGACCGAGGGCTGGCAGGCCGGCGGCGGAGGTGTCGAGATTCCGCCGGAGATGGTCGAGCCGCCCGACGCGATGGCCCGGGCCGCGGTGTTCCTGGCCCAGCAGGACGCCTCCGGCATCACCGGGACCATCCAGCGCTCCGAAGACCTCGATCTCCCCTAGCCTCGTTCCCGCGAGCGCGCGTGTCTGTCCGCCGCCGCGCCGCTGCGGCGCGTGCTTTTGCGCGCTCGGCGTGCCCATTTGGGTGCTGCGGATCGCCGTGGGCGCGCGCAAATGCTCAATGAATGACGGCGTGTCGGCGTGCAGACACGCGCGCTCGCGGAACAACGGGACCCAAAGAAAGGGGCTACTTCTTGGCGATCAGGCCGTCGACGATCCGGTTGAAATCCGTTGTGCCGAACGACACGTACTCGGCGAGGTTGGCATAGTCCAGAGACGCCATCACCGACTTCTCCAGCTGGATGTTCATCAGCCGCTTGGTGGCTTCGACCGCCTGCTGCGGCAGCTCGATCATCTTCTTCGCGCACGCGATCGCCTCGGCCAGCGGATCCTCGACGACGTGGTTGGCCAGCCCCAGCTCGACCGCGCGCTGTGCCTTGATCCGCACCCCGGTCAACGCGAACTCCTTGGCCTGCAGCAGGCTGATCTGCGAACCCCACACCAGCGGCCCACCGTCCGCGGCGACCAAACCGATCGACACGTGCGGGTCGGCGAAGAACGCGTTCTCGGCGATGTACACCACATCCGACAGAGCGGCCAGACTGCAGCCCAGACCCACGGCCGGACCGTTGACCGCCGCGATCACCGGTATGCGGCAGCGCACCATGCCGATCACCAGGTCGCGGCCATGCTTGATGGTCTTCTGACGCAGCGCTTCGTCGTTGCGCAGCTCGTTGAGGTAGTTGAAGTCACCGCCGGCCGAGAACGCCCGCCCCGCGCCGGTGATCACCGCCGCCCGGGCGCCGGTGTCCTCGTTGAGTTCCTCCCAGATCTTGGCCAGTCCGACGTGGAGGTTGTCGTTGACCGCGTTGAGATCGTCGGGCCGATTCAGCGTGATGATACGAAGGGCGCCGTCGGCGCGGACGTCGATTTCATCTGGCATGCCGTACATCTGGACACTCACAATCCTAGGATTCGCTGGGCGATGATGTTCTTCTGAATCTGCGAGGTGCCGCCCATCACGCTCTGGGCGCGGCTGTACATGTACGCGCCGAACATCTCCTCGTCACCGGTGCCGACGGTCTTCAGCGCGGCGTGACCGACCGACTGCTCGGTCCAGGTCATCAGCAGCTTGTCCAGCGAGCCCTGCGGACCGTGGGTGATCCCGTCGAGCTGCTCGGACAGCCGCCGACGCACGTGCAGCCGCAGCATCTCGGTCTGCACCCACGCCCACGACAACTCCTCCGGCGGCGGCCCGTCGACGCGAGAAGCGAGTTGACGCACCGTCTTTCCGTAGCGGGCCGAGAACCCCAGCGTCGAGGGTTCGCGCTCGTGGCTGACGACGGTCATCGCCAGCTTCCAGCCCTCCCCCGGCGCGCCGACCATGTTCTCGGCAGGCACCCGGGCGCCGTCGAAACCGACCTGCCCGAACTCCTTGGTGACGCCGCTGATCATCTGCAACGGCCGCTGCTCGATGCCGGGCTGGTGCATGCTCACGATGAACGCCGAGATGCCCTTGTGCTTCGGCACGTCCTTGTCGGTGCGGGCCAGCACCAGGCACCAGTCGGCGACGTCGGAGTAGCTGGTCCAGATCTTGTGACCGTGGATGACGTACTCGTCGCCCTCGCGAACAGCGGTCGTGGTCAGCGACGCCAGGTCCGAGCCGGCACCCGGTTCGGAGAAGCCCTGACACCACCGCTCGGTCCCGTTGATCATGCCCGGGAGGAAGCGCTGCCGAAGTTCCTCACTGCCATGGTGACTCAGCCCGACGACCAGATAGCCCAAGCTCGGCCGCGCGGGCGCGCCGGCCTTGGCGATCTCCTCGTCGACGATCACGTCGTACACCGGCGGCAGGTCCTGCCCGCCGTAGGCCTTCGGCCACGAGGTGCCGAAGAAGCCGGCCTGAAACAGCGCCTGATGCCATTCGCCGGCCTTGGCCCAGTAGGCGTCACCGGAAGTGGGGAACTTGCCCTTCTGGTCGATCAGCCAGCCGCGCAACCGTTCCCGGAAAGCGGCCTCGTCCGGTGAGTCACGAAAGTCCAATGGTCAACTCCTCCAGCTTCACCGGCCACGCCTCGGTGGCGGCCAGCACTCGTCGTAGGTACACATGCGCCAGGCATTCCCAGGTGTTGCCGATGCCGCCGTGCACCTGGATCGACGTCTCGCACACCGTCAGCGCTGCGCGTGCGGTGTAGATCTTGGCCACCCGGCCTGCTTCGATCGCCTCGTCGACCGGCAGTTCGTCCACGGCCCAGGCGGCGTGCCTGGCCACACTGATCGACCCCTCGATCAGCGCCAGACTCTCGGCGAGCAGATGCGCCACTGCCTGATAGGAGCCGATGGTCGCGCCGTACTGCGCGCGTACCTTCGCGTACTCGGCGGCCAGGGCGTGGGTCCCGCGCGCAGCGCCGAGGATGTCGGCGGTGGTGGCGGTCAGCGCCAGCGCATACCAGCGACCGGCGTCCTCCTCGGCGAGCTCGGCGAGCTCGGCCGGTGACTGGGCCACCCCGGTGAGGCTGTTGGTCAGGTCCACGGTCGCGGTCGCCGCCCCGGGTGCCGACACCTCGCGCCCGAGCCGGCGCTGCAGGTCGTCGAGCAGCAGCGGGCCGACGAACGCGACGTCGACCAGCCCGCGGCCGAACTCCTCGGCCACCAGCGCGACCTCCACCGCGGACGCGCCGTCGGAGCGCAGCGTGCGAAACCCGGTGGCGTCCACGGCTTTCTCGAGCCGTGCCGTCCGGGCGCCGTCGTCGAGATCGGCGACCGAGCCCGGCCCCAGATCGGCGGCCAGCTCGGCTGCTGCGTCACGCAGTTGTCGTTGTTCACTGGTCAATCGGACGTCCACAATTTCCTCCGTTCATCGCGCCGGCGCTCATCACTCGCTCCCGTAACACGCGGCGAAGCACCTTGCCTGACGGCAGGCGCGGGATGTCGTCGACGAGGACGACGCGGCTGGGTCTCTTGTAGGAAGCCAGTTGGTGGGCCACCAGATTGGCGAGTTCGTCGGGGTCGACGGCGCCGTCGGCCTTGACCGCGGCGACGATCGCCTCGCCGTCGACAGCCGGCACACCGAACACCGCGCAGTCCTCGACGGCGTGGTGGCCGTGCAGTACGGCCTCGATTTCGGCCGGAGCGACCTGGAACCCGCGCACCTTGATCATCTCCTTGGCGCGGTCGGTGATCCGCAGCCAGCCGCCGGCGTCGAGGGTCCCGACGTCACCGGTGCGGTACCAAGGTCCGGAAAATGCTCCGGCCGTGGATGATTCCGGGAGGTAACCGGCCATGGCGGCCTCGGAACGCACCTGGATCTCGCCTTCGGCACCAGGCTCGACGGCCTCGCCGGTCTCCGGTGACACGATGCGGATCCGGATACCGTCGACAGCCCGTCCCACGGTGTCCAGGCGGGTGCCGTCGAGGCCGTTGCAGGAGATCACCGGCAGCTCACTGGCGCCGTAGGCCGTCGTCCATTTCACGCCGGTGCGGGCGGTGACCGCGTGCGCCACGCTCTCGGTGACCGGGGTGGCACACCACATGATGTAGCGCAGAGAGCTCAGGTCGTGCCGTTCCAGGCCCGGATGTGCCGACAGCGCCAATGCAATGGGCGCCACGGCCATTTCGATGGTGATGCGGTCGGACTCGATGTGCCGCAGCATGGCGTCGATGTCGAACCGCCGGTGCAGACGGATCCAGGCGCCGGTGTCGAGCGCCATCACGATGTTGAGCAGACCGAGGATGTGCGAGGGCGGGGTCATGATCTGCAGCCGGTCGGCCGAGGTCAACTGCAGTCCGGCGCGCCAGTGCCGCACCGCGGCGGCCAGTGACGCATGCGTGTGGCGCACACCTTTGGGCATGCCGGTGGTCCCGGAGCTGAACACGAAGACCGCATCGGCTGCGGGGTCGACGGGACGCGGCGCGGCCTCTACGGGAACGATCGGCGCGTCCAGATGCAACATCGGCATGACGCCGGAGAGCACCGGGTGGTCCCCTACGGCGTGCGACGGCTTGGTCAGGGACACCGCGTGATCGACTTCGGCACGTTTCCACGCGGGGCTCAGCAACACCGCGGCGGCCCCCAGTCGCCAGATCGCGCGTAGGGCGACGACGAATTCCGGCCGGTTCGACGACATCACAGCCACCCGTGAGCCCGCGCCGACGCCGCGGCGCTGCAGGGTGTCGGACATGCCGGCGGTCAGCGCATCCAGGTCGGCGAGACTATATTCACGGTCCTCGAAGGCGAGCGCCATGGCTTCGGTCATGTCGCTGCCTTTCCGGCCGGATGGATGTTTCGACACCACGTTGAGAGGGGTACCGATCGTTGGCGAGAATATTATTCTCCTATTATCAGAATGACAATGCCGAACGAGGGTCAGATGACTGACCCGCAACCATCGGGATCGGGGACTTCAGTGACAGAGCCGGGTGACGCCCCAGGCACCATCACGATCAAACTGGACGGCGACATCAAGGCGGTAGCAGCCCGACCCCACGAGACCCTGCTGGAGAGTGCTCGACGCGCCGGAATGGGGCCGCCCTTCTCCTGCGAAGCCGGCAACTGCGGCACCTGTATGGCACTGGTGACCGAGGGCAAGGCGACCATGCGGGTCAACGACGCCCTCACCGAGGACGAAGTCGAGGACGGGTACGTGCTGACGTGCCAGGCGGTTCCCGACACCCCGTCGGTGTCGGTCACCTACGACGACTGAGCCTCGACTGCGGAGTGCTCGTCGAACCGCGGGGCGGGCCGGTACACCGGCTCGTACCCGTCGATCCTGATCGGACTGCCGACCAGCTGGAAGTCGCCGGCGGTGACGAGCACCTCCGGGGTGGCCTTGAGCGCCTCGGGCAGCGTGCGCACCGCCGCGGCCGGGATGCCCAGCACTCGTAGTCGCTCCTCCCAGCCCGCTGCGGTGTCGCGGGACAGCGCAGCGCTGACCAACGCGAGCACCTCGTCGCGTCGAGCCGAGCGTTCGGCCATCGTGGGAAACCCCTCGATGCCGGCTTCCCCGGCGAACGCCGCCCAGAACGCGTCGTGGGTGATGAACAGCGCCAGATAGCCATCAGCCGTCGGAAACAGCTGCGCCGGAACGTAATAGGAGTGCGCGCCGTTCGGATAGCGGCGCGGCTCGACACCGTCGTTGAGGTACACCGCGGCACGGTAGTTCAGCTGCGAGAACATGACGTCGCGCAGGCAGACGTCGACCTGTCCGCCGCGGCCCGACACGATCTGGGCGAGGAGACCCAGCGCCGCGGTCAGCCCGGTGGAATTGTCCGCCGACGAGTAGCCCGGGAGCGTGGGCGGCCCGTCGGGATCGCCCGTCATCGCGGCCACGCCGGTGGCGGCCTGGATCACGTAGTCGAAGGCCGGGTCGTCGCCGCCGTTGAGGCCGAACCCGGTCATCGCCACACACACGATGCTCTCGTTGAACTGCTTGAGGGCGTCGTAGGTCAGGCCGAGCCGGCGGATCGCCGACGGCTTCATGTTCACCAGCAGGGCGTGTGCGTCCGCGACCAGTTCACCCAGCCGCGCGCGGCCCTCTTCGGAACGCAGGTCGAGGCACACGCTGCGCTTGTTGCGGTTCAGGCTGGCGAAATAGGCGTCGCCGACCTGGCGCGAGATCTCGCCGCCCGGGGGTTCGATCTTGATGACCTCGGCGCCGAGGTCGGCCAGCATCATCGTGGCGTACGGGCCGGCAAGCATCACGCCGACCTCCAGAATGCGGATCCCGGCCAGTGGTCCTGAAGCGCTCATCGCGCCGTCTTGGTTCTTCGCGCAAGCGCTCATCACACCATCTTCGCAAGTTCCGCGATCACCTCTCGCGTCCGGTACTTCGATGCGATGAGTTCGTCGCGGGTCTCCCCGATCGGTAGCAGGCGCACCGACAGGTCGGTCACACCGGCATCGGCGAACTGCTTGAAGCGACGCAGGATCGACTCTTCATCACCGGCAGCGCAAAGGTCACCGACGTTGCGGGCGTCCCCTCGATCGAGAAGGCGCTGGTAGTTGGGCGACGTCTCGGCTTCGGCGAGGATGCGGTTCGCCCGCTCCTTGGCGGCGTCGATCTCGGAGTTGGCACACAGGCACACAGGGATGCCGGCGACGATGCGCGGCGCCGGACGGCCCGCATCGGCAGCCGCCTTGTTGATCTTGGGCGCGATGTGCTCGCCGATGGCCTTCTCGTCGGCCATCCACAGCACGGTGCCGTCGGCGCGCTCGCCGGCGATCTGCAACATCACCGGACCCAGCGCGGCCACCAGAACCGGAAGTGGTTGGTCGGCGCCCAGCACCGTGGGGTTGTGCACGGTGAAGGTGGCGTTCTCGACGTCGACGTCACCGGGGCCGGCCAACGCCGCGTTGAGCACCTCGAGGTAGTCCCGGGTGTAGGCCGCGGGCTTGTCGTAGGCCAGGCCCAGCATGTCGCGCACGATCCAGTGGTGCGACGGCCCGACACCGAGCGCCAGGCGCCCTCCGGCCATCGCATGCACCGACAGCGCCTGACGGGCCAGCGCGATCGGGTGCTGAGCCTGCAGCGGGACGACCGCGGTGCCCAGCTCGATGCGCGAAGTGTGCGCAGCCATCAGCGCCACCATCGTCAGGCAGTCGAAGTCGTTGGGCACCTGGGGCATCCACGCGGTGTCCAGGCCCGCCGACTCCGCCCACTCGATGTCGGACACCAGCTTGTCGACCTTGCGCGCCATGTCGCCGCGCTCGGCTCCGATCATCACCCCGAGTCTCATCGATGGACCTCCTCCGGCGAGAGTGCGTTCGGCATCACTGCGCGCCCTGCTTGGTCAGCTCACGCACGTCGCGGACCAGGTCGTCCAGCGAGGTGCCGGTCGGGAACACCGCCGCAGCACCGGCATCGAGCAGCTTCTGGACGTCACCCTGGGGGATGGTCCCGCCCACCACGACGGCGATGTCGCCGGCATCGGCGGCGCGCAGCGCGTCGACGGTGCGGGCGGTCAGCGCCACATGCGCGCCCGAGAGGATGGAAAGCCCCACCAGCGCAACGTCTTCCTGCAAGGCGATCGAGACGATGTCCTCGATGCGCTGCCGGATCCCGGTGTAGATGACCTCGAACCCGGCGTCGCGCAGGGTCCGCGCGACGATCTTAGCGCCGCGGTCATGACCGTCGAGTCCCGGCTTGGCGACGAGCACGCGGACCGGGTTCGCCCCGGCGGAAGCAGAATCGGTCATCTCTAGAACACCACCGGCTGCTGGAACTCGCCCCACACGGACTTCAATGTCGAAACCATCTCTCCCACAGTGCAATAAGCGTTGGCACAGTCGATCAGGTTGTGCATCAGGTTGGCGTCTCCCTCGGCGGCGCGGGCCAGGGCCGCCAACGCGTCCTTGACCGCGACGTCGCTGCGCTCGGCCTTGACCTTCGCCAGCCGTTCGAGCTGCGTCTCGCGACCCCGGGCGTCGAGCTCGTAGGTCGCGATGTCCGGCGGCGGCTCGTCGGTGACGAACTTGTTGACGCCGACCACCGGGCGCTCCCCGGACTCGACCTCCTGGTGGATCTTGAACGCCTCGTCGGCGATCAGTCCCTGCAGGTACCCGTCTTCGATGCAGCGGACCATTCCGCCGTGGTTCTCGAGATCGCGCATGATCTCGATGATCTTCTCCTCGGTGGCGTCGGTCAGCGCCTCGACGAAGTAGGAGCCACCCAGCGGATCGGCGACCTTGGTCACGCCGGTCTCGTAGGCCAGGATCTGCTGTGTACGCAGGGCCAGCGTCGCCGACTCCTCGCTGGGCAGTGCGAACGGCTCGTCCCATGCCGCGGTGAACATCGACTGCACGCCGCCGAGTACCGCCGCCATCGCCTCGTAGGCGACCCGTACCAGGTTGTTGCGCGCCTGCGGGGCGTACAGCGACGCACCACCGGCGACGCACCCGAACCGGAACATCGACGCCTTGTCGGTGGTGGCACCGTAGCGCTCGCGCACGATCGTGGCCCAGCGCCGCCGGCCGGCCCGGTACTTCGCGATCTCCTCGAAGAAGTCGCCGTGGGTGTAGAAGAAGAACGAGATCTGCGGGGCGAACTTGTCGATGGTCATCCGGCCGCGCTCGACAACCGTGTCGCAGTAGGTGACACCGTCGGCCAGCGTGAACGCCATCTCCTGCACCGCGTTGGCGCCCGCGTCGCGGAAGTGCGCACCGGCGACCGAGATCGCGTTGAACCGCGGGACCTCGGCAGCGCAGAACTCGATGGTGTCGGCGATCAGCCGCAGCGACGGATCCGGCGGCCAGATCCAGGTCCCGCGCGAGGCGTACTCCTTGAGGATGTCGTTCTGGATGGTGCCGGTCAGCTTCTCCCGCGGCACCCCCTTCTTCTCCGCGGCCGCGACGTAGAACGCCAACAGGATCGCTGCGGTGCCGTTGATGGTGAAACTGGTGCTGATCTGATCCAGCGGAATCCCGTCGAAGAGGATCTCGGCGTCGGCGAGCGTGTCGACCGCCACGCCGACGCGACCGACCTCTTCGCCGTACTCGGCATCGTCGGAGTCGTAGCCGCACTGGGTCGGCAGATCCAGGGCCACCGACAGGCCGGTGCCGCCCTGGTCGAGCAGGTACCGGTAGCGGCGGTTGGACTCCTCGGCGGTGCCGAAACCGGAGTACTGGCGGAAAGTCCAGGTCTTGCCCCGGTAACCGGACGCGAAGTTGCCGCGGGTGAACGGGTAGGTCCCCGGCGATGGCGGATCTACGGACCGATCGTCGGGTCCGTACACGGGCTCCAGCGGGATACCCGACGGTGTCTGTACTGGCTCGCTCATCGCTGGATAACGTACTTGCAAAAAATGAGAATGCCAATACCGTCTACGGGAAAGGTGCACGCAGCGATAGGTGCGTGACACCGGAAACCAGCGGCGAAACCCCGGCACGCGACGATTATGGGATTCGCCTAAAATGAGAACGGCACTATCTGCCGCCGCACGAGGAGGCCCATGTCCAGCTCGCCGAGCGAGACCCCATTCGCCAATCGCACCATGGTCGTGTCGGGCGGTAGCCGCGGCATCGGGCTGGCCATCGCGCTCGGCGCGGCACGCCGCGGCGCGAACGTCGTCCTGTTGGCCAAGACCGCCGAGCCGCACCCCAAGCTGCCCGGCACCGTGCACACCGCCGTCGCCGAGGTCGAAGCCGCCGGTGGCAAAGGCGTGGCGGTGGTCGGTGACGTGCGTAAGGAAGAAGACGTCGCGCGGGCCGTCGACGCCGCGGTCGAACACTTCGGCGGCGTCGACATCGTCGTGAACAACGCCAGCGCGATCGCCACCGAACCCACCGAGACCTTGTCTGCCAAGAAGTTCGACCTCATGATGGACATCAATGTCCGAGGCACCTTCCTGCTCACCAAGGCGGCGCTGCCGCACCTGCGCGAGTCGGACAACCCGCACGTCCTCACCCTGGCGCCGCCGCTCAACATGAACCCGCACTGGCTGGGCGCCCATCCGTCCTACACCCTGTCGAAGTACGGCATGACCCTGCTTTCGCTCGGGTGGGCCGAGGAATACCGCGCGGCACGCGACGGTGCCGGGATCGGGTTCAGCTGCCTGTGGCCAGAGACCTACATCGCCACGTCGGCGGTGACCAACCTCGCCGACGGCGACCATCTGGCCAAGTCGTCGCGCAGCCCCGAGATCATGGGCGACGCCGCCGCGGAGATCCTGGCCCGGCCCGCCGCCGAGGTCAACGGCCGGTGCTTCATCGACTCCGCGGTTCTCGTCGAGTCCGGCACCACCGACCTGTCGCGCTACGGCGGCGGAGACGAACCCATTCGCGACATCTTCGTCGACGCCGCGGAGAGCCGATGAGCATCTCGCTGCTGCTGGAGATGGCAGCCTCCGGGGACCCCGACCGCACCGCGGTGGTCTCCGACGACCTCCGGCTGACCACCGGTGAGCTCAGCTCCCTGGCGGACGGCGGAGCCGGGGTCATCGCCGCGTCCGGCGCGCGCCATGTCGCCTACGTCGGGACCGGCGGCGCGGTGCTGCCGCTGCTGCTGTTCGCCTCTGCCCGGGCCGCCATCCCGGTCACGCCGTTGAATTACCGACTGTCGGCGGACGGCTTACGGGCTCTGCTCGACCGGCTGCCCGACCCGCTGGTGGTGGTCGACGACGAGTACCGCGACGCGGTCGGCGACGGATACCGCACCATGTCCTCCGACGAGTTCCTCTCCACGGCAGGCAACCACGAGCCGGCCGCCGAGTTCGCCGACCCCGACGCGGTGGCGGTCGTCCTGTTCACCTCGGGCACCACGTCGAAGCCGAAAGCTGTCGAACTCACCCACAACAACCTGACCAGCTACATCACCGGCACCGTGGAGTTCGCGTCCGCCGAACCCGATGACGCCGCGCTGATCTGCGTGCCGCCGTACCACATCGCCGGTGTGGGAGCCGCGCTGTCGAACCTGTACGCGGGCCGGAAGATGGTGTACCTCAGGCACTTCGATGCCGAGAAGTGGGTCACGCTGGTGGACTCTGAGGGGGTGACGTCGGCGACGGTGGTGCCGACCATGCTCGACCGCATCGTCGGTGTGCTCGAGTCGCAGAACGCGAACTTGCCGACGCTGCGCACCCTGGCCTACGGCGGGTCGAAGGTGCCCCTGCCACTGGTACGCAAGGCGCTGTCTCTGCTGCCTGAGGTGGGCTTCGTCAATGCCTACGGACTGACCGAAACCAGCTCGACCATCGCAGTACTCACCCCCGACGACCACCGTGCCGCGCTGAGCGCGACCGATGACGCGGCGATGCGCCGCCTCGGATCAGTGGGTCAGCCGGTCCCCGGCATCGAGGTCGAGATCCGCGCGGAGGACGGCACCGTTCTCGGTGCCGGCGAGACCGGCGAACTCTTCGTGCGCGGCGAGCAGGTGTCCGGCAAGTACACCGACATCGGGTCGGTCCTCGACGAGAACGGCTGGTTCCCGACGAAGGACGTCGCCTACCTCGACGCCGACGGGTACCTGTTCATCGGCGGACGGTCCGACGACACCATCATCCGCGGCGGCGAGAACATCGCCCCCGCCGAGATCGAGGACGTGCTCGTCGAGCACGCCCACGTCCGCGACTGCGCCGTCGTCGGCGCCGACGACCCGCAGTGGGGCCAGATCATCGTCGCGGTGGTCGTGCCCGAGCCGGGTACCGAGCCCGACACCGAGGATCTGCGCGCCCACGTGCGCGCCCAACTGCGCGGATCCCGCACCCCCGACCGGGTGGTGTTCCGTGAGGAGCTGCCCACCAACGCGACCGGCAAGGTGCTGCGCCGCGAACTCGTTGCCGAACTGAACACCGCTTCGAAGGAGCCTGCATGATCAAGAACGGCACCCGCCTCCAGAGCCAGGTCTGCGATACCCAGGTGATCGTCGTGCGCAGCGCCGACAGCCTCGACGACCTGCGCGCCGGCGGCTCCCTGATGGTCCCGATCGGCGACGAGGTGGATTCCAGCCTGTCCCTGGACGATTCGCTGGCCGGCGGCACTCTGATGGGCAAGCGCTACGTCGACGACAGCGGAGCCGAGGTGCTGGTCACCAAGGCCGGCAAGGGCACGCTGAGCATCGGCTCCACCCCGTTGGGGCTCAAGGAAGCCAAGCCGCTTCCCGCCAGCGACTAGCACCATGTCGGGAGGCTCCGCCGGACCAGCGCGGGTCTCCCCGCGCCGGGTCGCGCTGGCCAGCTTCATCGGTACAGCGGTCGAGTTCTACGACTTCCTGATCTACGGGACCGCTGCCGCGCTGGTGTTCCCGAAGCTGTTCTTTCCCAGCGCTTCTCCGGCCGCCGGGGTGCTGCTGTCATTCGCCACCTTCGGCGTCGGCTTCTTCGCCCGACCACTGGGCGGCATCGTCTTCGGGCATTTCGGGGACCGACTGGGCCGCCGACGGATGCTCGTCTATTCGCTGGTCGGTATGGGCGTCTCGACCGTCCTGATCGGCTTGTTGCCGACGTACGCGCAGATCGGTCTGGCAGCTCCCATCCTGCTGACTCTGCTGCGCCTGGCGCAGGGTTTCGCTGTCGGCGGCGAGTGGGGCGGAGCCACACTGATGGCGGTCGAGCACGCGAGCGCGCGCCGACGCGGCTTCTACGGCGCCTTCCCGCAGATGGGCGCGCCGGCCGGCACGGCCGCGGCGACGCTCGCGTTCTACCTCGCCGCCCAACTGCCCGACGACCAGTTCCTGTCGTGGGGCTGGCGGGTTCCGTTCCTGGTCAGCGCGATTCTCATCGTGATCGGCCTGGTCGTGCGCCTGACCGTCACCGAGAGCCCGGACTTCGCCGCACTGCAGCACCACTCGGAGCTCGCGCGCACCCCCATCGTGGCGGCGGTGCGCCGGCACTGGCGCGAAATCCTGCTGATCGCCGGCGCGTATCTCTCGCAGGGCGTGTTCGCCTACATCTGCGTCGCGTACCTCGTCTCCTATGCCACCACCGCAGCCGGCATCCCCCGGCAGTGGGCTCTGCTCGGGGTGTCCATCGGCGCGGTCGTCGCCGTGGCCACCTATCCGGTGTTCGGCGCATTGTCGGACCGGGTGGGCCGCAAACCGCTGTACCTGGCCGGCGTGGTGGCGATGGGGCTCGCTGTCGTGCCGACGTTCGCGCTGATCGACACCGGCCGGCCGGGCCTGTTCGTCGTGGCGTTGGTGCTGATCTTCGGGCTGGCGATGGCCCCGGCGGCAGGGGTCACCGGCGCGCTGTTCTCGATGTCGTTCGACGCCGACGTCCGCTACTCCGGAGTGTCCATGGGATACACGCTGTCGCAGGTGGTGGGTTCGGCGTTCGCGCCCACGATCGCGACGGCCCTCTATGCGGCGTTCGGGACCAGCACCGCCATCGCCGCGTATCTCATTGGCGTCTCGGTGATCTCGGCGATCGCTGTGTGCTTCCTGCCCGGCGGATGGCGCGCGCCCGACGAATCGGCCCGTCTTTCTGGTGGCGGACCCGCGGCGGCCGGCAAAGACGCCGAACCGGAATCGTCCACGGCCACCGGCTGATAACTTCGGCCAAGTGACGCCGCTGCTGCTCCGTTACGTCGCGGGGCTGACCTCAGCGTGGCTGTTCACCCTCGGCGAAGTGGTCGCCATCGTCGCCGCCCTGGCCGGGAGCAGCGTCGCCACCCCCGCCAACGGCGTCGCCCTGGCAGTGATCGGCACGCTGGGCACCGTCATCGTCGCCGGCGGCGCGGTCGCGATCCTGGCGCCTTCCCTGCGCTGGCTGGACAGCGGCCGCAAACCCACTCCCGACGAGGTGCGGACCGCGGCGAAGACGATGCGCCGGCAGGCCGCCCTCACCCTGGCTCCGTGGCTGGTCGCGGGCGCCATCGTGATTCCGTTGAACCGCTCGGCCCCCGTCGACGCGTTCGCGGTCATTACGTCGGCGATCGCCTTCGGCGCGATCGCGACGGTGTGCACCGGTTTCCTGTTCACCCTGCGCGCGATCCGTCCCCTGCTGGCCGGTGTGCCCGGCGGCACGGTCCGGCCGGTGGCGCCCGGAGTGCGCGCACGACTGCTGATCGCGTGGGTGGTGTGCACAGGGCTGCCCGGTACCGCGATCGCGGTGCTGCTGGCGCTGCGGTCCAACGACTGGCTGCTGGACCGCGACGCGCCCGTCGAGGTCGCCGTCTTCGTGCTGGCCCTGGTGGCGGTGGTGCTCGGCTTCCGCAGCATCATGCTGGTGTCGATGTCGATCTCCGACCCGGTGGACGAGGTCGTCGCCGCGATGGCCGACGTCGAGAGAGGCAACTTCGACCGGACCATCGAGGTCTACGAGTGGTCGGAGATCGGCCGGCTGCAGAGCGGATTCAACGCCATGGTCGCGGGTCTGCGGGAACGCAACCTGCTGCGCGACCTGTTCGGGCGCCACGTCGGTGAGGAGGTCGCCCGCCGCGCCGTCGAGCAGAACGAGACACTGTCCGGCGACGAACGCGACGTCGCCGTGCTGTTCGTCGATCTGGTGGACTCCACCCGGCTGGCGGTGGACCGCGAGCCGCACGACGTCGCCGCCATCCTCAACGACTTCTTCCGGATCGTCGTGGCCGTCGTCGACGAACACGACGGTCTGATCAACAAGTTCCAGGGTGACGCGGTGCTCGCCGTGTTCGGTGCACCGTTGCGCATCGAGGCCCCGGCGGGGGCAGCGCTGGCGACCGCACGCGCGCTGGCCGAATCGCTGCGTGCCCTGCCGGTCGACTTCGGTATCGGCGTCTCGGCCGGCCCCGTCTTCGCCGGCAACATCGGTGCGGCGAACCGCTACGAGTACACGGTGGTCGGCGACGCGGTCAACGAGGCGGCCCGACTGGCCGACCGCGCCAAGGACTGCGAACGCCGCATTCTGTGCTCGGCGGCGGTGTACCGGTGGGCACCGGCCGACGAGCAACGGTACTGGACCGACGGTGGCCAGGCCCTGTTGCGCGGTCGGACCGAACCGACTCAGCTCTTCTCCCCGAGCGTCTGAGCTGACGATCTGAGTTAACCGAGGCGTGACGCGGCCGCGCGTTATTGCGCCCGCTCCACGGGGAATGCTTGCGTATGCCTTCCGCAGCGGCAACGACACCGACGGCTGTCGCGGCGGCTCGGCACGACATCCGCCGGGGTGCGCACACCGGTCCGACCAGCGGTTCGGCACCGGGTTACGCACAGGCCAACCTGGTGGTGCTGCCCGAAGCCGACGCGCTGGATTTCGCCCGGTTCTGCGCGCGCAACCCCCGGCCGTGCCCGGTATTGGAGATCACCGACACCGGGTCACCCCATCCGGCGACGCTGGCCGCCGGGGCCGACCTACGCACCGACCTGCCGCGCTACCGCGTGATGCGTGACGGTCGGTGCGTCGACGAACCGACCGACATCAGCGTCTACTGGCGCGACGACCTCGTCGGCTTCCTGCTGGGCTGCTCGTTCACCTTCGAGTGGGCGCTGCGCGCGGCCGGTCTCCCGCTGGCCCACCAGGACCAGGGCGTCAATGTCCCCATGTACGTGACGGACCGTCCGTGTGCCGAAGCGGGCCGGTTCTCCGGACCGCTCGTGGTCTCGATGCGGCCGCTGCCGAGCGGCCAGATCGGCGCTGCCGCGCAGATCACGTCACGGTTCCCCGGGATGCACGGCCCGCCGGTCCACGTGGGTGATCCCGCCGCGTTGGGGATCGAGGACCTGGACCGCCCGGACTTCGGCGACGCCGTACACATCGGGGCCGACGAGTTGCCCGTGTTCTGGGCGTGTGGCGTCACCCCGCAGGCCGCGGTGGCCCAGGCGCGCCCGGAGCTGGCCATCTTCCACTCCCCCGGGCACATGTTCCTCACCGATCGTCCGCATCAGGACTTCGACAGCGCAGCAAGCGAATTCGATCGTGCAGAACTGGGAGGGAAGCCATGACCGTGGACCAGACCGGCACTCGCCGCGCCGACACACCGTCGCCGGTGAGCGCCGCGGTACGCGCCGCCGCCATCGGCAACGCCGTGGAGTGGTTCGACTTCGCCATCTACGGCTTCCTGGCCACGTACATCGCCGCGAAGTTCTTCCCCCAGGGCGACGACACCGCGGCGCTGCTGAACACGTTCGCGATCTTCGCCGCGGCGTTCTTCATGCGTCCCCTCGGGGGCTTCTTCTTCGGTCCGCTCGGCGACCGCATCGGCCGCCAGAAAGTGCTCGCGCTGGTGATCCTGTTGATGTCGGCCTCCACGCTGGCCATCGGCCTGATCCCGTCGTATGACGCCATCGGCGTGCTGGCGCCCATCCTGCTGCTGCTGATGCGCTGCCTGCAGGGCTTTTCCGCCGGCGGTGAGTACGGCAGCGGTGCCTGCTTTCTGGCCGAGTACGCGTCCGACAAGCACCGCGGCTTCGTGGTGTCCTTCCTCGTCTGGTCGGTGGTGCTGGGATTCGTGCTGGGCTCGATCACCGTCACCGCGCTGGAGACGGTGCTCTCCGAAGACGCGATGGACTCCTACGGCTGGCGGATCCCGTTCCTGATCGCCGGCGCACTGGGCGCCGTCGGCCTCTACATCCGGATGAAACTGAGCGACACGCCCGAATTCGAGGCGCTGCGCGAGGACGGCGAGGTGTCCGAATCGCCGCTCAAGGAAGCCCTGACCACGGCCTGGCGACCGATCCTGCAGATCTTCGGCCTGGTGGTGATCCACAACGTCGGGTTCTATGTGGTCTTCACGTTCCTGCCCAGCTACTTCACCGAGACCCTGGAATTCACCAAGACCGACGCGTTCGTGTCCATCACGGTGGCCAGTGTGGTCGCGCTGGTGCTGATCCCACCGCTGGGGGCGCTGTCGGACCGGATCGGACGCAAGCCGCTGCTGTACACCGGAGCCATCGCCTTCGCCGTTGCGACCTATCCCCTGTTCGTGCTGCTGAACTCGGGGTCGCTGATCGCGGCGATCACCGCGCACGCCGCGCTGGCGGCGATCGAGGCGGTGTTCGTCAGCGCGTCGCTGGCCGCCGCAGCCGAGTTGTTCGCGACGCGGGTGCGGTCCAGCGGTTATTCGGTCGGCTACAACCTGTCGGTGGCCGTGTTCGGTGGGACCGCTCCGTACGTGGCGACGTGGCTGGTGTCGCGCACCGGTAACGACATCGCCCCGGCGTACTACGTCATCGTCGCGGCGCTGGTCACCCTGGGCACGCTGCTCACCATGCGCGAGACGGCGCGCCGGCCGCTGCGCAAACTGGTCGACAGCTGACTCACCCCGCGCTCACCGTCCGTATCAGCACTGTGGTGAACCGGCGACGCCGAATCCGCCAGCCCTCGTCCGTGCGAACCAGCTCGTCGTCGTAGAAGCCGGCGGCGTTGACTCCGGAGGTGTTGTCCTGGGACAGGATCAGCGCGTCGACGTAAGCGCGTGCGGTCGCGGTGTCCCCGTCGACGTCGATGGCTTCGTTGGTGATGCGGTGCAGCGTGGGACCGGCCAACTCATGGCTGGCCGTCATGAAATCGACGACGGCATCCACGCCCTGCCAGCTGCCGATTTCGCCGTAGTCCAGATCGCAGTCCTCGGTGAACACGGTGCGGAACAGCGTCCAGTCCCGCCGGTCGATGCCCGTCGCGTAGCGGATCAGCACCTCGCGGATGTCCTGGCGGTCCGACGTGCCGGTCATGCCGGCCCCGCCGGCGTGTACCGCAGCATCGTCACGTCATGCTCGGGATAGTCGCAGAACACCGGTTTGACCCGCATCCCGATTCGGACGTCCTCGGGCGCGACGTCGACCAGTTCGGTGGAGAACCGGGGTCCCTCGTCCCACTCGACGATCGCGAGCAGCTGCGGCACGGCGTCGGCGAAATGCGGGCCGACCGGGCGACGCGCCACCGTGTAGGAGTACAGCGTGCCCATCCCGGAGATCTCCCGCCACTCCAGATCGTCGGCGAGCGTGCGCGGTGCGCGCACCCGCGGGTAGAAGACGTAGGACTGCAGCGACGGGGAGTACTGAATCCGGATCTTGTGCTCGGCGAGGGCATCCCAGAAGGGTGCGGTGGTCGGTGTCTTGACCGGCATCGGCCGGTCGAAGGACATGGTGGTCACGGTCAGTCGCCTTCCAGGACGAGGGTGGTCTGCTCACTGAGGATGCCGCCGTTGCCGGACACGAAGGCACGGTGACAGTCGGCGACCTGCGCGGCGCCTGCCCGGCCCATGATCTGCCGGGTGGCGTCGCAGACGTGGTGCATGCCGCCGGCGTTGCCGGCCTGTCCGAACCCGAGCTGCCCGCCGGCGGTGTTGAGGGGGAAGTCGCCGCGGAACGTCAGGTCGTGGGAGGAGATGAACTCCATGCCCTTGCCCTTCTCGCAGAATCCGGCGTCCTCCAGGCTCAGGAGCACCGTGATGGTGTAGCAGTCGTAGATCGAGACCATGTCCATCTGAGCCCGCGTCAGACCCGACATCGAGAACGCGGTGTCGGCGGCCCGCGCGATCGGCGTGTCGAGCAGGTCCTCGGCGTAGGTCGGCGTCTTGTAGGGCACCTGCTCGCCGAATCCCTTGATCCAGACGGGCCGGTTGGTCGCCCGCGCGGCCACCTCGGCGTTGGCCACCACGACGGCCGCGCCACCCACACAGGGCATCACGATCTCGAGCATGTGCAGCGGATCGGCGATCACCGGACTGGCGAGGACGTCCTCGACGGTCACCGACTTGTGCTGCCAGATCGCGCCGTCGGTGTGGTTGGCGTTGAACCGCTGGTCGACGACGAGCTTGGCCATCGCGCGTTCGTCGTACCCGTAGACCGACGCGTACCGTTGTGCCACCTGGCCGTAGGGCCCGTTCTGGCCCAGGTTGCCGTAGGGGATCTCGAATTCCGCCTGCGGCGAACCGAATTGGTTGCTCGACGCGCCGAAGAACACGGCGTCGCTCAGCGCCTTCGGCTTCTTGTCCGACGTCGGGGTGATGTACCGGGCGGGAATAGCGCACAGCACCACGTCACAGATGCCCAGCTCGACGGCCGCCGCTGCGCGCCAAACCATCCCGACGGCGCTCGCGCCCCCCAGGTCGACGAGTTCCGCGAACCCCGCTCGCACCCCCAGGTATTCGGCCACCGTGGACGGGACGAAGATCTCCGACTCACTCAAGTGAGTGGTGACGATCCCGTCGACGAGTTCTCCGGGCAGGCCGGCGTCCGCGAGCGCCGCGGACCCGAGTTCGGCCCACTGCTCGAGGGTGAACGGCGCCGGGGTGGCCTTGTTGAGTCGTTCCGGCGGTAGCTCGACGTACCCGACGATCGCCGCTTCTCCACGCAATCCCATGTGCACTCGCTTCTTCGAGGTGGCCCCGCCGGTGGATCCGGCGGACGGTCGCCACTCACCCTCGGGGTAGCCCGAGGATCATCTGGGCGATGATGTTCAGTTGGATCTCTCGCGTTCCACCGCCGATCAGTTCGGCCGGCAGATGGAAGTACGGCTCGACGACCCGGGGATCGGAGTCCTCGAGCAACGCCGCCGGCCCGGCCAGATCGAGGGTCGCGCTGAACGTCCGGCGCAGCATCACGTTCATCGCGACCTTGGCGATGCTCGAGGTCGGACCAGGCGCCTGCCCGTCGAGTAACCGCATGACCTCCCGCACCGCCAGCACCTTGATCGCGTTGGCGTAGGCGTCGGCCTCCCCCAACGCGGCCAAGACGCGGGCCCGGTCCGGGCGGTCCTGCTGGGCCATGGCCCGCAGCAGCGACGCCCGGTCGAAGTTCACGTAGCCGCTGATCGCCACTCTCTCCTGCGCCATGGTCGCGATGGCCAGGTTCCACCCGTCAGTGGGACCGCCCAGCAGCATGTCGTCGGGGACGAACACGTCGTGGAGGAACACCTCGTTGAAGTGCGCCTCCCCGGTCACCTGCCGGATCGGTTGCAGCTCAATCCCTTCGGAGCGCATGTCGACGATGAAGTAACCGATACCGCGGTGTTTGGCCGCGTCGGGATCGGTGCGTGCTAGCAGCGCACCGTAGTCGGCGACGTGCGCCGAGGAAGTCCAGATCTTGTGGCCGTTGATGCGCCACCCGCCGTCGACCTTGGTGGCGCGCGTGGTCAGGGCGGCGAGATCCGATCCGGCGCCCGGCTCGCTGAACAACTGGCACCACGTCATGTCACCGCGCTGGGTGGGCGGAATGAAGCGCTGCTGCAGGTGTTCCGGTGCCGAACTGATGATCGTGGGCAGGATCCACTCGGCGATGTTCAGCGAGGGCCGCACCAGCTCCGGCCGTTTCGCGAACTCCTCGTCGAGGATCAGGAGTTGTCGCTGGGTGGCGCCCACGCCCCAGGGCTCCGGCCAGTGCGGCGCGATGAGACCGGCGTCGGCCAACAGGGTGCGCTGGGGTCCGGTGGCGAGGTTCTCGTAGTCGCCTTGGCGGCCGGGCCGGTCGTTGCGCAAGGTGATGGCGCGATCCAGCACGTCGGCGACCCGGTGGCGGAACTCTGCGTCGGCGTCGCCCAACTTCACCGACACGTCCCGGTTCTCCCGGCACGTCAGCTGCCCGAGCTCTTCGGCGAAGATCCCGGACGGGCCGAGCGAGGCGGCCAGGCTGGTGGCTTTGCGCCAGTACAGGTGGACATCGTGTTCCCAGGTGAATCCGATCGCGCCGAACATCGTCAGCGCGTCGAAGACAAGCTCGGGTGCCGGTGCCACCGCCATCAACATCGCACCGGCAGCGGCGATCTGATGTTGCGTCGCCGAGGGTTCTGCCAGCGCGCGCACTGCGTCCCAGGCCGCAGCCGTCGCGAGCTCGCAGTTGACAAGCAGCATCGCCGCCTGGTGCTGCAGCGCCTGGAAGGTGCCGATCGGCCGCCCGAACTGCTCGCGGGTCCGCAGATGACCGGTGACCGCGTCGACGCACCACCGCACCGTCCCGGCTGCCGCGCACGCGGTCAGCGCCGAGCGCGTCGACCGCGCCCGGACGTCGTCGACGCCGGTGAGCACCGCGCCGGCATCGACGGTGTGCCCGTCGAGGTGCACAACGCCGATGTCGACGGTCTTGTCGGTGCCGGTGCGGTTCTCGACGGTGACGCCCGGCGCGTCGGGATCGATGACGCACCAGAGGGTCCGGCCGTCGGCCGGCACCGCCAGCACGATCACCTGCGCCGAGCACACCCCCGGTGTCGCCGGCGTGGTGCCGCGCAGTTGCCATCTGCCGTCGACCTGGGTGGCGCCCACCGTGTCGTTCGGCGGCTGGATCACCGCGGCGGGGGCGCCGTCGGCCAACCGGGTCAGCAACGTCTTGGATGCCTCGCAGTCGTCGGCGAGCAGCGCCACCGCACCGGCGATCACCGTCGGGAGCACCGGGCCGGGAAGCAGCGCCGTCGTGGCGGCCTCCAGCATGCAGGCGGCGTCCACCAGCGAGCCGCCCTGACCTCCGGCGGACTCCGGAAGGTGGATCGCGTGAAATCCCTGCTGGGTGAACATCGTCCACCAGCCGGGAAGCTCGCCCGCCGCCAGCGCGTCGAAGGAACGGCGAGTGTCGCTGATCGGTCCGCGGCGGGCCGCGAACTGTGCGACCGCCGCGGAGAGCTGCTGTTGTTCCGGGGTCAGACCGATGCTCACCTTGCGACCTCTTCAACGTCACCGCTGCGGCGGCGGCGCCGGAAGAAGTTTGCCGCCGCGACGATCGAGTCCGGCGTCGGTCGCGGCTGCCAGCCGAGTTCGCGCACCGCCTTGGAGTGGTCCATCGGCGACATGATGCTCATCAGCCGAATGTTCAACGGAGTGAATCTGGTTTCGGTGCCGCGCAGCCGCGACACACCGTCCGCGACGTGACTCAACGCCGACATCAACCTGATCGGAACCCCCCGCTTGGGCGGCGTGACACCGACTGCTGCACAACCGGTCTCATAGATCTCTCGGGCACTCATGAAGCGCTCGGAGACGATGTACCGCTCCCCCGGGCATCCGCGCTCTGCGGCCAGCAGCAGTGCCGCCGCGGCGTCCTCCACACCGACCACCTCCGCCTGGTAGCCGTCGATGAAGAACGGGAGCTTCCCGTGTACCGCCGCGGCCAGCAGACCGCCGTGCGGGGTAGGCAGCCAATCGCCCGGTCCGTACGTGTTGGCCACGCACATCGCGACGCCAGGGAGGCCGACCGTGGTGCAGTAGTCGAACAGCAGTCGTTCGGCGGCGACTCGTGACCTGATGTAGTCGCCGCCGATCTCGGCCCAGTTGTGCGCGACCGTCTCGTCGGCGAGCCCGGCGTCGGTCAACCCGATCGTGCCGATGGTGCTGGTGAAGACGAAGCGGGACAGGTCGGCACGCGCCGCCACGTCGAGCACGGTGCGCAGACCGTCGACGTTGGTGCGCCACAACGGCCGGGTGTCCCGCAGCCAGGGCCGCGCGTCGACGACGCAGTAGTACACGACGTCGCAGCCGTCCATCGCCGTCTGCAGCGCCGCGGTGTCGAAGATGTCGCCGTAACGCACGTCCAGCGGCAGATCGGCGATCGCACGCGTCGAACTGGTCGGGCGGATGAGGACGCGCACGTCGTCGCCGCGGGCGACGAGTTGCCGGGTGACGTGCGATCCGAGGAATCCGCTGGCGCCGATCACCAGCTTCGTCGCCATCCGGTCACCCTTCCGTCGTTGACGAGACGCACCGTCTCGCCGTGTGGGAGACTACGGGGCGGCGTCCGAGCATGTAAAGACGCGACCGAACAGGATCGGAAAACCATGCCCACAGAAGTCGCGACGCCGCGGCGACGCAACGAGCGATCGCGGGTGGCCATCGTCGACGCCACCCGGGATCTCCTCTTGGAGCGGGGTTTCGACAAGCTCACCATCGAGGCGGTGGCGGCCCGCGCGGGCGTGGGCAAACAGACCATCTACCGGTGGTGGCCCAGCCGTCACGCGCTCGTCGCCGACGTCACCCTGGAGTACGCCGATCGCATCCTGCGACCCGTCCCCCACACCGACGACGTCGTCGCGGACTGCTGCCGGTGGGCGTTCGATCTGGCCAAGACCCTGACCACCGTGCGCGGCAATGCGATGCTGCGCGTCCTGACCATCGCGGGCATGGAACACGCCGATACCGCGGCTCGTCTGCGCGCCGGTTTCAGCGTCCCGTTGCACGAAGCGTTGCGCGACCGCCTCCTGGCCGCCGACATGGACCCCCACGACGTGCGGGACGCCGCCGACGCCATCGTGGGAGGGGTGGTGCACGCGATCCTCACCGAGGGGCGCTCATTCCAGCCCCACAGAGCAGAATCGATCACCCGCGTCGTGCTGGCGGGCCTCATGGAACGGAAACCCACATGACGGCGCCCCGACCCGACATCGTCATCGTGATGACCGATGAAGAACGTGCAACCCCACCGTACGAGACGCCCGAACTGCAACGGTGGCGGGACCGAACCTTGTTCGGACGCAAGTGGTTCGACGAGCACGGCGTCAGCTTCGTCCGGCACTACACCGGATCGCTGGCCTGCGTGCCGAGCCGACCGACCCTGTTCACGGGTCACTATCCGGACCTGCACGGGGTTACCCAGACCGACGGAATCGGCAAGGCCTACGACGACTCCCGTCTGCGCTGGTTACGCGCCGGCGAGGTACCGACCCTCGGGAACTGGTTCCGCTCCGCCGGCTACGACACGCACTATGACGGCAAATGGCATATCTCCCACGCCGACCTGACCGACCCCGCGACCGGACAGATCCTCGACACCAACGACGATGACGGCGTCGTCGACCCGGTCGCCGTGCAGCGCTACCTGGACGCCGATCCGCTGGCCCGGTACGGGTTCTCCGGCTGGGTCGGGCCGGAGCCGCACGGGGCACAGCTCTCCAACGCGGGCATCCGACGTGACCCACTCATCGCCGACCGCGTGGTGTCCTGGCTGAACGACCGGTACGCTCGGCGACGAGCCGGGGACCCCGCCGCGCTGCGACCCTTCCTCCTGGTGGCCAGCTTCGTCAATCCACACGACATCGTGCTGTTCCCGGCGTGGGCGCGGCGCAATCCGCTCTCGCCCTCCCCGATGGATCCGCCGCCCGTCCCACCCGCACCCACGGCTGAGGAGGACCTCAGCGCGAAACCCGCGGCACAGAACGCCTTCCGGGACGCCTACTACTCCGGATACGGGCCGGCCCGGGCGATCGAGCGCACCTACCGGCGCGGCGCCCAGCGCTACCGCGACCTGTACTACCGGCTGCACGCCGAGGTCGACTCCCCCATCGACCGGGTCCGGCGCGCGGTCACCGACGGGGGATCCGGCAACGGACCCGACGACACCGTGCTCATCCGCACCGCGGATCACGGCGACCTTCTCGGCGCCCACGGCGGGCTGCACCAGAAGTGGTTCAACCTCTACGACGAGGCGACCCGCGTACCGTTCGTCGTCGCCCGGGTCGGCAGCAGCCCCACCACGCCGCGCACGGTCACCGCGCCGACCTCTCATGTGGACCTGGTGCCAACGCTGCTGGCGGCCGGCGGAATCGACGTCGGCGCCGTCGCCGCGACGCTGGACCGGGACTTCACGGAGGTGCATCCCCTCCCCGGGCGCAACCTGATGCCCGTCGTCGACGGAGCTCCGGCGGACGAGAGCCGCCCGGTCTATCTGATGACGCGGGACAACGTGCTCGAAGGCGACACCGGAGCATCTGCCGTGGCGCGGGCTCTCCGGCTGACCGCGAAAGTGCCCCGCCCGCTGCGGATCCGGATTCCTGGCACCACCGGGGCCAACTTCGAAGGTCTGGTGGTGCAGGTCCCCGAGACCGTCGACGGCGGCCGTGGCCACCTCTGGAAGCTGGTGCGCTCGTTCGACGATCCCTCGACCTGGACCGAGCCGGGCGTGCGGCAGCTGGCCTCCGACGGACCGGGAGGCCCGACCTACCGCAGCACCGTGCTCGACGACCAGTGGGAACTCTACGATCTCACCGAGGATCCCATCGAAGCCCGCAACCGCTGGGACGAACCGGACCTGGCGGACCTGCGCGCCCATCTGCGCGTGGAGTTGAAATCCGTTCGGACCGACGCGGTTCCGGAACGCCACCGGCCGTGGCCGTATGCCGCACGCGGGTCCGCGCCTGGGCAGGCGCACGAACCGGTTCGCGACGCGTTGCGGGCGTTGACCCGGCTGATCACGCCCCGCCGGCGAGCCGGCTAATCAAGCACCGGTGAGCTGCTTCTCCTGATACAGCCGCGCCCATTCGGCACGTGAGCGAATGGAGGTGTCCACGTCGGTGGCCTTGGCACGCAGCGCCGCGACGGTGGCCTCCGCCTTCGGCGTACGGGCGAACGGATCCCAGGTGAAGAAGTTGCACGCGTTCTGCCACGTGATCTTGTGGATGTCGGTGGCGTCGGCGCCCGCAGCGGTCAGCTCGGCGAACACCTGCTCGGGAGCATCGGGCCAGAAGCAGTCCGAGTGCGGATAGTCGCATTCCCAGGCGATGATGTCGATGCCGATCTCGTGCCGCAGCTTCAGCGACGTCTTGTCGGTGACGTAGCAGGCCAGCGAATGCTCGCGGAACACGTCCGACGGCAGCTTGTCGCCGAAGTCGCGACGCAGCCATTTCTGGTTGGTGTAGTGCCGGTCGCTGCGGTCCAGATAGAAGGGGATCCAGCCGATCCCGCCCTCGGAGAATGCGAACTTAAGATCCGGGTAGTTGCGCATCGCGGGACCCCACAGCAGGTCCTGGGCGCACATCGCCGACACCTGGGTGGCCAGGATGATCAGGTTGTCGATCGGTGCGTCCTTGGCCATCGAGATCGCGCCGAAGCCGGTGCCGATGTGCAGGCACATCACCACGTTCTCCTCCGACAGCGTCCGGAACACGGGGCCCCAGTAATCCTCGTCGAAGTAGCTGGGCAGCCCCTCGAGATGCGGCAGCTCCGGCATGGTCACCGCACGGCAGCCCTTCGCTGCGACGCGCCGGATCTCGTCGCACATCGCCTCGGGATTCCACGTCGGCAGGATCGCGATGGGGATGAAGCGGTCCGGGTACGAGCCGGCCCACTCGTCGATGTGCCAGTCGTTGTAGGCCGACACCATCACCAGGGTGCTCTCCTCGCGGTGCATGTTGAGGTGGCGCGCGGAGAATCCGGTGAAGGTCGGGAAGCACATCGACGCGAGGATGCCGTTGCGGTTCATGTCGCGGACGCGCTCGTGGACGTCGTAGACACCGGGCCGCATCTCGGCGAACCCGGCCGGATCACGTCCCCATTCCTCGGCCGGCCACGACACCACGGCGTTGAGCCCGCTCACCCCCTGCGGGCGGCCCTGGTACATCCACTGGTCGACGCCCTTCTCGTCGGTGACGACGATCGGCGCCTCCTCCTTGTACTTGGCGGGCACGTGCCGCAGGAACATGTCGGGCGGCTCGACCACGTGGTCGTCGATGCTCACGAGGATCAGGTCGTCAGGGGTCATATCCGCGCTCATATCTCAGTAGTACCGTCTGAAAGCATGACCGTCTCTGCGTCCTCGGACAGATTTTTGTCCGATTCGGCCAATGTGGCTTCGAGGCCGCGACGACGCGTCATCGACCTTCGGCGCGGCGGGTGCGCACCGGGCGGCAGCTACCTTTACGAGGGCGACGCGCTGATCACCGGGTGGCACTCCCACGATGTGCACCAAATCGAGTACGCGCTGCACGGGGTGGTCGAAGTGGAGACCGACTCGGCGCACTATCTGCTGCCTCCGCAGCAGGCGGCCTGGATCCCGGCGGGCCTGGAACACCAGGCGGTGATGAACCCGGACGTCAAGACCGTGGCGGTGATGTTCGACCGGTCCCTGATCCGCGACGGGGGTGACCGGGCGCGCATCCTCGCGGTGTCCCCGCTGATCCGGGAGATGATGATCTACGGGCTGCGGTGGCCCATCGACCGCCCGCGCGGCGACGACGTCTCCGACGGGTTCTTCCGAACGCTGGCCGCTCTGGTCACCGAGGCCCTCGACCACGAGGCCCCGCTCAGCCTGCCCACCTCCGAGCACCCGATCGTCGCTTCCGCGATCGCCTACACAAAATCCCACCTCGACACCGCGACGTGCGCCGATGTGAGCAAAGCCGTGGCGGTGTCCGAGCGCACCCTGCGCCGGTTGTTCTCCGACACCCTGGGACTGTCCTGGCGCACCTATCTACTCCATGCGCGCATGCTGCGGGCGATGGCACTCCTGGCCGCCCCCCTACAGTCGGTCCAGGACACCGCCACCGCCGTCGGGTTCGACAGCGTCAGCTCGTTCACCCGGGCGTTCAGCCAGTTCTGCGGCGAGACGCCGTCCGCATACCGACGGCGGGTAACCGGAACGAACGAATGACGTCAGGTTTGCCCGCGCCTGGACGGGGCTATAGACGGGGCATGGCTGACGGCACGACTCACGCAGACGATCCCTTCAACGAGGCGGTTGCCACGACGGGGCTGTTCTTATTGATGTCCGCCGTCATCGCGCTCGCCGTCGCGCTCGCCAGTTGGGGCATGTCCGAATCGCTGATCGCAGGTCTGTCGGGCAGCGCCGCGCTGCTCAGCTTCGCGGCCAGCATCTTCTGCTTCCGGATGGAGGCCACCGAAGGCGCCACGGCCGAGGCGTCTGCCTGAATCACGTCGGCCTGAATCAAACTGCCCGCAACCCGTACCTGTAGGTCGTGAGGTAGGCGGCCAGCGCCACCGAGCGTGCGCTGCTGTCCTCCGGCATCGTGATCAGCAGCGCGTAGAGGCCCACCAGGAACGACACCCCGCCGTGCACCACGTCGACGTCGGCGGGAATCTCACCCCGCTCGCGCGCCCGCAGCAGTTCCTCGATCACCGCGACGACGAACGGATGGGTCGCCCATTCCTCTTCAGGCGGGCGTTTCGTCGTGAAGTGCAGGGCCAGAAAGTCTTTGAACAACCGCGGACCGAGGCGCCGCTCCAACGTCTCGAGCACCCGCAGCGCCTCGGCCAGCGTGTCGGCGACACTGTGCGGGGCGGCGACGAAGCGCGTCAGTTCGGTGGCCATCCTCGTCTGTTCGCGTCGCTCCAACTCGACGAGCACGTGCTCCTTGGTCGGGAAGTGGAAGAAGAACGTCGCATGGGCCACACCGGCCGCCGAGACGATGGCGCCGATGTCGGCTGCGGCCATACCGTCGCGCGTGAACTCCGCGATCGCCGCGCCCAGTAGCCGCTCCCGGGTGCGCTGGCCCTTGCGGGCGGGACTGGTGTTCAGCGTCACGCGCCTGACCCTACCCCGTTTACTGACTCGAATCAGAAAGATCTTCCCAATCAGCCGGTCGGGCGTTACGGTGCCAACTAGCGGAAACGCCTGCGATCTGGCCAATAGATCGGCATCAGCGGTTCAACGGGCGCACGCCCGGCATTGTTGAACCTGACTCAAGTCATAGGGAGGACCGGGGTGCAGATCCTCGAGCAGGTGCAGGACGAACCACGGGCAGGCGACATCAAGGCCCAGTGGGTCAGCCTGTGGACCGGACCCGCGGTGGGCGCGGTGCTGCTGATCGCCTGGGTGGCGTTTCCCGGCTTCTGGCCACCGATGTCGCCGTCATGGAGCGCCGACGAAGTGGCGCGCTTCTACGACGAGCACACCGCGTGGGTCCGGTTCAGCCAGGTCACATTCAACCTGTGCGGCATCATGATCCTGCCGTTCTTCATGGTGATCGTGACGCAGATGAAGCGGATGAACCAAAGCCATGTGCTGGCTTACTGCTACCTGACCGCCGTGGTCAGCGGAGCCACCATCTTCGCCCTGTCCAACATCTTCTTCCTCGTGGCCGCCTTTCGTCCCGGGCGCGACCCCCAGCTGGTGATGCTGCTCAACGACCTCGCCTGGATCGTGCTGATCGCACCCGTCGGCATGATGGTCGCCCAGTTCCTCCTGCTGGCGGTCGCCGTGTATTTCGACGCCGGCCCCAACGCCGTGTTCCCGCGCTGGGTAGGTCATTACTCGCTGGCCACTGCCCTGGCGATGACCCCCGCCGCCGGTGCGGCCGTCACGCAGTCGGGGCCGCTGGCCTGGGACGGCCTGCTGTCGTTCTGGTTACGCAACGGCGCATTCGCGGCCTTCGTCGTGGTGATGTTCTTCGTTCTCCGAAAAGCGGTGCGCCGGCAGGCGATCCAGACCGGGGTCATCGCACGATGAGCGTCCTGACGCCGGGACGGTCGGCGACCACACCCGGCCCACCCGGCACCGGCAAGGCCGATGTCCGGCTGATCACCTGGTTCTTCCCCGCCTGGTACGGGGTCTTCGGTGTCATCATCTGCGTGCTCGCGCGGGTCACTCCGCCCCCGCGGCCCGACGTCACGGCAGCCGACAAAGTGGCGTTCTTCGCCGACAACGGACTCACCATCCAGATCGGGTTCGCCATTCTGCTGATCCTGCTCGGCGGAGCCGCGGTGACCAACGGGCTGGTCGCCTACCAGATCAAGCGGATGTCGGTCGGCTCGGTTTTCGCCTACGGCTACATCGGCGGCATGGGCGTCGGCGCACTACCGGGTTTCCTGCTCGTCGCGGTGTGTTTCCTGACCGCCACCTTCCGCGCCGACCGCGACCCCGAGCTCGTCAGCCTGCTCTACGACGTCGGAATGCTCTCCTACAACGGCTCTCTGGGGTGCTTCACCGCCGCCTACCTGGTGTTCGCCGTCGCCATTCTGTACGACAAGAACGGGATATTCCCGAAATGGTTTGCCTACGTGACCATCTGGCAGATCGTCACCGAGGTCATCGCGACGCAGATGTTCGTCTTCGAGTCGGGCCCCTTCGCCTGGAACGGGTCGCTGGCCTTCTGGTGGTCGGTCGTGGTCTTCTCCGTGTGGTTGACCACCCTGATCCTGCTGCTCAAGAAGGCCGCCGAAAACGAGCCCGCCGACTCACCCCACCTGGATTGAGGGTCGTTGTGACACAACCGACTTCACGCCCGACGGATACCCGCGAACCATCCGCGTCGGATCCACGTAAATCCGGTCACCTGCCCGGCGACGTCGACATGTGGGTGATGGTGCTCGGCGACCTGGTGATCTTCGCCGGCTATTTCGTCGTCTACATGATCTACCGAACCATGAACTCGGCAGAGTTCCTCGCCGCCCAGCAGCACCTCGACATCAACATCGGCGTGGTCAACACCGTGATCCTGCTGACCAGTTCGTGGTTCATGGCCCGCGGTGTGCTGGCCGCGCGTGCCGGGCAGCACCGGCAGGCCATCCGGCTCATCTACGCCTGCGGCCTGGGCGGTGTGCTGTTCATGCTGTTCAAGGGCTACGAGTGGTACGCCAAGATCTCCGCCGGCCACACCAACACCGACCTGTTCTACTCGTTCTACTACGTCATCACCGGGGTGCACCTGGTGCACGTGCTGGTCGGGCTGATCGTGCTGGGGGTCGTGGTCCGCGAGTTGCGCAACCCCGGTCGCCGCCGGGTGTCGATGGTCGAGTCCGGAGCCGTCTACTGGCACATGGTCGACCTGCTCTGGGTCATCATCTTCGGCCTGCTCTACGTACTGAGGTGAACATGGCAACCTTCTTCCGCGGCCGTCTTGTGGCTTCCGGACCCGCCATCACCGGACGCGCGATCACCGGCGCCTGGGTCGCCCTGGTCCTGATCACCATCGGCTCCTGGTGGCTCGCCCCGGCGCACTTCACCGACACCGTAGAACCCAGCACCCCGATCACCGCTCTCGTGCTGGCGCTGACCGTGGTGAAGAGCCGGTTGGTGATGCAGTACTTCATGGAGGTGCGCACCGCTCCGCGCTGGCTGCGGCGCGCGACCGACGCGTGGCTGACGGTGCTGATGGTCGCGGTATTCGTGATCTACCTGCTGTGAGACCGGCACGCCTGCGATGAGTGCGGGCGGTGGGACTCGAACCCACACGTTCTTTCGAACACGGGCACCTAAAGCCCGCGCGTCTACCAATTCCACCACGCCCGCAGAGCAGCGATCGTATCAACGTTGGATCGACCGAACCCGTCCCCAGCTCGTGGTTGACCTCCGCACAGCTGCGAAAGCCCGCTCGGACGAGTTCAGCGACCCAACGATGTCGCGGTACCGTTGAACCGTGTCCACTACACGGCGTAGAAGGCCGGCGCTCATCCTCTTGGTGATCGCCGCCGCCGTCGGCTGCCTGGCGCTGGCCTGGTGGCAGTGGGAACGCTTCGAGTCCAGCGGCGGCTTCCAGAACCTCGGCTACGCGATGCAATGGCCGTTGTTCGCCGGGTTCTGTGTGTACGCCTATTTCAAGTTCGTCCGCTACGAAGACGCACCCCCCGAGCCGCAGCGCAGCGACACCGTCACCGAGATCCCCGCGGGCCTGCTGCCGGAACGGCCCAAAGCCGCGACCGGGACCGAGGACCACGACACGAGCTTGCGCGAATACAACGCCTACCTGGCCGAGCTGGCCAAAGCCGACGAGAAGACGACGCAGCAAACGACAGGATCCGGTACGTGACCGCACCCAACTCTCCCGCTCCCCTGATGCCCGTCGAGACGATCCGCAAGGCGCTGCTGGGCTACCGCGTGCTGGCCTGGATCACCGGTGTCTGGCTGATCGCCCTCTGCTACGAGATGGTGATGAAGTACGGGTTCGGCGACGACTCGCTGGGCTGGATCGCTGTGGTGCACGGATGGGTGTACTTCGTCTACCTGCTGTTCACGGCCAACCTCGCCGTAAAGGTGCGGTGGCCCATCGCCAAGACCGTCGGCGTGCTGCTGGCCGGCACCATCCCGCTGGTCGGCATCCTCGTCGAGTACGTTCAGACCCAGAACATCAAGGAACAATTCGGCCTGGACAGCGCGAGCCAACAGGGTGCAGCCGACACCGCCTGACCGCCGCGATCCGGCGCTGACCGGGCTGCGCGCCGTCGCCGCCCTGCTCGTCGTCGCCACCCACGCCGCGTTCGCGACCGGCTACCTGAACCACGGCTACCTCGGTGCGCTCTACGCCCGTCTCGAGGTCGGCGTCGCGATCTTCTTCGCGCTGTCGGGTTTCCTGCTGTTCCGTCCGTGGGTCCGCGCTGCTGTCGACAGCGCGCCGCCCCCGGTGCCGCGCATCTACGCGCGGCGCCGGATCCGCCGCATCGTGCCGGCCTATGTCGTCACCGTGCTCGCCGTCTTCACCGTCTACCTCTATTTCACGCCCGGCCCGAACCCCGGCCAGAGCTGGCACGGCCTGCTGCGCCACCTGACCTTCACCCAGATCTACACCCACGATTACGTGACCACGCTGCTGCACCCTGGCCTGTCGCAGATGTGGAGCATGGCCGTGGAGGCCAGCTTCTACGTCGCGCTGCCTGCCCTGGCCGTTCTGGTCGTCCGCAGGCCCTGGCGACCGCGCCGGACGCTGGCGCTGCTGCTCGCGCTGGGTGCGATCACCCCGGTCTGGCTGCTGGTCGCCGCGGGCACCGATGTCCTACCGAACTCGGCTGGGATGTGGCTGCCCGGGCACACGGCCTGCTTCGCCGGAGGCATGGCGCTGGCGGTGCTGCAGGCGCTGGGAGCGCGGTGCGCGGCGATGGTCGGGGTTCCGCTGGCAGTGCTGGCGTTGCTGGTGGCCGCCACCCCGCTGGGCGGCGCCATCCTCGGACCCGACCCGGTCTGGGTGCCGAGCGTCAAGGCACTGCTGTTCGCGGCGGTGGCGACGTCGGCGCTGGCGCCCCTGGTACTGGGCGCGGACAACGCGTACCGGCGCGTGCTCGCCAGTCGGCCGATCGTCTGGCTGGGCGAGATCTCCTACGAGATCTTCCTGGTGCACGTCGCGGTCATGGCGCTGGTGATGGATTTGGCATTGGGCTGGCCACTGTTCACCGGGTCCATGCCGGTCCTCATCGCGGTCACCCTCGCCGGCACGATCCCCCTCGCGTGGCTACTACACCGGGCGACCCGGCCTCAGAGCACCGCGCGCAACGCCGGCAGCAGCGCCGACAACGCACGGCCCCGATGCGAAGACGCGTCCTTCTCCTGCGGCGTCAGCTCGGCGGCGGTTCGCTCCGAGCCGGCCGGCAGAAACACCGGGTCGTAGCCGAATCCGCCTTCGCCGCGCGGCTCCCGGACGATCCTGCCCGGCCACGTGCCCCGCACGACGGCGCTGTCGGCCGGCTCAGGCCCGTACACCAGCGCGCACGCCGACACGAATGCCGCGCCGCGACGCTCGTCGGGCACGTCGGCCAGTTGCGCCAACAGCAGCGCGGTGTTGGCGGCGTCGTCCCCGTGCCGGCCGGACCACCGCGCGCTGAGCACCCCGGGCATCCCGTTGAGCGCGTCGACCTCGAGACCGGAATCGTCGGCGACCGTCGGCACCCCCGTCGCCACGAACGCGTCACGCGCCTTGGCCAACGCGTTGTCCTCGAACGTCGCACCCGTCTCCGGCGCCTCGTCGAACGGCGCGACGTCGTCGAGCGACAGCAGCGTGACCGTCGTCAGCCCGGAGGCGTCGAGGACACGCTGCAGTTCGGCCAGCTTCTTCCGGTTGCGCGAGGCGACCAACAGCTGCGACATCCGCGTCAGCTTCCGAACGCCTTCTTCGTGGGCTCGGAGGATTCCGGCAACACCCCGGGGTACGGCAACTCGAGCGCCGTGCGCTGCACCTCGAACAGTTCGTCGCATGCGGCCATCGCGGCGTCGAGCATCTTGTCCAGCGTCGACCGCGGGAACGTCGCGCCCTCGCCGGTGCCTTGAATCTCCACCAGCGTGCCGGTATCCGTGGCGACGACGTTCATGTCGACCTCGGCGCGCGAGTCCTCGGTGTAGGGCAGGTCCACCCGGATCCGTCCGTCGACCACCCCGACACTCACCGCCGCGATCGCGCACGACAGCGGGCGCGGGTCCGACAGCTTCCCGGCGGCAGACAGGTATGTCACCGCATCAGCCAACGCGACGTAGGCCCCGGTGATGGCCGCCGTGCGGGTGCCTCCGTCGGCCTGCAACACATCGCAGTCGATCGCGATCGTGTTCTCGCCCAACGCCGCCAGGTCGATGCATGCGCGCAGGGAGCGCCCGACCAGTCGGCTGATCTCCTGGGTCCGGCCCCCGACGCGGCCCTTGACCGACTCACGGTCGGAGCGGTCGTGGGTGGCTGCCGGGAGCATCGCGTACTCGGCGGTCAGCCAGCCTTGGCCGGATCCCTTGCGCCATCGCGGAACGCCTTCGGTGACGCTGGCCGTGCACATCACCCGGGTCTGACCGAATTCGACCAGCACCGATCCCGCCGGATGGCTGGTGAAACCGCGGGTGATGGTGACCGGCCGCAGCTCGAGGTCTTGGCGGCCGTCTTCTCGTGTGGACACGGCCCAACCCTAGCGGGTCGGTTCTGCGCGCTCCGTCCGCGCGACGTCGAATGTTTCGTTGCACACGACCGCGTGCACCGGTCCGTCGAACTCGGCTTTGGCTTCGCTGATGACGTCTTCACGCGACGTCCAGGGCGGGATGTGGGTCAGCAGCAATTCCGAGACCCCGGCCTGCGCAGCCGCGCGGCCGGCCTCGGTGCCGGACAGGTGCAGCCGGGGCGGGCGGTCCGGCGAATGGGTCCACGACGCCTCGCAGAGGAACACGTCGGCGTCCCGGGCCAGGTCTATCAGGGCGTCGCAGTAGCCGGTGTCCCCGCTGTAGACCAGCGTCGCGCCCGACGGGTCGGTGATGCGCATGCCGTAGGACTCGGTGGGATGACACACCAGACGCGGTGTAATGGTCAGCGCGCCGATCTGCACCGGTTCGTTGTCGATCCAGTGGCGGATGTCGAAGATGTCGTGGCAGTCGTCGATCTCACCGCCCTCCGGAGAGCTCGCCGCCCCCAGCCGGGCCCAGGTGTTGGCCGGACCGTAGATGATGCCCCGGTCCGGTGCCGGCGTCGGATGGTAGCGACGCCACACGAAGAGGCCGGGTAGGTCGAGGCAGTGGTCCGCGTGCAGGTGTGACAACAGCACGTGCACGGCGTTCGGGTCGGCGTGGCGTTGCAGCGCGCCGAGCACGCCGCCGCCGAAGTCCAGGACCAGTGGCGGGGTATCGGGTGCCGTGACCAGATAGCCCGAGGCGGGCGAATCAGGACCGACCACACTGCCGGAGCAACCCAGTACGGTGATTCGCACGCCCACTAGCTTGCCATGCCCGTCACGAGTCTGACGAAAACATCGGCGGTTTCGCCATCAAGTCACCCGGGTGAGGGAACGTGACGCCGCACCGGCCGCACCCGGTCCAGTGTCGGGCCCAGGAACCGGGCCGCCAGGGTGGTGAATGCCTCGGGATCGCCCGTCGCCTCGAACACCCGGGACGGCGGGCCGCCGTCCTCGGGATGCGGGCGCAGCAAATCGCGTTCGGTCAGCACCCGTAACAGGTCTTTCGCGGTCTCCTCAGCACTGGAGACCAGCGTCACCCCGTCGCCCATCGCGAGTTGGATCAGCCCGGACAGCATCGGGTAGTGCGTGCAACCGAGCACCAGGGTGTCCACGCCGGCGCGCTGCAAGGGTTCGAGATAGCCCTCGGCGAGGCCGAGGACCTGGCGGCCGCTGGTCACGCCGCGCTCGACGAAGTCGACGAAGCGCGGACAGGCGGTGGCGAACACCTCGACGTCCCGCGCCGCGGTGAACGCGTCTTGGTAGGCCCCCGACGCGATGGTCGCAGCGGTGCCGATCACGCCGATGCGGCCGTTGCGGGTCGCGGCGACGGCGCGCCGCACCGCCGGCAGGATCACCTCCACCACCGGAATCGGCGCATACCGCTCGCGGGCGTCCCGCAGACATGCCGACGAAGCGCTGTTGCAGGCGATCACCAGCGCCTTGACCCCACGGCCGGCCAGGTCGTCGCCGATGGCGAGGGCGTGCGCCCGGATCTCGGGGATGGACAGCGGACCGTAGGGCCCGTTGCCCGTGTCGCCGACGTAGACGATGCCTTCGTCGGGAAGCTGGTCGATGATGGCGCGCGCGACGGTCAAGCCGCCGACGCCGGAGTCGAAGATGCCGATGGGCGCCTGTCGGTCGGTCACCGGCGCCTCACGACGGCAGTCGCGGCGGAGCCGAACCGGCCCTGCCGATCTCGCGGGCTCGGCGCTCCGGTCCCGACAACAGGTACGCGGCGAGGACCCCGGCGGCCGCGCCGCAGAGGTGGGCCTGCCAGGACACGCCCGGGGTGCCGGGCAGCACACCGAGCAGGAAGCCGCCGTAGAGCAACAGGACAACCACGCCGGTGACGATCTCCCAGATCTTCCGGGTGAAGAAGCCGAAGACGATCAAGAAGGTGAGCCAGCCGAAGATCAGGCCCGACGCCCCGATGTGGGTGGTGGTGCACTGCGTTCCGACGTAGGGGCAGTGCACCCCCACGTTGCCGATCAGCCAGGTGCCGAGCCCGCCGACGATCCAGATGATCGCCGTCGCCCACACGAACCGCGCCATCCCGGCCAGGGTCATCAGGAATCCGAGCACCAGGGCCGGAACGGTGTTGGCTATCAGGTGCTCCCAGTTGGCGTGCAACAGCGGAGCGAACAGGATGCCGGCCAGTCCGTCGGTTTCCAGGGGACGAATGCCGTTGTTGTCGAGGGTGTGTCCGAGCATCGAGTCGAGCAGTTCAACGAGCCACAGGAGCACGACGAACGTGATGACGGTCGCCCCGCCGACGACCCACGCGGGTCGCTTCTGCACCGGGCGACCGGGCGAGCCGGGATGACCACCCGAGCCCGTCACGCCCATAGTTGCCCTTCCAGCGCATCTTCCGCGTCGTCCAGGCTACCGGCGTACGCGCCGGTGGACAGGTACTTCCACCCGGCGTCGCACACGGTGAACGCGATGTCGGCGCGCTCCCCCGCCTTGACCGCCTTGGCCGCCATGCCCAGGGCAGCGTGCAGGATCGCGCCCGTGGAGATGCCGGCGAAGATGCCCTCCGTCTGGACGAGCTCGCGGGTGCGGCGGACCGCGTCGTACGCGCCGACCGCGAACCGCGTGGTCAGCACCTCCGGGTCGTAGAGCTCCGGGATGAAGCCCTCGTCGATGTTGCGCAGCGCGTAGACGCCCTCGCCGTACCGGGGTTCGGCCGCCACGATCTGCACGCCGGGCACTTTCTCTCGCAGAAATCGCCCGGTGCCCATCAGGGTTCCCGTGGTGCCCAGCCCGCCGACGAAGTGGGTGATCTCCGGCAGATCCGCCAGCAATTCCGGTCCGGTCCCGTCGTAGTGCGCCGCGGCGTTGGAGGGGTTGCCGTACTGGTACAGCATCACCCACGAAGGGTTCTGGGCGGCAAGCTCTTTCGCGTGGGCCACGGCGGTGTTGGAGCCGCCCTCGGCGGGCGAGTAGATGATCCGCGCGCCGTAGAGCTCGAGCAGCTGCCGGCGCTCGATCGAGGTGTTCTCCGGCATCACACAGATCATCTGGTAGCCCTTGAGCAGGGCGGCCATCGCCATGGAGATGCCGGTGTTACCGCTCGTCGGCTCGAGGATCGTGGCGCCGGGCTGCAGCCGGCCTTCCCTCTCGGCGTCCTCGATCATCCGCAGCGCCGGGCGGTCCTTGATGGAACCCGTCGGGTTGCGGTCCTCGAGTTTCGCCCACAGGCGGACGTGCGGCACCCCCTCCTCGTCGGTCCAGCGCGGCGAGAGCCGCGGCAGTCCGACGAGCGGGGTGTTGCCCACCGATTCGAGCAGGTTGTCGTAACGGGTCATCGGGAAATGCTCAGCCTCCCGCGACGGCAGGCAGGATCGTCACCGTGTCGCCGTCAGAGATCGTGGTGTCGAGGCCGCCGGAGAACCGGACATCCTCGTCGTTGACGTAGATGTTCACGAAGCGGTGCAGCTTGCCCGGGTTGGCCGGGTCGACGAGACGCTCGGCGATGCCCGCGTAGTTGGCTTCCAGATCGGTGATCACGGCCTGCAGGGTGTCCCCCGAGGCGGAGACACGCTTCTCGCCCCCGGTGTGGGTGCGCAGGATCGTGGGGATGGACACAGAAACAGCCATGGATGGCCTCCTTTTGAATTCTCAGTACTGCTCGACGATGGTGACGGGCTCTTCGGTGACCACCCCGTCCAGGATGCGGTAACTCCGCAACTCGTGGCTTTCGGGATCGCGGGTGGAGATGAGCACGTAGTGCGCGTCGGGTTCGGAGGCCAGGTTGATGTCGGTGCGACTCGGGTAGGCCTCGGTGCCGGTGTGGGAGTGGTAGATGACGACGGGCGCCTCGTCGTTGGCGTCCATCTCGCGCCACACCTTGAGCTGCTCGCCGGAGTCGAACCGGTAGAACGTCGGCGATCGCTCGGCGTTGGTCATCGCGACGAACCGCTCGGGCCGGTCGGAGCCCTCCGGACCGGCGAGGATGCCGCACGCCTCGTCCGGATGGTCGGCGCGCGCATGCGCCACCATCGCGTCGACCAGATCGGCACGGATCACCAACACTGCACACATTCCTCTCTCATGTCCCGACCTCGTCCCCGACGGGTCGGGAACCTCACCCGAACGCTCCGGGCAACATGCCACGGTAGGTGGGTATTCCGGCCACCGACTCGGCGGCCAGCACCCCGACCAGCACCGCACGCGCCAGGCAGTCCGCCGCGGCCGCGCTCACTGCGGCGGCCAGCGACAACTCCGGCGTCATCGAAGCAGGTGTCGTGGGGTCCGGCACCACCTCGACCGCACCCGTGGCCAGTGCGAACACCGTATCGCCGTCGAGCGGGGTGTGACACGGCCGGATGGTGCGGGCCAGACCGTCGTGCGCCGCGACGGCGACGCGCCGGCAGGCGGCCTTGCTCAGCGCCGCGTCGGTCGCGACCACCGCGATGGTGGTGTTCAGCGGGCCCAGCTCTCCGTGACGGTCGGCGTAGGCGGCGAGTTCCGCAGCAGGCGGGGGCACCAGCGCGAACTCCTCGACCTGGTCGGCCGGCCAGGGCAGTCCGGTACCGGGGTCGACGACGTCGCCCGCGGAGTTGACCACCACCAGTGCGCCGACGGTCACGCCGGACGCCAGGGTCGTCGACGCCGTTCCCACGCCGCCCTTGAGAACCCCGGCCCGCGCGCCCACCCCGGCGCCGACCGTGCCGATCGCCACATCGGTGCCCGCACTCTGAGCGGCCCGATAGCCGAACTCGGCGTCGGGCCGGCACCGCCAGCCGCCGACCGGCAGGTCGAAGATCACCGCCGACGGCACGATCGGCACGACCCCGCCGTCCATCGCGACACCGCGGTTCTGTTCCTCCAGCCAGGTCATCACGCCGTCCGCCGAGGCCAGCCCGTACGCGCTGCCGCCGGTGAGCACGACCGCGTCGACATGGCGAACGGAGTTGCTCGGGTCCAGAAGGTCGGTCTCCCGGGTTCCCGGCGCGCCGCCCCGCGCGTCGACCGCGCCGACGGTTCCCGGCGGGGTCAGCACGACCGTGGTGCCGGTGGCCCAGCCCGACCCCAGTTGCGCGTCGTCGTCGAGTCGGTGGTGATGGCCGACGGCGATGCCGCCGACGTCGGTGATGGCGCCGCTCATCGCGGTCCTCTGCTCTTCGCGCAAGCGCTCATCGCGGTCCTCTGCTCTTCGCGCAAGCGCTCATCGCTGTCCCATCAGGGCCAGCACCAGATACTCCTGCAACACCGTGAGCCACTGATACACGTCGAGGTGGGCCGACATCGGGTGCTCGGGCGGAAGCCGATCAGGTCCGTCGGAACCGATCTCGAGCATCGTCCCCAGCGCGAGCCGGACGTCGTTGACCGCGGCCGCCCAGGCGTGCGCGTCGTCCTCGGACAGTTCGATCTTTCCGCCACCGGCCGGCACGGTGTCCAACAGCCGTTGCGCGGCTTGCCGTTTCGCGTCGATGATGGCCGGCTCGTGCAGGCTGCGCAGCGCGCCGTTGAGACTTTCCGCCGGGCCGGAACCGGCGGGATGCTCGGTCGCGGGCCGGTAGAAGTCGGGCAGGATCCGCTTCATCGTGTCGTCTTGGGGCGGAACCGAATTACCGGTGCGCATCCCGGTGATCTCGGAGAGCTCGTCCACCGGAGCCGACGCGGCCCGGTCGTCGAGCATGCCGCTCAGCGACGTCACCAGACTGGTGAGCAACTCGGCTTCGTGCGCGGCCAGCGCCGACCGAAACCGGGGACCCTCGCCGCCCTCGACCCGCTTCCATTTACGCACAGCGGGTTAGCGATCCTGTTGCAGAGTCGCCCACAGGCCCGCGGCATGCAGCTTGGAGACATCGACTTCCATGGATTCTCGGCTGCCCGCCGAAACCACCGCCTTACCCTCATTGTGGACCTGCAGCATGAGCTTGGTCGCGTGCTGCTCGCTGTAGCCGAACAGCTTCTGGAACACGTACGTGACATAGGTCATCAAATTCACCGGGTCGTCCCACACGACGGTCACCCAGGGGGCGTCGGTGGCGACGTCTTCGTCGACGTCGGTGGCCGCTTCGTTCTCTTCGCGGGTTCCCGGTCGGACCTGCGCCGGTGTGACCATGCGGCCAAGAATACCGGGGTCACAGTCACGCCCCGAACCGATACGGTTGGCCTGTGACTTCGTCGCCCTCGGCGCTGCTGACCGACAAATACGAGCTGACGATGCTCGCCGCAGCCCTGCACGGGGGCACCGCCCACCGGCGCACCACGTTCGAGGTGTTCGCCCGGCGGTTACCCGACGGCAGACGTTACGGGGTCACCGCGGGTACCGCGCGCTTCGTTGAGGCCTTGGCGCAGTTCCGATTCGACGCCGACATCCTCGACGAACTCTCCGATTTCTGCGACCACGAGACCCTGGAGTTCCTCTCGTCCTACCGCTTCACCGGGGACATCGACGGCTACCCGGAGGGTGAGCTGTACTTCCCCGGCTCCCCGGTGTTGTCGGTGCACGGCACGTTCGCCCAGTGCGTCATCCTCGAGACGCTGGCCCTGTCGATCTTCAACCACGACTGCGCCGTCGCCTCGGCCGCAGCCCGCATGGTCAGCGCGGCCGACGGCCGCCCCCTGATCGAGATGGGCTCCCGGCGCACGCACGAACAGGCCGCCGTCGCGGCCGCCCGGGCCGCCTACCTGGCCGGCTTCGCCGGCTCTTCGAACCTGCAGGCCCAGCGCAGCTACGGGGTGCCGGCACTGGGCACCAGCGCCCACGCGTTCACGCTGCTCCACACCAGGGCCGGGGGGTCGCGCGCGGAGTGGGAGAAGGCGGCGTTCCGCGCGCAGATCGAGGCGCTGGGCGTCGACACCACCCTGCTGGTCGACACCTACGACATCACCGCGGGCGTGGCACACGCCATCGAGGTCGCCGGGCCGGGGCTCGGTGCGGTCCGGATCGACTCCGGCGACCTCGGCGTCCTGGCCCGACAGGTCCGGCGGCAGCTCGACCAGCTGGGCGCCACCGAGACCGGCATCGTGGTCTCCGGTGACCTCGACGAGTTCGGCATCGCCGCGCTGCGCGCCGAGCCCGTCGACAGCTACGGCGTCGGTACGTCGGTGGTCACCGGCTCCGGCGCGCCCACCGCGGGCATGGTCTACAAGCTGGTGGAGGTCGACGGCATCCCGGTCGAGAAGCGCAGCGCGCACAAGCAGTCGCACGGCGGACGCAAGGAAGCGCTGCGCTTGGCCCGCACCACCGGCACCCTCGTCGAGGAAGTCGTGTACCCCGCCGGGGCGCCACCGGAGGCACCCGATGGTCTGGTCGCGCGCACCCTTACCCACCCCGTCGTGCGGAGCGGCGAACCGGTAGGCGACCTGACGCTGCACAGCGCGCGGGAGCGGGCGGCCCGCGGCCTGACCCAGCTGCCCTGGGACGGGCTGAGCCTGTCGAGGGGCGAGCCCGCGATCCCGACCCGTTTGATCGCTTCGGTCCCCACCCGCTGAGCCCGATGAGTACCGACGTCAGAGCTCTGTTGAGCGCCGCGGTGTCCGCGCTCGGGGGCGCCGAACGCCAAGGGCAGATCGCCATGGCCGAAGCCGTAGCGCGCGCCTTCGAGACCGGCGAACACCTCGCGGTGCAGGCCGGAACCGGCACCGGGAAGTCCTTGGCCTATCTGGTGCCCGCGATCGCCCACGCGCTGACCGCTGAACAACCCGTGGTGGTGTCCACCGCGACGATCGCGCTTCAGCGCCAGCTCGTCGACCGTGACCTGCCCCGGCTGGCCGACGCGCTCACCCCGACGCTGCCGCGGCGTCCGTCGTTCGCGCTGTTGAAGGGACGCGGAAACTACCTGTGCCTGAACAAGATCCACAACGGCACCGCGGGCCTGCAGGAACCGGACGACCGGCCGCAGGAGGAACTGTTCTCCCCGGTGGCGGCCAGCGCGCTGGGCCGCGACGTGGCCCGGCTGACCGAGTGGTCCTCCGACACCGAGACCGGTGACCGCGACGACCTGACGCCCGGCGTGCCCGACCGCTCCTGGGGGCAGGTCAGTGTGTCGTCGCGGGAGTGCATCGGGGTGTCGCGCTGTCCGTTCGGTACCGACTGCTTCGCCGAGCGGGCCCGAGAACGTGCCGCGCACGCCGACGTCGTCGTGACCAACCACGCGCTGCTGGCCATCGACGCCATCGGCGGGGCCAACGTGCTGCCCGAACACGACCTGCTCGTCGTCGACGAGGCGCACGACCTGGTGGACCGGGTCACCTCCGCGGCGACCGCCGAACTGTCGGCGTCCGCCCTCGGCGTGGCCCAGCGCCGGGCCGCACGCCTCATCGACCCCGAACTGACCGAGCGGCTCGACGCGGCCTCCGCGACGTTCGCCGCCGCCCTGTTCGAGGCGCGCGCCGGCCGGATCGACATCCTCGACGAGGAGATGGCTTCCTACCTGACGTTGCTGCGCGACGCCGCGCAGGCGGCGCGCACCGTCATCGACACCTCCCCCAACGACCCGAAGACGGCGGCGGCGCGCTCCGAGGCCTCGACGGCGTTGTCCGACATCGCCGACACCGCCGCGCGGATCCTGGACTCGTTCGTGCCGGCCATCCCCGACCGCACCGATGTGGTGTGGGTCGAGCACAGCGAAGATGCCCGGGCCGGGGCGCGCGCGGTGATGCGGGTGGCGCCGTTGTCGGTGGCCGGCCTGCTGCGCAGCCGGTTGTTCGGTCGCGCCACCGCGGTCCTGACCTCGGCGACGCTGACCCTCGGCGGCAACTTCGACGCGATGGCCGCCGGGTGGGGCCTCGCAGGTGGCGAACCCGCGGCACGGTGGCGGGGCTTGGATGTGGGTTCACCCTTCGACCACCCCCGCGCGGGAATCTTGTACGTCGCCGCCCATCTCCCCGCGCCCGGCCGGGACGGCACGGGTTCGGCCGAGCAGCTCGACGAGATCGCGGCGCTGATCACCGCGGCCGGTGGCCGCACGCTGGGCCTGTTCTCCTCGATGCGGGCGGCCCGGGCCACCGCCGAGGTGATGCGCGAGCGGCTCGACATCCCGGTGCTGTGTCAGGGCGAGGACACCACCGGGGCGCTGGTGTCCCGCTTCGCCGCAGACGAGCAGACCTCACTGTTCGGGACGTTGTCACTGTGGCAGGGCGTCGACGTGCCGGGTCCGTCGCTGTCGCTGGTGCTGATCGACCGCATCCCGTTCCCCCGCCCCGACGATCCCCTGCTGACCGCACGGCAGCGGGCCATCGCAGCACGCGGCGGCAACGGCTTCATGGCCGTGGCCGCCAGTCACGCCGCACTGTTGCTGGCCCAGGGCGCGGGCCGGCTGCTGCGCCGCATCGACGACCGCGGGGTGGTCGCCGTCCTGGACTCGCGGATGGCCACCGCCCGCTACAGCGGCTTCCTGCGTTCGTCGCTGCCACCGTTCTGGACCACCACCGACGGCGACGCGGTACGCGCCGCGCTGCAGCGGCTACGCGGCGCCGGTGACGTCGGTACCAGCCGAGCCCAGCCGGAAACGGCCGCGACGTGAGAGTCCGGCGTGCCCGGGCGATGCTGACGGCGCTGACGGTGATCGTGACGGTCGCGGGCTGCTCCACCGCACTGCCGGGACGCCCGGTGTCGGTGTTCGCCGACCCGTTCTCCGTCGCAGGGATGCCGGCCACCGACGGGCCCAGCGGTCTGCGATCCGACGCCCCGTCCCCCACCCGCGTCGTCACCGGCAGCGACGGCGGCGAGGTCGACGAGCTCGGCGCGCAGGCGATCACCGACATCGAGGAGTTCTGGCATACCGACTATCCGGAAACCTTTGGCGGACAGTTCCTTCCGGCCGCCGAGGTGATCTCCTGGGATGCGGCGTCGTTCGACGGCCAGTTCTGTGGCGACACCACGTTCGCTCTGGTCAACGCCGCCTACTGTTATCCCGATCGGACGATCGGGTGGGACCGCGGCTCGATGATGCCCGGTCTGCGCGATGCGTTCGGCGACATGGGGATGGTGATGGTCCTCGCGCACGAATACGGTCACGCGGTGTCGCGGCAGGCCGGACTGACCGACGAGGACAGCGAGACCCTGGTCGCCGAACAGCAGGCCGACTGCTTCTCCGGTGCGTACCTGCGCTGGGTCGCCGAGGACGACTCAGCACGCTTCACCCTCAACACCGGCGACGGGCTGAACACCGTGCTGGCCGGCGTGATCGCCTTCCGGGACCCGGTGCTGCACGAGGAGGACTTCGACGTCGGGGTGAACGAGCACGGCTCTGCGTTCGAGCGGGTGTCGGCGTTCCAGTTCGGCTTCACCGACGGCCCGTCGGCCTGCGCGGCGATCGACCCGGCCGAGATCGCACAGCGCCGCGGTGAGCTGCCGCTCCTGCTCGCCGATACCCAGACCGGAGAGTTGCCGGTGACGCGACAGTCGGTGCAGGCGGTGGCCGACGCGATGACCATTCTGTTCGCCCCACGCGAGCCGCCGGCGTTGCGCTTCACCGACGACCAGGGCGGCTGCGCCGACGCGCGGCCCAGCCGGCCGGTGTCGTTCTGTCCCGCCACCAACTCCGTGCTGGTGGATCTCGACGGCCTCCACGAACTCGGCGGGCAGGCGCACCTGCCCGAGGCCGAGCTGCTGGCCACCGGCGACAACGTCGCCTACTCGGTGCTGGTGTCGCGGTTCATGCTGGCCCTGCAGCGCGAGCACGGCGGCGTCGCGCTGGATACCGCCGGTGCGGCGCTGCGGACGGCCTGCCTGACCGGTGTCGCGACGGCCAAGATGACCGCCGAGCTCCACACGCCCGGCGGGGACACGGTGGTGCTGACCGCCGGCGACGTCGACGAGGCGGTGTCCGGACTGTTGACCAACGGGCTGGCCGCCACCGACGTCAACGGCGACTCGGTGCCGTCGGGCTTCTCCCGCATCGACGCGTTCCGCCTCGGGGTACTCGGCGACACCGAGCGGTGTTTCGCGCGGTTCCCCTGAGGTCAGATCCGGGTGGTGACCCCGTACCAGGCCAGGATCGCTTCGGACATGTCGGTGGTGCGGCTCAGATAGGCATAGGACCGGATGAACGACTCACCGACGCAGCCGTCGATCTTGACGCGGAAGTTGCTCACCATCACCACGGGTCGGCACCGGTGAATTCCTTGTCGGCCACTTTGATCACGTTCACGAACCCGGGTTTGAGGCCGACCGTGACGCCGCCGCCGAGGGTTCCACCCACCCCGGGCACGATGCCGTCGGGAAACGGTGACAGAAAGTCGGTGCCGATCAGGCCGATCGACGGATTGATCGCCGCGGTGCCGGTCAGCGCGACGCCGTTGGAGGTGCTCATGTCGATTCCGCAGCCGATCTCGTAGCCGACTTCGAGCGTGCCGCGCGGCTTCTCCCCGTCACCGGGCCCGTCCAGCGACCCGGTGTAGGTGCCGCCGACGACGTACTCCCGAGAGGACACGGCCGTGGTCAGCGGCGCGATCGGAGCTTGGGTCTCGTCCCTGGCCCCGAGTTCGAGGCGCCAGCCGTCGGGGGTCTCGGTCACCGCCGGTGGCGTCGATTCGACGGCGCCCGCCGGCGGGGCGGGTGACGCCTCGCCGTCGGCGACGGTGAGCGCATCATCCAGTGCCGGTCCCGGCTCGGCGCCTGCGGGCGCACTCAGCCACCCACCGACCAGTCCACCGACGATGAACGCCGTGACACCGCGTCGCAGCACGACCCCAACAGCCACCGCGCACCCTCTCGATTTGTGAGCTACGCCATGGAACTTAGCGCGGGCGCTTCGCTGCGCGGACAGCGCCTCGGCCCAAACAGCTCAGCCGGGCAGGCGGACCACGAACCCCGCCTCCAGCGCCACCCACACCGCGCCGTGGGTGTCCACGGCGAGCCCGTGCGGCTCGCAGCCCGGCGGCAGATCGATCGTGGCGATGTCCCCGTCACCGCTCACCCGGGCGAGTTGGCTCGATCCCCAGAGGGTGACCCACACGCCGTCCTCAGGGTCGGCGAGCACCGCATGCGGCCCTCCGGGCAGTTCGATCTCCTGGATCGCACCGTCCATGGGGATGCGGCCCAGCCGCTCGGCGCGGATCTCGGTGAACCAGACAGTGTCGTCGTGGGTCATCGTGATACCGACGGGACCCGAAGCGGCGGTGGGTGTTTCGCGCAGCGTCAGGTCACCGCTCATGGTCAGCCGGCCGATGGCGCCGGTCTGGTTGAGCGTGAACCACAACGCGTTGTCGGGTCCGGCCACGATCATCGACGGCGCGCCGCCCACCCGATGCTCGATGGACACCTCGCCGTCGACGGTGACCCGTCCGATGGCTCCGGAGGTCGCCGCGGTGAACCACAGCGCGCTGTCCGGGCCGGCCGTGATGCCGTAGGGGTGGCTGCCGGGCGGGACGTCGAACCCGGTCAGCTCACCGGCGGTGGTGATGCGCCCGATCCGGTCGTCACCGGCGCAGGTGAACCACAGCGCGCCATCCGGGCCGGCCGTGATGACCGACGGACGGCTGTCCGGACCGACGGGGAACACCGTCGCCGCACCGGCGCCGGTGACCCGCGCGACCGCCCCCGCGTGCACCAGCGTCACCCACATCGCCCCGTCGGCACCGCAGGTCAGCTGGTAGGGCCCGCCGTCGAGCGGGACCTGAAGGGGCGTCGTCACGCGAAACTGACCAGCCCGAGCTCGTTGTCGCCGGCGAGCAGCCGGTGGTGCGGAAGCACCCGCACCGTGTAGCCGACCGAACCGGTAACCGGTAGCGGGGTCGTCGCCGCAAAGATCTCCGCACCGTCCTCGCCGGTACCCGCGAAGGTCATCCGCACGGTCCGCGGATGGAGCAGCGTGTCGCTCGGGTCGACGCGACCGATCACCGCCTGGACCGATACCTCCTCGGGCCTTAGGCCGTTCAGGTGGACCAGCGCCGTCAACGTCATCTTGGATCCGAGCAGCGGCGTGTCCGGCAGGCCCGAACTGTCCACCTCGGCGACCCGGACACCGGGCCAGGCGTGGCCGACCCGACGCCGGTAGTCGGCCAGCTCACGCGCGGCGCCGAAGGGCGTGTCGTACTCCGTGCCCTTGTGACCGGGCTCCACCGCCATCCGCAGCGAGCGGGCCGCCGGCAGGTAGTACTTCTCGGCGTAGTCGCGCACCATGCGCGACGCGAGCACCTTGGGGCCCAGCACCTCGAGCGTGTGGCGCACCATCTCCACCCACCGCAACGGGACGTCGTGTTCGTCCCGGTCGTAGAACCTGGGCACCACCGCACGTTCCAGAATGTCGTACAGCGCAGCAGCTTCCAGGTCGTCGCGCCGGTTCTCATCGGTCAGGCCGTCGGCGGTGGGAATCTCCCAGCCGTTGTCCCCGTCGAACCACTCGTCCCACCACCCGTCCCGGATCGACAGGTTCAGACCGCCGTTGAGCGCACTCTTCATGCCCGACGTGCCGCACGCCTCCAGCGGGCGCAGCGGGTTGTTCAGCCATACGTCGCATCCGTGATACAGCTTGCGCGCCATCGAGATGTCGTAGTCGGGCAGGAACGCGATGCGGTGCCGCAGGTCCTCGCGGTCCGCGAAGCGGACGATCTGCTGGATCAGCGCTTTGCCGCCCTCGTCTGCGGGGTGGGACTTCCCTGCGACGATGAGCTGGATGGGGCGCTCGGGGTTGAGCAGCAGCGCGGCCAGGCGCTGCGGGTCGCGCAACATCAGCGTCAGCCGCTTGTAGGTCGGCACCCGGCGGGCGAAGCCGATCGTCAGCACGGCGGGATCGAATGCGGTTGCGGTCCAACCCAACTCGGCGGCAGGCGTCCCGCGTTCGATCCAGGACCGCCGCAGCCGGGCCCGGACGTCGTCGATCAGCTCGCCCCGCAGCTGCGAACGGATCCACCACAGGTGACCGGATTCGACACGGTTGAGGTTGGTCCAGGTCTCCGGCTCCCGCAGCGACGTCAGGTCGTCGCTGGCGAGCAACTCGCGGCCCAACTCCATCCACTGCGGAGCAGCCCACGTGGGTGCGTGCACACCGTTGGTGATCGAGCCGATCGGGACCTCCGCGGCATCGAACCCCGGCCACAGGTCACGGAACATCTCCCGGCTTACCCTGCCGTGCAGCAGCGAGACACCGTTGGCGCGCTGGGCCAGCCGCAGACCCATGTGGGCCATGTTGAACTTCGTCGGATCGTCCTCGGCGCCGAACCCCAGGATGCGGTCCAGGGGCACGCCCGGCAGCAGACGGGAGCCCACCGCCTCGTGCTCCGCCCCGAAGTAGCGTTCCACGAGGTCCACCGGGAAGCGGTCGATGCCGGCCGGCACCGGGGTGTGGGTGGTGAACACCGTCGACGCGCGGACGACGGTCAGGGCGGTGTCGAAATCGAGTCCGGCCTCGATGAACTCGCGGATCCGTTCGGCACCCAGGAAACCGGCGTGGCCCTCGTTCATGTGGAAGACCTCGGGCGCGGGCAATCCTTCGATCTCGGTGAACGCGCGGATAGCGCGGACTCCGCCGATCCCGGCGAGGATCTCCTGACGCATCCGGTGCTCCTGGTCGCCGCCGTACAGCCGGTCGGTCACGCTGCGCAGGTCGTGGTCGTTGTCCGGGATGTCGGAGTCGAGCAGCAGCAGTGGGATGCGGCCGACCTGGGCGACCCAGATGCGTGCGCACAGCGTGGCGTCGCCGGGCATGGCCAGATCGATCAGGACGGGTTTGCCGTCCGCGCCGGTGAGCAAGCGCAGCGGCAGGCCCTGCGGATCCAGCAGCGGGTAGGTCTCGTGCTGCCAGCCGTCGGCGGTCAGCGACTGGCGGAAGTATCCCGAGCGGTAGTACAAGCCAACGGCGATCAGCGGCAGCCCCAGATCCGACGCCGACTTCAGGTGGTCGCCGGCGAGGATGCCCAGTCCGCCGGAGTAGTTGGGCAGCACCTCGGCGACGCCGAACTCCATGGAGAAGTACGCGATGCCGTGGGGCAGGACCGCATCGTCGCCCTCGGCCAGATCCTGGTACCACAGCGGTTTGGTGAGGTAGTCGTCCAGATCGGCGGACAGGCGGTCCAGGCGCTCGACGAAGGCATCGTCGTCGGCGAGGCGCTGCAACCGCGCCGGGCTGACCTGGCCGAGCAGGCCGACGGGGTCCGACCCGACGGACGCCCACAGGTCGGGATCGATGGATTCGAAAAGGTCCTGGGTCGGTTTGTCCCACGACCAACGCAGATTGACGGAGAGCCGCTCGAGCGCGGCGAGGCGGTCGGGAAGGTGAGCGCGGACGGTGAACCTGCGGAGGGCTTTCACGCAAGTCCACACTACTGACATTGCCGACCCGTAGGGGCGGTCGGCACCTTTTGCCGATCATCGGGAACGCATCCCGTGGTTGAGCGCGACACTACGGTGGGTATAGGCCGCAGCACGAGATTCAGCGGGGTTCAGTGCCGAACGCCGGGCTGTGAGCGACACCAGCAGTGACACGCCGCGGCGCGTGTCGCGGGACATGGACGAGTAGGGAGTGGTGGCCAGTGACCGCCGGTCGTATCGAGATCGACGACGTAGAGCCTGTGGTGTCCAATGGGCGGTTCCCCGCCAAAGCAGTCGTCGGCGAGGTGGTTCCGGTGACCGCCACCGTGTGGCGCGAGGGCCACGAGGGCGTGGCCGCCAGTCTGGTGGTGCGCTACCACGGGACCACGTATCCGGCGTTGGCCGACGAGCCTCCGGGCCGGGTGCGCTCCCCCGAGGCGGTGCCGATCGACGAGGTGGTCAGCGCGTCGCCGCGGGTCCGGCCGAGCACGCTGCCGATGGCCCCGGGACACATGCCCGACGTTTTCCACGGCCAGTTCACCCCCGACGCGGTCGGCCTGTGGACATTCCGGGTGGACGGCTGGGGCGACCCGATCGCGACCTGGCGCAAGAACGTGACCGCCAAGCTCGAAGCCGGGCAGAGCGAAGGTGAGCTCAACAACGACCTGCTGGTCGGGGCGAAGCTGCTCGACCGGGCCGCGACCGGGGTGCCCCGCCAGGACCGCTTCCCGCTGGCCGAAGCGGCCGCCCGGCTGCGCGAGCCCGGTGACCCGTTCTACCGCGCCGGAGCGGCGCTGGACGCATCGGTGACGGAGCTGACCGAGAAGTATCCGCTGCGGGAACTGGTCACCCGCGGTGAGCAGTATGGAGTCTGGGTCGACCGGCCGCTCGCCCGTTTCAGCTCGTGGTACGAGTTCTTTCCGCGGTCCACCGGGGGCTGGGACAGCGCCGGCAATCCGGTACACGGCACGTTCGCCACCGCCACCAAAGCCCTGCCCCGCATCGCGCGGATGGGTTTCGACATCGCCTACCTGCCGCCGATCCACCCGATCGGCAAGGTTCACCGCAAAGGCCGCAACAACAGCGTCACCGCCGGCCCGCACGACGTCGGATCCCCGTGGGCGATCGGCAGCGACGAGGGCGGCCATGACGCCGTCCATCCCGATCTGGGCACCATCGACGACTTCGACGACTTCGTCGCCGCGGCGCGCGACGAAGGTTTGGAGGTCGCTTTGGACCTGGCCCTGCAGTGCGCGCCCGACCATCCATGGGCAGCCGAGCACCCGGAGTGGTTCACGGTGCTGCCCGACGGGACCATCGCCTACGCCGAGAACCCGCCGAAGAAGTACCAGGACATTTATCCGCTGAACTTCGACAACGACCCCGTCGGCCTCTACGAAGAGGTGTTGCGGGTGGTGAAGTTCTGGGTCTCCCACGGGGTCAAGGTGTTTCGGGTCGACAATCCGCACACCAAACCGCCGAACTTCTGGGCGTGGCTGATCGGTGAGGTCAAGAACATCGACCCCGACGTGCTGTTCCTCGCCGAGGCGTTCACCCGACCGGCCCGACTGTTCGGCCTGGCCAAGCTCGGATTCACGCAGTCCTACACGTACTTCACCTGGCGCACCGCCAAGTGGGAGCTCACCGAGTTCGGTGAGCAGTTGGCCGAGCACGCCGACTACGCGCGGCAGAGCCTGTGGGTCAACACCCCCGACATCCTGCACGAGAGCCTGCAGCACGGTGGGCCGGGCATGTTCGCGATCCGCGCGGTGCTGGCCTCGACGATGAGCCCGACGTGGGGGATGTATTCGGGCTTCGAGTTGTTCGAGCACCGCGCGGTCCGGGAGGGCAGCGAGGAGTACCTCAACTCGGAGAAGTACGAACTGCGGCCCCGCGACTTCGACGCCGCGGTGGCCGACGGCGAGTCACTGGAGCCGTTCATTACCCGACTCAACGAGATCCGCCGCGTGCATCCGGCCCTGCACGAGATGCGGACCATCACCTTCCACCACGTCGACAACGACGCGCTGCTGGCCTACAGCAAGTTCGATCCCGTTTCCGGGGACCAGGTGCTGGTGGTGGTGACACTGAACCCGTTCGGCGCCGAGGAGGGCACGCTGTGGCTCGACATGGGCGCGCTGGGGATGGAGCAACCGGACCGGTTCTGGGTACGCGACGAGATCACCGGCGAGGAATACCAGTGGGGCCAGGCCAACTACGTGCGCCTGGAACCCGCTCGGGCAGTGGCCCACATTTTGAACATGCCCCAGATTCCCGCCGACCAACGACTGAACCTGCTGCGTAGGGAGTGACGAATGACCAACGCGTCCGGCGTGACCAAGACCGTCGACAGCCCGCATCTGCGGCCGCACACCGCTGATCTCAACCGGTTGCTGGCCGGGGAGCACTACGACCCGCACTCCGTGCTCGGCGCCCACGAATACGGCGACCACACCGTCATCCGCGTCTACCGCCCCCATGCGGTCAAGATCAACGCGGTCATCGGGGGTACGCGGTACCCGCTGACCCACATCGAAGCCGGCCTGTTCGCGGTCGCGGTGCCGTTCACCGACCTGATCGACTACCGCCTCGAGGTCAGCTACTCCGAGGACCCGTCGGCGTTCGTGCACACCGTCGCCGACGCGTACCGCTTTCTCCCGACGCTCGGCGAGGTGGATCTGCACCTGTTCGCCGAAGGTCGTCACGAACGCCTGTGGGAGGTCCTCGGCGCGCACCCACGCAGTTTCACCACCGCCGACGGCGTGGTGGACGGGGTGTCCTTCGCGGTGTGGGCACCGAACGCCAAGGGCGTCAGCGTGATCGGCGACTTCAACCACTGGGGCGATGAAGCTCAGATGCGGGTGCTCGGGTCGACCGGGGTGTGGGAGTTGTTCTGGCCGGGCTTCCCCGAGGGTGGGCTGTACAAGTTCCGGGTGCACGGCGCCGACGGCGCGGTCACCGAGCGCGCCGACCCCATGGCGTTCGCCACCGAGGTGCCGCCGCAGACGGCCTCCCGGGTGTTCGCCAGCGACTACACATGGGAAGACGACGCCTGGATGTCGGCGCGGGCGCTACGCAACCCGGTCTTCGAACCGATGAGCACCTACGAGGTGCACCTGGGTTCCTGGCGTCCCGGCCTGAGCTACGTCGAACTGGCCGAGCAGCTCACCGAATACGTGGTGCAGCACGGCTTCACGCACGTGGAGATGCTGCCGGTTGCCGAGCATCCGTTCGGCGGCTCCTGGGGCTATCAGGTCACGTCGTACTATGCGCCGTCGTCCCGCTTCGGCACCCCCGACGAGTTCCGGTACCTCGTCGACAGGCTGCACCAGGCAGGCATCGGCGTCCTCGTCGACTGGGTGCCCGCCCACTTCCCGAAGGACGCGTGGGCGCTGGGCCGGTTCGACGGCACCGCACTCTACGAGCACGCCGACCCCCGGCGCGGTGAGCAGTTGGACTGGGGCACCTACGTTTTCGACTTCGGACGCGCCGAGGTGCGCAACTTCCTGGTCGCCAACGCCCTGTACTGGCTGCAGGAATACCACATCGACGGGCTGCGCGTGGACGCCGTCGCGTCGATGTTGTACCTCGACTACTCCCGCCCTGAGGGCGGCTGGACGCCCAACATCTACGGCGGCCGGGAGAACCTCGAGGCGGTGCAGTTCCTGCAGGAGATGAACGCGACGGTGCACAAGATCAACCCGGGCATCGTCACGATCGCCGAGGAGTCGACCTCGTGGCCCGGGGTCACCCGGCCGACGAGCCTTGGCGGCCTGGGCTTTTCGATGAAGTGGAACATGGGCTGGATGAACGACACCCTGGAGTTCATCAAGCGCGACCCGATCCACCGCAGCTTTCACCACCACGAGATCACGTTCTCGATGCTGTATGCGTTCAGCGAGAACTACGTCCTGCCGATCAGCCACGACGAGGTCGTGCACGGCAAGGGCACGCTGTGGGGACGCATGCCGGGCAGCGACCACATGAAGGCCGCCGGCATCCGCGGCCTGCTGGCCTACCAGTGGGCGCACCCCGGAAAGCAGTTGTTGTTCATGGGCCAGGAGTTCGGTCAGCGGGCCGAATGGTCCGAGGAGCGGGGCGTGGACTGGTTCCAGCTCGACGAGCAGGGGTTCTCCGACGGCATCCTGCGGATGCTCGGCGACGCCAACGACATCTACCGCAGCCGGCGCGCCCTGTGGTCGCGCGACACCAAGCCCGAGGGCTACTCCTGGATCGACGCCAACGACTCGGCCAACAACGTGCTGAGCTTCCTGCGGTTCGGCGACGACGGCTCGATGATGGCGTGCGTGTTCAACTTCTCGGGCTCCGAGCACGCCCGCTACCGGCTGGGTCTGCCCCACGCCGGGGTGTGGCGCGAGGTGCTCAACACCGACTCCGACGTGTATCACGGCTCGGGGATCGGTAACTACGGCGCGGTCGAGGCCACCGACGAACCGTGGCACGGACGGCCGGCGTCGGCGGTGATGGTGTTGCCGCCCCTGTCGGGGCTGTGGTTCGAGCCCGAGCAGCCGTAGCGCCCTCCGCGGGTGCGTTTCTCCCGCGGGGGTCAGTAGAGCGCGTTGGCGAGGTTGCGCCGGCCGGCGATCACCTCGGGGTCCGCGGGGTCGAACAGGTCGAACAGTTCGACCAGGCGGGCCCGCACCTTGGCGCGGTCGTCCCCGGCGGTGCTCTTGACCAGGGCGGTCAGCCGGGCGAACGCCGCGGCGACGTCCTGCGAGAGCACCTCCACGTCGGCGGCGGCGAACGCTGCGTCGATGTCCTGCGGATTCGCGTCGGCGAGCGCCACGGCGTTCTGCGGATGGGTGGTGGCGCGCTGCAGGAAGCTGATCTGGCGGACCGCACCCTTGGCCTCGGCGTGGCCGGGGTCGGCGTCCAGGATCGCCTGGTACGCGTTGCGCGCGGACTCGAAATCCCCCTGGTCGAGATAGGCCCGGGCCTGGGCCAGTGCCGGGTCGACCTGTTCGACGTCGGCCTCCGCTGCGCCGCCGAGCTTGCCTGCGGTGGCGTTCAGCAGCGAGTCGATCCAGCGGCGAAGCTGATCCGGCGGCTGCATGCCCTGGAAACTCGACAGAGGTTGACCCGCCGCCAGCGCGACGACGGTGGGCACCGCCTGGACACCGAACATCTGCGCCACCCGCGGCGTGGTGTCGACGTTCACCGTCGCCAGCGACCACTTGCCCGCATCGGCAGCGGCCAGGCCGGTCAGGATCTCGCCGAGTTGCACGCTGGCGTCACTGCGGGGCGACCACAGCAGCACCACGACGGGAACTTCGTTGGAGCGGACCAGAACCTCGGCTTCGAGGTTGGCCTCGGTGATCTCGACACCACCGGGGCCACCCGCCGGCGCGCTGTCGCCGGTGGCGGGACGCTGCTTGAGTGCCGAGAGGTCTACGGCGCCGGCCAGTGCGGGGCCGATTCGGGGTCCAGGACGAGTCACGTCCCCAAGTTTGTCACGTCGTTTCCGGCACCGTTCGGCGTGCCTGACCCGCGGTGCCGGACTCGCCGGTTTCGGCCGCGGGCGCGGTCATCTGACCGGCGCGGTCGGCCCACATGAGGAAGATCACACTACCCAGCGGCACAATGCTGCCCAGCAAAGCCAGCAACCACGTGACCGGGCGCCACTGCAACGAGATCCCGGCGAAGTACGCCGCCACGATGAAGGCCACGAAGACGCCACCGTGGATGGGTCCGAAGATCTTCACGCCGATCTCGGTGCCCGGCGAGGCCAAGTGCTTGAAGTACATGCCCGCGAGCAGCCCGATCCAGCTGAGTGCTTCTGCGAAGGCGACCAACCGAAACCATGCCGCGGCGCTGCGGACATCGAAAGAGCGTGTCATGGCCGCCATTGTGCCCGAGCGCGACGCCAGCTACTACAAAGTGTCGTTGATGTCTCAGGGGCGACGCAGAATCAGGGCGTCACCCTGTCCCCCGGCGCCGCACAGCGCGGCGACCGCGTAACCCGAACCCCGGCGAGCCAGTTCGAGGGCGGCGTGCAGGGTGATGCGGGCACCCGACATGCCGATCGGGTGTCCGATGGCGATGGCGCCGCCGTTGGTGTTGACCTTCTCCGGATCCACCCCGAGTTCGTTGGTGGACGCCAGCGCGACCGCCGCGAACGCCTCGTTGATCTCGATGACATCGAGGTCGTCGACCGAGATGCCTTCCTTGGCGACGGCCTTCTTGATCGCGTTCGCGGGCTGGCTCTGCAGCGTCGAGTCCGGCCCGGCGACCACACCGTGGGCGCCGATCTCGCACAGCCAGCTCAGCCCGAGCTCCTCGGCCTTGGCCTTGCTCATCACCACGACCGCGCAGGCGCCGTCGGAGATCTGCGACGCCGACCCGGCGGTGATGGTGCCGTCCTTGCGGAAGGCGGGGCGCAGCCCGGCCAGCGATTCGGCGCTGGTGTCGGCGCGGATGCCCTCGTCCTCGGTGAACTCGATCGGGTCGCCCTTGCGCTGCGGGATCCGGACCGGGACCACCTCGTCGGCGTAGACGCCGTCCTTCCAGGCCCGCGCGGCCTTCTGGTGCGAGGCGGCGGCGTACTCGTCCTGCTGCTGACGGGTGAACTTGTCGACGTCGTTGCGCTGCTCGGTGAGCGCGCCCATCGGCTGGTCGGTGAAGACGTCGTGCAGTCCGTCGTAGGCGAGGTGGTCGAGGACGGTGACGTCGCCGTACTTGTAGCCCGAGCGGCTGTTCATCAGCAGGTGCGGCGCCCGGGTCATCGACTCCTGGCCACCGGCGACGACGACGTCGAACTCGCCCGCACGGATGAGCTGGTCGGCCAGCGCGATGGCGTCGATGCCCGAGAGGCACATCTTGTTGATGGTCAGCGCGGGGACGTCCCAGGGGATGCCGGCGGCGACCGCGGCCTGGCGCGCGGGCATCTGTCCGGCACCGGCGGACAGCACCTGGCCCATGATCACGTACTCGACCGCGGAGGCCGGGACGTTGGCCTTCTCCAGGGCGCCGGCGATCGCGACGGCACCCAGATCGCTACCCGAGAAATCCTTCAGCGAGCCTGACAGTTTTCCTACCGGAGTCCGGGCTCCAGCAACGATCACCGACGTCGTCATCACTACCTCCAAGCGGTTTCGCGCAATGGGAAAAAGGCTATACGGGCATACCGAACTATTCGAAACTGATCTTGTTAGGTTACCTTTTTGATATGACCGCCGAGCAGACTGACGCCCGTCCGGCACTGGCCACTTCGCTGGTGACCGCCATCGACCACGTCGGCATCGCAGTTCGCGATCTCGACGAAGCGATCAAGTGGTACCACGACCACTTGGGCATGATCGTCCTGCACGAAGAGGTCAACGAGGAGCAGGGCATCCGCGAGGCCATGCTCACCGTGCGCGGAGCGCCGGTCGGCAGCACCCAGATCCAGCTGATGGCCCCGATCGACGACAGCTCCACCATCGCGAAGTTCCTGGACAAGCGCGGGCCGGGCCTGCAGCAGTTCGCCTACCGGGTCAGCGACATCGACAAGATCAGCGAGCGCCTCCGTGCCGACGGCATCCGGCTGATCTACGACGAGCCGCGCCGCGGCACCGCCAACTCGCGGATCAACTTCGTCCACCCCAAGGACGGGGGCGGCGTGCTGATCGAACTCGTCGAGCAAGCCGCCGACGCCGCTCACTGACTCAACTCACGACCATCGTCGGGTCGGACCGCGCGTCGCGCGGTTCCGCCAGCACGCGGTGTGCCAATGCCGACGGTCGTCGACGCCACCGGAAGCTCCGACACTGCCGGAGGCCGGCCACACCACGACATGCGCAGTCGCCGGACGGATTTCGTGGTCGCAGCCCGGACACCGGTACACCTTGGTCGCCCGCGCAGCCGGCACCGGCCGCACTTCGTAGTCGTAGCCGTCGGGTCCGGCCTCCGTCGGCCGCGGGGAGGGCAGCGGCGCAGGTGCGGCACTGCGTTTCCGGGGCGCGCGCCGCTTACCCATCAGAACAGACGGAACTCGTCGTTGTCCATGCCGCGCATCTTGTCGTAATCCAGTATCACGCAACGGATTCCGCGATCCTGGGCAAGCGTGCGCGCCTGCGGCTTGATCTGCTGGGCGGCGAACACCCCGGCAACCGGCGCCAGCAGCGAGTCGCGGTTGAGCAGTTCCAGGTACCTCGTGAGCTGCTCGACACCGTCGATCTCGCCGCGACGTTTGATCTCCACCGCCACCGAGCGGCCCTGTTCGTCGCGGCACAGCAGATCCACCGGCCCGATCGGCGTCATGTACTCCCGCCGGACCAGGGTGTAGCCGTCGCCGAGCAGCTGCACGTGCTCGGCCAGCAGCGCCTGCAGGTGCGCTTCGACACCGTCTTTGACCAGTCCCGGGTCGACACCGAGTTCGTGGGAGGAGTCGTGCTCGATCTCCTCGACGGTGATGCGGAGTTGTTCCCCGGCCTTGTTCTCGACGATCCAGAGCTTGACGTCGCCCGCGTGTTCCTCGGAAACCCAGCAGGGCGGGCTCATCCAGTTCAGCGGCTTGTAGGCGCGGTCGTCGGCATGCACGCTGACCGACCCATCGGCCTTGAACAACAACAGCCGTCGCGCCGACGGCAGGTGCGCGGTGAGTCGGCCGACGTAGTCCACGGTGCACTGGGCGATGACGAGACGCACCGAACCACCATAGATGTTGCGCGTCGGGTCACTAGGCTGACGGGACAATGAACGCCACGGAGAGCGTGCCGCACCGGCTGGGCCGGGTGCTGGAAAGAGTGACCCGGCAGAGCGCGCGGATCGAGACACCGGACTACGGCTCCTGGCTGTTAGGCAAACCCGAGGAGGACCAGGCCCGGCGGCGGGTCCGCATCCAGGTCATCCTGACGTTCTTCCTCCTGTTCACCAATGTGCTCGGCATCGCGGTCTCGCTGCTGCTCAACGCCGTCGCCATCCCGGTGCCCAGCGTCTTCACCGACGCACCGGCGTGGTTGACGTTCGGCGTGACCCCCGCCTACATGGTGCTCGCCCTGATCTTCGGCACCGCCTGGATCACCTCACGCACGGTGCGGTCGATGCGGTGGGCGATCGAGGAACGCATGCCCACCCGCGAGGATCAGCGCAACGTGTTCCACGCTCCGGCGCGGGTCGCGAAGCGACTGCTCCTGTTGTGGGGCATCGGCGCGGTGATGCTGAGCATCCTCTACGGGCTGTACGACACCGCGTTCATCCCCCGGTTCCTCTTCGCGGTGGGCTTTCCCGGCATCGTGGTCGCGACCGCCTGCTACATGATCACCGAGTTCGCGCTGCGGCCGGTGGCAGCACAGGCCCTGGAGGCAGGCCGGCCGCCGCGCCGGCTGGCGCACGGCGTGATGGGCCGCACGATGACGGTGTGGCTGCTCAGTTCGGGCGTCCCCGTCCTGGGGATCCTGCTGCTGGCCGTGTTCACCCTGTCGATGGGCAACCTCAGCGCCACGCAGCTCGCGGTGGCGGTGATGATCATTTCGATCATCGCGCTGATGTTCGGGCTTGTCCTGATGTGGCTGCTGTCCTGGCTGATCGCCACCCCGGTGCGAGTGGTGCGGTCAGCCCTCAAGCACGTCGAGGACGGCGACCTGGACTGCAACCTCGTCGTCTTCGACGGCACCGAGCTCGGCGAGCTCCAGCGCGGGTTCAACTCGATGGTCCACGGACTGCGCGAGCGCGAGCGGGTGCGCGACCTGTTCGGCCGACACGTGGGCCGCGAGGTGGCGCTGGCCGCCGAGAAGCAACAGGTCGAACTGGGCGGTGAGGAGCGCTACGCCGCCGTGGTCTTCGTCGATATCGAGGGCTCGACGCAGCTGGTCACCAGCCGACCGGCCGTCGAGGTGGTCGAGGTGCTCAACCGGTTTTTCGACGTGGTCGTCGACGAGGTCGACAACCACCAGGGGCTGGTGAACAAGTTCGAGGGCGACGCGGTCCTGGCGGTGTTCGGCGCGCCCGTCACCCTGGACAACGCCGAGACCGAGGCCCTCGCCGCCGCCCGCGCCATGGCGCGCCGGCTGCGGGAGGAGGTGCCGGAGTGTCCCGCCGGCATCGGCGTGGCCGCGGGCCAGGTGGTGGCGGGCAACGTGGGCGCCAAGGAACGTTTCGAGTACACGGTCATCGGCGCGCCCGTCGTCGACGCGGCGCGGCTGTGCGAGCTGGCCAAGAAGGAGCCCGGCCGGGTGCTGTCGTCGGCCGGCGCGGTGAACCGCGCCACCGATGACGAGCGCGCGAGGTGGCGGCTCGGCGAGAGCGTGACACTGCGGGGCTACGACGAGCCCATCCGGCTCGCGACCCCGGTCGACGACTAGATCAGCGTGAAGTACGGGATCGCTTCGGCGTTGTCGTCACCGAGCACCTGAAACGCGGCCCGCACCCGCGCACCGAACAGGTCGGCATCCGGGTCCGCCTCCGGAAAAGACGTCCACCACCACGGCCCTTCGTCGAGTTCGACGATGCCGACCGGCAGGCGGTGCACGACCCCTTCGCCGGCGCGCTGGTGGATGACCGACCAGCTGACGACGGTGCCGGTGCCGGCCGCCGCCACGTAGGTGTAGCGCTCGGGATCGACGGTGGTGTCGAACTGCGGTGAGAGGAACTCGCCGGTCTGGTTGTCACGCACCAGAAGGAACTCGCCACGCTTGGTGCCGTCGAAGAACTCCGCCGAGGCCGCGTCACGCTGAACGGGGAAGATGGGCATGAAGGTTCGCGCTCCTCAGTTGTCGGTGCCCAGCACCAGGGTCGAGTGGTAGTCGAGGATCCCGCCGTTGCCGGAGACCAGAACACGGTCGTGGTCGGCGACCTGGCGGGCTCCGCCCTGGCCGCGCGCCTGGACGACCGCCTCGTGCAACGGGGTCATTCCCCACATGTAGAACGCGCTGAGCTCGCCACCGCCGGTGTTGAACTTCAGCTTTCCGTTGGGGCCGATCATTCCGGGTTCGGCCATCGCCGGTCCGCCCTCGCCCTTGGGGACGAATCCGTAGTCCTCCAGCGTCAGCAGCGCGGTGAACGTGTAGCAGTCGTAGATCTGCGCGACGCCGATCTCGTCGAGACCGGTCTGCGCCATCTTCAGCGCGGCCGGACCCGACTGCGCGGCGCCGCTGACCAGACCGAAGTCGTCGTTGCGCAGGCCGGACCGGCCCGGATGGGCCTGCGCCCAGCCGAGCACCCGCACCGGTGGCTGGCGCAGCGCCCGCGCACGTTCCAGCGAGGTGACGATGACCGCCACGCCGCCGTTGCTGACCAGGCAGCAGTCGAACAAGTGGAACGGTTCGGCGATGTAGCGGCTGGCGTGGTACTCCTCGAGCGTCAGCGGGGTCCCGTGGAACTGCGCGAGCGGGTTGAGTTGTGCCCAATCCCGTTGCGCGACGGCGATGTGGCCCAGGTGGTCGCTGGTGGTGCCGTACTTCTTCATGTGCCTGCGCGCGGCCAGCGCGTACATGGTGGTCGGCGACATGATGCCGTTGGAGGCGGTGATCCCGTCGAAACCGCGGGGCAACGATCGGCCCCCGCCGGAGTACGCCGCCGAGGAGCGGGACTTCTCTTTCAGCGGGGTGTCGGCCCACACGATCGCCACGGCGTTGGCCATGCCGGCCTGGACGGCCATCGACGCGTACTGGACCATCTGTCCCGCCGTGGAGCCGAACCCCTGCATCGACGTCAGCAGTTTGAGATCGCGCAGGCCCAGAGCGTCCTGCAGTTCGAGGCCGACGCGCGCCTTGATCCCGCCCGAGACCAGCAGCCCGTCGATCTCGTCGAGCCCCAGGCCGGCGTCGGCGGCGGCGAGCCGCACCGCCGAGGCGGCGAACTGCCGGGCGGTCTTGCCGTAGACCTTGCCCTGCTCGGTGATGCCGAGGCCCGCAATGGCCGCCGTGGGATCGCTCATCTGTCGTGTGCTCCTTGTCGGACCGCGAAGTCGTGGCCCCGATTGTGTTCGGGTGTCTCGGACCCTGTAAACAACCGAACAGCTCACCGGCACGTGCGCGGTTGGGAAACCTGTCGCGCGGATCGGTTGAGCCGATCGTCCGGCTGCGGTGGCATGTCCCAACCGGAAATCCGCCGGTGTCCGGATTCGTGATTTACACGGGGGCCGCCGCCGCCCAGCATGGGGTGGCAAGCCAGGAGAGGCGGATGACGATGACGATCAGTGTGGCCGAGCGCGCAGAACTGCGCACCGCGGTCGGCGAGCTGTTGGCCGACAAGTGCACCGAGGCAGACGTACGGCGGGTGATGGAGTCCGAGGACGGCTTCGATCGCGAGTTGTGGGGACGCCTGGCAGAACAGGGTGTGCTCGGCATGCTCGTCGGCACCGACTTCGGCGGGCTCGGTTTCGGCGCGCTCGAGCTCGAGGCCGTCGCCGAGGAGACCGGGACGGCCCTGCTGCCCGCGCCCTTCCTCTCCAGCGCCGTCCTGACCGTCGCGCTGATCAACGCGGCGGGATCCGACGAGGACAAGCAGCGGCTGCTGCCCGCGCTGGCCGAGGGCACGTCGATCGGCACGGTCGCGCTGACCGGCCCGTCCGGCACGTGGACACCCCAGGGCGTCGACGTTCGTACCGGCGCCGACGGAACCCTCACCGGCACTGCGCATTACGTCACCTGGGGGCAGGTGGCCGACGTGGTGCTGGTCGTCGCCCGCACCGACGACGGTGTCGGCGTGTTCGAGGTGGACAGCGACGCAACAGGTTTCAACCGCACCGCGGCCACGGTCTTCGACCCGACCGTGCGCCTCTCGACCTACACGTTCTCGGACACCCCCGCGCGCCGGTTCGGCCACGCGGGCTGGGACGCCGTCCAGGAGGCGCTCGACTACACCGTCGTCGCCCTGGCCGGTGAGCAGGCCGGCGGCACGCGCCGCATCTTCGACATCACCATCGAGTACCTGAAGACCCGATTCCAGTTCGGGCGGGCGATCGGCAGCTTCCAGGCGCTCAAGCACATGGCCGCCGACCTGCTGCTGGAGGTCGAGTCCGCCACCTCCGCCGCGCAGAACGCCGCAGCACAGTTCGCCTCCACCGACAGCACCGAAGAGACTCGCGCCGGAGCGGTCGCGCTCGCCGGGTTCGCTTGCGCCGAGGCTTACGTGACCACAGCGATGCAGGCCGTCCAGATGCACGGCGGCATCGGCTTCACCTGGGAGCACCCCTGCCACCTCTACGTGCGCCGGGCCCGCTCCGGCCTGCAACTGTTCGGCGATTCCGGATTGCACCGCGAACGCTACCTGCTCTCGAAAGGCGCATGAGAAATGAGCGAGAACGATCTGCCCAGCGCCGAGGAACTGCGCGCCGAGGTCCGTGCCTGGCTGGAACAGAACTGGACCGGCGTGACCCTGCCCAAGTCCGACGACCCGTGGGCCAGCTCCCCCGAGCGGATCTCCTGGCTGGAGAAAGTCGTCGCGGCCGGCTACGGCGCCCCGACCTACCCGACCGAGTGGTACGGCCGCGCCTACCCGAACAAGCTGGCCAAGGTCATCGCCGACGAGTTCCGCGCGGCCGACGCCCCCGGGGCCTGCCAGGACAGGTTCAGCATCCCGGCCAACACCACGCTGGCGTTCGGCACCGAGCAGCTCAAGTCCGATCTGCTGCACGAGTTCCTGACCGAGAAGTCGCGCACCTGCCTGCTCTACAGCGAGCCGGGCGCCGGTTCCGATCTGGCCGGCGTGCGCACCACCGCGGTGCGCGACGGCGACCAGTGGATCATCAACGGCCAGAAGGTGTGGACCTCGGGGGCCAAGACCTCGCAGTACGCACTGCTGATCGCCCGGACCGACTGGGATGTGCCCAAACACAAGGGCATCACCTTCTTCATCGTGCCGATGAAGCAGCCGGGCATCGAAATCCGGCCGCTGGTGCAGATCACCGGTGACGCGCATTTCAACGAGGTGTTCATCACCGATGCCAAGGTGCCCGACGCCTACGTCGTCGGTGGTGTCGGAAACGGATGGCGGGTGCTGCAGACCGCGCTGGCCGTCGAGCGTTCCATCATGGGTTCCGGAACCAGCCTGCACCGCAAGCAGTCCCGCGGAAACAGCCTGGTCGAGATGGCACGCTCCCACGGCAAGCTGGACGACCCCGCGATCCGCAAGTCGCTGGCCGATGTGCTCGCGCTGCGAGAACTGAACAACCTCAACAACGCCCGCGCCAAGGCCGAGGCCAAGCAGGGCACCGCGAGCCCGGTGATGTCGCTGGGCAAGCTGGCGACCTCGCGCATCCTGCACAGCGAGGCCCGGCTCAAGACCGACATCATCGGTGCCCAGGCGCTGCTGGCCGGACCGGACAACGCCGAGGCCGACGAGGTGAACTTTCTTACTCTCAACGCGTTCTTCACCTCGATCGGTGGCGGCACCGATCAGATCCAGCGCAACATCATCGGCGAGCGGGTGCTGGGGCTGCCCAAAGAGCCCGAGGTCGACCGCGACATCCCGTTCCGCGAGATCCGGAAGAACTAGAGCAGCATGAGCAGCCCGAAAAATTACGACCCGCCGCTTTCCGGCGTTCGAATCCTGGACCTGACCACGGGTCCGATGACCGCCGTCGGACGCATGTTCGCCGACCTCGGCGCCCACGTCACCGTGGTCCGCCTACCCGGGGTGACGGAGGAGTCGATCGTTGGTCCGCTCGTCGACGACGTGCCGGTCCAGACAGCGATCGACCGGCACGGAATGTCCACCGCCGACGTCGAATTGGCCAGCACGGCCGGGCGTGAGCAGTTCACCGCACTGCTGACCGGCGCCGACATCCTGATCGAGAACACCCGCCCTGGCTCCCCCGCCGAGGCGGCGCTGGCGGTGCGCGGCATCAGGGTCGCGCACCCATCGCTGGTGATCTTGTCGATCAGCGACTTCGGCCGGGACAACGATTACCGACTGTGGCAGGGCACCACCCCGGTGTTCCATGCGTTGACCAGCGAACTGTCCCGGTCCGGAATCCCGGGCCGCGAGCCGTTGGTCCCGCCGGCAGAGTTGCCGTACCAGGTGGCTGCCGCGCAGGCGGCGGTGATGACCATCGCGGTCTATCTGGACCGGTTGCGCACCGGGGAAGGCGATCTCATCGACTTCTCGGTGCTTGACGGCGCGATGCAGACCCTGGATCCACCGTTCGGCACCGCCGGCAGCGCGTCGGCGGGCGTGGCGCTCAGCGCGCAGCGCCGCAACTGGAATGCCGAGAAGCAGCGCTACCCCATCATCGCGTGCAAGGACGGCCACGTCCGGATCTGCATCCTGGCCAAGCGCCAGTGGCGCGGCATGTTCGAATGGATGGGCAGCCCTGAGGAATTCGCCGACCCCAGCTACGACAAGCTCGGAAAGCGCTTCCACTCCCCGCATCTGCTCGAGGCGATCGAGCGGTTCTGCGCGGACAAGACACGGTCGGAGCTCGAGGCGCAGGGTCAGGCGCACGGGGTGCCGACCGCGGCGGTTCTGACGCTGCAGGAAGCGTTGACCGCCGAGCATTTCACCGAGCGCGGGTTCTTCCGCGACGTCGAGCTCGCGCCCGGTGTCGTGGCACCGGTACCGGTGGGCGTCACCGAGATCGACGGCCGGCGCGCGAGTGCGCTCGACATCGACGATGCGACGGCTCCCCGGCCGCAGGACGCCCCGCTACTCGGCGCGCGCGAGCGCCTCGGTCAAGGCCTTCCCTTGGAAGGGATCCGCGTCCTCGACCTCGGGGTGATCGTGGTCGGCGCCGACACCGCGCGGTTGTTCGGTGACCTGGGCGCGGACGTCGTCAAGATCGAGCACTCGGCGCACCCGGACGGACTGCGGGTCGGCAAGCTGACCTCGATGACGCAGCCGTTCGCGGCGGGGCACCGCAACAAGCGCTCCATCGGGCTGGATCTGCGCACCGAAGAGGGACGCGAACTCGCGCACCGGTTGGTGCAGGTCTCCGATGTGGTGCTGACCAACTACAAGCCGGGCGTGGCCGAAGCTCTCGGTATGGACTACGCCACGTTGAAGGACATCAATCCCGAGGTCGTGGTCGTGGACAGTTCCGCGTTCGGTCCGACCGGTCCGTGGGCGAAGCGGCTGGGCTACGGGCCGCTGGTGCGTGCCGCGGTCGGGTTCACGAATCTGTGGACCTATCCCGGAGAGTCCGAGACGTTTTGCGACACCGTCACCGTCTACCCCGACCATGTCGCCGCCCGCATCGGCGCGTTTGCGGCGATCGCGCTGCTGTTCCGCCGGGAACGCACCGGCGCCGGCGGGGCGGCCAGCATCTCCCAGGCCGAGGTGATGCTCAGCCACCTGGCCGCCGATATCGCCGCCGACGCACTGCAGCGCGGCGGGCATGCGCGCAGCGATGATGCCCAGCACGGACCGTGGGGTATGTTCCCGGCGGCCGGAGAGGACAGCTGGGTCGCGGTCACCGTCCGCGACGACGACGACCGCCGCGCGCTGCGCGAGGTGCTGGGCGCCGCGCCGGGTGACGACGCACTCGAGGACGCACTGCGCGAGTGGACGGCGCAGCGGTCGGCCACCGACGCGATGGAGGCGCTGCAGGCCGCCGGGGTGCCCGCGGGGGCCGCGCTGGCCGCCCACGAGGTCCCGACCTGGGGCTACTACGAGCAGCGGCGCGCTTTCCGGGAGGAGCTGCACCCGTACGGGTCGGAGCCGTTCATGATGGAGAACGTCCAGATCCACTGCGACCACGTCGCGGATCCGCCGCTGGGTCAAGCGCCGCTGCTCGGGGAGCAGACCGCCGAGGTCGCCGCCGAGCTCCTCGGGCTCGACGAGGCCGAGATCGCCGCGCTGCACGAGCGGGGCGTGCTGGAGACACCGCAGGTGGAGGCCCCGGCGCAGGCCTGACGGGGTCGAGGTACCCATCTCGTAGCATGCGGTGGTGGCAAGGGCTCCGAATGGCCACCACATCCGAGTGCGGCAGGAATGGACATCGACTTCACCAGGCTCCGGTATTTCGTCGCGGTGGCCGACGAACTGCACTTCAAGCGTGCCGCGGACAAGCTGATGATCACGCCGCCGCCGCTGAGCAAGCAGATCAAGCTGCTCGAGAAGGAGCTCGGCGGGCCGCTGTTCGAGCGGGGCTACCACGAGGTGCGCCTGAGCCTGCTCGGGGAGCGCCTGATCGGGCCGGCCCGCGAGATCCTGCGCCAGGTGGAGGACTTCAAGGCGACGGCGACGCGGGGCGTGCATGGTCTGGCGCCGATCCGGCTGAGTGCGACGGCCTACGCACCGTCGGATCTGCTCGCCCAGGTGGAGACCGTGCTCGCCGGGCTGCCGACGCCCACTGAGTTCAGCGTGCCGGGTTCGGCGGCCGAGGTGACGGCGAAACTGATCGCCGGTCAGGCCGAGCTCGGCTTGATCCACCTGCCCGCCTCCGACAAACGGTTGCGCCACCGGGTGGTGGCCAGCTATCAGGGTGCGATCGCGGTGCGGTTCGACGACCCGTTGGCCGACCGGGACATGGTGGCCATCGAGGAACTGCGCGACCGCGAGGTCGCCATCGACGTCGCCCGGCCGAACCCAGTGGTGCTCGCCGGGCTGACCCGTGGGCTCAACAAGCGCGGAGTGCACCGCATCGTCCGCACCACGAATCAGCGCGGCGGCGAAGTGGAGATGGCCACCCAGGTGTTCAACCGCCATCTGGTGGCGGTGGTGAGCTACGCGCCCGACTCGTTCATCGGCAAGATCTTCTCGCCGCCGGAATTCAAGCTGATCCCCATCGACGAAAGCACCTGGGGGCCGGCGGACATCGCGTTGGCCTGGGCACCCGAGCGGGTGCAGACCCGCCTCACCGAAGTCGAGTTGCTGGTCCAGCAGATCGCCGAGGCTCTGGCGCCGGTACACCGCGGCGCCTGAGCGCGACTACGCCTCCGCGGCGTCGCCGAAGCTGGGCATCGGCGCCGAATCCGGCAGCTGCATCTGCAGGTACACCGCGACGTGGGTGATCTTGCCCTGCGCGTTGAACTCGAACACCGAGGCGGTGTTGACCACGCTGCTGAAGTCACCGATGCGGCTGCGTTCCTCGAGCTCGAGGAAGACGATGTCGCCGGCCTCGCTGACCCGCTTGAACGAGCAGTCCCACTCCGAGGACGTCGCCCAGCCGGTCAGGAACTCGACGTACTCGGTCCAGTTCATCACCTCCTTGAACGGACCGATCCGGACGAAGTCGTCCAACGCCACCAGTTCGGCCAACGGCCCCCAGCTCTCGGTGGAGAACCCGGGTTCCTTGGCGCTCTTGACCAGACGCCCCATCGTCTGGCTGTATTCCAGCACCGCCCGGCACTGTCCGGCGGTGTCACCGATGACGTCGTCGATCGTGGCCATGCCGCTCTCGCTGTTCAATTGGATGTCCTTTTCCTCGAGCCGGGTTCTGCGTCAACGGTTTACGACGTCGGCCATGTAACGGTCCACGACCGAATGGAAGTGAGCGATCACCACTTCCTCCTTGACCAGCGACATATGGTCGAGCCGGTCGTTACGCAGGCCCTTCTGCTGGCGAGGCATCTGCTCGTAATCCTGTTGGAGCGCTTCGAAGTACTTGTGACTGCCGGGGGTGTCGACGACGATCGGTTCGGCCCGCACGGCGTCGCGGAACTCCTCGGGCAGGAACATGTAGCTGGCGACGTGCCAGATGCAGCGGTTCGGGTCCCCGTCGGGATGCGGCACCGACATGATGACGTGGCATTCTCCGGCGCGCACGGTCATGAAGTAGTTCGGGAAAAGCACCCACCCCTGGTTGTCGACCATCTGGCTGTCGGTCAGGCCGCTGACGTCGAGTCCCATGCCGGTGAGCACCTCACGGGTGGCCTGCTGCAGCAATGCGCGAGCGGTGACGCCGTCCGGGAAGTCGACGTTGCCGTCGGCGTCCTGGTAGGGCGCGATCAGTTCCTGGAACCGCGGGATCACCGCCACGGTGCCGGGGAACGTCTCCGGCAGTGCCAGCATCCCCGCAACCTGGTCCTGCACGCTCGCGCCCACCACCTCGAACGGAGCCATTGCGACGCTGTGGTTTTCGAAGAACCGATACCGGGCGGTCTTCGGGTTGATGTGCAGCACCTGCAGTAGCTGGGGATGGATGCCGTTGATGTGGTATCCCTCTTCGAAGGCGTCCATGACGACCTTCCAGTTGCAGTCGAGCTCTTCGGTGACGTCCATGACGGGCGTGAACTGATCGATGTTGTAGGGCTCGAGCAGGCTGACGACCTCGTCACCGAGGTACTCGCGCAGCGGCACGGCGTCCGGGTCGGGGTTGAGGAAGATGAATCCGGCGAAGGTGTCGACCGACACCGGCAACAGCGAGTTCTCGTCTTTGTCGATGGGGCCGGCAAGGTTCTCGCGCAGGAGGCCCTTCAGTCGTCCGTCGAGGTCGTAGGACCACAGGTGGTACTGACAGAGGAAGCCACGCTTGGCATTGCCGGTTTCCGTGGTACACAGGGCGTTTCCGCGGTGACGGCACGCGTTGACGAAGCCGCGCAGCTGCTCGTCCTTCCCGCGCACGATGAGGAACGACTGGTCGAGGATCTGGTACTTCTTCCAGTCGCCGGGCTTGGGGAGGTCCTCTTCGCGACCGGCGATCTGCCACGTGCGCATCCAGATGGCGCTGCGTTCCCGCGCCGCGTACTCCGAGCAGGTGTAGCGGTCGGTCGGGATTCTCATGTTGAAGGTCCCGGGCGCGACGTCGTCGAGGCCCATCCCGAGCCCCGAGTCCGAGTCGACCCACTCCCCCGGGCGCGTTGCTGGCATCACGGCAGTCCTCCTCGGTCAGGCATCACAACATGTGACGGCCCTCACGATATACACGCGCGTATGCGACATACAAGCATGTATCGCGACTGGCGTCGCCCGGTGGATGCAAAGAGCCGACATGAGCTACCGCATCGACGTCATCGCCGGCCTACCGGCACCGCCGCGTGGCCTCCGGTCCTGACGCGCGGGCGGGCAGCCTCACCATCGCACGATGTGGTGGGAGGATAGGCCTCGTGGCCGAACGCTGGACGAAGGAACGCCGGATTGAGCACACCCGGCAGGTCTTGCTCGACGCCGCCGAGGAGGTCTTTGCCCGCAAGGGCTTGACCGGCGCTGCACTCGAGGAGATCGCCGAGTCCGCCGGCTTCACCCGCGGCGCGATCTATTCGCAGTTCGGTGCGAAGGAGAAGTTGTTCCTGGCCGTCGTCGATCGCCAGCGTCAACGTTTCCTCGACGGGTTCGCCGAGGTGATGATGTCGTTCCACCGTCTCAGTGATGTCGACATCGACGAACTGGCCGAGCGCTGGCGCGAGCTCAGCGCCGGTACCGACCGCGCGGCCCTGGGCTACGAGCTGACGTTGTTCCTCCTGCGCAACCCGGACGCCCGCGAGCGGGTGGCTGCTCAGCGCCGCGAAACCATCCGCGCGCTCGGTGAATTCATCAGCAAGAACGTCGCCCGTATCGGCGGCACGCTGACCGTCGAGGCGGAGACGTTGGCGCGCGTCGTGCTGGCGGCCAACGACGGGATCACCCTCGACAGCCATCTCGACGGTGAAGACCTCTATCGGCCGTACCTCCAACTCGTGGTCTCTGCAGTGCGCACTCCGCAGTAAGCGCCCGCACGGCACGGCAATGTCGTTTTCCCGCTAGTAACCGGGCGCACAGCGTGCGATTGTCGGATGATGCACACCGACTTCGACCGCTGTTACCGCGCCGTCCAGGCCAAGGACGCGCGGTTCGACGGCTGGTTCGTCACCGCGGTGCTCACCACGAAGATCTATTGCCGACCCAGCTGCCCGGCCCGGACGCCGTTGCCTCGCAATGTGCGCTTCTACCCGGCCGCGGCGGCCGCGCACCGCGCCGGCTTCCGCGCCTGCAAGCGGTGCCGGCCCGACTCGTCACCGGGGTCGCCGGAATGGAATGTACGCAGCGACGCGGTGGCCCGCGCGATGCGGCTGATCGGCGACGGCACCGTCGACCGCGAGGGCGTGACCGGTCTGGCCGCGCGGGTCGGCTACACCACGCGGCAGTTGGAACGTCTCATGCAGGCCGAGTTGGGCGCGGCCCCGTTGGCGTTGGCCCGTGCGCAGCGGGCGCAGATCGCCCGGGTACTCATCGAGACGACGGAGATGCCCTTCAGCGACGTGGCCTTCGCCGCAGGATTCGCCAGCATCCGGCAGTTCAACGACACCGTCCGTGCGGTGAGCGACGTGACGCCGACCGCTTTGCGCACCCGCGCGCGGACGCGTTTCGGCCCTGAGGACCACAACGCCACCGGCGTGATGACGTTACGGCTGGCGACGCGGACACCGTTCGCCCCGCGGGGACTGTTCGGGCACCTGGCCGCCAGCGCGGTACCCGGTGTGGAGGAAGTGCGAGGCGGCGCATACCGGCGCACACTGCGACTCCCGCACGGCGCGGGAATCGTCAGCCTCACACCGCAACCCGACCATGTCAGGTGCAGGCTCGTCATCGACGACTTCCGGGATCTCTCGGCGGCGATCGCGCGGTGCCGCCGGCTGCTCGACCTCGACGCCGATCCTGCCACAGTTGTGGAGACCCTCAGCGAGGATTCCACGCTGACCGCACTGGTGGCCCGCGCACCCGGACAACGGATACCGCGAACGGTCGACGAACACGAACTGGCGCTGCGTGTCGTCCTGGGACAGCAGGTGTCGACGGCAGCCGCCCGCACTCACGCAGGACGGCTGGCCGCGGCGTACGGGTCGCCGCTCACCGATCCCGATGGGGACCTGACCCACGTGTTCCCGTCGGTGGAGCAACTCGCCGACATTGACGACCGGCACCTCGCGATGCCGGGTACCCGGCGACGTACGGTGACCGCGTTACTCCGGGCTCTGACGGCCGGCGATCTGGTGCTGGACAGTGGTTGCGATTGGCAGCGGGCGCGTTCTGACCTGCTCGCGCTTCCAGGTATCGGGCCGTGGACAGCGGAGATGATCGCGATGCGGGGGCTGGGCGATCCGGACGCCTTCCCGGCCGCGGATCTGGGGGTCGTTTCAGCAGCGGGCCAATTCGGTCTGCCCTCAGCGCCGCGGGCGCTGGCCGAGCACAGCACCCGCTGGCGACCTTGGCGTTCCTATGCGACGCAACACCTTTGGACGGCGTTGAACCACGCCGTCAATCAATGGCCACCGAAGGAGGGGCATGATGGAAAGCGTGCATTATCGGACGATGGACAGCCCGGTCGGGCTGCTGACGCTCGCGGGTGTCGGCAACCGGTTGTCGCATCTGCGGATGGTGGACCAGACCTACGAGCCCGATCGGGTCGGCTGGGTGCCTGACCAGAGCGCGTTCGACGATGCGGTCCACCAACTCGAGCTGTATTTCGCCGGCGAGCTCCAGCAGTTCGAGTTGGACCTGGACATGGTGGGCACACCGTTCCAGCGACGCGTGTGGGAGGCGTTGACGACGATTCCGTACGGCGAAACGCGCTCGTACGGCGCGATCGCGAGACAGATCGGTGCCCCGGGCGCGTCCCGGGCGGTGGGCTTGGCCAATGGACACAACCCGATCGGCATCATCGTGCCGTGCCATCGGGTGATCGGCGCCAACGGGAAGATGACCGGCTACGGCGGCGGTATCGACCGGAAGAAACTGCTGCTGGGCCTGGAGAAGACACACGCGGCCACGGCGACGCCGACGCTCTTCGGCTGATCGTCCGGATACACAAATGCCTGTGCCCCCCAACAGAGTTGGGGGGCACAGGACTTCAATTTGTGTTCGGCGGTGTCCTACTTTTCCACCCGTGTGGGCAGTATCATCGGCGCTGGCAGGCTTAGCTTCCGGGTTCGGGATGGGACCGGGCGTTTCCCTGCCGCTATG